>CAJUEK010000038.1:0-14567 GCA_910585445.1 uncultured Bacteroidales bacterium | reverse complement strand
ACAGGCAGGCTCCTACCACGGTGCCCATGACCACCATCGGATGCAGGCGTACAAGACGTCTCTTGAAGAATCCCCATGTGCTCATTTTGTTCCAGCGGTCATCATAAGCATATCCTATGACGAAGCCGGAAAGCATGAAGAAGAAGTCCACTGCAAGATAGCCGTGGTTGATGATCTGGCCTGCAGGGCCTGGAGAATAGGCCTCGAAAACGTGAAACAGGACCACCAGTACGGCGGCTACGCCTCTGAGACCGTCCAGAATCTCGTATCTCGGTTTGGATGCCAAATAAACGTTGTTTGTCATGTTTGTTTTGTGTTAAAATGGCCGCATTGCCTGCGGTCCGGTTAGTTTGAGGCGATGGCAAAATCAGCCAAAGCGCTGCAAAGATAACCGGATTTTCCACATTATCCTAACCTATTATGTATTTGCCTATTTTAGGAATCCTTTGCAGAAGCACTGATATGGCTGCAACGCATGCGAAAGCTGTAAATGCGGACAGCAGTATCTCGAGGGGAGTAGTCCAGAATCCGAGCATGCCTTCGCTGCCGGACCCGAGCCAACCGCGGAAAAGGCCGCATATGGGGGCAAGAATCAGCATGTGGCATAAATACATGCCGTAGCTTGCTTTTGATACAGGCAACAGGACTTTTGAGTAAAAGGTCCCGTGAGCGTTCGCTTTCCGGAAAATCAGCAGCCATGCTATGGTCATCAGAGCCACTCCGATCGTGTCGTTGCACCATGTGGTTTCCCACCATACGGCCATATCGACAGCGCCTCCGACCGGGAATATGCCTTGAGCGCTTTCAAATGCCCGGTGGAGGAAACCGCCGAAGGAAATCGCAAAGCCAAGCAGATAACACGGGACGGATATGGACAGTGTCCTTGCCCATGACATGATGCCAACGAATTTGCGGAAATACAATCCTAAAAGCAGGTAGCCTATGAAGCCGCTGAAATAATAGAACAGGCCGTATGCGTTCCAGCTGGCCTCTCCCCAAAGAGGGAACAGTGCCTGTCTCGGAATGCCTGTCGGGCCATAGGTTATGGCGAGGGGCGATTGTGAGGCCCAGTCGCGTATGATAGGGATGAGTGTCGTGAAAAGCCAGATGCCCAAGTAGAATTGAAGCTCTCTTTTCCCGACTTTTTCAGCCCACGGAGAGAGCAGCGGCATCAGAAGGTATATTCCGCACAACATATAGACGAACCACAGATGTCCGGCCGCATAGTTGAAGTTCAGGAGCAGGTCCTTGAGATTGGACACCGGCTCTCCGAAAGCGAAAGCATATACAAGGCTCCAGATTATGAACGGGATAAGGATGCGCACTGCCCTTTTCCTGAAAAATTCTCCGGCGGAGTAGTGCAGAGGGAACTGCAGGTAGCTGGAGGCTACGATGAACAGCGGTACGCAGGCACGCACGAATGAATCGAAGAATGACGCCCAAAACGCATCCGTCTTTGTAAGTATGAGGGCACCGTCTCCGCCAAGGTAGAATGGCTCGGTACTGTGTACGATGAATACCATGAGGCAGGCCGCAATTCTCATCCAGTCAATCCAGGCTTCGCGGCCCTGTTTTTTCTCAGTCAGATTGTTTTCCATTTGCTTTTTTGTGATTTGAGCGGCAAATTTCGGAATTACCGATGAGAAAAAAGTTGTCCCACATTAAATTCTTTCCTCCGAACGTATGTGGCTTAGTGTGGGCAGAGTGATTCCAAGGTACGATGCTATGTGTCCGAGATTGGCGCGTCTGCATACTTCTGGAAATTCTTCGGTGAATATGCGGTAGCGTTCCCGTGCCGGCAAAGTAAGTCTCTCTTTGAAAGACTTGTGGACGCGTCTGTATTCGTTCTGGTGAATTATGCGTGCCCATGTGGCCAACTCCAGATTGTCCCTAAGGAACTGTTCCAGTTCGCCGACCTTTATGCGCCATGCTCGCACGGGTTCCATTGCCTGGGCATATTCTTCGCTGGGCTTCCCGTAATACATTTCGTCCATGCTGAATATCGGCGTGCCCTCCGTTGAGAAAGAGGTCGTGGCCTCCTCGCCGTTGACTACCCAGTAATGTCTCACAAAGCCTTTTTCCAGAAGCCAAACATATCTGCAGAATATGCCCTCTCTTAAAATGAGTTCTTTTTTGTGAAAATGGCATTCTTCAAGATGGCCGGCAAGAATTGAGGCCGTTTCATCGCTTATAGGTGCGGCCATGCGCATTTTCCGGAGGAATATGCTGTCTGCAAAAGTTTTCATCGGAGATTGTCTTTAAAAATGATTCCTTGCTTTGCGAAACGCCTTTTGAGGGAGCCTCCCTGGGCTTTCTGCAAGAACTCCGGCATTTCCCGTCGCAGGATTTCCAGCATGGCGTCCGCTTTCTGCTGCACGGGCAGCTGCTGCCTGCTTGCCGTCTGAATGGATTTTACAAGAGCTTTTCCCTGCGCCTCGTCAATCTTGCGTATGGCATTTATCAGGTCACCGACAACGGAAGAGAAGTCCTGTACGCCGTCGAAGTCTTTGTTGTCCGGAGTATAGTCTCCGAGCAAATGGACGTCATAGACAATGGAAATCATGGCGTTTGCATAGGAGGCGTCTTTTCCTGAGGATGCGAATCCGAACAGTTTTTCCGTCATTGCATTGGCTTCCCTGTTGCGCCTTTGCTGTTCGTCCGCGATCGTTTGCTTGAACCGTTGCAATTCGTCCGGGTTGCGTCCCCATGGCAGGGCATCTGCTTTTGCCTGCAGACCCTCATTCCATGGTCGCGAGTTATATCCCCAATGGAAGAGCAGCCTGTGCTTGCATTTGAATCCGGGAAATTCGGCTTTGAGATAGTTGTAGAAATCCATTCCTCCATATTGCGGGAGCTCCGTTCCTTTGTATCCGTCAATCATTTTCGAGCTTATCTGACGCATCCATGCCGTCACTTTAGCGTTGTCTTCAAATCCGAGAACAGCATAGAAGTCCGCCTTGTGCAGTTCAAATCCGGAGTGCGCATAAGCGCCGATGTTCATCAGGCTGCACATGATGCAGCATATTGCAGTTATTGTCTTCCTCATCATTATTCGGTGTTGCATGGTGCCGGCAGTGAGCGGATGTGGTTCATCTGCAGCCCGTCGGCAGTCATCGGGAGCGATGGCATATAAATCGGAACAAATATAGCAAAAGTTGAGAGCAGAAGCAAAGCTTGCTTTGATTATGCCGAGACGCCAGCATATATATGTGCGAAGTGCAAATATAGCTAAAAGCTGGGAGCAGAAGCAAAGTTTACTTGTAAGTTTTGCCGAAGCCCAAGCGTATATATGTCCGTTAGGACAAAAATAGTAAATTTGCAGCAAATGGAGGTACACATATGAGCATTGTAATGGAAACCGAAAGGTTGCTTCTGCGTCCGTGGCGTGAAAGTGATGTTGAAATATTGTTCAAATATGCGAAAGATCCGGCTGTCGGACCGGCTGCCGGCTGGCCACCGCATACTTCTGTGGAAGAAAGCCTGGAAATCATACGGACTGTTTTTTCTGCTCCGGAGACCTATGCCGTTGTCCTGAAGCAGACTGGTGAGCCTGTCGGAAGCTGCGGAATCATGTTTGCGGACGGGACGCATTCCGCTGAGATTGTGGACGGTGAAGGAGAAATCGGCTATTGGATAGGGGTGCCACATTGGGGAAACGGATATATCCAGGAGGCTGTCAATGCCTTGATTGCCAGAAGCTTCAATGTGTTCGGACTGTCGGCCTTATGGATAGGGTATTATGACGGCAACCGGAAGTCAAGCAGAGTCGCTGAGAAATGCGGCTTTACGTATCATCATTCCGAATCCGGGAAGCAGGTGTTTGACGGAGAATGCCGTACAGAGCATTTCATGCGTTTGGAGCGCACCGCTTATGTACCGGACGTTAAATTGAGGCGTGTCCATGAGGATAAGGAGAGATATATGGATATGCTTCTTGTCGGGGATGAGCAGGAGAGCATGGTAAGAAGGTATCTTCCGTCGTGTTCCTTGTATGCGGTTTCTGCCGGAGGACTTGAAATAGGAGTATGTGCCGTGGATGAGTCCGGCGAAGGATATGTGGAGATAAAGAACATTGCGATTATTGAGGGATTCCGGAGAAAAGGATACGGAAGAGCCGTCCTCGGAATGATTGCGGACATGTATCCCGGGCATAAGCTGAAGGCAGGGACAGGCGAGGTGCCTTCCACTGTCGGTTTTTACAAGGCATGCGGATTTGCCTATTCTTCCCGTGTGCCTGACTTTTTTAGGGACAATTATGACCATGCCATAATTGAGGATGGGGTGCAGCTGAAGGATATGGTTTATTATGAACTTCAGAGATGAGCACGAAGGCGTTTTTGATTAAATGATTACTAAGATCATGATACCTGAGAATATACTCCAGATAAATTGCCGTGCGGATTTCCGCAGATGGCTCTCTGAAAACCATGACAAGGAAGCGGAATGCTGGCTTGCCGTGAAGCGCGGTAAAACTCCTCCCTCTGATGCATTGTGGTATCTTGACGCCGTGGAAGAGGCTTTATGTTTCGGCTGGATTGATTCGACGGTGAAAAATGTTGACGGGGTGGCTCTCCAGCGTTTCAGCAGGCGCTCTAAAAAAAGCACATGGACTGAGCTGAACAAGGAAAGATGCCGCCGCCTTGAGGCTCTCGGATTGATGACGGACAGCGGACGTGATGTATGCCCGGATCTTTCTGCTGAATTTGAAATAATTCCGGAGATTCTTGATGCATTCAAGGAGAATCCCTTGGCGTGGGCGAATTTAAAGTCATTCCATCCGCTCTATCAGAGGGTGAGGATTGACAATATCCAAAGGGTGAAGCCGTCTGAGGAACTGTTTTGCAGCCGGCTTGCCAAATTGATTGAGGCCAGCCGCAAAGGGGAGATGATAGGCGAGTGGAACGATTGCGGCAGGCTCACTGAATATTAAAATCATTACGGGCAACGCACCTATTCCTGCTCCTTGACAAAGACATACTTGCTGCATGTGCTGAGATCCGGGGCAAAAGTGAAGCCACCGTTGCTGAATTCTTTCAGGGCTTCGGGGTTTTCAATGCGGTTCAGCAGGATGTGTCTGGTCATTTCGCCCCTGCATATCTTTGCATACACTACTATCGTTTTTGTCTTGTCGTTTTTGCCTTTTACGAGAAACTCCGGATGTATTACCCTTACCTCAGACTCAATCTTTTTCCAGTCAAAGAGCTTTTTCATCTCGTCACTGGCCAGATTGACAAGTATTCCGCCGTTTGCTTTGATTTCGGCTATGAAGTTTTCCGTAAGGAGCTTCTGCCAATGATTGAAGATTGATTTTCCGCTGCCGGGGGCAGGCTCCATTCCGCCTTCAAGACGATACGGACTTATCGCATCCAGCGGCCTGAGCAGCCCGTACAGAAACGATGTTATCCGAAGGTGGTCCTGGGCATATGCAAGATCTGCGGCGGAAAAGCTCTGCGGAGCCATGTGCTTGAATACCACTCCGGTGTACGCGAATACGGCAGGCATCATTTCGGCCTCGCCATGCAGGATGTCCGTATATCGCATCTTGTTTTCTGCGGCAATCCGCGGGCTTACTTTCAGCGCATCGGCCAATTCATCTTCCGAAAATGCGGCCATTTTCTTGACCAGTTCTTCCGCATAAGGCAGATATTCCGGTTCGCTTACATATGGAACCGCATGTGGGCATGTCTGCGCCATGGTCTTGGCGCATGATATGAAAATCATCATGGCAATTTACTTTATTGTTCCGGTGCAGCGGATTGCTTTTAAGCGCTGCTCCGGATTTGCAAAGTTACAATTTGCCGCGGAATTGCGTCTGATGCCTGACACGAAAATTCAGTACCGCAAGATATGTCTTGTAGCTTGGAAGCTTGTCCTGCTGAAAGCGAGCATGGGAACCACGGCCCCGACTGCCAGCATTATTATGATAAGGCATCCTGTGAGGAAATTGTCCGACATCCTGTAGAAATAATCCAGGAATTCGTCCCTGCATGAGGTCGAGACGCATCCGAGCAGATTCTGGAATGTCCGGTATGCATACATCCCGGGAATCATCGGCAGCAGTGACGGAAAAGAAAGGGATTCCACAGGCTGCTTAATTATCACGCCAGTAATGACAGAGAGCATGCCTATGGCCAGTCCTGCGGCGAGACTTGCCCATATTATATGTGTTCCGAGCACCGTTATCAGGACAAATCTCAGGGAATGGCCTATGCCGGCAATCAAGGCACAGAAAGGAAATGCCTTGTATGGAAGATTGCTTATGCTTCCGAACCCGATGCCTGCCACGGCGGCAAAGAGCGCGTCTTCGAGAATGAGCATCAATGTATTCATGGTCATGCGATTTTCATTATGACTATCGCGCCGCAGAAACCGAGAGATAGGCAGGCCGTGAGTATAGTGGCCTCCACCATTCTGCCCATTCCGAGCTGATGGTGTCCTGTCAGCATATCACATACGGAATTAAGGTAGGGAACTCCAGGGACAAGAAACAGCACGCTTGTTCCCAATGCCACGTCCGGAGTGTTTCCGAGAGAGAACACATAAGCCGCGGAAGCTATTATTGCGGCTGCGAATGATGAGATCAGGAAGGTCATGTAGGTGTTTACTTTTCTTTGTATTAATGACTGCTTAAGGAAGAATCCGGCGTAGGTGGCCGCGAATACAAGGAGCATCGAGATGAAGTCACCTCCGAACAGTTCGCAGAATGAGGCATTGGCTGCAGATGCAAGGGCACGTACAATCCTGCCGTCCAGCGGTTTCTCGTTTCGTATTTGCTGGAAACGCTGGAGTGCGCTGCCATAGTCCGTCAGATTGTCCGCAATGTCCCAGCTCAATGAGCTTAGCTTTCTGATTTTTGAGAAGCTTATGCCGGAATGGGCCACAACTTCGCTTCTGAATGCTCTTTGGGCATTGTCGGCCGTATTATATAGCTGTATCTTGACGGTTGACGGAGTGAGTTCGAGCAGTGTCCGGCAGCCGTAATGACGGGCCATTCGTTCAATGTTCTTCTGTATCCTGAGTCCGGACGCGCCGGAGCCGGCCATCACGCTTGCGTAGTCGCATAAGAAACTGCAAAGTTGTCCGGGCATCATTCTTCGTTGCTGTCTTCATAGTAGGCTGTGACCTTGGCGCCTGTCACAGGGTCGGCGTAGTCTTCTCCATGCTTGAGTCCCGGCATTTTCAGTCCGGTTTCACTGTCAACGTCTCCCTCATAGGGAACTGCAGAAAAAAGGCGCACATATGCAGCCACAAGGGCAATGTCCAAGATTGCCAATAACCAGTTCATTATCATATCCTTTATTTTTTTGACGCTGCAAATGTCGCTTCAAGTGAAATTTCCAGGAAGGGTTTGCAATGGTATTTTTTTATCGGAATCATCGTTGCGGTGATATGTTCTGCGCGGAATTTCTGTTGGGGCGTCATATATTCCTGCGATTCCGGCAATCGCTCTGTCCTATGCCCTCTGCGGGGAATTTGCCTGCTTGTTCCGCAGGTTATGTCATATGTGAGTCTGCCTGTGAGCTTTGCTGGTTTTCTGGAATATTCTGCAATGTATCGGGGCAGGGGATGACAATTGATAGGCGGGACTTTCCGTTTGATTTGGTACAAAAATGATGGTGAGCAAAAATTTCTTGTTGCTCACCATCATTTGTTTTCTTAAAAAAACAGGCCCTTTCAACTCCTGAAAACTAAGTTCTCGGCCTATTTATGTGTGTGGTCTCAGCCCTGTCGCATCACGACTTTTTAGTCATATTGGAAAATTGCGGCAGGTCTCTTGTGAGGTTCCATGGATATTTTATTCAAAGACAAGGAAACGGTGCTCCATTGGTCCGGTTTCTTTTTCCCCCGGGGTGTCTTCAGGAATACCGAACGGCATTTGGGATATGAGCCTCCATTTTGGGCTGATTCCCCATTGCTTTGCCACTTCTTTGTCAATCAGAGGATTGTAATGCTGGAGTGATGCCCCGAAGCCGAGATCTTCAAGTCTTGTCCATATCGCCAGCTGATGCATGGCTGAAGTCTGGTCTGAATATGACGGGAACGCGGCGGCATAGGTAGGGAAGTCTTTCTGCAATTTTTCAATGACTTCCATATCCTCGAAGAAAAGTATTGTGCCGTATGCTGAGGCAAAGCTGGACGCGACTTTTTTCTCTGTTCTTGGGAAAAATTCAGCCGGAGTGACTTTCTTGAGCTGCTCCAGTGTGATTTCCCATAGTTTTTTGTGGTGTTCTCCGAGCAGGAGGACAATCCGTGTTGAGCGTGAGTTGAATGCAGACGGCACAAATTCAAGGGCATGGCTGATGACTTCTTTTATAGTGCCGTCGCTTACCGGGGACTTGTCTGTGAGCCTGTAGTAGCTTCTGCGGTTTCTCAATGCTTCTTCAAATGTTCTTTCCATAATATGTGATAATTAATTTTGCTTTTTGGCGGACAGAGGTGTAGGCCACTTGTTACGCCCTCTTGTCCGGGCCTGATTTTACAGGCCGCAGTCCGAATAGCAAATCAAGGGCCATATAGGATGCATTTGCAAGATGTTGTGGATGAACTTTCCCAATGACCTGGCATTGGCTCAAATTCCGATGGCCTATGAGATTAGGACAGCTTATGACGACCGGCGCAAAGCTAAAAACCACGTGGCAGTATCCATGAAATTCCGGCTGAGGATGGATAGGAGAGCTGGAAACAACGTTCCATCCACTGAAATGCCATTCTGGAAGGATGTTCCCAGAATGCTACCTCAGTTTTGGCGGATATCTCTATGAGGCTGAAGTGCGCTTCAAAACTCGTTTGGATGTTCTGATGAATATGAAATAAAACGAAGAAGATATGGCATTTGATTAGTTCTCCTCTTGGTAATATACCTTATAGAACTTTCCTTTTTCGTCTTCTCCCTGTTCGATAAGCTCGCGGTTTCCATGAACATAGATATGGAAATTCCTGTCCAGTTTTATGACGCTTTTGAAGGCGCGGGCCTGTTTCTTGACGGCTGATTCGGAAATGGTGAAGCTGTCCGCTATCTCCAGATTCCTGTCCTGCTCGTAGTCTTGCTTGTACCTGTTGAAACTGTCGATGACTTCCTGCTGCGCGAAAACCTCATTGGCAAATTCTTCCATGTCGAAAGAATCTTTTTCCTTGAAAAACTGCACGGAACGGTTCAGCAAATCAGCCTGGTCAGCCTTCTGAACCTCAAACTGCTGCGGCAATTCCTTGGTCACGAAGTTTTTGCATAGGGCCAGGACATTATGTGTGTTATAATACTCGTCCTTGCGTGGCCTTACATGAAGAAAGTCCTCAATCCAATATTTCGCATCGTCACCTTTATTTGTGTTGTCCACGACAGCAACGACATATCCGTTGCTTTTGTCAATATTGAAAATCAGGCAACCTTTGTCTAATTTGTTGATATTTATTCCTTTTTCGCTTTCGATGTTGAAGTCTCCCTCATTTTTCGGATACACCTTCAGAAATGTATCCTTATTCTCAGACTTGAAGAGTCCCACGGCATTGATTTCCTCTTCACCGTATGAGAAGCCGCGGAAAAGGACCACATAAAATTCTCCGGCCTTGATGTTCGGGTGGCAGCTCTTCTCATAAAGATGCCTCGCAAGATTTGCAGATTCCTCCATAAGTCGCCCGTCATCCTCAAATATGCCCGAGACGAATCCATAGACTTCGTTATACCTCAAATCGCTTTCATGATACAGGCTGAAATACTCTTCAAGTTTGAATGAAGAACAAAAGTAATTCGACAAAAGTTCCCGTATGCCATCCTCAGCCACAAGCAAGTTCCTTGACAGCCCCAACACATCATCAGCACTCTTGTTGCCGACCATATGCACAGCCATTTTGTCTATTGATGCGTTGTTAGTTCTTATCATTGTTTCCATATATTTTAACCGTCTCCCGCCACCAGAATCCGCGAAAGGAGTGCAAAGGTAAAGTAAAATTCGGATTATGGGGGTAGGTGTGGCAGAGAAATAAGAATAACGTGGTCTGAGGACTATATTGAAGCATTGCCGGAAGATATTATGTTGCTAAAACTTTTATTGGTCAAAATTTGGATACCCTATTTTCCGGATAATGTGAGAAATGTGATTCTTTTGCTGCCGGAAAATATGAAAAGATATATTTCTGATAGCGTGGGAAATGCTATCTTTGTGGATGCTGGGCCTCTCAAGAGAAACCATGATTCTTACTTGACGAAGAGGTTCTGGAGGATTTGCGTGCAAATAAGAATTTCTGTGCCTGCAAAGGTGCAATATATGAAAATATTGTCGGGGATATGCTTGTAAACAGTGGGTAAAAGCTGGGATATAAGAATTAATTGAAGAGAGAAACAGATGAAGATGACTTTGGATAATTTTTGTGATTTTGTCCCCTCGCGAATATGGTGGAGGGGAGAGGAATATTATTCTTCTGGTGCAATAATCTCAATAGAAGAAAGCCTGTCCGGGGAGTGGAGGGCCGTTGTTGAAGGAACTTATGATTATAATGTAAGGATTGTAATGGACGGAGATGAAATCTTGGAATGGGAGTGTGATTGCCCATACGATGGAGGCGACATATGCAAACATGTCGTGGCTGTAGTCATGGCTATCCGCAATATAAAAACGGATGATTCAGAAAAGGGCCTGCTTAAGAAGCCGCGTTCAATAAACGGAGCAAAGGCAGCAAAATGGTCTGAAACGGTAACCGGAATCAGTGAACCAAGAGAAAATCTGACGTTTACGGAACTTCTTTCAAATGCTTCTGCTGATGAGTTGCGCCGTGTCATTATGGAGTATTCTTTGAAAAATGATGGTATAAAGAATTGTCTGATAGATTTTTTCAAGAGAAATGCAGTGCGTGAAGAAGGGATGGTCAATTATGTTGAGCAAGTGAGGGAGATATTCAGCAATGCTTATTCCGTTAATGGTCACAGGTCCCGTTATAGGGAACCGGAAGTGGATTGGGGGGATGTCTGTTTTGGGATGGACGCAATTTTTGAAGAAGCGGAGTGTATGCTGAAAAAAGGTAATGTCCATGAGGTATGGATGGTGGTCATGGCCTTTTTTGAAGGACTTGCCGATATTGCAGATGATGAATGCTCATATGAAGTCAATGACTTGTGCGGCAGGGCAGGGGAACTTTTAATAGAAGCTTTGCGTACAGGTGAGATTGATTGCAAGATGGCTCTTTCGAAGCTGGAGGACGTGACAAAGAGTCTTGCTTATGAAGAATATGGACTCTATGAGGTGGATGAATTGCTCGCTCGCGTGAGGGGCTTTGCCCTGTCTCCGGAGGAGGCCCTTGAATATCTTGAAACGCTTCTTGCAAGCCACAGGACACCATATGAGCTGGACTGCTATGTGTTGCAGAAAGTAGAATTGCTGAGGAGGCTTGGACGGGATTCCGAGGCGGAAGATACTATGGACAGATATATTTGTCTGGAGGCTGTGCGTGAAATGAGGCTTGAAGAATTGTTGGACGCGGAAAGATTTGATGATGCATTGAAACTGGCCGATGATGGAATTGCTCTTGCCGGACGGGAGATGTTTTCAGGCAGTGCCGTGAAGTGGATGGAGAAAAAGCTTGAAATTTTTGAAAGGCTCGGTGATGTGGAGTCTTCCATTGATGTCTGCCGGTGCTTGTTTATTGTAGAGCGGGGAAGTATGGAGTATTATTACAGACTGAAAAAGATGGTTGCAGCATCCGGATTCAGCAGTTTCCTTCAGGATATGATAAGCAAGACATCTTCAAGTACATATGGCGGTCATAGCGTAATCGCAGACATTTATCTGCAAGAAAATGATTATGACAGTCTCTTCTCTTTTCTCGCTTCTGCAGAATCTCACAGGCTTGATTTGCTGAAGAATTATGCCCACCGCTTGCCATCGTCGTTCTCGAAAGACCTGCTGGCCCTGTTTGTCGAGGATTTGAGGCTGTATGCTAAAAAGAATGTGGGGCGCAATCACTATATCTACTTAGCCCGGATAATGTCCGATATGAAGAAGTTGTCGGGTGGCGCGGAAATCTCCTCATCATTGGCTGAAGAATTCCGCCATACATACCGCCGGCGTCCTTTGATGCTGGATGAACTTAGGGGGATTTAAATACCTGTTGTCGGAAATTTTCAGATGGCTTTTGATTGCGTCGTAGGAATTGGTTTTTATAGGCTTCGAGAGTCCATCTTTTCAGTGCTCATGTTTACTATCGTAGCTGTTCAAGCAGGTTTGTCGTCTTTTTGTTAATGCGTTTGTGTATAACCATTACTGGCTGATCGAATTTATATCGCTGTTGTGACATAAAAATGAGTTTTATGTCACGAGTCGTTTCTTTCTTTTGGCGTCTTATGCTATAAAGAAAGCCCACGACTGTTATCGTGGCAAAGATGGTATATAGATTCGGGATGAATCTTATACTATATGTTACTACAAATTAATTTTTTCTTTCAATTTTGGTGAAAGGGAGATTCATATAAAGTGATCAGGTGCTTTTATTCCAGATTTTCCAGCATCAAGAAATTTCTCAGGTGCATATGTATGATACCATTATCGTCATTACGCGTTACCAATGGTGTCATTGATACTACATATTTAGGGTAATTGTCTTTTATGTTATGCAGATTTCCAAACTCTCTTTCCCTGGTTGCATCATCAGCAATGATATATGATGCTTGAATATAAATTCGCTGGGCACCGGCTTTTTTTGTACAAACAAAATCTATTTCTCCGGCTTGTAGCTGACCGACATTAACCTTATACCCCAAGCCTATCAGATGCTGATAAATTATGTTCTCAATAACCTTTTCTATGTCACCTTCACGAGTGCCTTCAGCCTGAGCATTTCTCAAGCCATTATCTTCAAAGTAAAACTTATCGTTGCTTTCAAATAGACGTTTACCGTGAATGTCATATCTGTTTACTTTGTGTATTATATAAGCATCCTCAAGGTATTGGGTATAATCGATAATTGTGTCAGCAGAAACGTTAGTTCCCTGGGATTTCATAAATTTAGAAATACTTGAAGCTGATATAAGCTTTCCAATATTGTCAGCAATAAAGTTGGTCAACTTTTCCAAAAATGGCACATTACGAATATTGTTCCTGGAAATCACATCCTTTAAAAGAACGGTATTTAATACATCTTTCTGGTATTCTAAGGCATCATCTTCATCCAATCCAATCTTGACCAGTCCAGGCAGGCCGCCAAACTGTATATATTTAGCCAAGGCATCATCCGAATCCTGCAAATTATGGAACTGCAGAAACTCTTTATAACTCAAAGATTGTACATAAATCTCCTTGTATCGTCCGCCAATAATAGTACTGAGCTCTTTGCTCAACATCTTTGCATTACTGCCGGTTACAATGACCTCTGTATCTGGTTCTGTTATATAGCTTCTGACAGTACGCTCAAACTCTTCAATCTCTTGAATTTCATCAACGAGGATGTAATTCATTTTACCGGTTTGATAGTGGGCGTCAATGTAGGCGTTTAGATCTTGGTAGGTTTTGATGTGGTCAAAAGCCTTCTTTTCCTTATCAATATAGATGATATTGTTATTTGCATCTTTTGCTTTAGTATCACGAATCATTCTTAGCATATAGCTCTTTCCGACACGCCTTTGTCCTGTAAGAACAATAATAGTATCCTTACCAAGGTGTTTTTCTATTTTGTCTAAATAATTCTGTCTAACCAGTATCTTCATATCGTGTATATTTGATAATAATGGCAAATATAATAAATTTATCGATTATAAAAGATAAAATATCCAAAGTAATATCAGTTCTCTCTTATAATTGAAGAATTTTATGATTTCTTTCTGATACTTGTGGATTCTGCTGCTTTGCGTTTGCGACCATTAATTACTTCTGCATATATTTGAGTTATGCTTATGTTTTTTAGTGTGAGCGTTTTGCTGATCTGTGCCGTTGCTTAGGACATGTTGAAGTTCTGTCCGAGTCTGGTATTGAGAGGATTACTACTTTTGACAAAAAGTGTGATAAGGCTCCGATATTGGAAGACTTGTAGAAATAACACGTGTGTTAAAGATTACCAAACGCCAATGAGATTCATCTGTATTTATGTAAAAAGCATAACAACTTTCGTATATTTGAAAAAATGTATTTCCCTTATGACATCATAAAGCCCCAACATATCATATAATATTTATATGTACTATATGATATATTGAGGCTTTAAAGCATAGTGCAGACGGGCTTACGCCTTTCACAAGACAAGGCATTTGCCCGGATCAAAACCATTGGCAATATGTTCGTTCTCAAAAACATATCCCATTTGATTGCACACGACCTTCGTCCCGTTTATCTCTGCGTCAATATTGGTGTGCGAATGCCCATAAATCCACGCATCAATGCGATTGTCGGCAATAAGCCTACTCAGTTCAGTTTCAAATGCACTATTTAGCACTGACCCCTTATGATGAGTGGCGACGACCTCCAATGTGGGAAGGTGATGTGTTACTACCACAATATGTTTGGCGGTGCTTTCGGCCAGACTTTGCCTGATGAAATCCAAACAGAAACTGTGCATCTGATTGAATTCCTCTGTCTGGAGCAATTTGC
>CAJUEK010000037.1 GCA_910585445.1 uncultured Bacteroidales bacterium | reverse complement strand
TGCCAGTCCTAATTTTGTTTCGCTTCAAAAAGTTTTATCGGACAGCAATAATTATTTCATGACTCCTTCAACAAGAAACCTCGGCTTTAACATAAGACTCACCTTCTGACAGAAGCGCAACTATACAATTATCCCCGGAAGGCCAACACAAGCTATCCGGGGACAATTGTATAGTTTCAGGCAAGATTACTCCGCCTTATTACATTCCGGGCCGAGGTTCTTGTTGAGAAGAAAGCATCCGGCGACAGCCGACAGGACAGAGCCGCACAGCACACCGAGCTTGGCCTGGCTGAGCAGGGCCGCACCTTCGGCACCAAGACCGGCATAAGAGAGGTCTGCAATGAACATGGACACGGTAAATCCGATTCCGCACACCACGCACACGCTCGCAAATGCCTTCCATGTCGTTCCTTCAGGCAGAGAAACAATCTTCATGCGTATAGCAAGCCATGAGAACGAGAATACCCCGAGGAATTTGCCGACGACAAGTCCGAGCATCACAGCAAGGCCGACTCCGGAGAACAGGCTGCCTATGCTCATCTGCGAAAGATCTATACCGGCATTCGCAAATGCAAATAGAGGTATCACAATATAGCTTATAGGCACATGCAGCATATCCTCAAGATCCTGCAGCGGGCTGATCATCTTATCCGCGGCAGACTCAATGCTCTTGAGAACGCCTATCTGATTATTGTCCAGGACTATGGTGTTGTGCCTTTCATCAATATCGATTACAGGGAACTTGCCGATATTCTCCCTTATGCGCTCAAGGTAATGTCCGGTGCCCTTCTTCAATGTAGCAGGGACACAGAAAGCCACTATGACTCCAGAAATCGTGGCATGTATTCCGGAGTTCAGCATAGTGTACCACAGCACAAGCCCGACACTTATATAGAAAGCTTTTGCCCTGACCTTGCTGACATTGGCAGCCACCATGACCACGATGCAGAGGGCAGAAAGGGCAAGATACATCATATTGATGTCAGATGAATAAAACAGGGCAATCACGATGATTCCTCCGAGGTCGTCAGCCACTGCGAGTGCCGCAAGGAAAATCTTAAGTCCGGCCGGAACCCTTGACTTGAATACCGACAACACACCAAGAGAAAAGGCGATGTCAGTTGCCATAGGAATCGCAAGACCGCGCTGCATCGCAGCATCATGAGGGCACAGGAGCCAGAACAGAAGCACCGGAACAATCATGCCTCCGCACGCGCCTATTATAGGAAGGAGAGCCTTGTCACGCGTTGAAAGCTCACCGACACGTATCTCACGCTTGATTTCAAGACCTACCGAAAGGAAGAATATCGCCATCAGGAAGTCATTGATGACCTGTCCGAGAGTCATGGTATGCCCACCATGGCTGAAAAAATTGAAATCGCCTACAGAAAGGCTCACAGGATTCTGCCAAATGGCGAAATACCATTCCTTTACGGAAGGTATGTTGGCACATGCCAAGGCCAAGACAGTAAACAGAATCAGCACCACACTTGAATTGACATGCCTTCTGAATTTGCTGAGGAAACTGTAGTTCCTTGTCCACTCACTACTTTCAGACATACTTTTTTGTTTTAAATTCAACTTGTTGTTTCTAATGCTTGTCATTGATGCCGGAGAGACCGTATCATCCACAGCCACATGCCGGCTTTTCCAAAAGGGCTGCAAAAGTAGGCATTTTTGTCAAACTAATTGCGAGTTTAGACATTTTTTCATAAATTTGCCGCCTGTTTGCCAAGGCTTTGCCCCTGACATAATGAACCGACAAATATAAACTTACAGATATGGCTAAAGAAATCAAAAACGAAAATGCCGAGGCAGTGGCTGAGGCAGTTTCAAAGACGGAATTGTTTTTCACTGAGAACAAGAAGGTTCTCCTTACGGTACTTGCCGTCATTCTTGTTGCCGGAGCAGCATTCTTCTGCTGGCACAAGTTCATCAACCAGCCTAAGGTAGAGGAAGCCCAGGCACAGATGGCGCTTGCCGAGGCCAATTTCCGCAATGCTGCAGACTCAACCGGATATGCTCTCGCACTCAGGGGCGACGGAAACGTGCTCGGCTTCGAACAGATTATAGACGAGTACGGCTCAAAGGCCGGCACATCGGTATATTTCTATGCAGGAATCTGCGAATACAATCTCAAGAACTACAGCCAGGCAATCAGCTACCTCAAATCCTACAAAGGCAAGGAGGACATTCTCGCAGCCAGGGCTCTTGCATGCATCGGAGACTGCCAGGTTAACATGGACGACCTCAAGGGTGCGATAAGCTCATTCGAGAAAGCCGCTTCAAAGGCAGACAACATGTTCGCGGCAGACTACCTCCTCAAGGCAGGAATCGCGGCAGAGGCAGCCGGAGACAAGGCAAAGGCACTCTCATTCTACAAGAAAGTGAAGGAGCAGTATCCTATGTCGGAGCTTCCTTCCGCAAGGGAAATCGACAAGTACATCAGCCGCATCGAGGCTGAATAAAACAATAAGGCTGGCTTTGTGTCAGCCTTTTAATTGCCCTGACCATCTCGGTTGTGAGCAATTTGCAACAAGCACACTGTACAATGCCTGAAGAAAACCGAATTTTAATGAGGTTTTTCAAGGCGGAATTTGAGACAAGGACAACACAGAAAAAACCATTAAAATTAGAATTCAACATGGGAAGAGCATTTGAATTCCGTAAGGAGAGAAAATTCAAAAGGTGGGGACACATGGCCCGTGTATTCACCAAGATAGGCAAGGAAATCACAATTGCAGTAAAGCAGGGCGGTGCTGACGTGACAGGAAACCCTCGTCTGAGAGCGCTCATCCAGACTGCACGAAGCGAAAACATGCCTAAGGACAATATTGAAAGGGCAATCAAGAGAGCCAGCGACAAGGATCAGGGCGACTACAAGGAGGTTGTATTCGAGGGCTACGGTCCTCACGGCATCGCAGTGCTTGTGGAGGCTGCCACAGACAACAACAACCGCACGGTGGCCAATGTCCGCTCATATTTCACAAAGAGCGGCGGTTCGCTCGGAACCTCAGGAAGCGTTGACTACATGTTCGACCGCAAGTGCATGTTCCGCATCAAGACCGACAAGCCTTACGACCTCGAAGAGCTTGAGCTTGAGATGATTGACTACGGAGTAGAGGAGATTTTTGAGGAGGAGAACGAGAATGAGGAGACGGAAATCGTGCTCTATGGAGAGTTTACTGCCTTCAACAATATCCAGAAATACATCGAGGAAAACGGCTACGAGCTTGTTGCGGCAGAGTTCACAAGACTCCCTAACGTCGAGCTGAAGGAACTCTCTGAAGAAGACAAGGCCGACATCGAGAAGCTTATCGAGAGAATCGAGGAAGAC
Source organism: uncultured Bacteroidales bacterium (assembly GCA_910585445.1). GTDB lineage: Bacteria > Bacteroidota > Bacteroidia > Bacteroidales > UBA932 > Cryptobacteroides. The sequence goes on along the minus strand of CAJUEK010000037.1, from coordinate 21,180 downwards.
GATGACGTACAGAACGTATATCATACAATGAAGCCGTAACACAGGCTTACAACGTACATCAGCACTCAAGAGGATGACCGGAAATTTGCGGACATCCTCTTTGCTTTTTATGGTTTTTCGCCACATATTGCGTGATTGTGGCGTAAAAAAGGCTGCTGTGGTGCGTTTTTGCTTGCCCAGCGGAAAAAAACATTATATTTGCGCCACTGAAAACGCCGGGTATGGCGCACGGCAGGCGGACCAAAAATCCGCTTGCCGGCATCTGCGGCAGATATTAGGAAACATAACAGATTCTTATATTATTATGAGTATCCAACAGGAAAAGATTAAAGAACTGGTTGAGCGCAGAGCCAAGGCCCGCATGGGCGGCGGCCAGAAAAGGATAGATGCGCAGCACCAGAAAGGCAAGTTCACGGCACGTGAAAGAATTGCCATGCTCCTTGACGAAGGAAGCTTCGAGGAGTTTGACATGTTCGTCCAGCACCGCTGCACGAACTTCGGCATGGAAAAGACAAAATTTGACGGTGACGGAGTAGTTACCGGCCAGGGAACGATTGACGGACGCCTTGTTTACGTTTTTGCACAGGACTTCACCGTTACAGGAGGTTCGCTGTCAGAGACCATGGCACAGAAAATCTGCAAAGTCATGGATATGGCAGTCAGGAACGGTGCCCCTTGCATCGGCCTCAACGACTCAGGCGGAGCTCGTATCCAGGAGGGAATCTGCTCTCTTGCAGGTTTCGGTGAGATATTCCAGAGGAACATCCTTGCTTCAGGCGTAGTGCCTCAGATTTCCGGCATATTCGGTCCATGCGCCGGAGGAGCCGTTTACTCCCCTGCCCTGACAGACTTCAACATCATGATAAAGGACACTTCCTACATGTTCCTTACCGGACCTGGAGTTGTCAAGACAGTCACCGGAGAAACAGTGACTCAGGAAGACCTCGGAGGCGCAAGCGTACACGCGACAAAGAGCGGTGTGGCGCATTTCGCCGCAGAGAATGAGAACGAGGGAATACAGGTCATAAAGGACATCCTCAGCTTCATTCCGTCGAACAACCGCGAGCAGGCTCCTTTTGTTCCTACATCAGACCCAGCTGGACGATATGACGACGCTCTCAATGACATCATACCTGACAGCCCGAACAAGGCATATGACATGTACCAGGTGATAGGCAGCATCGTGGATGACGGCAAATTCCTCGAGATACACAAGAGCTGGGCAAAGAACATCATAATAGGATTCGCCCACATGAACGGCCGCTCGGTCGGAATCGTGGCAAACCAGCCTAAGATTCTTGCCGGAGTGCTTGACATCAACGCATCACGCAAGGCAGCCAGATTCGTGCGTTTCTGTGACGCATTCAACATTCCTCTCGTGACACTGGTTGATGTTCCTGGCTTCCTCTGCGGCACGCAGCAGGAGTACGGCGGAATCATCGTCCATGGTGCAAAACTCCTCTATGCATACGGCGAGGCTACTGTCCCTAAGGTAACAGTAACCCTCCGCAAGTCATACGGCGGTTCGCACATCGTGATGAGCTGCAAGCAGTTGCGCGGAGACATCAACTACGCATGGCCATCAGCAAACATTGCGGTCATGGGAGCCGAGGGTGCAGTGGAGATTCTCTACTCGAAAGAAATCAAGGCTATGGAAGACCCTGCGGAGCGCGCCAAGGTGGCAGAGCAGAAGAAACAGGAATACAACGACCTTTTCTGCAACCCTTACAATGCGGCAAGCTACGGCTATATCGATGATGTAATCGAGCCTCGCAACACACGTTTCCGTGTCATCAGGGCACTCGAATCCCTTGCAGACAAGAAAGTCGAGAACCCTCACAAGAAACATGACAACCTTCCTCTCTAAAACACAGCGATTATGAACGGTTTCATGTTATCAGTGAATATGCTGCAGGCAGGACACGTCCTGCGCAAGAGCGCAGAGATGGCCGAGAAAGACCCTCACGGTGTAATCATAACGGTTGTTTCCGTAGCGGTCGTCTTTGCGGTACTGCTCATCCTGTATTTCGCATATTCCCTCATCGGAAAGTCCGTCAACGGGAAAATGCCGAAATTCGGCAGACAATCTTCAGCAGCAGGCGTACACAAACCGTCGGCTGAAGAAGCTGCAGCGATAGCGCTTGCCCTTGACAGCGAACTCAACGGCGAGACATATGCGGCCATAGGAGCGGCCCTGCACAATTATTTCAACGACACGGTACACGACCAGGAAAGTTATATAATTACCATCAGAAGAAAATGACAGTCATGAAAGAGTATAAATTCAAAATCAACGGCAACGAGTACAATGTTGCCATCAATTCAGTATCAGGCAATCTTGCCGACGTTACAGTAAACGGCCAATCATACCAGGTCGAGATGGACGGTGCCCAGGCCGCCAATCCGGCTCCTGCACAGGCTCAGGCCCCACAGGCCGCTGCACCTGCACCACAGGCAGCACCGGCTCCACAGCCTGCACCGGCGGCAGCTCCAGCGGCACCGGCTGCAACAGGCGCAGGCAAGGCAGTCAAGTCACCGCTTCCTGGAGTAATCATTGCAGTCAATGTAAAACCAGGCGACACAGTCAAGGCCGGACAGGTAGTTGCGGTTCTCGAGGCGATGAAAATGGAAAACGACATCCAGGCAGAATCTGCAGGTACGGTAGTATCAGTAAACGTAGCCAAGGGAGACGCTGTTCCTGAAGGCTCGCCTATCGTGACTATCCAGTAAGCTGCAAATCCAGTAACTTCCGCCTATGAACACAGTTATTGACAGCCTGCAGCAGTTCCTGCAATACACAGGCTTCGCCAATATGACATGGCAGCACATCGTGATGATATGCATAGGAATAGCATTCATCACCGTTGCCATCAAAAAAGACTGGGAGCCGCTTCTGCTCGTGCCGATAGGATTCGGCATGATAATCGGCAACATCCCTTTCACAGAAGGCCTGCAGATAGGAATCTATGAGGAAGGCTCCGTGATGAACATCCTCTACTCGGGTGTCCGCTACGGCTGGTATCCTCCGCTCATTTTCCTCGGAATCGGAGCGATGACGGACTTCTCTGCCCTGATTTCCCAGCCGAGGCTCATGCTTATCGGAGCTGCCGCACAGGTAGGAATCTTCGGAGCGTATGTAATTGCCCTTCATCTGGGCTTCACCCCGGCAGAATCCGGAGCCATCGGAATAATCGGCGGTGCGGACGGCCCTACGGCAATATTCCTTTCGTCAAAGCTCGCGCCCGAGCTGATGGGAGCAATCGCGGTATCGGCCTACTCATACATGGCCCTCGTGCCAGTAATACAGCGTCCGATAATGCTGATGCTCACCACCAAGAAAGAAAGGCTCATACGCATGAAGCCGGCAAGGCAGGTAAGCCAGAAAGAGAAGATAATCTTCCCTATCGTAGGCTTCATCCTTACTGCGATGATAGTTCCGTCAGGAATGCCTCTGCTCGGCATGCTTTTCTTCGGAAACCTTCTCAAGGAAAGCGGAGTGACCAAGCGCCTTGCGGAAACGGCACGCGGACCTCTCATTGACGTGGTGACGATACTCATCGGCGTGACGGTCGGATGCTCGACACAGGCAAATGTATTCCTGTCAGGAACTTCCGTCAAGATTTTCCTGCTCGGCCTGCTCTCATTCGTGATAGCTACCACATGCGGAGTGCTTTTCGCCAAATTCATGAACCTGTTCTGCAAGGAAGAGAACAAGATTAACCCGCTTATCGGAAACGCAGGAGTGTCCGCAGTGCCAGATTCAGCCCGCGTTTCACAGAATGTCGGCAGGGAGTTCGACAAGAACAACCATCTGCTCATGCACGCCATGGCACCGAACGTGGCAGGCGTGATAGGTTCTGCAGTTGCGGCCGGCATCCTTCTCAGCTTTCTCGGATAGTCAGATGCCCGTGCATCTGGACGCATCAGATACATCAATAGGCGGCTCCTGCCTTTGTCTGTAACCATCAGGCATTGCAGGAGCCGCCCTTATTTCATATAAGTACATGTCGCCGGAACCATCCGGTAATGTCAAAAAGAAAACAAACATGTCCTGCCGCACCACAATTCTACATATCGACAGAAAACATTAACATTTTTATACATTGTCACAGCCGCATCCTGCTTCTTTATATCCAAATTTATTCTTAAATTTGCCGAGATGGACTGAAGTTCCGGACATTGACCACACGGGATTTCAGACACATATGAATGATTAAACTAAAAACACATACTGACACTATGCAGAATAAATTGCAGGAACTGACAGACAAGCTCTACAAGGAAGGTCTGTCCAAAGGAAAACAGGAAGGCGAGGAGATTCTTGCCAAAGCCAAAGACCAGGCAGAAGAAATCATAGGCAAGGCCAAGGCTGAGGCTGAGGCAATCATTGCCGCTGCACAGAAAGAGGCCGAGGACCTCAGGACCAAGGTGACAGGAGACCTCAAGATGGCTGCCGGCCAGAGCGTTGCCGCGACAAGGCAGGATATCGAGACTCTCATACTCACAAAAATGACTGAAGGAGAGATAAGTTCAGCCCTCACTTCGGCTGACTTCGTAAAGCAGGTCATTCTTGCTGTGGCAAAAGGATTCAATGCGCAGGATGCCGCAGACCTTGAGCTGGTTCTTCCAGAATCACTCAAAAAAGAGCTTGAGCCTTTCGTGGCAAAAGAGCTTGCGACAGTGCTCAACGGAGGAGTACAGGCCTCATTCTCAAAGAAAATCTCAGGAGGCTTCAACATCGGTCCTAAGGACGGAGGATATTTCATCAGCTTCACGGACGAGACTTTCAAGGCTCTCATCGCCGAATATCTCAGGCCAGCAACGAAAAAGCTTCTTTTCGGTTAAGTTTCTCAAGAGGCATGAACAATTACGAGTATATAATAGCAAGCCTTCCGGACATCAGCCAGGACTGGAAATTCGGTGAGACCGCTCCCCAGGACTATATAGACTGGATTCTGGAGCAATGCAGCCGGAAGGACAGGAAAACAATCGGCTTCATGCTCGATGGCCTTGATGACGGGAAGCTTGACGCAGGCTTCTACGAGGCTGCGCTTTCGCACGACAACAGGTTCATCCGGGAATATTTCAGTTTCGACCTCAACGTGCGCAATGCCAAGGTAAGGTATCTGAACACAGCACTCGGACGCCCTGCCGAAAAAGACGCTGTAAACATATCCGGAGTAAAAACCGAAGAGGAATTCCCGGAAGCAGGAGCAGTGGAGTCAGTCCTCGCACTTACGGACATACTTGCACGCGAGAAAGGCCTTGACGACCTTATGTGGAATAAGATAGACTCCATAACTTTATTCAATTACTTCGACATCAACGTGATTCTGGGCTTCATCGCCAAGCTGCACATAGTGGCCAGATGGTACAGGCTTGACGAGCAGACAGGACGTGAAATGTTCAGGAAACTTGTTGATGAAGTGCGCGGCACTTTCAAGGGAGTGGAATACGAAAGCGCATAATCCTTAATAAACAGAAATATAAAAATTTTAAGATATGAAAACTACAGGAAAGGTAACGGGCATCGTCTCAAACCTTGTGACAGTTGAAGTCAACGGACCTGTGGCACAGAATGAGCTATGCTACATTACTGTGGATGACACCAAGCTCATGGCTGAGGTCATCAAGGTGAACGGCAAGAACGCAGCTGTACAGGTGTTTGAGAGCACCCGCGGACTGAAGAACGGCAATGATGTCGAGTTCGAGGACAGGATGCTCGAGGCGACACTCGGCCCTGGTCTTCTTTCAAGCAGCTATGACGGACTGCAGAATGACCTGACGACAATGACAGGAGTATTCCTCAAGAGAGGAGAATACACGGACCCGCTCAATCATGAGAAATTGTGGGACTTCACGCCTATAGCCAAGCCGGGAGACAAGGTTGTGGCAGCAGACTGGCTCGGAGAAGTGAAAGAGGGATGGCTTCCTCACAAGATTATGGTCCCTTTCAGTTTCAAGGGGGAATATACGGTCAAGTCCGTAGCAGAAGCCGGACAGTACAACATTGACACCACCATAGCTGTCCTCACTGATGCATCCGGAGAGGATGTCAACGTCTGCATGTACCAGAAATGGCCGGTGAAAGTCGCAATCAAGGGCTACAAGGAAAAACCGAGACCTTCAAGGATAATGGAGACAGGAGTGCGCGTCATTGACACCCTCAACCCTATAGCGGAAGGAGGTACAGGCTTCATCCCTGGACCGTTCGGCTGCGGCAAGACAGTGCTCCAGCACGCCATCGCAAAGCAGGGAGATGCTGAAGTCATTGTGATGGCAGCCTGCGGAGAGCGCGCCAATGAGGTCGTGGAAATTTTCACGGAGTTCCCGGAACTGATTGACCCGCACACTGGACGTCACCTCATGGAGCGTACCACCATCATCTGCAACACATCAAACATGCCTGTGGCAGCGCGTGAGGCATCTGTCTATACGGCGATGACGATTTGTGAATACTACCGTGCAATGGGACTCAAGGTTCTCCTGCTCGCGGACTCCACTTCACGTTGGGCACAGGCTCTGCGAGAGATGTCCAACCGTATGGAGGAGCTTCCTGGAGCGGACGCATTCCCTGTTGACCTTTCTGCAATCATCTCGAATTTCTACGCACGTGCCGGAATGGTCGTGCTCAACAACGGTCAGACAGGTTCCGTAACTTTCATAGGTACGGTATCCCCTGCCGGAGGTAACCTCAAGGAACCTGTAACGGAATCCACGAAGAAAGCCGCACGCTGCTTCTATGCTCTTGAGCAGAACCGTGCGGACAAGAAGAGATATCCTGCGGTCAACCCTATCGACTCATATTCCAAATATCTCGAATATCCTGAAATCCAGGAATACCTTTCAGAGAAAGTAACTCCGGGCTGGGTCGGAATGGTGGAAAAGGCCAAGAACATAATCAGGAAAGGAAAGGACGCCAACGACCAGATAAACATCCTCGGAGATGACGGAGTTCCTATGAGCTACCACGAAATGTTCTGGAAGTCAGAGTTGCTTGACTTCGTAATCCTGCAGCAGGACGCCTTCGACGCAATTGACGCGCTCTGCCCTATCAGCAGACAGAAATATATGCTCGAGCTCGTGCTTGGCATCTGTGACAGGGAGTTCAGTTTCGCTGACTATGAGAAATGCCGTTCTTTCTTCAAAGAGACAATCAACATTCTCCGCCAGATGAACTACTCAGAATTCCAGAGCGAGAAATTCAACAACTACCAGGAGCAACTCATTAATTTCATCAGCAATGGCAACTAAGGCATTTCAGAAAATATACACACAGCTGGAGGCCATCACAAAAGCGACCGTGACCCTCAAAGCCAAAGGAATATCCAATGACGAGCTTGCTGTCGTTGACGGAAAGCTCGCACAGGTCGTGAAAACCAAGGGAGACCTTGTCACATTGCAGGTCTTTTCAGGCACGGAAGGCATCCCAACAAACGCACAGGTAACATTCCTCGGCGCACCTCCGACCCTGAAAGTCAGCGACGAGCTTGCAGGACGCTTCTTTGACGCATACGGAAAGCCTCTCGACGGAGGTCCGGAGCCGCAGGGACGCGAAGTGCAGATCGGCGGTCCTTCAGTGAACCCTTACAAAAGGAAGCAGCCTTCACAGATAATCCCGACAGGAATCGCCGGCATCGACTTGAACAATACTCTCGTTTCCGGACAGAAGATTCCGTTCTTTGCAGACCCTGACCAGCCGTACAACAATGTAATGGCACAGGTGGCACTGCGCGCGGACGTGGACAAAATCATTCTCGGAGGAATGGGACTCACCAACGACGACTACCTCTACTTCAAGCATGAATTCGAGGCAGCCGGCGCACTGGAGAAAATCATCTGTTTCGTGAACACCACCGAACAGCCTCCTGTGGAGCGTCTGCTAATTCCGGACATGGCGCTTTCGGCAGCGGAATATTTTGCTGTAGAGAAAAACGAGAAAGTTCTTGTGCTCCTCACGGACATGACCCTGTATGCTGACGCCCTTTCAATCGTGTCAAACCGTATGGACCAGATTCCGTCAAAGGACTCTATGCCAGGTTCACTTTATTCAGACCTAGCAAAGATATACGAGAAGGCTGTTCAGCTTCCTGACGGAGGCTCGATTACCATTATTGCAGTCACTACGCTCAATGACGGTGACATCACGCACGCCGTTCCAGACAACACCGGATATATCACGGAAGGACAGCTTTACCTGCGTGCTGACGCAGATTCAGGAAAGGTCATCATCGACCCGTTCCGTTCACTCTCGCGTCTTAAGCAGCTCGTGCAGGGAAAGCAGACCCGCAAAGACCACAGCCAGGTCATGAATGCATCCGTGCGTCTTTATTCCGATGCCCAGAATGCCAAGACAAAGCTGGAGAACGGTTTCGACCTGAGCGACTATGACCTCAGGTGCCTGGAATATGCAAAGGCATATGCGACACGTATATTGGCGATAGACGTCAATCTTACGCTTGACCAGATGCTCGACACCGCATGGGAGATTTTCGGAACATATTTCACCAAGGCGGAGACCGGAATCAAGCAGGAATTCACTGACCAGTATTGGGTCGGAAAATAACATGACCTTCAAGGTTATTTTGTAAATAAAGAATATGGCAATAAAATTCCAATACAATAAGACCTCTCTGAACAATCTCGGCAAGCAGCTCAAGATGCGTCAGAACGCCCTCCCTACCCTGAAGAACAAGGAGTCGGCGCTGCGTCTTGAGGTGCGCAAGGCCAAGGAGCGCTCGGCAAGGCTTATTGAGGATCTTGATGCCGCCCTGAAAAGATACGATTATCTTGCAGCTCTCTGGAATGAGTTCGACGCCGGACTGATATCTGTCACGGACATAGACCTGGTCACAGTCAAGGTGGCCGGAGTAAGGACTCCTGAGCTGAAAGACATCCATTACGAGATAAGGGACTTCAACGCCTTCTCCAAGCCGGCATGGTATGCAGACGGTGTTGCAATCCTCAAAGAGCTGTCAAGGCTCGGAATCGAATCGGAGGTCTATCTGGAGAAAAGCAGGATTCTTGATTTCCAAAGGAAAAAGACGACTCAGAAAGTGAACCTTTATGAGAAGGTGCAGATTCCGGGATATCAGGAGGCTATAAGAAAGATCAAGCGTTATATGGAAGACGAGGAGAATCTCTCCAAGGCAGCTTCCAAGATTGTGAAGAACAGGCACGCTATTGAAGAAGAAGAGGAGGAGCAGAAGAATGGTTGACAAAATGATGAAATACTCCTTCATTCTCCTCAGCGGGGAGAGTGAGGAATTCTTGAAGCAGCTTCAAGAGCTTGGAGTGGTGGACATAAGCCGCTCCACCAAGCCTGTGAGTGAAGAGTCCGCCGTGAAGTTTGAGAAAATCCTCAAAGTGAATCATGCGATTTCTCTTCTTGAATCCGTTGACTACAGCAAAGAGCCGATGTACAGCAAAATACAGGAGGCTTCTGCTGCATGCACCATAAACGGCTGCAAGACCGAGAACACCTTCAGCGCCCTTGCACGTCTTGAAGAACTCAAGGCGGAGAAGGATGCGAAAGAGAAAGTTCTCAGGACCATTGAGCCTTGGGGCGTGTTCAGTCCGGAATCCATTTCCGACCTGAAAGCCAAAGGCGTTGACCTGCACTTCTACAGCGTCTCTGCAAAGGGCTATGACAAGGACTGGGAAAACATATGGCCGATACATATTGTCAACTCAGACAAATCCACCATATGGTTTGCCGTCCCTGCATTAAGGGGCGAAGAATACTCGTTCCCTATTCCGGAGACTTCATTCCCAGAAGAGTCCTATGCCGGGATAAAGGCTGACATTGAAAAACTCCTTGAAGAAGAAATACAGGCAAAAGCCAAGCTGCTCTGCCTTAAGGAGCGTTATCTGGAATACATGAAGGAAGGTCTCGTGCGCAAAAAAGCGGAACTTGACAGAATGCTTGCATCGTCACAGGTCCAGCAGGCCGCAGAAGGACATCTTCTCTGTTTCGAGGGCTTTGCTCCTGTTGACGAGCAGTCCCGTCTTGACGAAGCATTCGGCAAAATGGGAGTATTTTATGTCAAGGAAGAGGCCAGGGAAGAAGACAATCCCCCTATCAAGCTGAAAAACAACCGCTTCAACCGACTGTTCGAGGGCCTTACGGGAATGTATGGCATGCCGGTTTACGGCGAATGGGACCCGACACCGGTCCTGGCAATATTCTTCCTGCTGTTCTTTGCCATGTGTATGGGTGACGCCGGCTACGGCCTGATTCTCATCATATACGGCATCCTGCAGGACAGAAAAATCGTAAACTTCGCGATGTTCGACGGACTCGGAAAGCTGATAAGCATTCTCGGTGTCGCAACGACAATAGTAGGTTTCTTCCTCGGCACTGCATTCGGAATGGACCTCACAGCGGCAAGCTGGATGCCTCAGCATCTGAAAGACCTTATGCTTAGCGGAGACGTGACCATCGGAGGGTCAAGCTATGCTCTCCAGATGGTGCTGGCCATAGGCATCGGTATCTTCCATATATGCCTGGCCATGACTATAAAGGCAGTCCTTTATACCAAGCGTTTCGGACTCAAGGCGAATATCAGCACGTGGGGCTGGCTCCTTCTGATTCTCGGAGGAATCATCACCGGTGCCTTTGCCATGCTCGGGCTGCTGCCTGAAAATGTCACGAAGATTGCAGTCATAGCCATCGGAGCCGTATCGGCACTTTGCATCTTCATATTCAACACCCCTGGGCGCAACCCGCTTATAAACATTGGAGCTGGCCTTTGGGACACCTACAACATGGCGACCGGAATCATGGGAGACGTGCTTTCATACATACGTCTCTATGCCCTCGGACTGGCCGGTGGAATGCTCGGAGGAGCATTCAACAACCTCGGTCTCATGGTACTCGGAGATAATCCGACATGGCAGTGGCTTCCGTTTGCGCTGATACTCTTGGCAGGACATGCACTTAACTTGCTGATGTCATGCCTTGGAGCCTTCGTCCATCCTCTGCGACTCACTTTTGTGGAGTATTTCAAAAACAGCGGATATGAGGGCAAAGGAGCGAAATACAACCCGCTTAAAATATCAAAATAAATAACAATTAAAAAAACAACAAAATTATGCTTAACACAATTCTTGGTTACCTTGGCCTCGGCCTTATGCTTGGCCTTGCCGGAATAGGTTCCTGCATCGGAACAACAATCGCAGCCAATGCTGCAGAAGGCGCTCTCAAAAAAGCCCCTGAGAAATCATCAAGCTACATGATTCTCTCAGCCATGCCTGCCACACAGGGTCTTTATGGATTCGTGGCATTCCTCATGTGGGTAATGGGCAAGGATTTCACTGCTAACGGACCTATGCTCTTCGCAGTCGGACTCTCAGTAGGAGTAGTATGCTTTTTCTCAGCACTGCGTCAGGGACAGGTTTGCGCAAACGGTATCATCGGAGTATCACAGGGTCATGACGTTACAACCAACACAATGATCTATGCGGCTCTTCCTGAGTTCTATGCAATCCTTGCACTCGTGGCATCCCTCATGATCTGATGAATGCACAAAATACAGAAATGGCCTCATCGTCCACATGGACTTTGAGGCCATTTTTATTTGCATCACTTAAAAAAGTTAAATCTCGTCAGGAGCATATTTGAAAGGATCGAGCGGAGAATCATAGAAGCAATAGTCCGACTCGACAAAGAAACGCTCAAGCTCAATCGCAGCATTCTCAGGAGAATCTGAAGTATGCACAATATTCTCCTGCGCGCTCGTGCTGTAGTCACCTCGGATAGTACCCGGAACAGCCTTGCTTGCCCTTGTGGCACCTGCCATGTCACGGACTACCTGAACCGCGCAATGTCCCTCCCAGCAGCAGAGGATTACAGGAGCAGCCATCATTCCGTCCTTGAGCCACTGGAAGAAAGGCTTGTCCTTAAGATGCGCATAGTGCACATCAAGCACTTCATCCGTCAGGCGGACCATCTTCATGGCCACGAGCTTCAGTCCCCTTTTTTCAAATCTTGAAATGACTTCACCGGCAAGTCCGCGCTGAAGGCATCCCGGCTTTAGAATAACTAATGTTCTTTCCATTTTTCTGAATTATTGTAATATATTCTGTATTGTCACCATTGAACCTTCTCACGTGAGAGAGGCATCGTCATGCACCTTGCTCCGCCACCTCCGCGCGGAAGCTCTGAACCGTCAACCGCAATCACGCAAGGCTTGTCCGAAAGCACAGTCCCGTCACACTTCCCGCTGATGAAATCGTCAGCACGGACAATCTCAAATCCGCTTTCTGAAAGTGCCTCCAGAGTATGCACATTGCGGGCATACGAAAGCACCTTGCCCGGAGCGAAAGCAAAGAAGTTCGCCCCGCTGTGCCACTGTTCCCTCTCCTGGTCCCATTCATCCTCGCCACCGCAAACAACCGGCTCAAGGTCCATCCCGAGTGTCTTCAGGGCCGCAAGTATTCCGGCTACTGGCCGTATGGAAGTCACCTTTCCGTCATCTATCGTCATATGTACGGTCTGATACTGGTTCGCCTGCATTATCAAAGGCTCAAACACCATGCATTTGTCCCTGTCCAGCAGAGTGAACACCATATCCAGATGTATAAACGACTCCGGCTGAGAAGGCAGCTGCTGCACAATCACATTGCGGCGCCCCTCAGGACAGCTTCTGCGTAAACGTTCTACCATGAAATCGATGCCCTGAGGGGTTGTCCTGACACCGTTTCCTATAATCATTATATCATCGCGGGCTATTATGATGTCACCTCCTTCCATTATGACAGGAGAGTCCTGCCCCTGAAAGTCATTCGCGTCAATAACACCGCATTCAAACGCTCCGCTATGACGGTAAATGGCATTCATAATCAATGACTCGCGCATCCTCACCTTGTTTGCCATGCGGCATATCAGGGCATCATTGCCTATGGTAACGGCAGCATCCCTGGTAAAATAGAAATTATAGAGAGGATAAAGCGCATAATACTCATTCTTCAGATATGAGGTAAGCGTATCTATCCTGGCGGGGAGCCCCTCAATGAGCACCCTTGCAAGTTCGTCCGACTTCATGTCCAGAAGCATCTCCATATATGAAGTCACATCCTCGCTCACGCATATGCGTCGTATCAGGTCCTCCCTGGCCTTCTCCCTGTCGAGCACCTTCACAAGCAAATCCCTGACCTCATACACCTTTGCCACTTTCGAAAGCACTCCTGAAAGCTGGGCATATTCATGCTGGGCTATGGAAAGATTTAGGATATCGCTATACAAAGCTCTCTGGACATTGCGAGGAGTCATGTTCTCCACTTCAAAGCCCGGCCTGTGCAGAAGCACGGCACCTAACTTACCGATTTCTGACTGAATGTCAATTCTAAGAGGGTTGTCGTTATTAATGACCATATAAAACTCATTATTCCGTAAAAATAACAAATTAATCCCGAATTAGAAACTCTTTCCTGCTTTCCGGACAAAATAACAAGAAAAACAGCACATTAAACAGAATAAATCGTTAAATTTGAGAATCGTATTATGGACTCTAATTACAACATCAATGAAAATCAAAAATGATTTCAGGCACTTGGACGGCAAGCAGGCATGGGAAACCGTGATTGCCCATGTAATGGCCGACAATGTCGTGACTACCGTCACGGGACTAAGCTTCACTGCCACGTTCGTGGGAAACTGCATTTTCCTCAAAGGTGGGACTCCCGGCACCAAAAGGGCAGAAAAAGGAGAATACCTTACGGCCAAAGATTTCATTTCCGCCTATGACAGTGTAAAAGACTGGGAAGAAATCAATACAGGAAACGTCAAGCCATATATAAGAAGGCAGCAGACGCCGTTCATCGCACTTCTATATTGCGCCGGCATTTTGGAATAAACTTCAAATTTATTATTTTTGCATGGATAGGCCGTCCGGAGAAACACTCCCGCATTCCGGCCACAGCAACAATTATAATAATGATGAAAAAGAAAATCATAGGCATCATCACGGCCGTGCTTGTAATAGCTCTTGCAGCGACCGTTTATTTCAAATTCTACTTCGTGTTCGGAGAAGGCGTTAAGGCCGGAGAACTGAATTTCGTCGTCTATAAGGGGTACCTTTTCAAGACATACGAAGGCAGGGCCATCCAGGCAGGCTTCGGCAAAGGCAAGGGAGTGAATGCAGGCAGCATACAGTCCTACGAATTTGACTTCTCCATAACAGACAAGGCCATCGCCGACTCGCTCATGCGCTGCGCGGGCAAGAATGTGGAACTCCATTACAAAGAGTATCTCGGTGCCCTGCCATGGAGAGGCAAACAGGCCTATATCGTTGACAGAATCATCTCAGTAAAAGAATAATACCCAATATGAAAAGACCCTTAGCGCTCATGTGCATCTTATGTACAGGATTTTTTTCGCATGCCCAGAGCGGCATAGTCAGCACAAGGAAAGCCAATGACGCTTCCGGAAAGCTGCTCACCATGGAAGAGGCCATATTATCGAAGGAACTTTCACCGGAAAACCTGTGGTGCCGCTGGGAAAGTCCCTCACGCCTGCTCATGCGGAAGGAGGGGAAATGGCAGGTGATGGACATCAAAACCGGAATATGCGAAGATTATAAGGGCGGAATAGCTCCGGCAAAGGCCTTCACTGAAGGGCAGAGCCTGTTCATCCGGAAAGCTGACGGAAGCAAGGCACCGGTAGCCGAAAGCGAAAGCAGCGAGATAACATACGGACAGTTCGTCAGCAGGAACGAGTTCGGCATTGACGGTGGCATATTCTGGTCTCCGGACAGTACAAAGCTCGCTTTCTACAGGAAAGACGAAAGCCGCGTCACCTCCTTCCCTCTTCTTGACATAACGACAAGGACAGGAAGCCTCAAGGCCATAAAATACCCGATGGCCGGCATGGAATCGGAGAATGTCCAGCTCGGAATATACGACATCGCGACAGAGAAGACCGTATATGTCAAGGAGAATGCTTTCGGATATGACAGATACCTGACCAACGTGTCATGGTCGCCGGATGCGTCACACATCTTCATACAGGTCCTTGACAGGAGCCAGAAGCATCTCAGGCTGAACATGTACGACTCTTCCACCGGAGAGCTCATCAAAACCATCCTTTCGGAGGACAACAGCAAATATGTGGAGCCTCAAGACCCGATATGGTTCATCAAGGGACATGACAACCTGTTCATATACAGGACAGACAACAGGGACGGATACCGCAACCTCTATCTTTGTGACATTGACGGCAATGTGCGCCGCCTCACCGAAACTGATGCTGACGTTGCATATGTAGCAAACGACGGAAAGAATGTCTGGTACACTTCTGCCGAAATATCACCGGTGGAGAACCACCTCTTCCGCATAAGCATAAGTGTTCCCAAATCAGCCACAACAAAAGGAGCCGCGGCAGTCAAGACAGGCAAGCCTGTGCGTCTGACCCAAACGGAAGGATGGCATGAGATTGCAATGAACCAGGACTGCAGCAGATATATGGACACCTGGAGCAGCCTGAGCACTCCCCGCATCACAAACCTGTGTACAAGTGACGGTAAGGTGCTACGCAATCTGCTTACAGCAGAAGACCCTACGCTCGGTTATTCATATTCGGAAATTTCACTCGGCACGGTCAAGAGCGCTGACGGGCAGTATGACAACTGGTACCGCCTCATAAAGCCGAAGGACTTTGACCCTGCGAAAAAATATCCTGTAATCGTCTATGTGTATGGAGGTCCGCATTCACAGATGGTCCGCAACACATTCATGGCGGAGCTGCGCCGATGGGAAATGTACATGGCACAGCGCGGCTACCTTGTATATGTGCAGGACAACAGGGGAACCTCCAACCGTGGAGCTGATTTCGAGAAAGCCATACACGGACAATGCGGGCAGGCGGAGATGGCTGACCAAATGGAAGGCGTAAAGATGCTTATGGAACTGCCGTATGTGGACTGCGGACGAATCGGAGTGCACGGATGGAGCTATGGAGGCTTCATGACAATATCGCTTATTACCAACTGGCCTGACATATTCAAGGTGGCTGTGGCAGGAGGCCCTGTCATAGACTGGAAATGGTACGAGATAATGTACGGAGAACGCTACATGGATCATCCGGACACCAATCCGGAAGGCTATTCAAAGACCAGCCTGCTAAACAAGGCAAAGGATCTCAAGGGCAAGCTGCTCATATGCCAGGGCGCGATTGACCCTGTAGTCGTATGGGAGCACAGCCTGAGTTTTGTGCGCGAATGCGTAAAGAACAATGTCCAGGTGGACTACTTCCCTTATCCGTGCCATGAACATAATGTAATCGGAAAAGACAGAGTCCACCTGATGGACAAGGTTACAATGTATTTTGAGGACTACTTGTAATAATAATAATACGAAGCCCCTATGCCGATGATAAATTCACCGGCCTGAAAAGACGCCTGCGCTCCTATGGAGAATATCTCCGGGATTGCGGGCGTCATTATTGCCACCCCTCCCGGACCGGCCTGCGGGCCATATATCGGAAGATAGACTGCCATCGGATGAAAATGCTGTGACCATATCAGAATATGAGTGTCGTCTGATATCCTGAACAGGAAACCGTTTCTTGCCCCAAGTCCCCAGCTGTTCTCCCAGATTCCCCATTCTCCACCGTAAAGGATTCCGGACAGGAAATATATCTTCTTGCCAAGCCGGAGCGTATTGCCCAACATAATCTGCCGTCCAGCCATCAGCTGCGGAATATCTGTCACGTCATACATGAGCATCTGTGAGAAAAAGCGGTCGTAGTGCTCCACATAATATCTTCCGAAACCGGAGCCGCCCATAAAGCCTCCTGTCTGGGGAATAAAATATGCAGGACGCGGCAAGGGTGCATAATTCCATGGAGTTCCGGACGGCGAATAGACCGGAATGAAAACAGACGGAGGCAGAATGTCAGGTATAGGTCTATCCTGATGCATACTGTCGCATTCAAATTCATATTCCGGCAACACTTCAAATAAAAGGATGCTGTCAGGAAGTGTTCCGATGCTGTCCGTACAATGGCGCTCTGACGCCTCGCCATACAGGCTCTGCCCTGCCATTGTAAGCGGCAGGACCGACACAGCCCAAATCAATAATATTCTTATCCGTCTCATATCTGTCAAGTTTACACGGGCAAAAATGGCAAGTACCATGCCCATATCCGGAGAAAAATCCTAACTTTGTCCGATTTTTCCGTTATATATAGAATAGATCAGAAACAATTTAATATGAAATCAATCAAATCAATATTCAAAATAGGCAAAGGGCCGTCAAGCAGCCATACTATGGGACCGTTCAAGGCCGTAAGGAACTATCTTGACAATCACCCGGATGCCCATTGCCTGCATGTGACACTTTATGGTTCACTGGCTGCCACTGGAAAGGGCCACCTTACTGACAAGGCCATCGAAGAGGCATTCAGCACATGGAAATGGACAGACAGGGAGACATTCGAGAGCAAGGACAAGAGAAGCGGTGACGTTACCATAGAATGGAAGCCTAAGGACTTCCTGCAGATTCATCCGAACGGGATGAAGATAGCATCGGTGAGCGTTGACGGCGACCTGTATGACAAGTGGACCTATTACAGCGTCGGAGGCGGCGACATCCTTTGCATGGAACACCCGGTGGGTGAAGATGAGGAGGATGAAATATACAATATAAGCACAATGAACGAGCTGCTCGACTGGTGCAACAGCAACGGAAGGGCATTCTGGGAATTTGTGGATGAGAACGAAGGGCACGGACACGGATTATGGGAACATCTCGAGCTTGTATGGAAAGTGATGCAGGAGGCTGTAGAACGCGGAGTTGACGAAGAGGGCGCACTTCCTGGACCGCTTAACATACGCAGAAAGGCGGCAAGCTACTTCGTCAGGGCAGAGGGCTATGGCGACGTGCTCCGTACACGTGGTCTGATTTTCTCGTATGCCTTAGCCGTAAGCGAGGAAAACGCATGCGGAGGAACCATTGTGACAGCTCCGACATGCGGCTCCTGCGGTGTCCTTCCGGGAGTGCTCTATCACTTGAAGCAGGTATATGGATTCAGCGACCAAAGAATAGTGCGCGCACTTGCCACAGCCGGAATCATAGGCAATATCGTCAAGCATAACGCCTCCATATCCGGAGCTGAGGTCGGCTGCCAGGGAGAGGTCGGCGTGGCCTGCGCAATGGCGGCAGCGGCTGTCACACAGCTTATGGGAGGAAGTCCGTCCCAGATAGAATATGCGGCTGAAATGGGGCTGGAACACCATCTCGGGCTTACTTGCGACCCGGTTTGCGGACTCGTGCAGATACCGTGCATAGAAAGGAACGCATATGCTGCAGCACGTGCTCTTGACGCCAGCATTTACGCCCTTTATACAGACGGAAGGCACAGGGTATCTTTTGACCAGGCCGTAAAAGTGATGAAAGAGACAGGAAAGGATCTGCCGTCCCTCTACAAGGAAACAAGCGAGGGAGGCCTTGCCAAAGAACTTGAATAGTGGCTTGCAGCCGTTGAACTGGACAAAACAGACATGAGATAAAAGAGCCTGATACCCCGCAACAGGATATCAGGCAAAAAGAAAATTTAGAATTGAATTGTGTGTGTTAAGGAATGTTCCTTCCCAGGAACGTTGCAAAGATAAAAATAAATACCCCCCCCGACTATCATTTTTACGACATAATCTGTCAATATTCTTACATATTTGATATATTTGTCCTGCAGGACATATATACGCTTGGTCTCGGCATAGTGGAAATAAATTTTCCCTCTGCTCTCGACTTTTGCTATATTTGCATAAAAATGACAGGATGGACATTTCAATATACGATAATTACAGCGGCGCCAAACGCGATTTTGAGATAAGTACCTCAGATGACGGCTTCAGGACATGCGACTCCCTTCTGGCTGTCATTTGTCTCGAGGGAAAAGCAACATTCCAGTTGGGAAGGACGGAATATGAGGTCAAGAGGCACACATTCCTGGTCATAGCGCCCAAAGCGATGTTCAGAATCAAGGAGAGCAATTCCAAATTCCGCATGGACGTGCTGCGTGTCGGTGAATCCCTGTTTGAGATTGCAAATGATGCTCCCCTGAAAATGCTTCTCAACCACATGATGTATGAGAATCCGCTTTACAAGCTAAGCGAGATTAAGACAAAAATGTTCCATTTCATACATCTTTACCTGAGCGTAATGCTGAAAGAGAAGAAGAACAAATACAGGAACCTCATAATTTACGAATACATAAAAGTCCTGTTCTGGGAGGCCTGCAACATAATAACGGAAGACATGGAAAGATTAGCCGGGTACGGGCCTGAAAAAATGGACATAACCCAGAAATTCTTCCGCTGCCTTGACAGGCACTTCAAAGAAAAGAAACCGGTATCATTTTATGCCACGGAGCTGGGGATAACGGCAAAGCACCTTTCCCAGACACTGAAGAAAGCGACAGGAAAGCTTCCGTCCGCTTGGATTGAGGACTATTCACTCATGGAGGCAAAAAAATTGCTCAGGCATAGTGACAATACTATTCAGGAAATAAGTTATGACCTGAATTTTGCAACGCCGTCACATTTCTCCAAATTCTTCAAGGAAAAGACAGGAATGACGCCAAAAGAATTCCGCAAAGAAAGCGAAGTTACAATATGAATAACAGGAAATTCGACACCAATTTCTTTGAGAGATATGCCAGAATCACTCTCACGTCACTATTAGGAGACAGATACGGGCAGATGCTCAATGAAGACAGGCCAGACCTGCAGATGGAAGACCGCTCCCTCGGGATAGAGGTCACACGGGCCATGCAAGAGAGCAAGGATGTGGCCCATAGCCTGCTCAAGGAAATGGCAGGTCTCAAAGTCTCGGAAGGAGACCGGGAAGAAATGAACCGGATAATAAGCAGCGGATACGGATACGGACTTCAGGAAGGAAGGTACATCGGCCACCTTGAATATGATTACTGGGCCCTCGCGCTGCCGCTCAGGAGAATAATCGCCAGCAAAGTGGAAAAAGTAGGTTCAGGCTTCTACGGCGACTTCGATGAATACGGACTGTACATATTCTGCAAAGATACATTAAGCGACGATGAAGTCCTTCTGACAATGGAATATACGAGCGATCTTCAGCGGAACCTCGACATGAAATATTCCGTCATGTACCTGTCACTCATTGACAGGCTCTATGTATGTGACCTGACGGATGTTGACCGGATTGTAAAAAAGACAACCTGCACATCCTACGGGATAAGCCGCAAAATGTGCAGGGATTTCTTCACTGAAGCCCTTGAGAGTTCAGACTGATCCAGTCACCTTGTCAGAGACATGCGGTCTTGGATGCGACCTCACCGGCAACACGGGCGTAATCCTCAGAAGAGTCTGCGAAAAGGATTCCGCGGGATGAATTTATGAGCAATCCACCATGGTCATTGGCTCCGTGGGCAATCACCTCTTCAGCAGAACCGCCCTGTGCCCCCACTCCAGGTACCAGGAAAAAGTTATCTGGGCAGAAACTGCGCAGCTCATCAAGTTTGTCAGCCTTGGTCGCCCCCACGACAAACATCATATTGTCCGGTGTGGATATTTCCATCATCTCTTCCATCACTGCCCTATAAAGCGGCTTTCCGTCTTTCTGTGCAGCCTGAAACTGGAGCGCAGAAGCATTGGAAGTCAAGGCAAGCACGATAGCCCATTTGTCCTTATAAGCGAGGAAGGGTTCCACGCTGTCCGCCCCCATATAAGGAGCCAAAGTCACGGCATCGAAGTCCATTTCCTCAAAAAAAGCCTTGGCATACATTTTAGCTGTATTGCCAATATCCCCTCTCTTCGCATCAGCAATCAGGAACATCTCGGGATACCTTGTCCTTATATAGTCAACTGTCGCCTCCAGCGCTCTGATTCCATCTGCCCCGTAGCATTCATAGAAAGCCAGATTAGGCTTGTATGCAATGCAATGAGACGCAGTCGCATCCACAATAGCTTTATTGAATTCCACAATAGCACGTGCCTTTCCTTTGAAAAGACGGCCCCCGACTGCTACCTCACCTCCTTTGGCCAAAGCTTTCACATGTTCCGGCATCTTGTCAAAGTCAACATCAAGACCTACGCAAAGCATGCTCTTCTTTGCCTTTATCTGCTCATACAGTTGTTCTCTGTTCATATTTTAACGTCAGTTCGACGAAATTAAGTTATTAATTATTAGTAAAATAGCAATATA
>CAJUEK010000036.1 GCA_910585445.1 uncultured Bacteroidales bacterium | reverse complement strand
GGCAAAACTTGTTTTGCCTCTGCCGAGGCTTATCCGTTTATTTTAAAAAGACAAAAAAGACGGCGAGAATCAGGCAGAGGAAGGCTGCTATATGGTTCCATTGAAGCCCCTCTCCTTTGAACAGCAGGGTTACGATAACAGTGAATACCGTCAGAGAAATCACCTCCTGCACCACCTTGAGCTGCATCAGAGTGAATGGGCCGCCGTTTTCAATGAAGCCTATTCTGTTGGCGGGAACCTGTGCGCAATATTCGAAGAACGCGACTCCCCACGAGAACAGGATGACGAGCAGGAGCGGCCAGCTTGACGAAATCTTCATTTCCTGAAGCTTAAGATGGCCGTACCATGCGAATGTCATGAATATGTTGGATGCTACCAGCAGAAGTATTGTCCAGATTGCTTTCATCTCATTTGCTTTTTGAATGTGCCCGAAATTCTCCGTGCGCTATTCGTGGTTTTCCATCCTCTTTTCTGCAAGAGCCTGATATTTCGTCCCCGGGCGGCCGTAGTTCGCATACGGGAATATGCTTATTCCTCCGCGTGGGGTGAACAGGCCCGTTACCTCTATATATTTAGGGTCCATGAGCTTTATCAGGTCTTTCATTATCTTGTTTACGCAGTCCTCATGGAAGTCACCGTGATTGCGGAAACTGAAAAGATACAGCTTCAGGCTTTTGCTTTCAACCATCTTGACGTCCGGTATATATGAAATGCGTATCTCCGCGAAGTCCGGCTGGCCTGTAATCGGGCAAAGGCTTGTGAACTCAGGGCAGTTGAAGCGTACCCAATAGTCGTTTTCCATGTGCCTGTTTACGAATGTTTCCAATACTTCTGGAGCGTAGTCACTTTTGTATTCTGTCTTTCTTCCGAGGGCAGTCAATCCCTCTGTCTCTCTATTTTCCATATTATATGTTTATTTTGCTATTCTTCTGATATGCTGTTGCAGGATTTTTCACGTGACTTGAGATATTTCTCAAGGCCGTCTCTTCTGAGCTTGCAGGCGGGGCAATGTCCGCATCCGTCACCTTTGATGCCGTTGTAGCAGGTGAGCGTGTCGTTCCTTACAAGGTCAAGCACGCCGAGCCTGTCAGCCATTTCCCATGTCTGTGCCTTGTCGAGCCACATGAGGGGAGTGTGGATGATGAATTGGGAATCCATGGCGAGGTTCAGGGTTACGTTGAGGGACCTTATGAATGAGTCCCGGCAGTCTGGGTAGCCGCTGAAGTCTGTCTGTGAAACTCCGGTTATGATATGCCTTATGCCGTTCTCCCTGGCATATACGGCTGCCGTGCTCAGGAAAAACAGGTTCCTTCCGGGAACAAAAGTGTTCGGGAAAGTGCCCTCTGGCTTGCTGTCATCCATTTTAATGGACGTGTCCGTAAGGGAATTTGCGCCTAAGGAGCCGATGAAGGACATGTCCATATAGCGGAAATCCACGCCTGCACGCTCTGCAATTTCTTTGGCGCATTCTATTTCAAGGCTGTGCTTCTGTCCGTAGCCGAAGGTCAGCGTATGTACCTGGCCGAAGTGCTCAAGTGCCCAATAAAGGCACGTAGTCGAATCCTGTCCTCCGCTGAAGACGACAAGGGCTTTTTCGTATTTGAATGTATTCATGTCTATATATCTGTTATTTTGAACGGGTTGTAGGATATGCCTTCGTCAAACACGTCAATGTTTTCATGTTCCTTGACTTTTCTGACCACAAGTTCAGTGACGGGAAGTATGACTATCTCGTATCCTGTCTTGAGAAGAATCTGTATGCCCATGAGCTGAAGCATCTCCGCTGTCCCTATGCCCCAGAAGGCAATCGGGAAAAAAATGAGGGAATCCACGGCTTCACCTGCTATGGATGAGACGATTGCCCTTACGGAGAACCGCTTTCCTCCTGAGGCGACTTTCATCTTGCTCATGATGAAGGCGTTCATCGTGGAGCCTGAGAGGAATGCCAGCAGTGATGCAAGAGTCACCCGTGGGGCAAGGGCGAACACATAGTCAAAGTGCTCCCCGCCGTCCCAGAAAGGGGCTGCAGGCAGCATGCGCACTATCTGCGCCATTGCGACCACAAAAAAGTTCATTGCGAATCCGGTCCATATGACAAGGCGTGCCTTGCGGTATCCATAAACCTCCACAAGGCAGTCATTGATGATGTACGATACCGGGAATATGAGGACTCCGCCTGTCAGGGCTATGCCTCCTACGGTAAACAATTTGGTTTCAAATAGATTGGATGCTATGAGGCATACATTGAAAATGATTGCCATGAGCATGAATGAGATGGACAGGCCCTGGCGCTGTCCGGGTGTAGTAGTATTCTGCATTTTTTCTTGTTTTGTCAGGGACTTGCGGGAGACTCCTTGCGGAAATTTCTTGCAAGTTCCAAGTGGTTACCAAGCACACTTTCTGTTTTCGGGCCGCAAAAATAGCGAAAATCTGCGGAATACAATAGGAGAATGTTGATTTTATTGTTATGTGGTCCTTTTGTATTGTGCCGGCCGGGCCGGACGCGCATTGTTGCAATTGATGCATAATGTTTTTAATTTTGCAGGATTCATGACAATAGGAGAATACTAATTTAAATTGAATACTATGACGCTTATCAAATCAATTTCCGGAATCCGCGGCACAATCGGTGGCGCTCCGGGTGAGGGGCTTTCGCCGGTGGATATCGTGAAATTCACTTATGCATATTGCGAGAAGATGAAAGATAGGCTTGGCAAGCCGCAGGGTGAGAGGTACAAGGTGGTGGTCGGAAAAGACGCACGCCTGTCCGGAGATATGGTGGAGCAGCTTGTATGCGGAACCTTGGTCTCTTGCGGAGTTGATGTGGTAAAGGCCGGCTTCGCTTCCACTCCGACAACAGAGATGGCAGTCGTGTTTTCCGGTGCTGACGGAGGCATAATAATCACTGCCTCCCATAATCCGAAACAATGGAACGCCCTGAAGCTTCTGAACGAGAAAGGCGAGTTCCTTAATGCTTCGGAAGGTGCGGCAATATTGGAGTGCGCAGAGAAAGAGGACTTCAATTTTGCGGATGTTGATTCGCTCGGATGCATTGAAGAGCATGATTTTACAGATGAGCATCTGGATGCGGTCCTTGCTCTTGAGGCTGTTGATGCGGAAGCGGTTAAGAAAGCGCATTTCAAGGTGGTTCTTGATGCCGTTAATTCTGTCGGTGGCATAATCATGCCGCGTCTGCTTGAGCGTCTCGGTGTTGAGTGCATTATGGTGAATTGCGAGCCTACAGGCCAGTTCGCACATAATCCTGAGCCGCTTCCTGCAAATCTTGTAGAATTGTCCGAGGCCGTTGTAGCCAACAAGGCTGATTTCGGAATTTCCGTTGACCCGGACGTTGACCGCCTTGCGCTGATTTGCGAGGACGGAAAGCCTTTCGGTGAGGAATATACTCTTGTGAGTGTTGCTGACTATCTGCTTTCGAGGGCATATGAAAAGTCTTTAAACACGGGATGCTCTCTTGATGAGGCTGCTGCCCCGTATTCGCTTGCGACATCTTCGAACCTGTCTTCGTCAAGGGCTCTTCGTGATGTCACAGAGCGTTATGGCGGAGTATATTGTGCCGCTGCCGTAGGAGAGGTGAACGTCGTGTCGAAGATGAAGGAATGCGGCGCCATTATTGGCGGTGAAGGAAACGGAGGCGTGATTTATCCTGCATTGCATTATGGACGTGACGCGATGGTAGGAGTGGCATTGTTCCTTACGAATCTTGCAGCAAAAAGAATGAAGGTGTCTGAGCTGCTTGCCACGTATCCGCAATATGTAATAGCGAAAAATAAAATCGAATTGTCAGACAAGGCCCTGATTGACAGGATTCTTGATGAGATTAAGGCTGCATATGCGTCTGAGGACATCAATACGGAGGACGGGGTCAAGATTTCTTTCGAGTCACGCCGCGAATGGGTGCACCTGCGCAGGTCCAATACTGAGCCTATCATACGCATTTATGCCGAGGCTGCTGACAGGGAAGCAGCCGATGCCCTTGCCCGTGAGATTGTCTGTATCGCACAAAAAGTCATAGGATAGTGTTTTCGTTCAGGACTACATCATTGGAGGAACAGCTTGACAAGGCCTTGCTTGAGGGCAAGGTCGGCTGTTTCTGTACACAGAACTGTTGGGATACCGAGCGCGGAAGGTATATGTATGACATTTTCCGTGACAGGGGTAACCTTCAGACTATATTCAATCCCCGTGACACTGAACTGACTCCGCTGACTAACCATATCGGGTTCACGAAAGATGAGCTTGCCGGCCTGAGTGCCGTAGTCGTGGAAATCCAGGATGTCGGGACGAGATATTTCAATTATACAAAGGATGTGTTCCGTCTGATGGAGGTGCTTAAGGAGATGAATGACGAGGCTCCTTCGCTTTATGTTGTGGACCATATCAACCCGGCGGGACGTGTCGTTGAAGGGACAATGCCTTCTGCGGAATCGGAACCTCATGTTCCCAAGGTAGCACATCGCCATGGGCTTACTCTCGGAGAGCTTGTAAACCTTTATTACGCGGAGATCGGCGCGAAGTTCGCCCTGCATGTCATTTCTGCCCTTGCTACAGATTCTAACAAGCAGCTTATGCCGTGGACTATAGCTCCTGCGTCAGATGTGCCGGGACTTTTCACGTGTGATGTATATAGCGGCGGGGGATTGTGGAATAACACGAATGTGACTCCGGGCATAGGGACTGCAAGGCCGTATGAGTATATCGGTGCGCCGTTCATAAAGACTGCCGGACGCGAGGTGCTTCCTGATGCAGACGGAATCATGATGCGTCCGTGCTCTTTCACGCCTGCATGCGGCAGATATTCCGGTGAGAAGTGCTACGGATATCAGCTTATGCTTGAACCTGGCAGGGATTATCATTCCCTTATCCATACGCTGCAGATAATGAGGTATTTCTCCCAGAGATATGACGAGTTCCGTCTTGAGGACGGTTTTGCTGCGAAACTTTCTGATTCTGTTCTGCTGGAATATGTGGGCGGAGAGGTTTCTCTTGAGGAAATGAAGGAGCATGTGAAGCTTGAGGAACAGAAATGGGTGCGCAAAGCGAAGAAATATGTTCTGTATGAAGACCAGCCTTATAGGGCCAAGTGATGAATGGCAGGAAATATTGTGCGAAAACATTGATTATCTTTGTTTATTCGGAAAAAAGGAAGTACATTTGCGGCTCGAAAAATAGTTAACTAATTTTTACGTATTATGAAAAAAGGTATACATCCCGAAACCTACCGTCTTGTAGCTTTCAAGGATATGTCAAATGATCAGGTCTTCATCACTCGCTCATGCGCGAACACTAAGGAGACTATCGAGATCGAGGGTGTTGAGTACCCGGTTGTAAAGCTTGAGATTTCAAGCTCTTCACATCCGTTCTACACCGGTAAGATGAAGCTCGTTGATACTGCGGGCCGTGTTGACAAATTCTATCAGAGATACGCCAAGAAGAAATAATTTCTTCCGAGACATAAAGGTTATCAAGGAGGCCATGGAGTCAGAATGCTCATGGCCTCCTTTTTTTATATTCTGCCTTACTGCTATGGAGAGTCTGGAGCAACGTTCTGTGATTGGATTATGAGAGTGTGCGCATAGTCCGTTGGCGATGTTTCGGGAACGTAATACAATTAACCTTCCCTTCGATAGCAGTCATGGCAAAACGGTTTAAGATAACCTCAGATTTTTTACGGAATGCTCTCAAAAAGCAATTCGGTTTAAAATTCGTCCGTTTCTTAAACCGAATTCAATGAGTGGGAACAATCGGATTGTTCAGTTAGACTAATTATATTCCTGGCAGCAGTGTTGACGCAGTAATAAAAAAGAAGCGGAGCACTATCCTGTGTTCCGCTTCTTTTAGTGACCCCAACAGGATTCAAACCTGTAACCTTTTGATCCGTAGTCAAATGCTCTATTCAGTTGAGCTATGGGGCCGTTTGCAGCTATGCTGCTATTCTTTTGTGCTGTTGCTTACGATAACTTTCTTCTCTTTGATGCGTGCTTTCTTTCCTGCAAGCGCTCTGAGGTAGAAAATACGTGCCCTGCGCACTTTACCAATCTTGTTGAGCTCAATCGACTCAATGAAAGGTGACTCGAACGGGAAGATTCTCTCAACACCTACACCGCTTGAAATCTTGCGGATAGTGAAAGTCCTCGTATTGGCTGAAGCTCCGCGAAGCTGGATAACAGTTCCTTTGAACTTCTGAAGTCTCTCCTTGTCGCCCTCTTTGATTCTGTAAGTAACGGTGATTGTGTCACCGGCCTTGAATTTAGGGTAGCTGGCTACTTTCTCATTGCTGAATGCCTGCTCTACTACTTTAATAAAATCCATTTCTGTACTGAATTAAAAGTTTTGTGGCAACATTGCGTTCGTTTTCACCCTGCACAAGAGGTTGCTTTGATTTTGGGATTGCAAAGGTATGAATAAAAAATAAAATACCAAACTTTTCTTGAGGAAATTTTCAAAAAAGTTGAAATTGCTGCAAAATTCAGTCAAAAAGTCCCTTCAGTTTCTCAAAAAATCCTTTGTCATCCTTGCTCGGGTCCGGTCTGAAGCTTTCTTTTCCGCGCAGTGATTCGATGAGAGCCTTGTCCTCCTTGTCGAGTTTCTTCGGTATCCATACGGCGAATTTGACATACATGTCACCGATTCCTCCGTATCCGTTTACTGACGGAAGTCCGCGTCCGCGCAACCTTACGACTTTGCCTGACTGGGTTCCCGGCTCAACCTTTATCCTATAGTTGCCGTCAAGGCAAGGTATCTCCACCTCTGATCCGAGTATCGCCTCAGGAACAGAAATTATCTTCGTATAATAAAGGTTGTTTCCCTCTCTCTTAAGGTTAGGGTGCTCCTGCTCCTCTATGACAACAAGAAGGTCTCCGTTGATTCCGTTGTTCTTGGCCGCATGTCCCTGTCCCTGGAGAGTCAGCTGCATGCCTGCCTCCACTCCTGCCGGTATCCTTACCTTTATGGTCTCGCGCTTGCGCATAAGTCCGGAGCCGGAACAATTCCTGCAAGGGTTCGATATGATTTTTCCCTCTCCGTTGCACTGCTGGCATGTTGAGCGTGTTATAGTCTGGCCGAGGAAACTGTTGGTAACCCTCTGCACTTCGCCTGTACCGTTACATGCGGGACAGGTCTTTATGTCTGAGCTGTTCTTGGCTCCTTTGCCTGAGCATTCGGTACATGGAACGCTTTTTTCGATGCTGATTTCCTTCTCGACACCGCTTGCAATCTCTTCGAGAGTCAGTTTGACCCTTACGCGTATGTCACGTCCACGGGAAACTCTCTGCTGACGTGTGCCGCCGCCGAAACCTCCAAAGCCCCCGAATCCTCCGAATCCGCCTCCGAACGCACCGCCGAACAGGTCGTTGAGAATGTCGTTCAGATTGCCGAAGCCTCCGCTGAAATCCGGGCCGGCCCCTTCTACGCCTGCGTGCCCGAACTGGTCGTATCTCGCTTTCTTCTCAGCATCACTGAGTACGGAATATGCCTCTGCAGCTT
Source organism: uncultured Bacteroidales bacterium (assembly GCA_910585445.1). Taxonomy (GTDB): domain Bacteria; phylum Bacteroidota; class Bacteroidia; order Bacteroidales; family UBA932; genus Cryptobacteroides. The sequence goes on along the minus strand of CAJUEK010000036.1, from coordinate 18,208 downwards.
CCTTGAATTTTTCCTCGGCTTCTTTGTTGCCCGGATTCTTGTCCGGGTGGTATTTTATGGCCAGCTTCCTGTAGGCCTTCTTTATGTCATCGGCACTTGCGCTCCTGTCAACGCCGAGCACCTCATAGTAATCTTTTTTTCCTGCCATAGTCTGATTCAAATTATACGCGTCAGATTCCGACTACAACTTTTGCAAAGCGTATCACTTTGCCGTTGAGCGTGTATCCGGTCTGTACTACATCGAAGACCTTTCCCTTCTTGTCTTCTTCTTGGACCGGGAACTGGGCCACAGCTTCGTGGAGGTCCGTGTCAAAAGGTTTCCCGAGCGCCTCAATGGCCTCAAGGCCCTTGCTATTGAGGTAGCCGGTGAGCTTTCCGTATATAAGTTCCGTTCCCTCTTTTGCGGCCTCGCTGTCAGACGATTCCTTGAGGACGGCAATTGCACGCTCGCAGTCATCCAATACCGGAAGCAGTCCCTTTATCGTGTCCATGGATGCCATGCTCACAAGTTCAAGCTTTTCCTGTGAGGTTCTTCTTCGGAAATTGTCAAATTCTGCCATGAGCCTCAGATAGTCGTCCTTTTCCTTTGCTATCTTTGCCTCAAGGTCGCTTATCTTCTTTTCGTAGTCAGTCTTTTCTTCCGGGCACTCTTGTGCGCTTTCCGTAATGACTTCCTCCTGCACTCCCTCTTCTTTTACGGTTTCCTTCAGCTCTTTTTCTTTGTTTTCCTTTGACATATCCATTTATCTTTTTTCTTTCTATAAACAATGCCACGAGTGCGGCGATAATTATTGTAAGCAGCATCTCATGCCTCCGAGAGGAATTTGTCCTCCCGAAAAGCCGCGGCAAAGATAACAAATAATCTGCCACCTGCGCAATTCTGACAAAATGGCAGTATTGCCTGCCGTGATGTGCAGCGGATGTCATGCCGGGCAATAACATTCAGGAATTTGCCGAAAAACTCCGCAACTGTGCCTGGGTTATGAAAATACTTACAACTTGTGCGCGGAATCTTTCAAAAACTTAAATAATATAACGGATTATTGAAAATATGATTAATTTTGTAGATTAATAAAACTTAATCGTAACATGGCAAAATTCTTTGATCCGCCTCAGGCGAAGCCCCTTCTGCCCAAAGAGAAGATTGACAAAGTTTATAAATCCATGAGGTTCAAAGTCTTCATGGGATCTTTCCTCGGATATGCCGCATACTATCTTGTGCGCAAGAACCTTTCCCTCGCGGCTCCGGGCATGATTGAGGACGGACTTGTTGACAAAGCGGGCGTCGGTATCGCAATGTCTGCGGTATCCATCGCGTATGCATTCAGCAAATTCATCATGGGAAGCGTGTCAGACCGCTCTGACGCCAGGAAATTCCTTGTTGTAGGCCTTGTGCTCTCCGCCATCACGATGATGTCGGTGGGCCTTATACCTTTCGGTGCAAACCAGGCCCTCAATGTCGCCGTCATATTCCTGCTCATGCTCATCGTGGGCTGGCTTTCCGGAATGGGCTGGCCTCCTTGCGGACGCATAATGGCGCATTGGTTCTCTCAGAACGAACGGAGTTTCAAGATGTCAATCTGGAATACCTCGCATACTCTCGGAAGCGGCAGCCTCGGCCTGATTGTCACTTTCGGAGTCTTCATTTTCGGTACTATGGGCATAGAGCAGACATGGAAGGCTGCATTCATAGTGCCTTCGGCCATTGCCATAGTGCTTGCACTTGTATGCTGGTGGGCTCTTCGTGACACTCCGCAGTCTTGCGGGCTTCCTCCGATTGACGAGTACAGGAATGATTTCTCAGGAGTGAAAAGCAAGAAAGGTGAGGAACAGAAGATTCCGTTCAAGACTCTTTTCATTGACTATATTTTCAAGAACAAATGGATTTGGCTCATAGCCTTGTCCAACGCCTTTGTATATATGGTACGCTATGGCGTGGGTGACTGGGCGCCTATCTACCTCCAGGAAATGGACATCATGACTGCCAAGGAGAGCAATCTGGCGTTCGCCCTGCACAATTATGCCGGCATATTCGGCACGATTGTTTGCGGATGGATTTCCGCCAAGTTCTTCAAGGGGCGCTGCGCTCCTCCGAACATCATTTTCATGGCGGCAGTCCTTATAGGCACTCTCGTGTATTGGCAGAGCGGGAACATAGCCGCTTTCATGGCTTCCGATGCGGCGGCCGTGTCTGCCGTCACAAAGACCCTCGTATATTTCGGCCTTATCCTGATAGGATTCTGCATCTACGGTCCCGTTGCCCTTGTCAGCATCCAGGCACTGAATCTCGTGCCGAAGAATGCGGCAGGTACTGCAGCCGGTTTTGTGGGCCTGTTCGGATATCTTATAGGTGATGCTATTCTTTCCAAGCTCATAATGGGCTCAGTTGCCCAGAGCGCCGGATGGAGCGTTACATTCGTGCTGCTTTGCGCTGCCAGCGTGATAGCGATTGTACTTTGCGCGATGACACTCAAGAGTGAAACGAAATAACCAGAAAAGACAAGATGAAAATAAATTCAATGTTGCACCGGATTGCGCTTTGCGCTGCTGTCCTGCTGGGTTCTTTGTCCTCTCTTTCCTGCAATAAGCCTGGTGCGGAGGGGGATGGTGCCGCGCTGGATGTTGAGTTTGAGGTGCCGTCTCAAATGAGGGTCAATTCTGATGACGGGTGCATCAGTTTCAGGATAATGATTCTTTCCAAGGCTCCTTTGAAGACAGACCGCATTCTTTTTGAAAGTGCTTCTTCATCATTTGATTGTGAGATATTTGAACTTGGAAAAGTCTCGTTCTCGGTCAGGATTCCGGACGGAATGATATCAGAGGAATACAGGATATATGTCCGCAGGGGTGAAGCGAAGAAGCTTGTCGGGACGTGTGACATGCTGATTGTGAATGCCCCGGCTATCGACATAGAGCCGGAAGACGGTGTCACGATATACGGAGCGGTCACGTGTGACGGCAAGGGACTTGAGAATGTCGTCGTTTCAGATGGCATAGAGGTGGTAAGGACAGACAAGGAGGGCATATACCAGATGAGATCTGCAAAGAAACACAGTTATGTCTTCATTTCAGTCCCGTCGGGATATGAGACTTTGAACGACGGAGTTTTTCCTGAACATTATTTCCAGCTGGGTAAGCCTGCAGATGAGGCTGAAAGGGTGGATTTTACTCTTGTGCAGAGCGGTGACCAGACAAATCATACTATGCTTGTTTTCGGAGACATGCACCTTGCCAACAGGACGGATGACAAAAAGCAGTTTGCGGAGTTCATCAAGGATATCAATCAGTATGTGACAGAAAACACAGGCAAGAAGATTTATGCGCTCACTTTAGGAGACATGTCATGGGACTGCTACTGGGTAACCAATTCATATGACCTCTCGACTTACGTGAGAGACATCAATGCAATCAAGAACCTGACGATTTTCCATACCATCGGGAACCATGACCATGACATGGCTTTTGCCGGAGACTTCTACACCGTCACCAAATATAAGAAGACAGTTGCCCCAACTTATTATTCTTTCAATATCGGCAAGGTACATTATGTTGTCCTGGATGATATCGAATGCACAAATACGGGTGCCGGTGACGCCGACAGCCGTGATTACAGGCGCAATCTTGTCAAGGAGCAGGTTGACTGGCTCAAGAAGGACCTGGAGCATGTGTCTTATGATACGCCTTTGGTAATAGCCATGCATGCGCCTCTCTACCGTGACAACGGCCTGTCTAACCTGACGAACACGTCGTCCATAGTGAATATCGTGAAATCTTACACCGAGGTCCATTTCCTTACGGCTCATTCCCATAAGGTATATAATGTCGATAAATTGGGGACGGACAATATTTACGAGCATAATACAGGCGCCGTATGCGCGACATGGTGGTGGAGCGCGTATGAGACTCCGGGAATACATATCGGTCAGGATGGCGCGCCTGGAGGATACCGCATAATGGAAATCGGGAACACATCGTTTTCATGGCAGTTCAAGCCTACCGGGAAATCTGCTGACTTGCAGTTCCGGACTTATGACAGGAATGCCATTGAGATGTCAACGTCCGTTTATGTGCCTTCTGCGGATGACTCGCATGCCAACAAGTTCCTGGACTATGCCAAGGATTTTGTCGCTCCAAGCTCGGAAAACTATGTTTATATAAACGTATGGGATTATGACCCTGAGTGGACCGTTGAGGTTACTGAAGGTGGCCGCCAATTGAGTGTTGAGAAAGTGTCCGTCTGCGACCCTCTCCACCTGATTGCCTATACTGCCAAGCGTCTCAACAAGAATGCGGCAGCTTCGTTTCCTACTGAGGCGACACCGCATATGTTTGTCGTGAAGGCCGCGGCAGCCGACTCGCAGCTGGAGATAAAGGTTACTGACCGTTTCGGAAATGTCTTCAAGGAATCCATGAAGAGGCCGAAAAGATTCTCGGTTGACAACTATAAACTCTAAACAAATATTTTAACAACAAAACAAAACCATTATGACAAGAATTATCAAAATGTCATTGTTATCTTGGATTTTGACTGTCGGGATGCTGCTGTCTGCAAATATGACGGCGTTCGCCCAAAGCGAAATAAAAGGTATCGTTTATGACACGGACAAATCCATGCCGATGATAGGCGCAATGGTTATCGTTGAAGGCACCAATGTCGCTTCAATGACCGACATTGACGGTAAATTCAATTTGAAGGCAAAGGAAGGAGACGTCCTGCTTGTGCAGTTCATGGGGTATATTGACCAGAAGACTGTCGTGGGCAAGTCCGGATTCTATGAATTTGTAATGAAGCCGGACAGCCAGATGCTTGAAGAGGTAATCGTCACGGCCCTTGGCATGAAGAGGGAGAAGAGGTCGCTCGGATATGCAGCTACTGATGTTTCCGGCGAATCGCTTGCTACCGTACAGAACAGCAACTGGCTTAACGGACTTCAGGGAAAGGTGGCCGGTGTGCAGTTCAACAGTGCTTCATCCGGACCTATCGGCTCCCAGAAGGTAGTTGTCCGTGGAGAATCGTCTTTGAGCGGCAACAGCAGCGCCCTCTTTGTCGTTGACGGTGTTCCGATTACCTCAGGCAGCATATCGAATGCCTCCGGTTCGCTTTATACCAATCAGGATGCTCCTGTGGACTTCGGTGACGGAGCGTCTGACATCAACCCTGATGACATTGAATCCATAACAGTGCTTAAGGGTGCAGCCGCTACTGCCCTCTATGGTTCACGTGCAGGTAACGGTGCCATTATAATAACTACAAAATCCGGTTCGACTGTCAAGGGAATCGGCGTGACTGTAAGTTCTTCTTTTACGGCCGACTGTCCGGGATATTGGCCTGATTTCCAGACACAGTATGGCTCCGGAGCTGACATGGGGGAGAATCCTTATAACTTCTGGGGCTCTACTTATACTGGTGAAAGCCAGGGACGCAACCAGAGCCGTTACGCGTTCGGTGAGGCCTTTGATGCGAACAAGCTCCGTTATCAGTATGCCGGAATGGACTGGGAGACAGGGAAGATTACCCCGACTCCGTGGGTATATCAGGATGACTGGTACACGGGTATCTTCAAGACAGGAACTACTTGGGACAACTCGGTAACGATAGAAGGAGGCAACGGAAAGGGGACAAGCGCCCGTCTTTCCCTGAAAGACACCAGAAATGACTGGATACTCCCGAACACCGGATATACCAAGCAGTCCGTGGCCTTGACATTCAACACGCAGATGTCAAAGTATATCAAGCTGAATGCGAAGGTGAATTATTACAGGACTGATTCTGACAATATGCCTTCAAGCGCGTATAACAACAACTCAGTGATGTATCAGCTTGTATGGAGCAAGAATACAGACAGCATGAAGGATTATGCCAATGAATATTTCAACGGCAGGTACAACAGCGAGACTTTCAATAATCCGGACTATCTCATAGGACGTGACAATTACTATAACCCATACCGTATCCTTTATGAAATGACCAACTCTATGGACAAGGACAGGATTTTCGGTACAGTGGGGCTCAACATTGATTTTACCAAGAACCTTACCCTTGACATCAGGACAGGTCTTGACATGAACAATGAATTCAGGACTCAGCGCAAGCCGTTCTACTCTTATAACTATCCGCAGGGATTCTATCGTGAGCAGTCAAATTTCGTTATGGAAATCAATACGGACTTCATGCTCAAATACAATAACAGCTTTTTAAATGACAGGCTGACATTGACGGCGGGCCTTGGCGGCAACAACATGTCTTACAGCCGCAGAAGCTGGAAGTATTCGCTGGAGCGCCTGCTGATAGAGAATATATACAACACGATCAACTGTCCTGTGGGAACGCAGCCTGACTACTCAGCATACAGGTCAAGGAAAGTCGTGAACAGCCTTTACGGAATCATCTCGCTGGGATGGAACGATATGGTCTATCTCGACGTCACGGGACGTAATGACTGGTCTTCAACCCTCGCACGCGGCAACTGGTCTTATTTCTATCCGTCGGTGAGCGCGAGTGTCATGTTTGACAAGATTTTCAACTTCCAGATCAATGCTCCTTGGTTCACATATCTTAAGCTACGTGCCTCATGGGCAAACGTGGGAAAGGATACAAGCCCGTATGCTCTTGACTATACCTTGACAAACACGGAGTTCCCTGGAGGATTCCGCCCTGCTGCGACAGCTCCGAAGTATGATCTTGAACCGGAGAAAGTGGCTACTTATGAAGTCGGTCTCGAAGCCAAGTTCCTGAAGAACAGGATAGGATTTGATGTCGCCATTTACCGTTCGGACATTACCAATCAGATTTATGATGTCCCTTATGACTATATGACAGGTTCAAAGTATTATACCCAGAATATAGGACTTATCAGAAATGAGGGAATCGAGCTTTCTGCCAACTTCATTCCAGTCAAGACAAAGGACTGGACATGGAGCATAGCCGTAAATGCTTCAAGGAACATAGGAAAGCTTATGAGGATGTACGAAGGATGGGACAACAACAATCCTCACCAGACGGATTACGGAACCACAATCGGCAGCCGTCTTTTCATATATAATTATGTAGGGCGTGAAATGGGTGAAATCTGGGCTAAGGGCCTCTCTAAGACACCTGCCGGCTCATATTATCTCGATGCTGACGGAAACAGGATAGACTGCTCGGGCCAGACTATAATCAGCGAGGCGACAGGACTTCCGAGCTCTTCCGATGAATTGAGGTATCTCGGAAATGTGAACCCTGACTGGATAGGAGGTTTCTCCACATCTCTAAGATGGAAGAATCTTAGCCTGGGGATGACGTTCGCCGCGCAGATAGGCGGAAAGACATATTCGGTGACAGCTGCCTGCCTCGGATATCAGGGAAAACTGAAGAACTCTCTTGAGGGCAGGTATGACGGATTCATTGCTCCCGGCTATAACGTAATCGGAACTGACGAGGACGGAAATGCCATCTGCAAGCCTAATGAGACTGTCACATCCAATGTCGTGACTTACTGGAACAAGGGACAGGGTGACCGCTATAACTTCGAAGAGTACATTTATGATACATCATATCTCAAATTGAAAGAACTCAGACTGGAATATAGTTTTCCGGCAGACCTGATGAAGAAGACCAAGGTATTCCAGGGCATATCCGTAGCTGCATATGCTACCAACCTGTTCTGCATATCCGATTTCCCGTTCTATGACCCGGAGGTGGGAACCTTGAACGGAGGAAATATCCTCAAGGGAATCGAGTCCGGCTCGTTCCCTATGAACAGGTCCTATGGTGTAAACCTTAAATTGAAATTCTGATTATGAAAAATATCAAATCAATAATTGCCGCTTCTGTGTCTCTCGGCTGCCTGGTGTCATGTACTCATAACTTTGAGGACATCAATACCAATCCGAACAAATTCCTGTTTGGCCAGGAGAAGGCATACAATTGCGTGGAGCCTATTATTTACGGAACCGCGAGGAATGTGCAGAACTATTCCTATTTCTGGAACAATGAGCTTGTCCAGATGACAGCCTACACAGCCGGCGCGACACGTCAGGAGCATATGTACAGCATAACCGGAGGAAACTGGCAGTCCGTATGGGACGCTTATGCCAGGTATGGTTTTGACTCCCACCACATGATAGACCTTGCCGTAAGGGACGGGGACAAGTTCCTTGAGGGCGTAGGCCTTGTGATGAAGGTGCACTGCCTGTCCAATCTGGTATCCCTGTTCGGTGACATTCCATTTGTGGAGGCATACAAGGGAAGGACCGAGGGCATACTGGAGCCTGCTTTTGATTCCCAGGAGGATGTTTTCGGCTATCTGCTCCGTGACCTGGACAGTGCCAATGTCATTTTCTCCAGGAATCCGAAGCCTGTCAGGACCGGCCTGGACGGAATGTATGATGATGATGCCGCCTCATGGCGCAAATTCGCCAATTCACTGAAGCTTAGGCTGTTGCTGCGCGTAAGCGGCATAAATGACAAATACTGGGCGCAGATGCAGGAGATTATCGACAATCCGTCCATGTATCCTGTATTCACTTCCAATGATGACAATGCGAGGGTGAGATTTAAGGTTACAGACCCTTATATGTCATATTTCGGAAACGACAAGATTACTGAAAGCGACTTTACCGGACACAGGGTGACAGAGCAGGTCATCAAGATGATGACTGTGCTGGATGCTGACGGAAATGCGACATATGAGGACCCGCGCTTGAATTATTGGGCGAAGATGCGTTCCGGCAAATGGAAAGGCACTATTTCCGGATGTACAGAGGGACAGAAGAACGCCGCTGATGAAGGGGCTGCGATTCCGAACTATGAGTTGCTTGCACGTCCTGAAATGGATGCGTTCTACATGGATTATTCAGAGCTGCTTTTCATATATGCTGAAGGCAAGCTGAAAGGCAAGCTGAATTTGCCGGAGACAGTCAAGGCCTATTATGAGAAGGCTGTTGCAGCCAGCATGGAAAAATGGTCCGCATACAATACTTTCACTGCAAAGGCCCGTCCTATCAAGGCCAAGGATGTGGATACTTTCCTTGCTTCAGCAATCGGCTCATTCGACAATGCCGGCACTGAGGAAAGCATTTACGGCTCACAGGAGGAACTGGTGCTTTCACAGAAATGGTTGTCGCTTTATTATGTCCTTTTCGAACCGTACAATGAGTGGAGAAGAACTGAATATCCTGTTCTTACAATAGGTGACGGTACTATTTCCAATAATTTTGAATTGCCTACACGTTTCGGCTATCCTAATTATACCGTTTCGACAAATAGTGCGAATGTCGGGATTGCACTGGAACGTATGGGAGGTGCAAATGACATGCATACGGCTTTGGTCTGGAGCTACAAGAAGCTCAATGGCGGAAGTCACCGCAATCCATATGAAGCCAAATAATTGTAAAAATGATGATTATGAATAAGATATTGAAGATTGCTGCGGCTGTTTCGGGGCTTGTGCTGTCGGCAGCTTGCCAGGATGAGCTGACTTTGGTGCCGGATTTTACCGTTACCGATGCATCAGGCAATGTTGTGCTTTCTTTGTCGGCGGGCAATCAGTATGAACTTGACCTGTCCGCATTTCAGTATGCGGTGTCAGCCAATAAGAACAACGAGATTCTCGCAGCGGATATTTTTAATGTGGCTTCCAACATGTCTTGGAAGATTGTGGCTGCAGAAGACGGACAGGAATGGGTAAGGCCATTCCCTGCCGAGGGTGATAAGGAAGGCCGTTTCCTTTTCCTTGTGGAAAGGAATAATGACCAGACTGAGTCGCGTACTGCATATTATAACATTTTCGTGAATGACGGCAAGTCAGAGACTCAGGTTCCGGGAATGATAATCATTAACCAGGAAGCCAATGTTGACTTTCTCAAGGCCTCCGTGGCCAAGGTTGATATCAACAAGGACGATACCGCCCGCAAGAATATCGTAGTGACGGCCAACGTTGACTGGACATACGAGATTGTTCCTGACGAGCAGTATGCTACCGCTGACCTGGACTGGCTTAAGGACCTTACCGTACATCCTGCCGGCCAGAAGATTGATACCATAACGGTAAAGGCTTCTGACAATTCGGACGGTGTGATAAGAGGTGCTATAGTGAACATAATCTGCGAATCGGAGCCAAAGTTCAACAAGTCAATTCCTTTGACCCAGTATGGAAAAGATGTTGACATAACCGGTTTCCCGGTTTCATGGTCTGTCGGTCTTGGAAGTGCTGAAGAGGCGAATTTCAACGGAACTTTCGCGTCTGAGGGCTACGGAAGTGCTACTACTGGAGAAGGACGTTTCGTTTTTGTCGAAGCGGAAGGTAAGGCAGACCCTGCCAATGCATTTACGCGTGTAACTGGAGGAACAGGAGAGCCTTATGTGACCGGTGTATGGCCTGGAGACTATTGGGGATTCATCGCTGATACTCCGGTTTCAAGTGGAACTATATTGAAGATAGTGTTTGAAACGAGATGCTCCAAGACTGGACACAAGTTCTGGAGGCTTGAATATCTTGACGGAGAAGAGTGGAAGGTGGCAGGCAAGTCATTGACCACGGAAGAGCCTGGCTATGCAGTCTCATATACTCATGCTATGGAAAGTGACGGAAGCACGAATACCGTAGTGTCATCTTCTGTGAAATATGAGAACACCACAGCCTCTGTAGAATTCCGCTTTATCTGCGCTGCCAACTGGCAGGCTTCCGGAGCCGGAGCCTTGGCTGCTCCAAACGGAGGAACTTCACGTATTTCCTATAGGACGGGAAGTGTCAGCCAGCCGACTATTTCATGTGTGGCAGCGGGAACTGAGGACATGACTCCTGCAAATATCAGCATTTCTGGCCTTGAGGAAGGCGGTGTCCTTACTTTTGAGGGCAATCCTGAAACTTCAAAGACTATCGTGGTCAATTCGGACATGGACTATACCGTGACTTCAAATGTTCCATGGATTACGATTGAAAACGGTACCGGAGTTGCCGAGCAGCAGAACAATGTCGTTGTGACTTGCTCTGACAGTGACCTTTCCGTTATAAGGAAAGGCATGATTGAGGTCAAGTCCGGAATATCAAAGAAAAATATTCTTGTCATCCAGTCTGCTGCCGGCGGTGAGCTTGAGCCTCTTATCAGTGTAGTAGGCGGAAATTACGTGACAGTAATAGGTGAGGGCGAGGAGTTTGCGGCCAAGGTTCAGGCTAATGTGGACTATGAGATTGAGGCTTCCGAATGGATTTCCGTGGTTCCGGCTGTTGATACCAGGGCTTTGGTTGAGGTCAGGGAGCATCGTTTCGTGGCGGCACCTAACATGACAGGGGCAAAGAGGACTGGCTTTGTAAGATTCCGTCAGGGAGAGCTTGAGGCTGTGCTTAATGTCACACAGGACAATTTCGAGCCGAGGATTGACATGACGCTTCCTCGCGGACTTGCTTTCATTCCTGCTTCGGGGGGGGCTTCTGTTCCGGTACATATTGAGGCAAATGTTGACTTTACTGTAAGCTCGGATGTCCTTTCATTGCCGACGGGCGTGACTCCGGCAGGTGAATATGACATGGATTTTACAGTTCCTGCAAATGCCGGCCTTTCAAGAGACATCGCGGTGACATTCCATAACGAAAAATATGACTTTACTTGCGAGTACAGAATCGTGCAGCACGGAACCGATGTTATTTTCGCGGATGATTTCTCATGGCTTGCACCTATAGTCAAGGCGTTAGGTGAAGGAAACTATGACACCGTAGGCTCCAAGGATTTGGGTGCAAAGGCCCCTAATATCTATACTACGGCTGCGATAAAGGCTGCTTTTGTTCCGTTGTGCAATGAAATCGGATATTACATCCCGGGCAAGGCAGACGGGGCAAACGATGTCCTTTATCTCCAGGACTGCTACCTGAAGATGGGCAAGACATCGACCAAGAGCCAGACATCATTGACTCTTCCTTCGATGGATGCTGGCGGACAGGCTTTTACCCTTTCGTTTGACTGGGCAAGGATGGTCCAGGGAGACGGAACGATAGACAAGTATACTCTGACTTTGATGATTACCGGTAACGGTACTTTTGCCAATGGGACTAAGTACAGCGATGAACTTTCCACTCCTCAGGGCAAGGGAGAGATTTTCTGGACAAATGTCTCGGCTGAGATTTCCGGGGCTGACAAGGATACGAGAATAACGATTGTGGCTACCGACCTTCTGGATAAGTCAACAGGAAATATTGACTACACCAAGAGCGGCGGAAAGCGTATGTTCATAGACAACATTGTCGCCAAAATCAACTGAAATTGACTGTTCCCTCTGATTGAAGAGGACAATTGCAGCTACGGGCTGGCCTGGATTTCCTGGCCGGCCCTTTTTAGGATGCCTTTGTATAATACTGGCAAGGCTCCAGAACTGTTGCGATAATCAGCAAATTTGCCTATTTTTGTGATGCGTCAGACTTTTGCGCAGACTAATCGCAGCGGAATGGAAGAAAACCACGGCATATCCCTTTCCCGGAGCACTTGGGAAAGACTTTCAAAAATCAGGCATCTTGCCCTGGACATGGATGGCACCATATACATGGGTGGCACATTGTTTCCTTTTACACTGAAATTCCTTTCTGACATGTCGGAAGCAGGGATCGGGTATTCTTTCCTGACCAACAACCCGTCCCAGTCAGTGGATGACTATCTGAAAAAGCTCGGGCGCATGGGCATAGAGGCCACGCAGGACAATATGTACACGACCTCTCTCGCTGCCATTGATTATATCAGGACGGCATTTCCTGGTGCAAGGCGTCTTTTCCTGCTCGGAACTCCCAGCATGATTTCACAGTTCACCCAGGCTGGATTCGAATCCTGCGGAGATGACCCGGAGGATGTGCCGGATGTGCTTGTGGTGTCTTTCGACAAGACCCTTGAATATTCAAGACTGTGCCGTGCCGCATGGTGGGCCTCACAGGACATTCCGTATCTCGCCACTAATCCGGACAAGGTATGTCCTACGGATGAGAAGACTGTCCTTGTGGACTGCGGCTCCATCTGCAGATGTATCGCCCATGCTACAGGGAGGCAGCCTGACGTGACTCTCGGCAAGCCCGATCCCAATATGCTTAAGGGAATCATTGAACGTCACGGACTGAAGCCGGAAGAAATAGCGATGGTAGGGGACAGGATATATACCGATACTGCTATGGCCCGTAATGCAGGTGCATTCGGCGTGCTTGTCCTTTCGGGAGAGACTACAATGGAAACTGCAGAGGCGGTCGCTGAAGATGCGAGGACAAATCCTTCGCCTGAGTTTTTCCCTCCGGACCTCATATGCCGCGACATAGCCCAGTTGGGCGAGCTGCTTCTTATGGCAAAGGCCTCATGCGAAAAATGACAAGATGATATCAATCAACCAATAACAATTTAAACTACATGAAAAAGAAAACGATTTTGTTTGCAGTTGCGGCACTTTCAATCGGTGCCTGCTGCAGTCCGGCAGTTGAGCCGGCAATCCCTTCTGACAGCAGGATTGAGAAAAGTGTCGAAAAGATTCTGAGCGGGATGACTCTTGAGGAGAAGGTCGGCCAGATGACACAGATTACCGCGACTGCAATAGCGAACGGCCTGGAGATAACTCCTGCCGGAGATTCCATTCTCAGGGTTCATAAGGTAGGGTCTGTACTCAACACACCTGGTGACATAGCGCAGTCTCCAGAAGGCTATGAACAATTCATAAGCGAGCTTCAGAGGATTTCTCTTGAGACAACCGGAATACCTTGCCTCTACGGGCTTGACCATATCCACGGAACCACATATGTTGCAGGCGGAACTCTTTTCCCGCAGGAAATCAATATAGCTGCGACCTTCAACAGGGAACATGCCTACAATATGGGAAAGGTCACGGCATACGACAGCCGTGCGGCAAATGTCCCATGGACTTTCTCTCCGACAATGGACCTTGGACGCAATCCGGCATGGCCTAGAATGTGGGAAAGTTTCGGTGAGGATGTGTATGTGAATGCACAGATGGCTGTGGCAGAGACACATGGCATGCAGGGAGATGACCCTAATCATGTCGGACCTTATAATATCGCCGCATGTGCCAAGCATTTCATGGGCTACGGTGTCCCTGTGACGGGACAGGACCGCACACCTGCGTCAATCGCACCTGCGGAACTGCGTGAAAAGCATTTTGAGCCTTTCCGTGAGTGCCTGCGTTCCGGAGCCTTGTCCCTTATGGTCAATTCCGCAAGCAACAACGGCATGCCTTTCCATTGCAATGCCGAGCTTCTTACAGGATGGGTCAAGGAAGACCTCAACTGGGACGGAATGATTGTAACCGACTGGGCTGACATCAACAATCTCTATACCCGTGAGAGGGTGGCTTCATCCAAGAAGGAGGCAGTCAAACTTGCCATCAATGCGGGGATAGACATGGCTATGGTGCCATATGAGTGCCAGTTTGCCATAGACCTCAAGGAACTTGTCGAAGAGGGAGAGGTGCCGATGAGCCGTGTGGATGATGCCGTGCGCCGCATCCTGAGGCTGAAATTCCGCTTGGGCCTGTTTGACGTACCGAATACACGCCTTGAGGACTATCCTGATTTCGGCTCGCAGAAGCATGCCTCTCTTGCATATGAGGCAGCTCTTGAGTCTGAGGTGCTTCTCAAGAATAACGGTATTCTTCCGCTCAAGAAGGATGTGAAGATTCTGGTGACTGGCCCGAACGCCAACTCAATGAGGACCCTGAACGGCGGCTGGTCATATACATGGCAGGGACACGGAGCTTCCATTCCTGCATTTACCGAAAAATATAACACCATTTATGAGGCTCTTGCAGCCAAATTCGACAATGTGAGATATGTTCCGGGAGTAGAATACGACCTTTACGGTACTGATTGGAAGACGGACAAGGCTACAGGAATCCGTGAGGCTGTCGCTGCCGCACGCGGTTCCGAGGTAATAATCGCCTGTATCGGAGAAAATTCATATTGTGAGACTCCAGGCAATGATACTGACCTTAATCTGTCTGCGAACCAGAAGGCTCTCGTAAAAGCATTGGCAGAGACCGGACGTCCTCTTGTGCTTGTGCTCAACGGCGGCCGTCCGCGTATCATCAATGACATCGAGCCGCTGGCAACTGCCGTAGTGGATGTCATGCTTCCTGGAAATTACGGCGCGGATGCACTGGCTTCGCTTCTTTCAGGGGAAGAGAATTTCAGCGGAAAGCTTCCGTTCACTTATCCTAAATATACCAACAAGTTTGCTGTCTATGACTATAAGCCGTCTGAGAACCAGGGCACTATGGCAGGAGTCTATAATTACAATGCGGTTATGGATGTTCAGTGGCCTTTCGGACATGGATTAAGCTATACTTCGTTCAGTTATTCGGACATGGCGGTATCTGCTGATGAGTTCGGAGCTTCAGATGTGCTGAAAGTTACGGTTGACGTTACCAATGACGGAAATGTTGCCGGAAAAGAGAGCGTTCTGCTTTTCTCAAGCGATTTGTATGCAAGCTCGACTCCGGATGTGCGCCGTCTGCGTGCCTTCACGAAGGTTGAACTTGCTCCTGGCGAGACAAGGACAGTTGAGTTTGAAGTACCGGCAAAAGACCTTGCCTTTGTCAATTATGACGGAAAATGGACTCTTGAGGAGGGTGATTTCATACTTTCTGTCGGAGGGCAGAGCTGCAATGTCAGGTGCCGCGAGACAATTGTTTGGGACACTCCGAATATAAAATGACGCCTTAAGGCGCCGCAAAAATTTTTACGATATGACAATAGCGGTAGCTGGAACAGGATACGTGGGGTTGTCTATGGCAACCCTGCTTTCACGCAAGCACAGTGTGACTGCGGTTGACATAATTCCAGAGAAGGTTGCGATGATAAATGCGCGGCAGTCTCCGGTGCAGGATGACTATATAGAGGATTATTTTGTGACCGAGGAACTTGACCTTACCGCGACCCTTGATGCTGAGCATGCATACAGGGACGCGGAACTGGTTATCATCGCGGCTCCGACCAATTATGACCCGAAGAAGAATTTTTTTGACACTTCTGCTGTGGAGGATGTGATTGAGACCGTGATGCGGGTTAATCCGTCAGCTTTTATGGTCATCAAATCTACAGTTCCTGTCGGATTTACGGAATCCGTGCGTGCCAAGACCGGAAGCAGGAGGATATTGTTCAGTCCGGAGTTCCTGCGCGAGTCCAAGGCCCTGTATGACAATCTTTATCCGAGCCGCATAATAGTCGGTACGGATTTGTCGGACCCTATGCTCATCGAGGCCGCTGAAGGTTTTGCGGCATTGCTTAAGGAGGGCGCGCTCAAGAAGGAAGTTAATGTTCTGCTGATGGGATTTACAGAGGCGGAGGCCGTCAAGCTGTTCGCCAATACGTATCTTGCCTTGCGTGTGAGCTATTTCAACGAGCTTGACACATATGCGGAGATGAAAGGGCTTGACACTCAGAAAATAATAGAGGGTGTATGCCTTGACCCGCGCATCGGCTCACATTACAACAATCCGTCGTTCGGCTATGGCGGCTATTGTCTTCCTAAGGACACGAAGCAGCTTCTGGCCAACTATGATGATGTCCCCCAGAACCTGGTCCGTGCGATTGTGGAGAGCAACCGTACGAGGAAAGACTATATTGCGGACAGGGTGCTGCAGCTTGCCGGGTATTATTCTTACAGCGAAGGCCCTGACTACAGCTCCGAACTTGAGAGGCCTTGTACAATCGGGGTTTACCGTCTTACCATGAAAAGCAATTCCGACAATTTCCGCCAGAGTTCCATTCAGGGGGTAATGAAGCGCATCAAGGCCAAGGGTGCCAGGGTCGTGGTATATGAACCTGCGTTGGAAGACGGCACTACTTTCTTCGGCAGCCCTGTCATAAATGACCTTGGAAAATTCAAGGGCATGTGTGATGCCATCATTGCCAACCGCTATGACATGGTTCTTGATGATGTGAGGGACAAGGTATATACCAGGGATATTTTCAAGAGGGACTGATGATTATGGATACGCATATTGTGATTATGGCAGGAGGAATCGGCAGCCGGTTCTGGCCAATGAGCACTTCGGATGTCCCGAAGCAGTTCGTGGATATTATGGGAGTCGGAAAATCCCTTCTGCAAATGACTGTGGAACGTTTTTCCGGAGTCTGTCCGATAGATAACTTCTGGGTCGTGACGGGGGATAGGTATGTGCCTCTTGTAAAGGAACAGCTTCCGCAGCTGCCTGCTGACAATATTCTTGCGGAACCGGCAGCCAGAAATACGGCGCCTTGCATCGCATATGCATGCTGGAAGATAAAGACTCATCATCCGTCCGCAAATATTGTCGTGACTCCGTCTGACGCGCTTGTGCTGGAGCCGCAGGAGTTCCGCCGTGTCATAAATGAGGCATTGGATTTTACTGTCTCTGGCCAAAGGATAGTCACTATCGGAATAAAGCCATCACGTCCTGAGACCGGATACGGATATATCGAGACAGGTGACGAGGTAAGCGGGACATGTGCCGTGCATGGAGTGAGATCTTTCCGTGAGAAGCCGTGCCGGGAGGTTGCCGAGCAGTATCTGAGTGCGGGAGGTTATCTGTGGAATGCCGGCATATTCGTATGGAATGTTGAAACCATCGTGGATTCCATACGCAGATATGCTCCGTCCATAGCTTCCGTAATGGATGAGATGTCCAAGTCTTTTTATACGGATTCCGAGCATGATGCTGTGGAGAGGCTCTTCCCTACATGCGAGAAGATATCAATAGATTATGCCGTGATGGAGAAAGCCGGAAACTGCATTTATACTATTCCAGCTGATTTCGGTTGGAGTGATCTTGGCACATGGGGCTCTTTGCGCACATTGATGAACCGTGATGAATGCGGAAATGCGGTTGTTGGCAAGGATGTGCGCCTGTTCGGATGCAAAGGGTGCATAGTGCATGCTCCTGGGGAGACAACAGTGATAGTGCAGGGGATGGAGGACTGCATTGTGGCCGAGCATGACGGCCGGCTTCTGGTTTGCCGTCTTGACCATGAGCAGAGTATAACAGATTATATCAAATAGCATGGCAGACAATTATCTCGAGAACAAGTACCAGGCTTTGCAGGAGCGCAAGGCCAAGGAACAGAAAGCACGTCAGGCTGCCTGGAAGAAGCGTATGGACGCTTACCGCAAAAAGCTTCAGGAACAGGAAGAAGACAGGAAGTAACAGACAAAAATAAATTATTGCTGTCCGATAAAACTCAAATAGCGCAATAAAGTATGGCTCGAACGC
>CAJUEK010000035.1 GCA_910585445.1 uncultured Bacteroidales bacterium | reverse complement strand
GGGCTCATGTTTAACTCTGTTTTACAGTAGTTCAACTACTGATTGGAATTATTAATTAAAATGTTTGATATGAAGGATATTAAAAATAAGGTTAAGGTCATTGCTTTTGATGCGGATGATACTCTTTGGGACAATCAGTCTTATTATGACGATGCGGAAAAGGTCTTCTGTTCTGTGCTCGCTGATTATGCTGACAGGGAAACGGTATCTTCTGCATTGCTCAGTACAGAGACGCGTAATATGCAGGATCTCGGATATGGGGCAAAGGCTTTTACTCTGTCGATGATTGAGACTGCTCTGGAGTTGAGCGGATGCTGCATTAGCGGTAAAAAGCTTGAGGAAATCCTGAATGCCGGCAAGTCTGTGCTTAAGATGTCTTGCTGTCCGTTGCCTGGTGTCAGGGAGGCTCTTGAGGAAATCAAGGCATCAGGAAAGTATGAAATGGCCTTGTTTACCAAAGGTGATTTGCTTGACCAGCGCAACAAGCTTGTGCGGTCTGGCCTTGAAGAATATTTCGGTCATGTCGGGATTGTCGCGGACAAGACAGTGAAAGAGTATGGGGAATTGTGCAGCAGGATGGGTGTGGATGCCGGTGAACTTGTGATGGTAGGCAATTCTTTCAGGTCGGATATTGAGCCTGTGCTGAAAATCGGAGGATTTGGAATACATGTTCCGTTCGAGCGTACATGGCAGCACGAGGTGGTTGAGGAATATGACCACGAACGTCTTTTCCGTGTGACTTCATTTGCGGAAATACCTGGGCTTCTCCTATAAGGCACTTGATGTTTCTCTGATTAATATGAATTAAATCGGGATTATGGCAAATCTTTTCCGAATCCTGCTATTTTTCTGAAAAAATTGTTGTACATTTGCAGTCCGTTCTTTGTAGAGCAACTGAAAAATAATGCGGGCGTGTTGAAATTGGTAGACAAGCCAGACTTAGGATCTGGTGCCGAGAGGCGTATGGGTTCGATTCCCTTCGCCCGCACGAAGAGGCTGTTTCGTAATCAAGTTTTACGATGCAGCCTCTTTTTTTGTAATGTGCTGTAAACATAGTAATGCGTTGGGGCGGGAGAAATCCGAGAATGAGCATAAAATGGCTCGATGTATTATAATCCCGGTTGTTTTTCATATTCCGTATGTGTGGTTGTGGAGTATAATGGCTTGGTACTCAAGTCTTTCTTTAATGACGATTCCCGTGAAAAGGGGAATCGTGTTTCAACAAAGCGCTGACGGATAGTTAATTGCGCATCACAAGTTTCATGGGCACTTTCATGAAAATGCTTCATGTCCCTGCAGGCAAGCTGCAATGGAAAAATAGGAAAACGGTTAAAATATCGTGCGATTCTTAAACGGAATTGTATTTCGGAACGATTCGGTAAAAATTTTGGCCGATTCTTAAACCATTTTTGATAAATGCATTGGCTCAATGCAAAATGAACCTGCCGGCCAATTAGTACCATGGCCAGGGAGCGCCCCATGACCGGGCTCAAAGTTCCAGCCACCTTAAAATCCACGTATTATCTTAAAATCCCGGTTTGTCTCAAAGTCATCAGCTGCCCTCCATCTATTAGGAGCATAATTCAAAACTGTGATAAAAGACGGCGCCCCTCCTGAAATTGGGAACTGATATTTTAAAATAATCTGATAATCAATTATTTGTGTGCCATGAGGATATGGAATGATGCCACACTGATAACTGCAATGACATGCAGCAGGAAAAAGGTGGCTGACATCTACCTGAACCTGCTGGTGTCAACGGCTTTTCTCTGCTTCTCTTTGTAGCCTCCGAAACGGTATGAGAATGTCACGTTGAAGCTACGGTATGACGGATACCGGTTATATACGATCTGGTTGCCATAGTTCATGAGCGGTGATATGCTGGCTGTCTTAAAGACATCGTGGCATCCGGCAGTAAGGCTTGCCCTGTCCTGATTGAAGCGCCAGGTGAGATGCAGGTCGAGATTTCCTCCCTGCGGTAAATCGTAGATGCCTTGTATTGCAGCTGAATGGTAGCTGCCTTGAACATTCAGAAGCAGGTTTGGTTTGCGTGAAATCGTAATGTTATTGTTCAAATGCACCACCGCATATACCTTGTGCCTGTCAAATGAGATGTCATAGAAGTCCGAATCCTTCTCGTGCTGGTATAGTCCGGTCAATGTAAGCCTTGAATCCAGCCATTTCCCTATTTTAAATGGTATGTTCACTTGTATTCCTGCCTGCTGCTGGTAGTCGAAGTTCACAAATTTAATGATGCTTTTCAGACGGTCCGGTGCGAGGTATTGTGTCTGGACGAAATAATCCCTGGTGTGGGAAAACCATGCGGCAAGCATATATTTGTTCTTGAACAGATATACGAACTGTGTCTGCCATGTGTCTGAAGGTGCCAGGTCAGGATTGCCGATTATCTCTGAATACCCTCCTGAAATGATGCCTGTAGCATTTTTTACGGCCCAGTATTCCGGGTAGTTCCTGTTGCTGCTGAGTGAGAATTGGAACAGATGGCCGTTTGCGGGCGCATATACAAGCACGGCATTAGGGTAAATGTCCCATTTCTTCCAAATCGTGCTCCTGTACCTCTCACCTGCAAGAGATACATCCAGCATAAGCTGATTGTTGAAACTCTTGCTGAATCCAGCATAAATGTTCAATATGCTCTCTTTCTGCAATGATGCCATGTCATCAGGCAGCGCACCGGTGCCGGAATATTTCTGCCAGCTGTCATCTGTAGAAGCGTTGAATATGATGCCATAATTTATTCCCCATCCGTTCTTTGTATTATGCTCCTGTGACAGGAATGCCTTCCAGCGGATGATGCTTTGATTGTCATTTGCCGTCAGTGTGCCGCTGCCGTCCGTGTTGCTGAGAGACTGTACGACAGGTTTCCGATAAAATGTCATCTCCGCACCGGCGGACAAACCGAAAGGAGCGTTGTAATCAATCCTCATGTTATGCATTTCGTTTATTGAGAAATGTCCGGAAATGGCGTTATATGTGCCTGCTGTACTTGTCGCTGCTTGCTTTTCGGAATACGCTCCGGTATAAACCCCGCTTATCGAATGATTCTCAGCGATATTGCAGTCTGCTCCGGCTCTCCAATTATGTGTAAATCCCTTGCCTTCAGAGACCGATGAATTGATAATCTTATGAGAGCTTCCGTCATTCAGAGTATGGTGTGATTCGCTGCCGTCTTCACTGAATGTCTTTCCGTGATTATGAGAATACAGCACATCGCCGGAAAATTTCCCCTTTGTGAATATGACGCTTGCCCTTTCTTCGAAACTGTGCCTTTCTTTGTATTGCCATTTGACGCCTGCCTCTCCCTGCACAGGCGCAATGCCGGGTTCTGCTTTTTTAAGCGTTATGTTAATCATTGCTCCCCGCACCTGATACCTTGCAGGGGCACTGTACATTACTTCGGCATTGGCTATGCTTGATGATGGAATACTCTTGAGCAGGGTATTCAGTTGCTCTTGTGTCATATTGGTTACTTTGCCGTCAATGACCACTTTTGCGCCTTTGCCTGCCAATGAGAATGAGCCGTCGTTTTCTATCACCCCGGGAAGTTCCTTTATGGCATCATATGCATTGTCAACAGGAAGATTCCGGATGATATGAGGCAGGTCATATACGAGCTTGCCTTTGTCTGCCTTGACAATCGGGCGTTCTCCGGTCACCATAGACTCGGGCAGCGAATAATAGAGGCTGTCAAGGGCCTTGTCCTGTGACTGGGCTGCAAGGTTCAAGCAAAATGCAATGCATAAAATGATGGATAACGCGTTCTTTTCCATGATATTGTCGTTTTGAATGTTTCACCGTTATTTGGAGTGGAGCTGTATTGTGTCTCCTGCATTGCAAAGTTCGCAAAGACAATCTGCAAAAACTGTTATCGGATGTTAAACAATGTTAAATAGTGTTAACGTGTGAAAAGTAAATGTAGAATTGACTATATTTGGGCAGGTGCTCATATTTTTGACTATATGGACTTATATGAAGAACAATCTGAAATATATTGCAATATCTGTGATATTCGTGATGGCCTGCCTGTTCGCGTATCAATGCTGGTGGCTCATCAGGATGTACCGCAATGAGGTTGCAAAGACAGAAAGTGCTGTCAGGACAGCGCTTCGGACAAGTGATTTCAATGAAATGGCCATCCGTCTTCGGAAAATCAGTGAGCAAAATGCGGATCTTGGATTGAAGGGCGACATAGTTGTAGGAGCCGGATATGGAGAAGATGGGACTTCCATATTGCATACATCTGCGACGCAATATCGGATGGATACGCTTTCTGAAAATCTTGACAAAGGAGCCAAAGGCTTGACAACCATCTCAAAAACGACTAAAAGCGTAGTGAAAAAACAAAGCGAAGATGGGGCCGGACGGAGCGATATGTTTTTTGAATCTCTTGAAAACATGTCTCTCCAGGTGGTACGTGGCATTCATACCGGAATTGATGCTGTTGATGCTGATATGGACTTCAGGCTTTTTGATTCTCTGCTGGTTGTCTATCTCAAAGAGGCCGGGCTTGACGGGAGGCATAGAGTGGCATTGATGAGCGGTGCTGACTCATTGGCGCATAATGATGATACATCCGTAGAAAACAGGGAAATGAAGGAGCGGAGAGTAATTTCCACTGAAGGATATATACCAAGCAGCAAGGCGGTTTCATTCGAATATTGCTTTAACGCTCAGGAATCGGCAATGTACAAATTGTGGATTGAGCCTGTCGGCAGGGTGGTCCTAAGGCAGATGTCCGGGATTCTTGCTGCCTCGGTGCTTATTCTTATGGTTCTTGTAGCAGTCTTCTGCTATCTGATTCACGTCATCCGGACGCTGAAGTCGCTTGATGAAATGAAATCAGACTTTACAAATAATATGACCCATGAACTCAAGACGCCCATTTCCGTGGCATATGCTGCAAATGATGCTCTTCTCAATTTTCCTGACGGGGATTCACCGGAGCTCCGCAGGAAATATCTTGAAATCTCCCGGAGCCAGCTGGAGAATCTGAGCGGACTGGTCGAGCAGGTTCTTTCAATGAGTATGGAAAGGAGAAAGGGGCTTGTGCTTCATAAAGAGGATATAGGCCTTTCCGGATTAGTCTATGATATTGTCGGAAAGCATAGTATGAAGGCGGAAAAGCCCACGTCATTCACGGTTGAAATTCCGGAAGAAATGACTGTCAGTGCAGATAGGCTGCATTTGAGCAATGTGCTGAACAATCTGCTTGACAATGCCATGAAATATTCGGGTGAAAGTGTGGACATCTGCATAAGTGCTGACAAAGAACGCATTGAGGTCAGTGACAACGGGAACGGAATTTCAGAGCATGACCTCCTGCATATATTCGAGAAGTTCTATAGGGCGCATACCGGCAATGTGCACGATGTAAAGGGTTATGGACTCGGCCTCTACTATGTGAAAAGCATCGTGGAAAAACATGGCTGGAGCATCTCGGCCTATAGTGAACCGGGAAAGGGAACTGCATTTGTCATAAATCTGAAATGAAAGATACAATCAATATACTTCTTGTTGAAGACGAACCCGACCTGTCCGTGATAATTCATAACACCTTGTCGGCTCAAGGCTTCAATGTACGGATTGCAAAAGACGGCGAGGAGGGGCTGCGCATGTTCTATGCGGAGAAGCCTGATGTTCTTGTCGCTGATGTGATGATGCCGAAAATGGACGGCTTCACAATGGTACGTCATATAAGGCGTACAGATTTGCAGACCCCTGTATTGTTTCTGACTGCAAGATCGGCCATTGATGATGTTGTGGAGGGGTTTGAACTTGGTGCCAATGACTATTTGAAGAAACCTTTCGGCATTATGGAGCTTATTGTGAGGCTCCGGGCATTGGCTGGAAGACGTCCGGAGCAGGCTATACAGAGGGTTAAGGCATACGGAATCGGAAATTTCACATTTCATCCTGAAACGCTTTGCCTGGAATATGCTGGAACTTCTCAGGAACTTTCACCGCGGGAAGCCAGGATATTGGAGCTCCTGTGCCTCAGCAAAGGGGAGACGCTCTATACAAAGCCACTTCTGCTGGAACTTTGGGGGGATGATTCTTTCTTCAATTCACGCAGCCTTCAAGTTTTCATATCAAAGCTTCGCCGCCGTCTGGAAAAAGACCCCGGCATACGAATAGTAAATGTCCGGGGCGAAGGCTACAGGCTTGTTGAAAGGCAGGGCTATTGAGAAAGGTCAGTCAATCAGTTGTAAGGCACGAAGCGGTCGGTGTGGGTGTCGAACCAGAAATCCACTTTCGTTGTGCCGTTCTCGTCTTTTGTCCCTACGAAGTAGCAGCGGACTTGTTTGCCGTTCTTGTCAGTGTAAAAGTATTCTGTTCCGTCTGAGGTTATGGTCATTCCTTTAAATTCCGCTGGAAGCTTTATGCCGTTATCGTCCAGCCCGTCTTCATTCCCATCGTTTCCGTCTTCGCTTCCATCGCCATTCTCCGTCCCGATAAACTCAAGCACCATTTCCGCGCCGGTAAGAGTCGTTACGGTCCATCTGTCCTGTCCGACTTCAAGGGAGGAGGATTCATGGTCATATGAGAAGGGCAGCGTCCCCTTATGGCCTTCTATGCAGCACAGCCCTTGCCTGTAGAATGAAATTACGCTGTATCCGCATGCATCGGTTTGGGCTACCGTTTCGGAGTTGAAGAAATAGTCAGTGTGTATTCCGAGCCAGTTGCCGTAAGGATTGTCAAGAGGCCCTTTGTATATGTCTGGCTTGCAGGAACTTATGGTGATGAGCGCTCCGCAGGCGAGTATCAGTGCTTTCAATATGCCTTTCATCTTGGAAAATATTTTTAGCTTTTACAGCCACCTGTCCGCTACAGGGCTTTCTTTCGGAATTTTATGCAGCACCAGTTGTCCATGCTGTCGTGGCTTACGTATTCAAGTCCGGAACTTGCCGCCATTCCCATTATCATAGGCATATCCTCAACGTAGAAGCCGCTGACAAACAGGAGCCCGTCTTTGCGCAATGACACTGAATATGTAGGAATGTCCTGGAGAAGGATGTTGCGGTTTATGTTTGCCAGTATTACGTCATATGTGTTTCTTTGCAGCAGAGATGCGTCTCCGCAATATGTTTCCACGCTTTTGCCCACACGGTTCATGCGGGCATTGTCATATGCTGAAATGGCTGCCACGGCGTCAATGTCAATGCCATAGACCTTGGATGCCTTCATCTTGGCCGCGAGTATCGCAAGCACGGCCGTGCCGCATCCCATGTCGAGCACGACTTTTCCGCGCACCGCCTCCCCGTTCTCCAGCAAAGCCCGGCACATCATGTAGGTTGTCTGGTGATGTCCTGTTCCGAAAGCCATCTTCGGGTCAATCGTGATATTGAATCTTGTCCGTTTCAGCCCCTCGTGGAACGATGCCTTGATTGTGCATTTCCCGTCAACAACAATAGGGTTGAACTGGCTTTCCCATACGGCGTTCCAGTTGACGGCCGGCATAAGCACTGCTGAGAACTCAACAGAGAACCCAAGTCCCTCAAGCCCGCTTAGGACAACCTTAAGCGCTTGTGCATCATATAGTTCTTTCTGTATATAGCATTTGAGCTTATCCTCCTCCGTGCAGAATGACTCGAACGGAAGGTCGCTGATTTCAGCAGTCACTATCTCCGCATTCTCTTCGCTGAAAGGTGCAATGCTTATTGTCACCTCAATGTATTCCTGGCTGTTCATGTCTGATATCTTAATTTTCAGTTGTATCTATATCTTCAATGGCATCTGTCCCTTCTGCCCTTTCCGGCAATTCTGCCCCTTCTTGCAATCCGGTCATTTCTGAGTTTCCTGCCTCTTCCGCCTCATCCGCCTTTTCCTGTTCCTCGACCTGCCTGCGCTCATCTTCCGACAGCTCCTCCATCTCCTGCTCGGCCGCATTGACATATCCTATCTCCTGCTTGTGCCGAACTATGTCATCCTGCCTTTCATTGGCGTTGACCGCTGCCTCGACTCCTTTCTCAAAGATGCCTTTGATTGATGTCACCAGATTGATTTTTGTCTTGTCTATGACAGCTGAGAAGACCGGTACGTTGGTATTCTTGTATTTGGCTTTGCCGATTCTGAACTTGAGGTGGTCAAAGTCCTGGCCGTAAAGGTCAATGCCCAGTCTGAACAGGAACGGTGACTTCAGCACTGACACGTGATACTTGAATGACATGTCAAGATTCTGTATTCCGCTCATTGCCAATGTGTATCTGTCCATGTCCAGCACAAACGGGAAGACCTCGAGCACATTGTCCTTTATGACTCCTTCGACCGTCATCTGCTGCACATGGCCTTCTTTCTTGTTCTTGAACATCAGTTTCTTGGCAAGTGTACGGAAAAGTTCGTTATCGCTGATGGACAGGTCTTTCCCTCCGATTCTCACCACTCCGTTTATGCTTGGGGTAATGACATTCATATTGGTGTCAAGGCTTGCGGTCGCGGCCAGTTCACAGTTCAGGAGACCTTTGAACGATTTGAGCATCGGCATGATTGTATCCACGGCCGGAAGCAGTTCTATTACCTTTTCCGCCGTTATGTCGCTCATGTTGAGGCTGAATCCTGTCTTGATGTCCTCCTTGGTACGCGTAGAGTAGAATCCGTCGAACTGTATTCCTCCCATATTTGTCGTGGCGGAGGTATTGAGTATCTGGACGCATCTCTCTTTCATTATTATGTCTGCAGTGGCCTTGCTGATGTCAAGTCCTGAATATGTGACATTGGAAGCGTCAATGCCGATTCTTGCGTTCAGGTTTGACGGAACGACTATCAATGGAGTATCAGTCTCGGAAGTGGCGGTCTCTGCTGTCACCATTTTGAGGAATTCAGAGTTGCTCGTGCCTTCCATCATTTCCTTGCCAGTCTGCGGATTGAAGTTCATTCCTGCATTATATGCTCCCATGAGTTCGCCGGCGTTCATTCTTCCGGAGTTTACGTCAAGGTCAAGTTTGAGCCTGCCGTTACCGAGCAGGGCGCGCTTGAGACCCGTCAGCTTGCCTTTTGCGGCAATCTCGGATGAACCGGCCATCACTTTGAAACTGTCTATGCGGACCTCGTTGTTGTTGAATCCGCAGTCAAATCCGCGCAGGATGTTTCTCAGCGGGAAATACGGGGTCATAAGAATGCCGGTGCGCACTTTTATGCTTCCGTCAACGTCCCATTCCCTGAAATATTTTGCGAAAGTCTCGTCGAGCCTGATGTCTATGTCCTGTTTGCGGAAGTCTTCTTCTTTCATCCATTCCGGAATAGGACGGGAGTTCATTTGTGACCTCAGGATGATGAACAGGGAATCTTTAGGAACCCCGGGATATGCCCGCGAAAGCGAGTCCATGAACGCTTTCCGCCTTGCCTTTCGCTCGACGGTGTTCATTGCCGCCTTTGCCCTTATCGACGCGTCCGTGAGAATGGCCCTGTTTATGCCCGTGTTGAGCGTTATCCTTTTGTTGCGGCTTTGCAGCATGAGTGTAGGAAGCTCAGGATGGTCTTTTTTCGGGAATATATGGAAACTGTTGTTTGTCCCGTCCATGCTTATTTTGGCTCCTGTGGCATCTGCCACTGACAGGCTTGCGGCTTTCAGCCTGCCGCCTAGGTATCCTATGGCGGATGTGTCTGCTCCTGCTTCCGGGGCCGAGTTCTTCGCGCTGAACTCTATGCCGTGGCCTTTGATTGTCAATGCCTTTTTGTAAGCTATGTCAGTGGTGTCAATCTCTCCTGTCAGGGCTATGAGCCTGAATGACTTGGATGAGTCTTTTCTTGATGTCCTTGACTCCGGGCCTATGCCGAGGTTCATCCTGCTTATGACTATGTTCACTGTGTCATCGGGGGCCTGGAGGATTATGCCCTTGCCCTCAATGCTGCCTGTGAGGTCGGAGTTTGAGAATTTATAAATGTCTAGCTCGGACAGTCTCGCGCTTCCTTTCAGCTTTGCGTTGAGCGTGCCTTGTGCCCGTACATTCATCGAGTCTGGAATGAATGTGCCGAGTGAGTCGAATATGGCGGACATGTTTACGTCAATGTAAAGCAGAGGGTCATTCCCGAGTATGTCCTTTGCCTGGGCCTTTGCCTGAAGTTCCATGCCATGGGCAGAGGCCTTTATACCGTCTATTTCGACATTTATTTTTCCCTTGGTGTCTGTTGCTGCGCTTGCCTGAAGGCCGATTGTGAGCGGTTTGGCAAAGTCCCGGTGCCGGATGTTTGATTCCGGCACGGACAGCTTGACCGATATGTCCGGGAGCTTTCCGCTTGAGTGGTCGTAATAGCCGTCGATTTCTGCGGCAAAGTTTATTGAGGCATCCGTGCTTATATGCTCTGCCTGCGGCAAAAAGTTTTTCGCAAAACCGCAGATTATGTCGTTTATCATGCATTTCTCAATCTGCATGGTTCCGGTGATGCCTGTCTTCCCCTCGTGCATCCTTATGTCCGCTTCCGCGTTGAACGGTATGTCTGCTATCTTTGCCGTCATATCCTGTACGCGTATTGCAAAGACGCTGTCTTTTGGAAAACCTACCGATGCGCTGATGTCAACCGGAATGTTCATCCTTCCGAATGAACGCGTGGCAAGCAGGGTCCTTGCATGCGCATTTACGTCAAGGTGCTTCCCGTGTTCGTGGATATGGAGCCTGTCCAGCCCGAGGGCCACTGTGTCGCGTCCTGCTCTTCCGGCCACAATCAGGCTGTCGATTGAAAGCCCGAATTTTCCGCGATGCATTTTGCCGGTATGGAGCCTTCCGCTGAGGGCCACCTGCTTGATGTCAACCATTGTGAACAAGGTGTCCGCGCAGTCCGTATAGACTATATGGGGATGACTGGTAAGGCTTATGTTGCCGAGAACCATGTCCGGCATGCCCTGGCCTGATGAGGCTTCTTCATTTTCTGCGTCATGCTCCGCATCACTCATGAACAGGTTCCAGTTGGCCTGTCCGTTTCCGTAGCTGTGAGCGAAGATGCGCGGCTTCACAAGCTCTGCATGTGGTATGCGTATCTTGCCTAAGAGCAGCGGGGCTATGTTGACGCTTGCGGAGAATCTGCTGAATGATGCGAGAGTGTCAGCGGCATCCGAGCATCCGTGATACATCAGATGTCCCTGCGCTCCGGCCTGTTCGGGCGCATCGAACCTGTCTGCTGGATATGTGATTGAAAAATCGTCAAAAGTGAGGGTGAGGCTCGGAAAGTGCCTGAACATGGAAGCGGATGCACTGCCGAATGAAATATTCCCGTCCACATAGTCTGCCGCATATTTGTTGACAATCCTTGTCAGTACGGAAGGGGAGAGGATAAGGTGGAGGGCAAGGACCAGTGTTGCCCATATGCCGCACGCCCAGAGCAGGACCTTTGCAGTCCTGCCCCAAAAGCCGATTTTTCTTGCTGTTGTATTTTTTTCTATTTCGGTTTCTTGTATTGTCATAGTCTGACTATTTCTGCATTTTATCACAAATGTAATTAAAAATCCGTACCGCTCCTGCTTTTTCCGGCAATAAATATTGCGGGTCATACTCCGCAACAATTTTGTATGAAATCCGAAACAGTTTGTTAATTTTGCATGATGGTTTTGCGGTTGCCATGTAAAGAATGCCCTCCATTTATGACTTGGTGCATAGGATAGGCTATTCCTGTGCATGACGCATGCCGATATAATATAAAAGAATCAGTATTATGGCTTCACCTTTTATATATGACAGATATGTTACCGGCAAGAATTTCATAGGCCGGAAAAAAGAGTGCGGAGTGCTCGGCAACCTTCTTGCTGCGGGCGAGCATGTGGTCATGTATGAGCCTCCGAAGGCCGGGAAAATGTCGCTGGTGCAGCAGGCTCTCCTTGATATGAGGACATCCGGGAAGCAGTTCGTGACATGCAGCGTCGATATGTTCAACATCAGGACTGTCCAGGATTTTCTTCTTAAGCTCGGTTCGGCCGTGCTGAAATCCGTGATGACATCTCCGGATGAATATGAAGCTGCGGTGGCCGCACATCTCGGAGGGACGCATTTTGTTTTTGACCGCGACAGGTTCTAT
Source organism: uncultured Bacteroidales bacterium (assembly GCA_910585445.1). Lineage (GTDB taxonomy): Bacteria > Bacteroidota > Bacteroidia > Bacteroidales > UBA932 > Cryptobacteroides. Next base: position 14,215 of record CAJUEK010000035.1, on the reverse strand, counting down.
CAGAGCGGAGAGGTGGTGTCGATGAACTGGGATGTCTCGCAGGAGGATGTGGAAGCTATGCTCAGGCTTCCGTACCGGATTGCAGAAGGGAAGGGGACGGCCGTATATGTCCTGCTGAGGGAGTTCCAGAACCTTATGTTCGCGGACGGGTATGAGGACCTTCTCAAGACTATGGAGGAGATGTTCCGCGACAGGACATCCGGAGTGAAGGTGTCTTTCATAATGACAGGTTCCAGGGTCAATGCGATGAAGCATATATTCGCGTACAAGAAATATTTTTACCGCCAGGTCATACACCTTCCGCTTCAGCCAATAGAGCAGAGCGAGATAATAGAGCATATAGTCAGGGGATTTCTCTATGGCGCGGGCAAGTCGCTTGACAGGGAACTTGCAGTGGGGGCATGTGAACTTTTCCGCGGTAACATGTGGTACATAAATCATCTGGCTGCCGTATGTGATTCCATGTCAAAGGGATATATCAGCGAGAATACGATGACAGAGGCTCTGAACTCAATGATTTCCATACATGAGCCAAGATTCATGAATATGGTCAATGACCTTACAGACCATCAGCTCAGCCTTATGAGGGCCGTTCTGGACGGTGTGGTCAAGTTCAGCTCGTCTGATGTCATAATGAAGTACAGGCTCAATTCGTCAGCCAATGTGCTCCGTGTCAAGGATGCCCTGAAGAAAAAGGAGATATTGACTTTCAATGACAAGGATGAGCCTGTGATACTTGACCCTCTCTTCGAATATTGGCTGGGCAGGCATTATTTTGAAAGACAGCAATGATGAAAAAGAAATTGGCAGTGCTCACTGGCGCGGGCGTAAGCGCAGAGAGCGGTATCCGGACTTTCCGTGGAGGAGACGGGCTATGGGAGAACCATCGTGTCGAGGATGTGGCTGACATTGAGGGATGGCGCCGCAATCCTCGGCTTGTGCTTGACTTTTATAATGAGCGCAGGGCGCAGCTGGATACGGTAAGGCCTAATGCCGCCCATGAGGCTATAGCGTCTCTGGAGAATGACTGGAATGTGACGGTGATTACTCAAAATGTTGACAATCTGCATGAAAGGGCCGGGAGCACCCGTGTCATTCATCTGCACGGGGAACTGACCAAGGTGCGTCCTGAGAATTGCTGCAATGAGGCTGACGGCTTTTCGGAAGAGACGGTTTTTGACATAGGCACTGATGAGGTGCATCTTGGCGACCTCGCTCCGAACGGTGTGCAGCTCAGGCCTCATATAGTTTGGTTCGGTGAGGCCGTTCCGAAAATCGGTGCGGCGATTGATGCTGTGGAGGCGGCGGATGTGCTGCTTATCGTAGGCACTTCGCTTCAGGTCTATCCTGCTGCCGGGCTGTACCGCTATGCCGGTATGGATGTACCTATATATATTATAGACCCGAACGATGTCCCGGTCCGTGACGGCAGGATAACCCACATAAGGGAAGTCGCTACCTCCGGCATGGAGACTTTCAGACGGCTTGTGTCAAGATAGGCATTTGTTTGATTATTATAAATCTGCATCATTCTGTCAAAAAACAGGTAAAAGTAAGTGTGCCATAAAAGAATTCAGTTTGCTTTTGTTTCAACGAAATATCTTTCTGGGGGGCTGAGGCCGTCTTCAGTGTGGTAAAGCCTTTGGAACCGTGAAGATGAATTCGGTGAAGATTCGATGCAGAGGTCTTGCAAATCAAAATAATATGTCTATCTTTGCAGCCGCAAATAAAAGGAGGTGATTTAGACATGATTATAGTTCCGGTAAAAGACGGCGAGAGCATCGAGAAGGCTCTGAAGAAATTCAAGAGGAAATTCGAGAAGACAGGTGCGATACGTGAGCTCCGTGCAAGGAAGACTTTCGTGAAACCGTCTGTAAAGAGGAGAACACAGATTCAGAAGGCAATCTATGTTCAGCAGATGCAGCTCCAGGACGAGCAGTAATCCATCAGAATATTCAAGGGGTGTCAAGCCATGATAAAGAGCCGTTGGTGCGGCCGCTTGCAGTCCAAAACTTTTTATAATTAAGTTTTATGTACGCAATTGTTGATATTGCAGGCCAGCAGTTTAAAGTTGAGGCTGGCATGACGATCTTCGTGAACCGTCTCGCTGCAGAGAAAGGTGCTTCTGTCGAGTTCGACAAGGTTCTTCTCGTTGACGCTGACGGACAGGTGAAGCTCGGAGCACCATATGTTGACGGTGCAAAGGTTACGGCAACTGTCCTTGATGACACTTGCAAGGGAAAGAAAGTCCTCGTCTTCAAGAAGAAACGCCGCAAAGGCTATCAGAAGATGAACGGTCACCGTCAGTATCTTACTAAACTTCAGATCAATACGATCGCTTAATTAACGGGAGGAATAGATTATGGCACATAAAAAAGGCGTCGGTAGTTCCAAGAACGGTCGTGAGTCGCACAGCAAGCGACTCGGTATCAAGAAATTCGGCGATCAGGCTGTTAAGGCGGGAAATATCCTCGTTCGTCAGAGGGGTACCGTCCACAACCCAGGCCTTAACGTAGGCATGGGCAAGGACCACACTCTTTATGCCCTGATTGACGGTAAGGTAAGCTTCCGCAAGAAAGCTGACAACAAATCTTATGTCTCGGTTCTCCCTTTTGAGAATTAAGACTCGGGGATTTGATGACAAAGACAGAGGACTGGTGACCCGAGCGGGCGGCAGTCCTCTTTTTATTTAGAAGCTGTTTAGGCAGTTTTTTGAACCAGCAAAACGAATAATATATGTTGACACTCAAACTTCTTCGTGAGAATCCTGAATTTGTGGTCACGAAGCTTGCGGTCAAGAATTTCGACGCAAGGGAGATTGTAGAGAAAATTAACGGCCTTGATGTGAAAAGAAGGTCTCTCCAGACTGAACTCGATTCCTGCCTTGCCGAGCAGAGGAAGAAAGCGGCCATGATAGGTTCGCTCATGAAGGAAGGACGCAAAGATGAGGCTGAGGCGGCAAAGGCTGACGTTGCTTCCCTGAAGGCGCGTTCTGCGGAAATAGAGAAGGCTTCGCAGGAGAACAATGCCGAGCTGGAGTCCCTTGTGGTGCTTCTTCCGAACATCCCGTGCGACCAGGTGCCTCTGGGCAAGGGAGCGGAGGACAATGTGGTCGTGAAAACCGGAAATGAGATTCCGGAGCTTGGTGAGCAGGCTTTGCCGCATTGGGAGCTTGCAAAGAAGTTCGACATAATAGACTTTGACCTTGGAGTGAAGCTTACCGGAGCAGGATTCCCTGTCTATAAAGGCAAGGGTGCACGTCTTCAGAGAGCGCTCATCAATTATTTCCTTGACACGAACACCAAGGCCGGCTACCTTGAGGTGGAGCCGCCAATTATGGTGAATGAGGCTTCCGGCTTCGGTACAGGACAGCTTCCTGACAAGGAGGGCCAGATGTATCATGCCACTTTGGACAATTATTATCTTGTGCCTACTGCAGAGGTTCCTGTGACCAATATCTATAGGGACGTTATTCTCGGAAACAACGACTTCCCTGTGAAGATGACTGCATATACTCCGTGCTTCCGCCGTGAGGCCGGCTCATATGGCAAGGATGTGCGCGGACTTAACCGCCTGCATCAGTTCGACAAGGTGGAAATCGTGCGCATTGAGAAGCCTGAGGATTCATATGCGGCTCTGGATGAGATGATTGCGCATGTCGAGGGCATCGTCAAGTCACTCGGACTTCCTTACAGGATTCTGCGTCTTTGCGGAGGGGACATGAGCTTCACTTCTGCCATAACATATGATTTCGAGGTGTATTCTGCAGCGCAGGGAAGATGGCTTGAGATTTCTTCAGTGTCAAACTTTGAGTCTTACCAGGCGAACCGCCTCAAGCTCAGGTACAAGGACGCTGACGGAAAGACCCAGCTTGCCCACACTCTCAACGGCAGTTCGCTTGCTCTTCCACGTGTGGTTGCAGCCCTGCTCGAGAATAACCAGAAGGACGGCAGGATAGAGATTCCTGAGGTGCTCAGGCCTTACACCGGCTTTGATTTCATTGGTTAGTCCGCCGCTGACGGATAACCGCTGACAGACAAGATGAAGGAAAACGTCATATTGGGAATTGACCCCGGAACCAACATACTCGGTTACGGGGTCATCCGTGTTGATTCAAAGGGCCCCCATTATGAGGATATGGGAATCTTCGACCTGAGGAAAATCAATGACCCGTTTGAAAAGCTTGCGAACATCTATGCAGGTGTGAGCGAGCTTCTGGAGACGGTAAAGCCGGATTCCCTTGCGGTCGAGTCGCCATTTTACGGCAAGAACGCACAGGTCATCCTAAAGCTCGGACGTGCGCAGGGTGCTGCCATAACGGCTGCTGCCATACGCGGGATACCAGTGGCAGAATATGCTCCGCGAAAGGCCAAGATTGCTATATGCGGCAACGGAGCGGCTTCCAAGGAGCAGGTCAGCATGATGATTCAGAAGACTCTCAAAGTTGACCTTGACCCCAAGCACCTTGATGCGACAGATGCCCTTGCCATTGCGCTCTGCCATCACTACCAGATGACCAATCCTTTGGCCGGAGTCTCCGGATGCGCCGACTGGAAGAAATTTCTTGAAGCCAATCCGGGACGTATAAAGAAATGACATCCGGATTAAACCTTCATAGGAAAGAGGTGTCATAATATCGTCATTTATGAATGGACAGCCAGGGCGCGGTTACGGGATTTCCGGTCCGCACCCTTTTCTGTGCATGTCCGCTCCTGTTTTGCATAACCAGTCCGGGACGGTCCCGGCGAAATATAATTAAATGTCATGAACATTCGTGCAGTGTATTCTTTTGTTAGGGCGGTTGCTGTATTTGCGGCCATGCTTGCCGGTACTTCGGCCTTTGCCCAGGGTGCGTTTACTGTAAAACTTAAGCTGGTGGATGAAAAGACTTCCGGACCGGTACAGTTCGCCACCGCATCCCTGACCCCGAAAGGGGAGACCTCGGCTTCAAAATATGTGCTTACCGATGATGCGGGACGTGCCGTTTTGAGCAAGGTGAAAAAGGGGACATATGTTTTCAAGGCTGAGTTGATGGGATATAAGGCTCATTCACAGGAATTGACCATAGACAAGAACATCGACCTTGGGGAAATCCGTATGACTGAGGATGTCGAGGTGCTTGATGCGGCAAGTGTATCAGCCGTGGGCAATCCTATCGTCGTGAAGAAAGATACTATAGAGTACAATGCGTCATCGTTCAAGACATCTGACAATGATATGCTCGAAGAGCTGCTTAAGAAGCTTCCGGGAGTGGAAGTCGGCACTGACGGTTCCATTACGGCCAATGGAGAGACAATCAAGAAAATTACGATTGACGGAAAGACTTTCTTCCTTGATGACCCTCAGCTTGCCTCGAAGAATATCCCGGCCAAGCTGATAGAGAAAGTAAAGGTTGTGGAGAAAAAATCTGACCAGGCTATGTTCACTGGCATAGATGACGGTGAGGAGGAGACTGTGATTGACCTTTCAATGCGTCCGGGAATGATGCAGGGCTGGTTCGGAAATGTTATGGCAGGAGGCGGACATGATGTGCCCGGAAACGGTTCTGACATGAATGACTGGCGCTATCAGGGTGCGGCAATGGTAGGACGTTTCACAGACAAGAGCCAGATAAGCGTCATTCTGAACGGGAACAATACAAATAACCGGGGTTTTAATGACATGGCTGGCAGCATGATGCAGGGCATGCGCGGCGGTGGCGGCGGAATGGGACGCGGAATGGGCGGCTGGGGAGGCAACAACGGCATCTCCACCTCCTGGATGGGAGGTCTCAACGGAGCGTTCACCCTGCTTGACGGGAATATGGACCTTGCTGGAAACTACCTCTATAACGGGTCGGACAGTCATGTCGAGGAAGAAAGCTCAAAAGTCACATACCTTGAAGACGGCAGCCGGCTGCTGAATGACAACGTCGGCACAAACTATACAGGTTCACAGGGACACCGTTTCGGAGTCCGCCTTGACCATAAGTTCTCAGAGAACACTTCCATTCTCTTTGAGCCGCAGTTCAATTTCGGAAGCGGCAGCTTCAATGAATATTCGAAATTCAGCACCTATATGGAGCGTGACGGCCAGCGTGATTCCACGAACCGCGGCTACAATTCCAATACCGGTGACAACAGGAACTGGACTGCAAGCGGTTTCCTCCTTCTGCGCCAGCGTCTTGGCAAGCCCGGAAGGACGATTTCAGCCAATTTCCGTTACAATTTCAGCAACAATGACCTTGAAGGACTTAACCAGTCGCTTACACAGGTCAAGAACTCCGAAAGCGGAGCCTGGGGTGACGAGATTGTGAATCAGCGCTTTGACCAGAATGCCAAAAGCTCGTCATTGTCCGGACGCCTTGTCTATACGGAGCCTCTCGGCCATGATTTCTATCTGGAGGCCAATTATCAGTACAGCTGGAGTAAGAACACTTCATATAAGAAGACATACAACAGCGGCAGTGATTTCATGCAGGATGGCCTTCTTCTGTTTGACCCGGCAGGGGAGAACCTTGACACGAGGTATTCCAATGACATAATGAACCGTGCCATAAACCAGCGTGCCGGCCTTAATTTCAGCTACCAGAAAAGCAAACTCAGGGCGCAGCTCGGAGCGGCAATCAATCCTACAGACACGAAGAATGAGACAACCGGACATGACCCGTACCGCAGGAAAGTAATCAACTGGTCACCGCAGGCAATGCTCAGCTACGAAATCAATGACAACACAAACATAAGGTTGTTCTATTTCGGACGCTCTGCCCAGCCTTCCACTTCGCAGCTGCTTCCTGTGCCGGACAATTCAAATCCTCTTAACATTTCACTCGGAAATCCGAACCTGGACCCATACTTCAACCATAACATACGCGGAATGTTCGGATATACAAACAAAAAGACATTCACTTCTGTGCATGCACGTTTCGGGGCAAGCATAGTCGAGGATGCCATAACGAATGCCCAGTGGTATGATCAGGCCGGAGTGCAGTATGCGATTCCGGTGAACGGCCCGGCCACAGGTTCCGTTGACGGACGCATCATGGTCAATTCACCGTTCGGCAAATCCGACTTCTCCATGTTCTCCATGACTTACCTCAGGTATAACAAGTCAACTTCATATATCGGTACAGGAGCGCTTGACACAGGCAAATATTACGACCCTGAGACGGCTGAGTTCAACTATGCCCTTTTCAATGAGGATTTTCCTGACCTCGGGGAAAGCGAACTCTTCATCACGAACAGGACACAGACCCTGAGTTTTACGGAAAGGCTCCGCTTCACATACAGGAACGATTTTGTGGAAGTCAACATCGGAGGACGCACAAGGATGTCAAAGTCATGGTACACCATGAATACCGGCAACCAGAAGGCCACATGGAACAACCAGGCTGACGCTTCCATGAACTGGACCATACCAGGAGGAGTGAATATAATCTCTGACGTGAGATATAATTGGTATAACGGATATTCGACTCCACAGAAAGATGAGGTCGTGCTTAATGCGGAGGTCTCAAAGCTTCTGTTCAAGAACAAGTTTACCCTTGCACTTAAGGCATATGACATTCTCGGCCAGTCCAAGAACCTGTCTGTGACTGATGCATCGAACTATCATCAGGAGGTGCGCAACAACACGCTCGGACGTTACATAATCCTGTCACTGACCTACCGCTTCGGCAATTTCAACGGCGGTGGAAGACGCGGTCCGGGACATGGCGGTCCTATGGGGCCTCCGAGAAGGTAATTTCTTACATGGTGAGCCTATAAAAATGATGACGGAATCTCCGCTGCAAAAAAGGAGTTCCGTCATCATCGTTTTTAATGCGGCTGCAAAAGCGGCCGGCAGTTCCTTTCGCTCCGGAAAAGGAGGCTAATCGTAAGCCAAAGGTGAAATGCTGCCTTTGAATCTGTAGCTGAGCTTATTCCATTTGTACACCGTTCCGTTGATGATGTTCTTGGACGGGTCTATGGAAAATTCGATGTATTCGTCTCTTGCCCAATAAGATTCATTTTTGAATTTAATCACATATCTTTTCCCTTTTACGGGCATTACGGCGGCATTCTTCTTTGAGTAGCTTTTTTCTATGAAATCACCTTCTATTTGTGAGGCAGGGTTCAACATGAAGCTTACATGCCCATTGTCATATATGATATAGCTTCCAAGTCCAGGTAGAGGCAGATAATCAGGTTTCCGGTATGCCTCCTCAATGGTTATCTTGAACATCCCGCTTTCGATGAGCCGGACCGCAATGTCATGTCCTTCGGAAACTTTTTTGCTGCTGCCGCATCCTGACACCATCAGGACCATGGCAAAGAGAACCGCAATTTTTTTCATACTTGTAGAATTTTATCTGTTGGCAAAAGCTTTTGCCGCAGGTAAATATAAGCATTTGTTTTTAAACTGCGCAAGAATCCGGTCCGCAGTGTGAAAATAGTAATATAAATTGTAGCTTTGCGGCAAAATCAGAGGTTATGGTTATTGTTATAGGGCTGATGATTGCAGGAATCATCTTAGGCTATATGCTCAGGGACAGAAACTTGAAAATGGTGCATGAATTGATTACCTGGGCCATTTTTTTGCTGCTTTTTTGTAGGGGCAAACAAGGAAGTCATGGATAATTTGGGGACCATAGGTTATGAGGCCATGCTTATCACTCTTGCCGCAGTTTCCGGCAGTGTCTTTTGCGCCTGGTGCGTTTATCGTTTTTTCTTCTCATCTTCTGACAGAAAGTGACTTATGAAAGGAAGCATAATAATTCTGGCCGTGTTTCTCAGCGGAGTCCTGCTCGGCCGTTTTGTGGACATGCCGGAAGTTCTGACGGCAGACGGGCCGACCTTATATGCCTTGTATGCTCTGATGTTTCTTGTCGGAATCAGTCTTGGAAGCGACAGGCAGGCATTGCAGGCTCTTAAGCAACAGAATCTTAAAATAATGCTGGTGCCTCTGGCTACTGTTGCCGGCACCTTGGCCGGGACTTCACTTATAAGCTTTGTCTTGGACGGCAGAAGCCTGACGGACTGTCTTGCAGTAGGCTCAGGCTTCGGATATTATTCATTGTCTTCAATATTCATTACACAATATAAAGGAGCCGAACTGGGCACAATTGCCCTCATGTCGAATATTATGCGTGAATTGCTGACACTGCTTGCTGCTCCGCTTTTGGTGCGGTGTTTCGGCAAACTTGCCCCGATTGCGGCCGGAGGTGCTACCACGGCAGATACGACGCTTCCGATAATTGCCAGATATAGCGGAAAAGAATTCACAATCATTTCTGTCGTGCATGGCATGGCTGTGGATTTCAGCGTACCTTTTCTTGTGACTTTCTTCTGTACAATATAGCCGGAATCATCTTCCGGTAGTGAACCTCACGGCAAGTGCGAGAAGCAGAAGGCAGAAAACAAAGGTGCATACCCTTCCTGCTATGTCACCGTGTGTCACGAAGAAAGTCATGTCGTCATGAAGCGGAAGGCTTCCTGTCAGCACAGCCTGCTCCCACCACGGGGTCCTGCTGATGATTTCTCCGGAAGGGCTTATGATTGCGGATATCCCGGTGTTTGCGCAGCGTGCGATGGCCCGCCTGGTCTCAATCGCCCTGAGGCATGAATAGCTCAGGTGCTGGACATATCCGGGGGTGTCTCCCCACCACGCGTCATTGGTTATGACGGTCATTGCGCGTGCTCCTTTGCGGACATATCCTGTATAATATTCTCCATATACCGACTCATAGCATATTGCGCAGCCCACCGGAATCGGATTTATGTCCCCGGCATGAACATGCAGCAGGCTTATCCCGTCCTGTCCTACGCACCGTCCCATCACTCCGCCGAGCATGTCGTCAATCTTGCAGAAAAGTGCAGGGTATGGTGTCATCTCGACTGCCACCACCAGCTTGTTCTTGTGGAAAATCTCCGTCCTTGCTGTCCCGTCCACCATAAGAGCTGAATTGTGCGATTCTATCCATGTACCGTCCCCAAGGCGCCTTGCGGTATGCGAGGGGGCTTCAGATGAGCTTATGCGGTCCCATGACGATGCCCCGAAAAGCAGGTTTGTCCCGGGCTTGTCAGAAAGGAAGGATACGAAGCGGCGCCATGTCCGGCTCGATTCATAGTTTCCTGTGGTGATGTCGTTTGTGAAAGTCTCGGGGGCAAGTATCAGCAGGGGGACGGATGAACTGTCAGTAGTGCCATTCTGGGCAAAAAGGTCGGGCCGCGACTCCTGCAGACGGGATATCTGTGACAGCAGCATCGCTGTCTGGTCCGCCTGTGACATAGCCTGGAACTTGTTGTAAGGGTCTATGTTCGGCTGGATTATAGCCACCGGGAGCTGCTCAGCGCCCTGCATGGAGTTTTCATATTGTTTCCCGACAGCATATGAGACCAGGAAAGGAGCGATGAGAATTGTCGCATAGCCGCATATGTGAGCCGTCCTTGCTTTCGCGTTGAGGCGGTTCCAGCTTCCGTCTGAGAGCCTTGTCAGCAGAGAGAAAAGCAGGAGGTTGCATGCCCATATCCACAGGGAGCCGCCGAGGGTGCCTGTAAATTCGTACCATTGCACAGCCCATGTCGTGCGGGCAAAAGAGTTTCCGAGCACAAGCCATGGCCATGAAATCTCCGCATCGAAATAGAACCTTTCCCATGCTATCCATGCTGCGGCAAGGAAAATATAGGGGAGCGCTCCCGAGAACTTCCTCTTGCTGAGGCGGAACAGCCCGAACACCAGCGACATCTGCAGCGCGTTGGCGAAGATTGCGAAGAGGCCGCCTCCGACAGTGGCATTGCATACCCAGAATGTCGTAAATGCGTTCCAAAGCACAAAGGCCGAGTAATGGTATATCCACACATGCCTTTTCCCGAGCATCGACGCCACCCGTTCCATGCACAGCAGCGGGACAAATCCGAAGAGCGCGGCGGCCCCGGCATTGGGAACAAGGAACGGAAGCGACATAAGTGCCGCGAAGAGCAGGGACAATCCCCAGAGTATGATATTTTCTTTTTTCATGTCTTTTCAAGTGGAAATCCGCAGCAAAGATAAGAACCTGTTTTGATTTCATTGTGGATTCGTTGAATAAATCCCCGCGGGCTTCTGAAAAAATTATTACCTTTGTATGATTGCTTTTAACGTTTACGCTTATGTTGATGGATATGCTCAAAGGTTTCATAGTCGGCATTGCCGCATCGGCCCCGATAGGTCCGATAGCCATACTTGTCGTGCAGAAATCCCTGAGCAAAGGACATAAGGCAGGATTCATGACAGGGATGGGGGCGGTAGTCGTTGACACCATATACGCAATCATAGCCATTTTCGCGCTTGCAATAGTGCAGGACTTCATATATCGCCATGAGAATCTGATACTTATAGCCGGAGGGCTGATAGTCGGAGCACTCGGCATATCAATGACTTTTTCTGACCCGTTCAGGAAGATGAAATCGGACGGGCAGTCCTCCGTGTCGGTCAAGGATTTCGCCCAGGCTCTCATAATGGGCTTCTCCAATCCCGGGGCCATCTTTGTCATGCTTACATTGTTCGCGTTTTTCGGGCTGGCAGGAAGCACTCCGCATGACTGGCAGATTACTCCGATAATTCTCTCGGTAAGTGCCGGATGCGCTGTTTACTGGTTCTGCGTGACGGCCCTGCTCAGCATGTTCAGGAAGAATTTCAAGCTTCGCACCATATTGTGGATAAACAGGATAACAGGTGCGATAATCATAATAATAGGAGTGGTACTTCTTGGGGAAGGCCTTTTCAGGGTCATATTCAGGGGAGCTCCGATAATTTAGTTAAAATGGGACAGTCAAAAGTTTATTTTACGGACCTCAGGACTTCTCCCGGCAAGGACATGATGACAAAGCTGGAGCGCCTTGTACGCCGGGCCGGAATAGGAGACATTGATTTCGGAGGAAAATTCACTGCCATAAAGATTCATTTCGGCGAGCCGGGCAACCTTGCCTACATCCGTCCGAATTATGCGGCAAGGATTGTGGATGTGGTACGCTCTTTCGGAGGAAAGCCGTTTCTTACGGATTCCAATACGCTTTATTCAGGAGGACGCTCCAATGCCGTAGATCATCTTAATGCGGCTATGGAAAACGGATTCAACAGGATAAGCGCACATGCGGACGTTATAATCGCGGACGGGCTCAAGGGCACGGACTATCGTGAGGTGCCTTGCGGAGGTTCTCTCTGCCCATCTCCCAAGATAGGCGCGGCCATAGCGGATGCGGACATCGTGATTTCCATGAACCACTTCAAGGGACACGAGCAGAGCGGCTTCGGAGGTGCGCTGAAGAATCTTGGCATGGGCTCTGCGAGTGTGGGAGGAAAGCTCGAGCTGCATTCCTCTTCACAGCCTTGCATTGACCTTTCCAATTGCATCGGCTGCCGGATATGCGAGAGATACTGCCGCCATGATGCCGTCAAGGTGACTGACGGGAAAGCAGTCATAGACTACTCGAAATGCGTAGGATGCGGCCAGTGCGTTGCCGTGTGCCAGAAGTCCGCTGCCGTGGTGAAGGATTACGACACTTCGGAAGTTCTCAACCGCAAGATTGCAGAGTATGCGCTTGCAGTTGTGAAGGGCAAGCCGTCTTTCCACATAAGCTTCATAATGAATGTTTCACCTAACTGTGACTGCTGGAATCATAATGACGCGGCCATTGTTCCGGATCTTGGAATCGCGGCTTCTTTTGACCCGGTGGCTCTCGACTGCGCATGTGCCGACCTTGTAAAGGCTGCTCCGAGCCTGACAGGCAATGCCATCTCTGACCGTGACGCCGCGCATGCACATGAGCATGATTGCGCTTGTACAAACCGTCATCAGGGGGAGGACAAGTTCCGTATAGTGCATCCTGACACCAATTGGGAGGCCGGAACTGAGTACGGGGAGCAGATAGGCCTCGGATGCCGCGGCTATGAACTCATAAAAGTCTGAATTGAATGAAATTGCTTGGAAATTGGATAGTGCGCAATCTTCTTTTGGCGCTTCTTATAATAGCGGTCCTTTTGACTGCTGCCATGATAGGCCTTAATGTGGGCACAAGGCATAACAAGGAAATAGTTGTGCCGGATTTGCGGGGAATGACCGTATGGCAGGCCCGTGAAGCCGCTTCCGCTGCAGGGATGCGTGTGGAAATCGTGGATTCCGTATATTCACGCAGACACCGCGGCACGGTGCGTTCGCACAATCCGGCCGCAGGGGAGATGGTGAAGGAGGGCAGGCGCATCCTGCTCACTGTCAATGCTGTCACATCAAAGAAAGTGACCATGCCGAATCTTGTCGGCTATTCTGTACGCCAGGCCGCAGCCGAGCTTAAGACACGCGGCCTTGTGCTCGGCAGGCTTTCATACAGGCCTGATATGGCGACCAACAATGTGCTCAGCCAGCTCCAGGGAGGACGTCCCGTGGCTGCCGGAAGCCTTGTGCCGGCGGAATCAGTGATAGACCTTGTAATAGGCCTGAATGCCTCTGACAATGAGACAAGGATTCCGGATGTGACAGGAGAGACTCTCCAGGGAGCATCCGACATCCTGCATGAGTATTATCTTAATGTGCGCTCCGTGCATTTCGCACCGGGACTCAAGACATATGAGGATTCACTGTCAGCCGTGGTATATAAGCAGGCTCCTTCAGCAACGGAATATCCTGTCGGTCTCGGAACAGACGTGACATTGTATCTGAAGGCTGCCGCCAAGCCTGCATCTGAAAAATAAGCATATGGAAATGAATCCTAAAGACAGATTCTTTGACTTTGAGGAAGAGCCGGTTATGGATTTTGACTCCGTACAGGCCGGTGACGAGGTCGCATATGAGGACGAGGAGCAGGAGATGTTCGAGCATTACCGCTTTGACATCGACAAGGGACAGGCTCCGATGAGGGTGGACAAATATCTTGCAACCCATATGGAGTACACCTCCCGTCATCGCATTCAGCTCGCCATAAAGGCTGATTATATACGTGTCAACGGGAAGGTGGCCAAGGCCAACCATATAGTCAGGCCGGGCGATGTCGTGACATTCGTGATGCCTTACCAGAGGAGAGGGCTTGAGATTCTTCCTGAGGATATTCCGCTCAATATAGTCTATGAGGACGATGACCTGCTGGTGCTGAACAAGGAAGCCGGCATGGTCGTGCATCCGGGACATGGGCATTTCTCCGGGACTCTTGTGAATGCCCTTGCCCATCATCTCGGTATCTCGCAGGGTCCGGATGCGGCAGACGAGCGCATGGGAGTGCTTGTG
>CAJUEK010000034.1 GCA_910585445.1 uncultured Bacteroidales bacterium | reverse complement strand
GGGAGTTAATTGCCTTAAAGTTACGAAATTTTAAGGTCTTTTGCAATATAATTATTTGATAATCAAGGGATTAAATTACCATAATCTAAAAATTGTCATATACTAAGAATATTATTTCTTTTTTTTAATGCGCTTCTTTCTGCATCAGAGACACTTGAGCATTGATTCTGACCATATATAAATTCACAGAACCCTCATCCGAAGCATCCGGGCAAAAAAATCCGGACGGCGCACACATGCCGTCCGGAAAATCTATACAGTCTGAATTATCCGGCATTGTCCATGCCGAGAAACTCAATAAACCCACTCCACACTGTCAATAAGGAGAGTGTTTGTGCTGCAGCCTGTAAGATAGTCACCGCGACTGCTTGTGGCGAATGAAATCACTACGGAATAATTGCCGTCGGCAGGCTTGGCCTCTGTGTCATACCAGTGGAAATCAAGCTCCTGCATCACATAATCTGAAGATGACTCCTTGATTTCAGCAGACGCATATCCGATGATGGCACCCTCCTCAACATTCTTCTGAAGGCAAGGGTCCCACATTCCTGAAGGCTCAGTCATTCCTGAGGATACCCCGTGCTGGGAAGTCCAGTCTATCACAGCCGCATAAATGCGCATCACGTCCTGCTTTCCGTCCCACTCGTCCTTCTGAGGGTCGTATGAGCCGGTATTGTCAATGACACCCACATTGGCCTTGTAGCGCACCTTGAATGCAGACGGACGGGCTGTCCAACCATATTTCTTTCCGAAATATGCCGTACCGCTAAAACCAGAATAGATGAAATCACCTGTGTACATATTGCCGGGAGCGAATACAAAGCCGAGCACCTTCCTTGCAGAAAGCAAAGCAGTACCCTTCTCCTCGCCCTCCATGCAAAGAGGAGTAAAGACAGTGGAAACTCCATCCTCACCATACTGCTCAAGGAAAGAATTGTTGCCGCTGTCCCAGAATGACTCCCCATCCGGATTAGGGTAAGTGATATTATACGGTTTACCGGAACCGTCCTCCCATACACGGAAAGACCAGCCGTTCATATCGGCGTTCGGTATGACATCACCCTCTGGAGCGGCAAATTCACAAGACGCAAGCACCTCGTCACCCTCGCGCAACTCCGCAACATATACATTGGAGGCATAAACTCCTGTCCCCTCCTTTACGGAAAACACATCAAAGCCTCCAGCATTAACAGAAGTTTCATACTCCGGTGCAGCAACATATTTGCCGTCCGCACCGGATGCAAGTTCATAAAGCGAACCGCCCTTCTTGCCGAAGAAAACTGCAGGAGCCTTGACTGACTCGGCGCAAGACACCACCACAGAAGCAGTGTTATTCCACAGGTCAGCACCGGAAACGCTTATGCTGTTGCCCCCCCCCATAATGAAAAGTCAGCTTACGGCTGAAAGACTGCCCGATTTTGTCAGACACCTCAAGCGTAAACACATGGTCAGAACCTTTCTCCGGAGACAAAGCCAGAATCATCGGGACAAGGGAAGACAAATTGAAATTCACCTCAGTCTTTCCGGCCAACTTCTCACCGGCAGGCAATGTCCCTCCGGTAAGTCCGTCAAGCGCTCCGATAAGGGATGAATCACCGATAAGGTCCATATTCGAAGAATTGTCTGAAGTCAAGGCCGAAATGACAGGAGACAGGACGGGAGAGTTCACTTTCACTATAAAAGTGCCTATCCCGGCCTCCGCCTTGACACGGATGTTAACATCCATAGTCTGGGAAAGCTCCATTACTGAAAAGTCAGGATTTGCATCCCAGACCATAACTGGTGCGGCATAAGCCGCAGGGCCGTCTTTCTGTTCACAAGACAGCAACGCCATGGCAGCAACAGCCGCCACGGCAAGGTTAAGAATCTTTTTCATCAAAAACTATTAGTTAAACATTATATAACAAGAACATGAGGTGTGCGTCACATGCCCTTATTTTCGGTCCAACGATAGTTTTTTCTTAGCGTAGTCAAGAGTCAGGTTAAAGGTCTTCTTATCCGATGACGGCGCCTCATACATCGCGTCCGTCATTATCTTCTCACAAATTGAACGCAGCCCGCGTGCACCGAGCTTATTCTCAATGGCCGTATCCACAATCAGGTCAAGTACGCCCTTGCCGATATTCAGACGTATCCCGTCAAGTTCGAATATCCTCTCATACTGGCGCATAATCGCGTTTTTCGGCTCTGTCAATATTCTTTTGAGGGCATCCCTGTCGAGGTGGTCAAGATAAGTGATGACAGGAAGACGTCCTATTATTTCCGGAATCAAGCCATATGAACGGAGATCCATCGCCTCCACATACTGCAGAAGATTGTCCTTGTCAATATGCTTGCGGTCTGCCGCGCCGAAGCCGATTACCTGAGTGTTCAGTCTCTGTGCAATCCTGCGCTCAATGCCTTCAAAGGCTCCTCCGCAAATGAAAAGTATATTCTGCGTATTGACATGCAGGAACTCCTGCTCAGGATGCTTGCGGCCTCCCTGCGGCGGAACATTCACGACGCTTCCCTCGAGAAGCTTGAGCATGGCCTGCTGCACGCCCTCTCCCGACACGTCACGCGTAATGGAAGGATTGTCGCTCTTGCGGGCTATCTTGTCAATCTCGTCAATGAACACGATTCCCCTCTCGGCCTTTGCGACATCATAGTCTGCCTCCTGCAGAAGACGTGACAATATGCTCTCCACATCCTCTCCCACATAACCAGCCTCAGTAAGCACAGTAGCATCCACGATAGTGAACGGAACATCAAGAAGCTTGGCAATGCTCTTGGCCATCAATGTCTTTCCCGTACCGGTCGGGCCCACCATAAGTATGTTGGACTTTTCCAGCTCCAGGTCAGAATCCCCGACAAGATTATGGTTTATCCTCTTATAATGGTTATATACGGCAACGGAAAGGAGTTTCTTCGCCCTGTCCTGCCCTATAACATACTGGTCAAGGAACTCATGTATCTCCTTCGGCTTGTAAAGTGACTCTATCTTGCCCAGAGGCTTTCCGGAAGACGAGTTCCTGTCATAGTCCCTCATATAGTCCCCCGCCAGCTTGATACAGTCCGAACAAATGCACGCATCCATGCCCTGCAGCAGAAGCGGAACTTCCTTCTCGCTTCTTCCGCAAAACATGCAATGCCTATTCTGCTTATCAGATTTCGCCATATCGTGCCTTATTTCTTCTTGGTAAGAATTTCGTCAATCATGCCGTACTCCAGAGCCTCGGATGAAGTCATCCAGAAATCACGGTCGCCGTCAGCATAAATCCTCTCGAGAGACTGTCCGCTATGCTCGGCAATGATGCTGTACAGTTCCTTTTTCGTCTTCTCAATCTCCTGGGCGGCAATGAGAATATCGGAAGCCTGTCCGCGTGCGCCTCCGAGCGGCTGATGTATCATCACCCTCGAATGCTTCAGGGCGGAACGCTTGCCAGGAGCACCGGCGCACAAAAGAACCGAACCCATTGAAGCAGCCATTCCGGTACATATCGTAGCCACATCAGGCTCAATTATCTGCATAGTATCATAAATGCCGAGGCCTGAGGAAACCTGACCTCCGGGAGTATTGATATACAGGGATATGTCACCCGCCCCGTCATTCGACGCAAGGAACAGGAGCTGCGCCTGGATAATGTTAGCCACATCATCGTCAATCGGCACGCCGAGGAAGATTATCCTGTCCATCATGAGCCTGCTGAACACGTCCATGGAGGCCACGTTCAGCTTTCTCTCCTCGATAATGGTAGGATTGATATATCCGTCCACAGCAGACCTGTAACGGTGCATCGTCATTGAACCGATGCCGTACTGGGAACGGGCGTATTTGTCAAATTCTTTTTCCATATCATACAAAAAAGGCCGACCCTTACGAGCCGGCCTTACGATAATTATTTCAACTCGCGGAATTTCTCGACGGAAATCTTTTTCTTCTTGAGCGTAACCACCTCACGTACAGCAGCGAGGGTCTTCTCATTCTCAACCTGGTCAAGAATCCTTCTGCCCTGCTCCTCCTGTGCAAGAATGTTCTTTGCGAAAGCCTCAAGCTGCTCATCAGGAACATTGTTCATGCCGTACATTGCGAACTGGTATGCAGCAAAGCCCTTTGCGCTTGCAAGCATGTCAGCCTCCTCAATCTTCACATTGTATTTCTGCATGAGCGCGCTCCTGACCATCTGCCACTTGTAGTCAGCGATGAACAGATCCCACTCCTTCTCGATTTCCTCCATGGTGAACTTGCCCTCATTTGCGACAAATACCCATCTCTTGAGGAACTTCTCGGCCACATTCACGCCAGCCTTCTCAACAAGATATTTCTTTGCGTCAGTCATGAAGCGGAAATCAGCCTCCTGGGCATACTCGGCACGGAGCCTTTCCTCCACCTTCTCCTCAAATCCTTTCTCGTCAGATACGGCGCCCTCTCCGAAAATCTTGTCATATGTATCCTGATTCATCTGCGCAGAAACGAAAGTCTTGACGTTCTTCACAGTCATGCGGAACATAGGGTCAAGCGATGCAAGCTCATCCTTAGAAACCTTGAGCATTGAAGCGCGGTCTGTCTCATTCTCAAATGCCTCGTTCACATTCACGTCAATGGAATCTCCGGCCTTGAGCCCGATGAAAGATGCTCTTGCAGCCTCGGCAACATTGCGAAGCGCAACATATGCACCCTCGACGCTTGTCTCGCCCTGAACGAAGTCAACGATGATGAAATCGTCCTCCTTTGCGCTCTCGCCTTCCTCAAGCGAACCATACTGACGGAGGAGGTTGTCAGTCATCTCCTTCTTTGCAACGTCAGTCGCAGTTATGGTATAATATACAATCTCGTCATCCTTGCCCAGTTCGATGGTAACCTCAGGATTGAGAGCCATGTCAAACTTGAAAGTGAAGTCATTGCCGTTCACCCAATCAGTCGCAGGCTGGTCCTCCGCAGGAAGAGGCTCACCGAGAACCTTGAATCCGTTCTCATGTATGAAATTGTTGAGCGACTCTGAAATGACGTCGTTCACAGCATCAACAAGAGCCGACTGGCCATACATCTTCTCAACAAGAGACATTGGGACCATGCCCTTCCTGAAGCCCTTGATTTCAGCCTTTTTCCTGAAATCCTTGAGCCTGTTGCTCCTGCTTTCCTGATAGTCATCCTTTGCTACCGAAAGGGTCAGTTCGAGATTAAGATCATCGATTCTGTTCTGTTCAATCTTCATATATTCAGTTTTTAATCATTTGTCATTCTATCTGCCTGGAGCACCAGGCGGGCAATAAAGCCTGCAAAAATAATCATTCTGCACGACATTTCAAAATGTCACTTGCGCGCCGCAATCTTGCGTTTCGGATATACCACCCGCGAATGGTACATCTGCTGCAGATATGACTTGAGAACCTCCTTTATGGTGGCTATCTCCCTGAGGGAAATGTCAGAGTCCGCGAGCTGCCCGTCATCGGACTTGCCGTCAATTATACGGTCCACAAGCTCGGAAATGTTCTCCGGAGAATAATCCTTGAGACTCCTCGAAGCGGCCTCCACCGCATCGCAGAGCATGAGAATCACCTGCTCCTTCGTAACAGGCCTGACGCCGTCATAATAAAAGTCAGACACATCCTCCGGGTCTCCCCCGTCGGAAAGATACTTGTTCAGGAAATATGCGGCTGCAGTTGTTCCATGATGCGTCCTGATGAAATCTTTGAGCACACCCGGAAGATTATGCTTCTCTGCAAGGGCAAGGCCGTCACTGACATGCCTTATTATTTCCTGTGCGCTCTCCTTTGGAGTGAGTCCGGCATGATATTTCACGCCAGGGGTCTCATTCTCCGTGAAGCACTGCGGATTGCAGATTTTACCGACGTCATGGTAGAGCGCACCTGCACGCACGAGAGGCACATTTGCATCAATTGACCTTGCCGCGGCATCCGCAAGATTCATAACCTGAAGGCAGTGCTGGAATGTACCAGGAGCCTTGTCAGCAAGCATGCGCAGAAGCTTGTTGCTCGTATCACTCAGCTCCACAAGCTTAGAAGAAGACACCAGCATGAACATCTTTTCAAACAGGTATATGAGCGGATAGCCCGCAACGGACATGAAAGCCCCGAGGGCAAGATACCATATCACGCTGTAATTCCTTATGCTGCCGATTCCGTCCGCAACCCTGAATGCCCCCCATACAAGAAGCATCACAACAAACACAATGAAAGCCGTGACGAACTGCAGCCATCCCTTGTTGAAATAGTCGAACACGAAAATGCCGACCACACCGGCCACCACATACATCACATAAAGCTCCACCCCGTTTGGAGCGGACATCAGCATAGGTATGAGTGATATAAGGTATATGGTAAAGACTGTCTTCTTCGTAAAGAAAGCCTGAAGATAAAGCGCAATCAGAGTGAAAGGAACAAGATAGAACATGGAAGGGTCCATCCTTGCGACAGCAAAAGACGCCGCTGCGGACAGCGTGAACACCATAAGTATATAGAGATACTTGTTATAGCTGTCGAAAATCCTGTAATTGCAATAATATATGGCAAAGAACAAGACCATGACAATAAGCAGGGCTATCACGGCATTGCCGGCCCACTGGAGCCATCTCGGGCCGTCATATCCAACGCTCCTGTCATACTCCGCCTTATACGAATCAAGCATCTGCTCAATTTCAGCCGTGACGATTTCCCCGTTGGACACGATTGTCTGGCCGGATTTCACCACCCCGCGCGTCGGAGAGACATAATAAACATTCTCCCTGTGTATCAGGTCTGTGGTCTGCTGGTCATACACAAGGTCCGGCACAAGCACAGCCGATAGCCCGGAAGCCACATACACGGAATCCGCATTGCAATGTGGGCATGCCTTGGCTATAGCCTCACGCAGCATGGCACCGGCACGTTCCATGTCATATACCTCAGTGACTGGCACCTTCTCGGCCCTCATGTCCTTCTGGATATAAATCATCCCGTCCGAAGAGCGGTCTATCGCCACGTCCTTTGACGCGCGGTCCGGCAGCAGTCCTTTCGCATAGACAGACTTCAGGGCTGAGGCAACAGCCACCCGTGCGCTCTCATGCCCCTCCAGGTCAGCCGAAGCCACTCCGCGTGCCGCAATGGCAGCCACAAGAGGGTCATGACGGTAGAACGGGACAACTTCCGTCCAGGCCTTCTCCCGCTCCGCCCCGAACTGCGCCTGAGTCTTGATCAAAGGAAAGTCAAACTGGGCAATCATTGTCTCATACATCCAGGGCGAGCCTTTGCTGTAATCATAATTGAATTTCGGGCTCCTCGGCATAAGGAACACGAACAGCATAAAAATGCACATCAGCGGGACATATATCCTCAGCTTGCGCGGCAGAATGTTCTTTTCCATAATAAATTTATTCTATCATTTACGCATGTCCATCGGGACAAAGCTGTACCTGTCAGCGATGAATGCGGAAATATCATTCTCATGCAGCAGCTCCACGAACCTGCGGCACAGTCCATATGCCTTATCCCTGCCAGACACGGCCACCACCAGGTCCCGACCATAATATTCTACAGTCACGGAGCACGAGCGCCCTCCGGATGGCACGACAGGGTAAAATTCAGACACAAGCCTTCCCATGCTTTCCGGAAGCATCACATTGCCGATACCTCCGATACGGTATGTCGCCCTGGAAGCCATCTCCTCCTGAAGAGAAGACATGGCGCCGTCAAGTCCACCGGGAGCATCAGCTCCGGCAAGAGCTTTCTCAAGGTCATTCATATACCTCTGCGCACTGTATGCCAGGGCATCATTCTTCATCTGCGCCTCCATAAGCTTCTTCTGGGACAGCTGCACCACATTATAAGGATACTCACACAAGCTCCTGTTATAGGCCAGATATATCCCGGTACAGAACGGGCGCATGGATGCAGCCGGAAAATAAGGCCTCAGATTGACCGACACTGCAGCCACCACATATTCACCCTGCTCCATTGTCCCGGCATACATCTCATGCACTGCCTGCGACAAGGCCGGCGATATGTAAGTCACGGCATTCACGCATGAGCCGGAAGACAGTTTCAGCGGCTCATTCAGCGGAATCCTGACCAGCACGACCTCTTCCTCCCCGCTCTCCGACAGGGCAGGCACAGCTGCCTTGGCATCCATATACCACACTGGACGGGAAGCATTGATATCCTCCATCCGCAACATCGGATCATCTCCCTCTGCCTTGAAATAAGACCCAGACATGAGCTTCACGGACCCGTCATTCTCCACAGGAAAACCTGAGAGCTCGAAATAACGGAAAAGCACGGCCTTGGCGAAGGTCATCATGCCATACTCATCAGAAAGCGCACGATGAAAATCGAAATACACAGTCTTGTGTACATACGACACCTTGAAAAGATAGCCGCGCAATGCCTCATCCCTGAAATCATACGGCTCTTCCCCGCACTTGAAAAGCGGCACCGGAGCCGAAACCGGCTCAAATACGTACCTGCCGTCGCGTACAGCAAGACATACCGACATCTGCGGGAAACGCACCGCCGCCTCCTGAAGCGCCTCTGAAAACAGCTGCGGGTTCAAATGCATAGTCAGTGCCGCCACGATACGTGACGACACTGATGCACCGGCATTGCTGCCGTATAGATATGTCCACCCGCAAATGGGCGGAACAAGATATTCTGCCATAGACTATTTTATGGCCATGTCCACGATATCACCGTCCGGAGCATCATATACTCCCGCATCCAGCTTCTCGCGTACCTCAGTGAAGGCCTTGAGAGTATATTCCACGTCCTCCATTGAATGGGCTGCAGTAGATATTATGCGGAATATGATCATTCCCTTAGGTATCACAGGATAAACCACTATAGAGCAGAAGATTCCGTAGTTCTGACGAAGGTCAACTGCAATCTTTGAAGCCTGGCCTACGCCTCCCTTTATCTGCACCGGAGTCACGCATGCCTGAGCAGGGCCGATTTCAAAGCCGAGGTTGCGGAAACCGTCCTGGAGAGCTCTCGTAACGGTGAAAAGCTTCTGACGGAGCTTGTCTCCCTCCGCGCTGCGGATAATCTCAAGCCTCTTGAGTCCTCCCTCCACGAAAGCCATAGGAAGCGACTTCGCGTAAATCTGGGAACGCATGTTATAGCGGAGATAATTGATGACAGACTTAGGACCTGCAACAAAACCTCCGATAGAAGCCATAGACTTGGCATATGCGCCGATATAAAGGTCAATGTCATCCATCACGCCGAAATGCTCTGATGTTCCGCGGCCAGTAGGACCCATATTTCCGAAACCATGGGCATCGTCGATGAGGATACGGAACTTGTATTTCTTCTTCAGCTCAACAATCTTGTCAAGGAATCCGAGCGCTCCGGTCATTCCATATACACCCTCTGTGATGAGAAGGATTCCTCCGCCTGTCTCCTCACAGAGCCTTGTAGCCCTCTGGAGAGTCTTCTCACAGCTTTCATAGTCATTGTGACGGTATGTCATCCTCTTTCCCATATGCAGGCGCGCACCGTCGATAAGGCAGGCATGTGCCTCAGAGTCATAAACGATGACATCGTGACGGTCCATGAGCGCGTCAATAGTGGAAAGTATTCCCTGGTATCCGAAATTGAAAAGGAAAGCGTCCTCTTTTCTCTCGAACTCTGCAAGCTCCCTCTCGAACCTCTCGTGAAGGTCAGTATGACCTGTCATCATGCGGCTTCCCATAGGGTACGCAAGACCCCATTTCGCTGCAGCTTCGGCATCCGCTTTCCTCACCTCAGGATGATTCGCAAGCCCGAGATAGTTGTTCAGGCTCCAGCAGAGCACATCCCTGCCCTGGAATTTCATGTGCGGGCCAAGCTCGCCCTCAAGTTTAGGGAACATGTAATATCCGAAGGCCTTAGCCGCATACTGTCCGAGCGGGCCGCCGGAATGTTTTTCAATTCTGTCAAAAATGTCAGTCATGGCTGTTATAATAATGTTTCAGTACAATTATCAATTTATTTGGGCAATTTCCCGCCTATGCGTCAATGTTGGCATAGTGGGCATTCTGCTCGATGAACTCACGGCGAGGCGGCACATCATCGCCCATAAGCATTGAGAAGGTACGCTCCGCCTCAGCAGCGTTCTCGATTGTAATCTGACGCAGAAGCCTCTTCTCCGGGTCCATTGTGGTGGACTGCAACTGCTCGGCGCTCATCTCTCCGAGACCTTTATAGCGCTGCACGAAAACGCCCTTGTCAGAACCCTTGCCCAATTGCATGGTAGCTTCCTTGCGCTGAGCCTCTGTCCAGCAGTATATCTCCTCCTTTCCTTTCTTAACGAGATACAGAGGCGGAGTAGCCAGATATACGTATCCGTTCTTTATGAGGTCAATCATATAACGGAAGAAGAAGGTCAGGATAAGGGTGGCGATATGGCTGCCATCGACATCGGCATCGGTCATGATTATGACCTTATGATAGCGTAGCTTGCTGAGATTCAATGCCTTGCTATCCTCTTCAGTACCTACGGTAACACCGAGGGCAGTGTAGATATTGCGGATTTCCTCGCTTTCGAACACCCTGTGCTCCATGGCTTTCTCCACGTTCAGAATCTTACCCCTGAGCGGAAGGATGGCCTGTGTCATACGGTCACGTCCCTGCTTTGCAGTACCGCCTGCGGAATCTCCCTCGACAAGGAAGAGCTCGCATTTCTCCGGATTCCTCTCGGAACAGTCGGCAAGTTTTCCCGGCATTCCGGCACCCGACATCACGGTCTTCCTCTGTACCATCTCGCGCGCCTTCCTTGCGGCATGGCGTGCAGTCGCGGCAAGAATCACCTTGTCAACTATCATCTTGGCCTCTTTCGGGTTCTCCTCAAGATAAGCCTCAAGAGCTGCTGCCGTAGCCTGTGACACTGCGGATACGACCTCTCCGTTTCCGAGCTTCGTCTTGGTCTGCCCCTCGAACTGAGGCTCAGCTACCTTGACCGACACAACCGCAGTCAGACCCTCGCGGAAATCATCAGCGGCAAGATCGAACTTAAGCTTTGCAAGAAGGCCGTTCTTGTCCGCATAGTTCTTCAGGGTTCTGGTAAGTCCCATCTTGAATCCCTGGAGATGCGTACCTCCCTCGATGGTGTTGATGTTATTTACATAGGAGTAGATTTTCTCCGTATATCCAGTGTTGTACTGCAGGGCAACCTCGATAGGTATAATCTTGTCAGTCTCAAGGCAAATAGGCGTCTCGATAAGCTTCTCTGCACCTCCGTCAAGATACTCGACAAACTCCTTCAGACCGTCCTTCGAATAGAATATGTCCTGTCTGAAATGTGTGGTCTGCAATTCATTGCCGTTCTCATCCACATCAGGCACAAGCGTCCTCTTGTCCGTCAATGTAAGATGAATGCCCTTATTAAGATATGCAAGCTCCCTCAGACGGGCTGCGAGAGTATCATATTTATAAACAGTAGTGACCTGGAAAATCTCAGGGTCCGGATGGAAGGTAACGGTAGTACCTGTATCCGAAGCCTCTCCTACCACCTCAACCGGCTTGTAAGGCTTTCCCTGCGAATATTCCTGCACAAAAACTTTTCCCTCACGGTGAATCTCCGCCTTAAGATAGTCTGAAAGCGCATTCACGCAGGAAACTCCGACTCCATGAAGACCTCCGGACACCTTATAGCTGTCCTTGCTGAATTTACCTCCCGCATGCAGGACTGTCAACACGACTTCGAGAGCCGAACGGTGCTCCTTCTCATGCATTCCCGTAGGTATGCCTCGTCCGTTGTCACGCACGGTTATCGAATTGTCCTCATTTATAAAAACTTCGATATTGGTACAATATCCGGCCAGGGCCTCATCGATACTGTTGTCCACCACCTCATAGACCAGATGGTGAAGTCCTCTCTCACCTATGTCTCCTATATACATTGACGGGCGTTTCCTAACCGCCTCAAGACCTTCCAGCACCTGAATGCTGTTAGCGGAATACTGTTCCGCCGCCGAATTGTTGATTACTTCTTCGCTCATTGTCTGTCTTTTCTTTTTCTTTCTTCCATGTTCTCCCGGCCATTAACGGCAAGCAAGGAAAACAAACGGACAAATATAGCAATTTTTCTGAGAACTTGTTGAATTTATGCCATCTGATTCTTACAAATTCAGACTGATTCCAAGAGTGAATCCGATGCCCTGCTCCGCATACAGGGGATTGCGCTGCACTGTCATGTTCAGCAGATTCTCCCCGCGCGCCCATAAAGAGAAACTCCTTGTGAGAGCCACCTCAAGAGAAAGGCCAAGGTCCGCATATCCCGGAAGGACAGCCCCGTAAAGTTCTCCGGAAGGATACAGAAGCCCTCCGCGGCGAGCCGTCGAGAAGGCACAGTCCACACCTGCGAATATGCGCCTGTTCCAATTGTACTCGAATGCCACATCACCGGTAAGAGAAGCCGGAGCGAACAGGCCCGAAGCACGGTCCAGCCCCCACACATGCGCATAATTCACCAGGCCGTCAAGCCTTATGCTCTCATTTTTCCAGCAAAGTTCCGCCTGGGCAAAACATTTCCTGTAAGAAGAATACCCCAAACCTGGAAGATATTTCAGACTGCCGTCCTGAGGCTCAGCCTCCAAGACCACAGCATCAAGCATGGCGTTCCCGTAGTTAGAATACCCTGCCCTTAGGTCATAGCTGAACTGCATCCCTATGCGTCCCTCCATTCCTATCATGGCAGACAGACGCTCGACAGTATTGTCCAGGACAGCACCCCCGCCCCTCCCGAAAGCAAGATCCGCATGACGGTTCTCCTCAAGTACGCGAGCATAAGTGTTGAGAGAGCTTCCGCCTGTTGCCTTGGCATAAAGCGACATGGCGTCAGGGATGGCGGCAAAGCTAACAGTCACATCAGGATATACAATCTGGTCGCGCGAAGTGAACATTCCTGCGGCATTTTCCTGGCTTGCAATCATCGAAAGACGCAGGCCCAAGTCAAGATTCCACCTTCCCTTGACAAACATATAATGCGGGATTATGCGGAAATTCCCGGCAGCGGCATCTGCACCTCCCGAATAAGCAGCGACATCCAGCGCAAAATCAAACAGCATCCTGTGCCCTCCTGCAAAAGCCCATCCCAAAGAAGCGTCAGCCCCGAACAGATGCTCATCAAGCACATATGAATTTCCTGCACGATACTTGGCCTTGTCATTTGCGAAACGGTAGGAAGCCGTCACATCATAAAGGAAATGCGGCCCGTCAGAAGGCACGGAGCATACACCAGCCTTCACGTCCAACGCATCATAGCCACGCCTACGCTGCCTGTCGTCAGATGCCAGCCCGAAATATGACACATCAAAGACAGCCGTACCCTTTTTCCAGTCATAGCTTCCGTCAAGCCCTGCCCTGGTGCTGAAATCATAGCCGCTCCAAGTGCGCACACTTCCGTCATCCGAACGCCACCTGTCTATCTTAACAGTTCCGGATTGCGGCTCAGCTGAAGGGCTGAAAGACCTGTAATTTCCCACATAAGACCTGTGAAGGGCATATACATCCATCCGAAAGCCCTTTTTGAAAGACGGAGACCACACCAAGTCAAAAACAGGACGCAGAGGATAGCCCGCTCCTGCACGCAGATACAATTTCTTCGGCGCCAATGCTGATGAAGCCGGATGCATCTTGACAGTATATGGACTGAACTCATATGAACCCTTATACGGGTTGTCAAATACGGAATAATCGAAATCAAGGTCAAACCTCGTGACGGAATCAGGCACCTGCATCTTCAGAGAAGGCTTGTGCACCTCCATCAATTTGCCCTCATAATTGCGGTCCACCACAACTGTCGGGTCGAGATTCTGGGCTGCCGCAGCAAAAGGAAGCGCAGCCGACACCGCCAGCGGAATAAGGCGGAACAATATGCTTCTGTTCATTTTCTTTCTGTTTATTCGGTTTCTGCCATAAGGGAATCCAGCTTGCCTATGCGCATCTTCACATTGTCAAGCACATCATCGTCAGGACCTTCCGGACTGTACCCGTCAAGGATACTTCCGAATGTGGCCCTGGCCTGGGCGAAATCCCCAACCTCGGCAAACGAGTCACCGAGAACTATGTAAATCTTGGCAAGCCAATAATTCTGCCCTGAGCCGGCATCCGCAAATTCGTATGCCTTAGCCTGTACGGACTCGAAATCACCCTTGTCATAGCTGTCAAGAATAATCAGGTAGGCAGCCTCGGCACCATACCCGTCAGACACATCCGCAGCCAACTTGGAAAGAATCCCGAAAGCCTCGTTTCTGCGGCTCGTAGCAAGGTAAGACCTGGCCTTTATGAAATCAGCCTCACGCCTGATTTCCCCTGCCGCAGCACCGTCAAGAAGAACCACGTCAGCATTCTTTATGGCCTCATCATATTTATGGGCGCGATATGCGGAGCGCATCATTCCGTACAATGCGAGCGACTTGTTGTTTTCAAGCAGGGCGGACGAATACAATGAAGAATATCCTCCCAGAGCATCGTCCCAGCGCTCCATTCTGTACGACAGGTCAGAGAAATTGAGCATTGACAATTCCACGAACGCTCCGGAGCCGTCTGCGATGACTTTTTCGTAACAGTCGCAAGCCTGCTCATATTTCCCGAGATTCCTATACGACTCTGCCATATAGAAATCTGACTTGCAGACATTCTTTCCGGCAGGATAATTCTCCCTGTACGACTGGAGAGCCGCAAGGGCCTTCTGATAATTGCCAGAGAGATAAATCTGCTCCGCAGAGCCGAATATCATCTCCTCCCTCTCATCAGGAGTCTTTGACGAGCCCATTCCGAGAGCCTCTATATAAGCAAGATACTCCTCCGGCTCATTCCTGGTCTGATAGACAGACTCGATGGCGGCAAGCGCGTCCTCAGCATAGCCGGAACCGGACATCTGCTCCACGACAGTCTTGTAATATCCGAGGGCATCATTGAACTGGGACTGGTTTCTTGCCAGCGAGCCCATCTCAAGATAGGCACGAGCGACATAGGAGCTGTCTTTTACGCCGTCTGCAAGAGTGCGGAAGCATTTGAACGCATTTTCATCATCCTCCTTCACCACATATGCGCGGCCAAGCTCAAACAGAGCCTCCGGATAAAATTCCGCATCCGCAGACGCCCCGAACACCTTTGAAAGAACGGAAATCTTCTTGTCCTGCTTTCCTGAAAGGCCATAGGCAATCGCAGCCTGATAATACGGATAAATGTCATTCACATCATTATATTCTTCCGCAACCCTGTCATATGCCAGGCAGGCATTCTTATAGTCCTTCACAATAAAATGGCAGTCCCCTATCCTCTCGAGGGCGTCTTTCCTGTACTCCTTGGACTTTCCTGAGACATAGATGTTGAACCACTTCATGGCGGCAGGATAGTCCGACTTGCGGAAATGGCAATATGCAATGCCGTAAGGAATCAGAGAGAACTCAGGCTGCCTGTAAAGGGCCGACATGTTATAAAGGTCAGTCAACACCTCAAGCGCCTCGTCATAACGGTCGCTCCTGTAATACGATTCCGCAAGCCAGAAACGCGTGAGCTGATTGAACCTGCTGTTCCTGTCCGAATAATATGCAGCCACCTTAAGGCAAGGGACAGCCATGCTCCACGACCCGTTGGCAACAAGC
Source organism: uncultured Bacteroidales bacterium (assembly GCA_910585445.1). Classification (GTDB taxonomy): domain Bacteria; phylum Bacteroidota; class Bacteroidia; order Bacteroidales; family UBA932; genus Cryptobacteroides. Next base: position 10,916 of record CAJUEK010000034.1, on the reverse strand, counting down.
TGGCTTGCCCTCAGGTAATTGGCTTTCATATAATTGTTCCTCATCCCATCATCCAGCTCATCTATCATTCCGTAAGCGTCAACAGCAGCCGCATAGTCACGGTTATGCAGGGCGGCCACGGCGATATAATTGTAAATGCGGTCATCTTTCTCACGGTCCGGATATTTGCTGATATATCCGCTGAACACGGAAGAGTCATTATTTATGTCAAAAGCAAGCTTAGCCCAGTTGAAATGCGCGTCTTCTGCGATTTCAGGGTCGAACGAAGCCTCTGATGCGGCCTTGAAGGCATCCAGCGCGGCAACCTTGTTCTTTGTCTGTACATAGCTGTACCCGAGCTGGTAATTTGCAATCTGACCTATCGAATCAGTCCTTGATTCCATATTTCCGAAACATTCAACCGCGCCCCTGTAATCCTTTACCGCATAAAGCACAGAGCCGCTGTAGAACCAGTCCGCACGTGTCTTTGGCGCTTCACCGGCAGAAATACCGAGATCATAATATTTACGGGCCTTCCCGGCATCTCCAAGCACGAGCCATGACTCGGAAATTATCCTGGCAAGATGCGGTTTCCTGTCTTCCGGAACCGCCCCGTACATCTGCTCGCCGTTATCCGCCACAAACCTGTAGTCCTTCAGCATGAAACGGCACTCCATTATATAATAGTTGGAAATGTCACGGAAACGCGCATCGGACACGGATTTACCGAACCAGTCGAGGGCTTCACGGAAATTCTTCTTCCCGTAGTTGATATAAGCGGCAGCATATCTTGCCGGAGCTGTGAAATCCGACAGCGGACGCCTGTCAATCTCAGCAAACCGGAGCAAAGCCCTGTCAAGCTCACCTGCCTCAAGGTCGCAATAGGCCTTCTTGAACAGATACTCGTCAAGCCTGCTGCGTCCTATGCACGAAGCCGGCACGGTCTCAAGAAGTTCCCCGGCCCCCTTGTAGTCCTGCGAGTCAAAAAGATTCAAGGCATGAAGATATCTCATCTGAGGGACAAGCACCGAATACGGATGCTCTGAAATGAAGGCATCCATACGTGCCTCATAACCCGGAAGTCCCATTGAGACCTCACTGAGAACAGCATATCCTTCCGGAGAAGATTTTCCGCTCTCGCGTGCAATATCCTTTAGCAGCAGACGTGAACGGCTGTGCATTCCGCTTTCCTGCATTCTGAGAATTTCCCGGTACCCGTTTCCCGAGGCACCGTCACTGCCATCCGGCACACCGCCGTTACCGGAGGCAGGCACAAAAGAAGACAGCAAGGCGGCGGAAAATACCGCCAATATGTTTTTCATTGTCATCATCAAACAAAAATTTTACAAATTTAGCCATTTTCCACTATATTTGTGTGTTTATTGCTTATATTTTTAGTATGGAAGAAAAGGCTCCTATCATCTCATTCAAGGACGCGGACATCCTCAACGGAGAGGCCACAGTCATATACGGACTCAACATGGACGTATATCCCGGAGATTTCGTATATCTGGTCGGTAAAGTCGGCACAGGCAAGACATCCATAATCCGGACCATTATAGCGGAAAATCCTCTTCTTAAAGGAAAAGGACAGGCTTGCGGCTTCTCGTTGGACGGCATAAAGGAAAAAGAAATCCCGTTTCTGCGCAGGAAAATGGGAGTTGTCTTCCAGGATTTCCAGCTTCTGATGGACAGGAGCATAGAGGACAATCTGCTGTTCGTGCTAAAAGCCACAGGATGGAAAGACCAGAAGGCCATAGAGGAAAGGATAAGAGAGGTTCTGTGCGCAGTCGGAATGGAGAGGAAGGCCCACAAGATGCCTTACCAGCTATCGGGAGGAGAGCAGCAGCGCATAGCCATAGCACGCTCCCTGCTCAACGACCCGCAGGTAATAATCGCAGACGAGCCGACCGGAAATCTTGACCCGGAAACGGCAGACGGCATCATGAAACTGCTCACAGGCATCAACAGGGACAAGGGCACTGCTGTCGTCATGGTAACACACAACAGGCAGATTTTCGGGAAATACCCGGGAAGAGTCATGGTATGCTGCGACGAGACATGCACAGAACAGAAAGAAGACGAAATCATAGACCTTGACATCAACAACTGACATGAACGGGAAAGACCTTTACTGCAAGATAACGGACTGGTTCTCAAGGAATATGGAAGCAGCCGAAACGGAACTGCACTATGACACACCGTTCCACCTGCTCATAGCCGTCATACTGTCGGCCCAATGCACAGACAAGCGCGTAAACATGCACACCCCTGTGATATTCGCACGCTTCCCACAGCCTTCCGACCTTGCAGAAGCTTCTTTCGAAGAGGTCTATGAGCTTATAAAGTCCATATCATTTCCGAACAACAAGGCCAGGCACCTTATCGGCATGGCCCAGAAGCTCGTAAGTGATTTCGGCTCAGAAGTTCCGTCCGAGACCGCGCTTCTCGAGACACTTCCTGGAGTCGGGCGCAAGACCGCGAACGTGATAGCGTCGGTTGTATATGACAAGCCGGTCATAGCCGTCGATACCCATGTCTTCCGTGTCGCAAGGCGGATAGGACTCTCAGACGGAACGACAGTGGAAAAGGTAGAGAAAGACCTGACGGAAGGATTCGCCCCTGAGCTGAGGCCCAAGGCGCACCACTGGCTGATACTTCACGGCAGATACGTATGCACGGCACGCAAGCCAAAATGCGGAGAATGCGGAATCAGGGAATGGTGCCGCGAATATCTTGAGAACAACACCATGCTCAGATAAAGTTTTCCCGCAAAGACACATGGACAACAGCCTGTTTCATATTTTCAGTGAAGACACAGCAGGGCGGCATCCCGTAAGCGGGTCATTCACCGACCCTTTCAGATATGTCCCACACCCTCTTGTAATTCATGCCGCACAGGATGTCACCGAACACATCAACAGGCTCTGCGGCAATGAAGCGGTAGCGCTCGGGTTTTCCGAAGGCAAGATGCTCGGTGTCCTTGTCGCAATTGACAGCAGTGGAAGGACTGGCTATCTCGCAGGATTTTCCGGCAATGTCGGAGGCAAAAGCCTGATTGAAGGATTCGTGCCGCCGATATACGACCTCCTCGACCCATCATGCCCGTTCAGGCATAGAGAGGAAGAGATTTCATCAATAAACCGGCAAATACGCGAACTGGAAAGTTCCAAGGTTCTGTCTGAGATGCGCAACGGAATTGCAGACATGCGAAGGCAGATGGACGAGGATATAAACAGCGCAAAGGCTTCCGCACGGCTTGCAAAGCTGGAGCGTGACGCCATAAGGAGTGAAACTGCCGAGCAGTCACGGCTTGAAGCGCTTATACGTGAAAGCCAGTTCGGAAAAGCCGAAATCAGACGTCTAAAATCAATGTGGACAGAGAAAATCAATGCTGCGGAACACTCACTATCTTCAAGGCTTGATGAAATTGCAAGTCTGAAATCAAGACGTGCAGCAATGTCAGATGCCCTTCAGAAATGGATATTCTCCCGGTATATAGTTCATAATGCAGCTGGAGAAGAGGCGTCAGTGACAGAAATATTCGCACAGAAAGGCCTGGTCCCTCCGGGAGGAACAGGAGAATGCGCCGCACCGAAGCTGCTTGAATATGCGTACAGGCACTCTTTCCGTCCCGTAGCAATGGGAGAATTCTGGTATGGAGCCTCACCTTGCACCGCTGTGCGTACACATGGCCATTTCTACCCGTCATGCACAAGCAAATGCGGTCCCCTGCTCGGTTTCATGCTGCGCGGGATAGCCGTCGGACACAGGGCAGATGATGAGGAGGCATGGTTCGGATATCCCGAAATAATATACGAGGACGGAAGCATAATAGTGGCAAGCAAGCCTTCCGGAATGCCGTCTGTACCCGGACTGGACGGAAGAATCTCGCTGCAGGAATGGCTCAGGACAAGGAGCGCATCGGAAATATATTCCGTACACAGGCTGGACATGGACACGTCCGGAATAATGGTATTCGCAAAGACCCACGAAACCGCCTCGTGCCTGATGGAGCAATTCAGCAGCCATACCGTAAAAAAGACATATAAGGCAAGACTATCCGCCTCCGACCCTACTGCACCACACGGGATGCAGCCCGGCAATATCGGCAACTGTACCGGAATGGGACACACGGGAACCTCTGTAACGCTCCGCACAGGAGACAAAGGCAGCATTAGCATTCCGCTGTCACCAGACTATGATGAGCGCCCGAGACAGAAGGCCGACCTGAAAAGCGGAAAAGAAAGCGTGACCGAATATGAGGTGACAAAAATATGCCCGGACGGAAGGGCCGAAGTCATTTTCCGCCCGGTAACAGGACGCACACACCAGTTGCGCATCCATTCGGCCCATGTTCTCGGTCTGGGACGTCCGATAGAAGGAGACATGCTTTACGGAAGCAGCTCCATATTCCGCAAGCCAACGTCAGCAAGACTGTGCCTGCATGCCCTTGAGATAGAATTCCGTCACCCGGACAGCGGAAAGCAGATGCATTTCACATCTGCCTTGAACTCATATCCCGAAGAGCAGTCTGCTTATTGAAGAGAAATCAGTTTGCCGAAGAAGAGCCGGCAATAAGGCGGTAAAGATTGCATCCGATGAAATTTCCCAGGACTATGCATGCATATACACCAAGGATTTCAAGAGCATGTTCTTTCATGAAGCCAAGCGGAACGCACAGGTAGTAGAATGCATCTGCTACACAGTGGGTGAAGCCGCATATGATGAACATCGGCACGCCGAAAAGCAGCGGCAGATAATTCTTTTCCCTGGCAAATGTAACTGCCGTAGTCATTATGAAGCCGCATCCTATTCCAAGAAGCCCGCAACGCAGCGCTCCGGTGGCAAGACGCAGTTCAAGAATCTTCTGAGCCGACTCCTGAAGCCCCAGCGGGGACATCCTTGAAAGAAGGGCCACAAGAAGACAGCCTATGATGTTGCCCCCCAATATGAGAAGCAGCTGCCCAAATTCATTTTTCTTTATGAAACCGGCTGTTCCTGTGTAAAGTTTGAGCCTGTATCCGACTACTGTCAGAAGTCCGAATGAGAAAAGGACGGCCCCGGCAAGCCCTCCGATGGCAAGGTATCCGAAACCTGCGATTCCAATTGCAATGCCGGCAAGGACTGATGAGCGTAAGAGTGTGTTCATGGGTTCTTGTTTTGTGGGCGCAAATATAGCAAAAGTTGAGCGCAGAGGGAAAATTTATTTTCACTATGCCGAAACCAAGCGTATATATGAGCGTCAGCTCAAACCAGTTCACATACGGATGGATTATGCAAAGTGTTTGAAAAAGAAGAAGTCAAATATCTTGGCTGCATTATCTCAGCTGTGCCGAGTGTTTTTAATTTGTCCCAATACAGTTGAGACAATTACATTAAGAACTTCATCAATTCGCTTGGCGTGATGCATTCGAATTCAGCATCTGGGTATGCGGCTGCAAATTGTGCAGGAATTCCAACACGTTTTCCTTCCTTTCTCTTTATTTCAAAGCCGGTCATTACTCCGTCCTCAATCTCAATCAGGTCAACTTCTTTCTTTTGCTGTGTTCTCCAAAAGTAGTGCTGCACAAATGTTCTTCCGGCATACTCATTTTTTTTGCGTCGTTCAGCAATTACAAAGTTTTCCCACATATGACCGAGTTCTTCAGGGGATCTGAGGGATACCGGTGCCATATTGCCTATTACCGCGTTGCGGATTCCCATATCCCAAAAATAGAGCTTGCGTGCAAACTTCAGTTCGTTCCGTTGATTCTTGGCATATGATGGAAGAGTAAAAATGATATAACTCTTTTCGAGTATCTCAATGTAGCGTTCTACAGTTTTTGCATCAATTCCGACGAGCCCCGATAGCTCAGTTGCAGATATGGTTGAGCCAATCTGAAAGGCAATAGCTTGAACCAGTTTTACCAATTTATCGGGCTTGGCGATGTTATTTTCCTCCATGACATCTTTATAAAGATAACTGTCAAGAAGTTCTTTGAGTACTTCTTTCTCATCGCCAGGAGATATGACAACCTCGGGATAATAGCCATAAATCAGTCTATGATCAATCATTCTTGATTCTTCCAGAGCACTTGTTTCTTCCGCCATTTCTTTGAATGATAGCGGATATAGTTTGAATTCGCGCTTTCTGCCAGTCAAGGACTCATTGACTGCTTCTGCAAGTTTGAATGCCGAACTGCCGGTAACGATGATTCTGACGTCCTTGAATTTCTCAGCTACGATTTTGAGCATATTGCCGACATTCTCAATCTTCTGAGCCTCATCAACGAAAAGGAAGTTGTTGTTACCGATGAGGATTTTCATTTTTGCCTCATCTACATTTACAAACATTGTCTGAACATCAGTATTATCGCCATTGATTTCAAGAATTTTTGCATCCTTGGGAATTATTTCACCAGCAAGAGTCGATTTTCCAACCTGACGCGGCCCCATAATAGTTACTGCTTTTTTCTTAGCGAGGGCATTATTTATCCTATCCTCTATGGCTCTTTTAATCATATTGCATTATTTTCTGTTCTGTGCAAATATACATAAAGCTGAGAGCAGAAGCAAAGTTTACTTTGATTCTGCCGAAGCGCATCAGTATATGTGCGCGAAGCGCAAATATATACAAATTCCTTAAATCTTAAAAGATTTGCGGAGTCAACTCCCGAAAAATTATAAGATTTGCGGAGTTTGAATATTTTTTCTGTTGCCAACACAATAAATGATACATTCAAGTAAATTTCAAAACCAGGACTTTAATCAGCCCGTCTCCACAATCATGATTGAAACCACGCACTAACAAAAGCAAATTCCATAAATACCATTGAACCGGGTTAACGATATGACATTTATGGAATTGCCTGTGTTTGTCGGGACTGTTTGAACAGAATCCAATGTCCCGTATTTATGCAATGGGCTGCCTTTGGTGCGACAGAATCAGATTATGACTCCTCCGTCAACAGAAAGTACTGCGCCTGTTATGTATGAGGCGAGGTCGCTTGACAGGAACAGGAAAGCGTTTGCAATGTCTTCCGGCTCTCCCATTCTGCCGGCCGGGATTCTGCTTATCAGCGGCTGTATCATCTGGTCCGGCAATTTGGCCACCATGTCAGTGCGTATGATTCCGGGCGCTACCGCATTGACGCGTATCTTGTCTTTGGCGAGCTCTCTTGCAAGGGATTTCGTGAGCCCGTTCACGGCATATTTTGATGCCGGGTAACCGCATCCTGAAGCTTGTCCGTAAAGGCTCACAACTGAGCTTGTGTTTACGATTACGCCGCCTCCGTCTTCTTTCATCAGCCGTGCCGCCGCCTGACTGCATACCATGACTGCCTTTATGTTTAGTTCGAGGATGTCGTCAAACTCTTTTTCGGTGTAGTCATATAATGCCGTACTTTGTGAGATGCCGGCATTGTTGGCAAGAATGTCTATTTTTCCGAATTTGTCCTTCACTTCGGCAAATGCCCGGGCTACAGACTGAGGGTCTGTCAGGTCCGGCCATATGGCCATTGCACTTGCATCCGGAAATTCTTCTTTGATGCGTTCAAGCGCAGCTTCCGCAGTCTGCTGCCTGGAGCCGCAAAGAGCCACAGAGGCTCCTGCTTCCAGATATTTTTTCACAATCGCATAGCCGATGCCGCGTGTGCCGCCTGTGACAACGGCAATTTTACCTTTTAAGAGATCTTTCATTTTGTCAAAATTTTCACGTCCTGCCTTGAGGACATTTTTGTGGAAAATATTTCACTGCCTAAATGATGCCAAAACTATTCCTTTGACGGCTATGAACATTATTCTTTCAAATGCCCCTTTGCAATCTGCTTTGAGATGAATTCTGATTTGGCGTATTCCCAAAGAATTTCGGAACCTTCCGCTGTCCTGGAGTTTCTTCCGAGCACTTCTGCAAGTGTACGCCCGTCTTCCTGCCATGATTTGCCGTCAGTGGCGGCCTGCAGCATCATCGGCTGGAAATTGTCCATGGTATGGGCGAATTTTGCCTCTGGAGTCTTCCATGCCTCAAATTCTTCCCAAAGGCCTCTCATCTTCACCGCCATTTTGTCAGGCAGCATGCTGAAAAGCCGATCCGCTGCAGCACTCTCGCGTGCCTTCTGTGTCAGTTTCCCCTCTTCGTCATACGCGAAAGTATCTCCAGCGTATATCTCAACGAGGTCGTGTATCAGCACCATGCTGACCACTTTCAGCAAATCTATTTTTTCGTTCGCATAGTCTGACAGGAGAATTGCCATGACAGCAAGATGCCAGGCATGTTCGGCATCGTTTTCAAGCCGCACCCCGTCTGTAAGATATGTATGTCTCCGTATGAATTTCTGTTTGTCAATCTCGGTGCAGAACTCTATTATTCGTGCCAGCTCAGCGTGCCCGTCTGATGCAATGGCGGCATTTCCCTTTCCATTTTTCTCCATGTCATTTTCATTTTTATGCAAATATATGTTTTGTACCGGATAATCATATCCTGCCGTTACCTGAATTATATTGCCATCGGGGAAAATCTCCTCATGCGGGGAAGATTTCCTGTCTGTGCTCTCATATAAAAACGTTATTTTTGTACCCTCCAAAATGCTGCTGGCGGCAAGGTTAAAGCGGAGAGGCACTGGCTATGTAATGCCGGCACAGAGAAAATATGTTCAATGGAATAAGTGCATCATCACATATGGAAATCAAACCTATAGCTTACATACGGACTGAGTTTCCGGAAAAATTCGGCATTCCGCGCCAGAGCGGGCTGGCAGAAGGATTACGCGGGACTATCGTGTTCGAGAAAGAGTACAGGAACCCGGCCGCATTGAGGGGTCTGGAAGATTTCTCGCACCTGTGGCTCATATGGGGCTTTTCCGCGAACAAGGCATGCGGTACATGGCAGCCGACCGTCCGTCCTCCTCGCTTGGGAGGCAATGCGCATGTCGGCGTTTTTGCCACGCGTTCGCCATTCCGTCCGAATCCAATCGGCCTGTCCTGTGTGGAGATTGAAAGCATATCGGAGAACACCCCCGACGGGCCGTGCATAAACGTGCGTGGCGCTGACCTTATGGACGGCACTCCGATTTATGACATCAAACCTTATATAAGGTATGCCGATTCCCGTCCTGAATCAGTGTGCGGATATGTGGATTCGCTGAGCGACAGGAGGTTGCATGTAGTGATTCCAGACGGTTGTGCAGAAAGGATAGGGAGTGAAGCCATGCTTTCCGCCCTTTCCGAAGTGCTTGCCCTGGACCCGCGTCCGTCGTATCATGATGACCCGGAGAGGGTTTACGGGATGTCATATTGCGGCATGAACGTGAGGTTCACTGTCTGCGGAGAAGTTCTTGAGGTGCTGGATATCAGCAAATGCAGCGAATAGGAGGACGCGTCCGGCAAAACGTCACAAGCAAGCTTGACGTTTTGCTCTTGACTTTTGCTATATATGAACTGCAAAAATGGTAATTGCAAAATTACCGGTCATATTTACATCCAAGGCCTCTTCCCGTATTTTATCTTGAACTTCGTTATTCTCAATAATGGGAATGCCCTGGCATCTGTTCCATGCTTACAATAACTGAAATAGTCATTCCCGATGCTATAGATGGCATTTACCGTTGGCTACATGCCCCGATATGGCTTCCTGGACATCCTGCTCCTTGCTATCGATATCGTAGAACAATCCGCCGAGGTCTGCAGCAAGAAGTACCATTACCTATCCCTATATCACAGGCATCCTGAACGGCCTCTTTTCACATCCATTCCAACAGACCACTGTGATAGAAGTTTCATCTGGCAATATGCCTTCAGCATCAATGCCGGATTTTGCTACGTTATGCTGAGGTATTGGTCCGGAGTGGACCTTTAGCGTCTTTCCTCCTCGTCATTCTGAACCTTCTTAAGCATCTCGTTTTACAAAGTCAGCAGGCTTTTTGTACATGCAGGTATTCCCCGCAAATAAGGCTTTACAGCCAAAACGGGGGAAATAACCCGAACATGTCATTTGGACTTTCTGGTTAAATATAGCAATACCTGCAGCAGAAGCAGCAACAACGGGACTGCCGATACTATAAGTACAGCCAGACCAAAATTTTCCCAGGAAAACGACCCGCCTATAAACATGGTGATTAAAGCTCCTATTATACCTCCGAAAAGCATGTTCAGAATATATCTCAATTTGTTTTTCATAGAAAACATTTTTTAGTTCATATCACCTTGAGGATCAGAAGGATCATAGGTATCAACTTTTAAAGAAAAAACTGCACCTACGATAAGGCTGCCTACAAACCCTCCGATACAATTTTCTTCAAAATATTGCTCAAGGACCGCATTGTGGATGGTCGCTACAAGACATTCATACTCATTTGGAGTATCAGTGTCTTTAATATCTGCATCAATCTGTTTATTACAAGCGGTAAAACCAGATGCAATGGACAACAGTGTAAAAAATCTTACAAACTGCTTTCATAGCTAAATGAATTAAATTTTCTGATTCTGCAGTAACTCAGGATTTCATCAAGAGTTGAACACTGATGGCCTCACTATACTATAAGATATATGAGAGAAATTCATGGTATGGCGGCATAATGGTATCATTACATTTATAAACGTCTTCACCAGTGTCCCGCCATGGGGCTGTTAAGAATTTGTAATTATTTCATTTTTAGTTAATTACAAAGTTTTCCTTGTGCGCAACTTGAACCGTAATTTTGGACTTACCATTTTATCCGCCAGCCTTCCTAAGGCCGGTTCTTTCCATTGGAAACCTGCATCAATAACTGAAGTCTGATCTATATAATTAGATGTTCCAGAGCTTGCAATACCGATACTTATCCATAAACACATACTTTTGCATGTGAACCATTATCCGTTTTGTCTTACAGTATAAACGGAACTCCTAAACTACTGCTGCCATGAATCAGATGCTGATATCAAGACAGGTCATGCCGATATGGTGGTACCATAGTTAA
>CAJUEK010000033.1 GCA_910585445.1 uncultured Bacteroidales bacterium | reverse complement strand
GCCGCAGCAAGACGTGCGATAGGCACGCGGAACGGCGAACATGACACGTAGTTGAGACCTATCTTGTAGCAGAACTCAACTGATGCAGGGTCACCGCCGTGCTCACCGCAGATTCCGCACTTGAGGTTCTCCTTAACTGAGCGTCCGTCTTTCACTGCGTGGTTAACGAGCCTTCCTACAGACTTGGTGTCAAGAGTCTTGAACGGGTCAGCATCCAGAATCTTGTTGCCGAGGTAGTCGCCCATGAAAGTTCCTACGTCGTCGCGTGAGAAACCGAAAGTCATCTGGGTCAAGTCGTTAGTACCGAATGAGAAGAACTCTGCGGTTCTTGCCATCCTGTCGGCAGTGAGGGCGGCACGAGGAATCTCTATCATTGTACCGAACTTGTATTCGATGGTAGTGTTCTTTGCAGCCTCAACCTCAGCGCGTACTTTCTCGCAGATTGCCTTCTGGAAACGCAGCTCCCTTTCTGAGATTGTAACAGGAATCATGATTTCCGGCATAGGGTTCAGACCCTCGGCCTTCAGTTCTGCTGTAGCTGTGAAGATAGCCCTGAACTGAGTCTCTGAAATCATCGGATAAGTGATGTGGAGACGTACTCCGCGGTGACCCATCATAGGGTTGACCTCGTGGAGCGACTCGCCCCTCTTCTCAATCTCTCCCTCTGTGATTCCAAGCTCGTTTGCAAGCTCCTCCCTCTTGTCCTGCGACTGAGGCACGAACTCGTGGAGAGGCGGGTCGAGCAGACGGAAAGTGACAGGCTTGCCGTCCATAACCTTCATTGTGCCCTTTACGGCAGCCTTGATGTATGGCTCAAGCTCGGCAAGTGCGGCCTTTCTCTCCTCATCTGTCTTTGAAAGAATCATTTTGCGGAGTTTTGCGAGAGGTGTCTCTGAGTTCTGACCGTAGAACATGTGCTCGATACGGAACAATCCGATACCCTCTGCACCGAATCCGATGGCGCGTGCAGCATCCTCAGGTGTATCAGCATTGGTGCGTACTCCCAAAGTGCGGAACTTGTCAACGATTTCCATGAACTTCACGAAGCGTGGGTTACCTGAAGCGTCCATGGTATCGATTCTCACGTCATAGACATATCCCTTTGCTCCGTTGAGTGAAAGGACGTCTCCCTCGTGGTATTCCTTGTCGCTTCCCTTGAACTTGATTACTTTGTTTTCCAGGTCAATGTGCATGGCCTCGCAGCCTACGATGCAGCATTTTCCCCATCCGCGTGCGACGAGTGCCGCGTGAGAGGTCATTCCGCCCCTCTGGGTGAGGATACCTGCACATGCACGCATTCCCTCAACGTCCTCAGGTGAAGTCTCCTCACGGACGAGGATTGTCTTGATACCCTTTTCATTTGCCTCCATTGCAGCCTCGGAAGTGAATGCAATCACGCCGACAGCTCCGCCCGGAGATGCAGGAAGACCGTTTGCCACGACTGAAGCCTTCTTCTCGGAAGCAGGGTCGAGGATTGGGTGGAGAATCTCGTCAAGCTGTGCAGGAGAAACGCGCATTACAGCTGTCTTCTCATCAATCATGCCCTCCTGGAGCATGTCCATTGCCATGTTGAGGGCGGCGATACCTGTCCTCTTTCCTACGCGGCACTGGAGCATCCAGAGCTTGCCGTCCTGGATTGTGAACTCGATGTCCTGCATGTCGCGGAAGTGCTCCTCAAGATGGAGGCGGATGCCGTCAAGTTCGGCATATACTTCAGGCATTGCAGTCTCAAGAGACTCAAGGTGCTGGTTGTGTGGGTTCTTTGTCGCCTCGTTGAGCGGGTTAGGGGTACGGATACCTGCAACCACGTCCTCTCCCTGTGCGTTGATGAGCCACTCTCCGTAGAATTTGTTGTCGCCGTTGGCAGGGTTACGTGAGAATGCCACACCTGTTGCAGAAGTGGCGCCCATGTTTCCGAACACCATTGACTGTACGTTCACTGCGGTGCCCCAGTCATCCGGAATGCCCTCGATTTTGCGGTAAGCGATGGCCCTCTTTCCGTTCCATGACTTGAAGACTCCTCCGATGGAACCCCAGAGCTGAGCCTCTGCAGAATCAGGGAAGTCAACTCCGAGAACCTCCTTAACCCTGGCCTTGAATCTTACGCAGAGTTCCTTGAGCTCGTCAGCTGTGATGTCGGTGTCTGAAGCATATCCCTTGGAAACCTTGAGCTCCTCCATCATCCTGTCAAGCTGCTGGCGGATACCCTGTCCGTCCGCAGGCTCGATGCCCTCTGCCTTCTCCATCACGACGTCAGAATACATCATGATGAGACGGCGGTATGCGTCGTACACGAAACGCGGATTATTGGTCTTGGCTATCATGCCCGGAATAGTCTCAGAGCAGAGACCGATGTTGAGGATGGTATCCATCATGCCAGGCATTGAGCTTCTTGCTCCTGAACGGCAGCTCACCAGGAGAGGATTCTCCTTGTCGCCGAACTTCATTCCCATGATTTCCTCGGTCTTTTTCAGAGCCTCGGCAACCTCGGCCTTGAGGGCGTCATTGTAGCCTCCGCCGAGTTCATAGTACTCTGTACAGCACTCTGTCGTGATTGTGAAACCTGCCGGAACAGGAATGTTGAGCTTGCACATCTCGGCGAGGTTCGCACCTTTTCCTCCGAGAAGCTCGCGCATTGAGCCATCACCCTCGGCAGTCTTGCCGCCGAAGCAATAAACCCGTTTCTTGTTATCTTCCATAAGCTTTATATGTTTGTTTTATAGTGAATAGATTCTTCTTTGGCCGCGGGCGGAGTGCCTATGCCGCGCGGAATGGTGAAATCCGCCGCGAATTTAATGATTTTTCTTCAGATAACGATGGATTGGCTTCACATTTTCAGCTGATTCAGTGGGCGTTCAGTCCTCTCCCTCGCTTGCCTGTCCGAGCAGCGCCGCCAAAATGTCCGCGACCCCAGGTCTTGCCGCATGTCCGAGTGTCACTTGCCCGCATGAGGAGCTTGGCCTGCCGACAGGATAATAGGCGACATCCTGCAGCAGAAGCTGCGAATCGAAATAGTCGTAATTCGTGTCAGAGACCTGTACGAGGACTCCCGGCACTTCTCCGAAGAGCACTTTTGCCAGGCAGCTCTCGCCATATGACGACATGAGCCCGCTGATGTCAAGGCTCAGACCAGCCTGTCCTTTGGCCATCCTGTCCGCCGCTGTCATGAGTCCTCCGTCGCTGACCGTCGTTCCGGACATTATTATGCCGTCCTCGGTTAGCTCACGCACGACCTCATAGCAGTCTATGAAATAGTCCGGGTCCTGTATGTTGGTGGAAGTCCCTCCCGCCTGGCCGAGCGCTTCAGAAAGCATAGAGCCTCCGAGCCTGTAGCCGCACGTGTCGAAAGGTATATAAATCAGGATGCTTTCCATGTCAGGGGCAATCGTTTCCCCGCATTTCCTGCCAGGGCCGGTCCATGGATGGCGGCTCTCGTAAGGAAGCCTGAAAGGTATCTCATGCTCCGTAAATCCATCCGCGGAAAAAGCCTGTCCGGAATCATCTTCCGTATCCTCGGCCTCCTGGGACTTTTCGGGAAGCCATGCCTCTGCCTTGAAAAAATTGCCTTCCGCAATCTGCCTGAAATCATATCCGGAAAGCCTCACTCCGAGGTCGTACATGTAGCTGCTTGCCTCCTTTACGGATTCGTAAAAAGCCGCCATGCTTCCCACTGGTGCGGTATCCCATGTCCATTCCGTCCTTATCCTCAGATTTCCAAGCCTGAAATGTCCCTCGCGCCATATCATGTCAATCAGTGCGGAGGCAATCCTGAGCCTTGTGAACTGTCCCGGGTAAGGCAGGGGGAATCTCCTGCTCTGCGGATTTGCAGCCTTGAGCATATCCAGATAACCGGCCGCATCACAGCTGTCATATGCGAATGCTGTGAGCGGAGGTTCCGTGGTCTCGTCAATGATGTCCCAGTATTCCTCTCCCGGGCATATGCCGCTGCGGAGGATGTTTCCGTCCGGGCTTCCGGCACATTCTGCAAGCAGCTCCGCAGGAGTGGCGTCCTGCCGCGCCCCGTCGATGATGTAGTGTGAAAATAAGGCTGATACCTGTTCTGTCATAAATTGTCATGTTGCAGAGGCTGTCCCGTTCCTTGGCGGCGGTCCGGTATTGCCGGGTGCAATTTGTCGTTAAATAAATTTCCGAATCGTAAAAATAAGTATTTTTGTAGAATGAACAAACAAAATCTGAGTATGGACAATATTTTCTCTGAAGAAAGATACGAAGAAATGATAAGTAAGCTGTTCTTGAGGTTCCCTTCGTTCCAGAAAGACGGCGCGATGGCCTACAAGCCCGGAATTGCGAACATGGAATTTTTCGGCCAGCTTGCCGGCCATCCGCACAGGAACTATGATATAATCCATGTCGCAGGGACCAACGGCAAGGGGTCTGTATCGAATATGCTCGCTTCCGTTCTTTCCGCCTCAGGACTTAAGGTCGGGCTTTACACGTCTCCTCACATATCCGATTTCAGAGAGAGGATGCGCATAAAAGACGGAAATGCTCCTGTCAGGCTCATTTCCCGTGAAGAAGTATGGGATTTTGTCATGAAATGGAGCGACACCTTTGACCATCTGGATTTGTCTTTCTTTGAAATCACCACAATGATGGCCCTGTGCTGGTTCGCAGACTGCGGGGTTGATGCTGTAGTGCTTGAGACCGGACTCGGAGGACGCCTTGACAGCACGAATATAGTTGTCCCAGCGCTGAGCGTGATTACCAATATCGGGCTGGACCATTGCGACATGCTCGGAAATACGCTTGCCGAAATCGCTTTTGAAAAAGCCGGCATAATCAAGCCGGGAGTGCCTGTGACGGTGGGGGAAAGCAATCCGGAGACAGACCCTGTGTTTGAACGCAAGGTGCTGTATTCCAATCTGAATGATCCCGGGTTTATGGGAGACAGGAACAGGATAATGTCTTTGCTTACTTTTGCGGACAAGACTGTGCCTCGCCTGTGGGAGCGCAGTGCGGAGATTCTTGCTTCCATGGACCTTCAGGGAGAGTATCAGAGCCGGAATCTGAGGACTGTCCTTGCCGCGGCCGATGCTTTCACAAAATGGCGGCGTCCGGATGACTGGGTGATTGCGGATGCCATTGCGCATACTGCCGAAAGAATGGATTTTCACGGCAGGTGGGAAAAACTGTCTGATGAGCCGTATATGATTTGTGACATAGGACACAATGCACATGGACTGAAGCATAATTTTTCACAGCTTGTCTCTATGCGGGAAGCGGGTGAAGTTACGGACATCATAATGGTCTATGGTTCAGTCGCTGACAAAGATGCTGGCTCTGTGCTGCGGATGCTGCCGGAAAACGTGGAGATAATATTCACGCAGGCGTCCGGCAGGCGTGCTCTTCCGGCCGGGGAACTGCCCGGCATGTATGAGAGGTGCTGCCATGAGGCCGGGCGTGCAGTCGGCAAAGTCCATTGCTGCGGCACAGTCATTGAAGCAATGGAACTTGCACATGGTCTGGCGGCCTCGATGAAGGCTGCCTCTCCGTGCTCACGTCCATTAATATATATAGGTGGCAGCACTTACGTCGTATCAGAGGCTGTCGCGGCAAATTCAAAATTTTGAGAAGATGAGAAAATTCCTGCATGTTATTCCGTTAATGTCGGCTGTGCTCGCGCTGACATCATTTTTGTCCGTCAGGCGTGAGCCGGCTCCGGATTCCGACGGCCATGTCCTGACATCGCTTTGGAAAGAATATGCCAAGGCTTCCGATGCCGACCGTCCAAAGAAAGAGGCTGAGATTCTGTTGCGCATCAAGGAGCAGGCATTGGCTGGACGTCTTATGTGGGATTATTATGATGCTGCGCGAAAATATGTCCAGGTCAGCTCGCGCCGTGACTGGAAACTCCGTGAAAAGCTTGAAAAAGAACTGGAGCAGGAGGTCGTGGCTTATGGCGAGCCTGTGCTGACTTTCGTGCATGCATGTGACAGAGTCGGGCGTGATGCCGCATGGCTTCTTGATTTTGTGCAAAGTCATGAGCGTGAGCTGAAATCCGGTAAGAATGCCGCCATGTATAAGGTTTTCAGCCCGTTCCGCAGGTCTTTGGACAATTATTCGGAAATTCTTCTGCCCCTGATAGGGAATGACTATGAGTATGCTCTGTGGATGATTCTCGGATATTGGCATCTGGATGATTCCGCACTGGAGAATGCCTGGGCTCTGATTGACGCAGAACTTGGAGGCAGGTATCCGGAGGCGGCATTTGCGGAGTATGAATATGTGTCCCGCATTTCCGGAGAGGATAACCGTGTTGCCGCGCTTTGGCGCTTGGCCGGGAAATACGAAGGGAAGGCTGCTGCCCTGATTCCGAGGGCGGATATTCTTGAAAATGAATTCAGGTCAATGGAGGGCAAGGCTTCATCTGATGATTATCTTGCTTTCCGTTCTGTGGTAAAGAGTTATGAAAGTGAGCGCAGGATGTTCCGCAATGGCATGGACGGGGCTGTGGCCAAAAGATGCGCAGGTTTTGCATCCATAATTTTTCAGCTGGAAGAGAAGTCGGTCATCGTGAATGTCCATGAGGGAAAAGGTATTTTTATGCTCCGTAATGCGGATTCCTTTAAGGTCAGTGTGGTTGGACGGGACGGCAAGACTGTATATGATGCTCGTCATGACAATCCTGCGGGAAGTTTCTATGTGCGTGATACCGTGGTTGTTGAGTTCCCTGTCATGGATGACGGAAACTATGATGTAAGGTGCGTGCTTGCCGGACATGAGTCGGGCGGGAATGATGTTGCCGGCACGATACCGTATGAAAAAAAGACAGTGTCGCTGGCATTGCGCCGTGATGCTGAAGGATTGCGTGTATATGCGGCTGACTATATGACAGGCAAGCCAGTGCAGAGTGCGTCATTGGTTCTTTATAAGGGGGACCGTGAGGTCGCACGGGCTGAGGATGTGCGCTTTGACGGCTTTGTTCCGCTTCCTGGGAATATAGTGTCAGCAATGAAAAACGGAGAGTCGGCATATTTGATTCAGTGCTCTTTCCGTGACACGGACGGAAGACTGCGCATGAGCCGCAAACTGTATATCTATGAAAATGAGCGTGTACGTCCTGTGGCTGAAACTGAAGATGCTGTGTTTGCGGAAATTCTCAAGGACAGGGCCGCTTTCCGTCCTGATGACACGTTGAGGTTCAAAGGCATATTGTATAACCGGAAAAGTGACGGAGGGATGTCTGTTCTTCCTCAGGGAAAAGAAGTCCTGGCAAGACTTGGTGATGCGCAGGGCAATGTGGTCGCGGAGCTGCCGCTTGTGACAAACGGATTCGGCTCCGTGGCTGGAGAGTTTGCTTTAGGTGCGGTCAGGCGTAACGGAATGTGCAGTGTTGAACTGCTCGTTGACGGTAATGTCGCCGGAAGGTCATTTCTGCGGATGGACGAGTTTGTGCTTCCTTCATTTGACCTTTCTTTTGACAAGTCCGATGTGCTGTACTTTCCTGGTGACACTGTCATCGTGAGCGGAAAAGTGAAGAGCTTTTCGGGGCATCGTCTTTCAGGCGTGAACGCGGTTGCCATTGTAAGGGTCTCTGGTGCCGCCGTAAGCTCCGGGCCTCTTGAAATAATGGATGACGGCTCGTTTTCTGTCAGTTGCGTGGCTGGGAAAGGCACGGACAGCTATTGTCCTGTCACTGTTGAGGTCAAGCTGACGGATGAGACAGGAGAAACTCTTGAATTTTCTCATTATGAGAGCGTCGGAGCATATCCTGAGATCAAGGCTGTCTTTGATGAAAAGGCACGCGGAGACTTTGGCCTTGATTCTGAAGACTGGAAATATCGTGGCCAGGGGGCTATTGTCGCAGCTGAAAAGACCAAGGTGCTATGTGAGGTTCTGCGTCCCGACGGGAACAGGGCAAAAATGCAGCTGGAATATAATCTGCTCAAGTCCGGGGCTTCTGTAAAAGGGGGGCTTGTAATGTCAGGAGAGAGTGTGGAATTGGATTTTTCCGCTCTTTCTTCAGGTGTCTATGAGTTTGTGCTTGGAATACCGGCGGAGAATCTGCGCGGACCTGTTGAAAAATGCAATGAAACTTATTCCATCTTAAAGGTGCGTGATGATGACGTGGATATGGATTCCGGGGTGGAGTCGTATTTCAGAGTGATTGAGGATGACGGCATTGTGATGCAGTTCGGATGCGGTGACGGGCCTGTGTGGGCTGTGGCTGAGCTTTTCGGTGACAGGTCGCAGCTTCTTGATTCAAGGCTTGTGCATTTGGAGCCTGCCTCTGGGGCGACAGGATGCGTTGGGACTTTGCGCTATGAATATTTGCCGGAATATCCGGACGGGGTTGTTCTGAATGTCATTTATTTCAGGAATGGTCAGGTCTATGAATATTCTGACACGTGGATACGGAGACGTTCTGAGCCGGAGATGACGCTGGAATTTTCGCGCTTCGTGGACAAGGCGCTTCCCGGGGCGGAGTGCTCGATAGCCGTAAAGACTGAGCCTGGTTCAGAGGTTCTTGCCGCTGTCTTTGACCTCAGTTCAGAAAAAATAATGTATAACGGATGGAACAAGGTACTCAGGCGCGGCCCTGGCGTTGAGCATGTGAATGTATCCTCTGCCACAGGACGTGACGGGAATGTCAGGGGTGTGCTGTTGGAAGGTGCTCTTTATGGAAGTTCAGTGGGCGGAGGCTCTGCAAACGGATTCCTGGCCCGCAAGTCTGTGAATGTGCGCGGCCCGCTTTCTTTGGATGCTCAGGTTGAGGAGGAAGTGATTTATGACAGTGCGGCAGCTCCCGAATTGTCAGCCGGAGCTTATGATGCCGGACAGGTTGCCGTGCGTGATGATTTTTCTTCAACTCTTGCTTTCATGCCGTTCATCCGTCCGTCCGATGACGGGATGGCCGGGTTCGTGTTCCGTTCAGGCGAGAAACTGTCCACCTTTGTAGTGTCCGTATATGCGCATGATAGGGATATGCGCACGGCATATTTACGCAAGGAAATGCTGGTGACTCTTCCGTTGAAGGTTTCTGTTGCCGAACCTCAGTTTCTGCATGAAGGCGACAGGTATGTGATGCGGGCTTCCGTGTCAAACAATTCGGATGCGGAAATTTCCGGTGTCGCGGTGTTTGAAATGTATGCCGGAAAAGAGCATGCCGGAAAAGAGTATGAAGGGGCTGTGCCGCTGGATTCATATTCTGTCAAGGTAGCAGTTCCTGCTTATGGGACAGTGCCTGTTGAGTTTGAGGTTGATGTTCCAGAGTGCGGAACCGATGGGCTTTCGGCTCCCGGCATGGGGAAACATATGCTTGGATTCAAGGTTGTTTTTGCAGGTGATAACCATATCTCAGACGGGGTTTTTGTGACAGTTCCGGTCTATCCTGCCTGGCAGGATGTTGTTGAGGCCCATTCCGGGGTGCTCCTGCCGGGAATGTCTGAGGAGGAACTTGTCGGGCGTCTTAGAGGACAATTCACGAATATGTCTTCCGCAGGTGCCTGGTATTCGGAAAGGCGGATTGCTGATATGCTTGCTGATGCCCTTCCTGCCGGATACAGGCCTGAAGGCAAGGATGTCATATCATTGTCGGAGGCTCTGTATGTCAACATACTTTCATACGGACTGGCCAGGCGGCAGGGAGGTGTCGGCCCGGATAGCCAGGCCGAGGATTCCGGACAGGATGTGCGCATTTCAAGCGCGATGGAGTCCATTTCGAAGATTCTCTCATGTGCCAATGAGGATGGCGGTTTCGGATGGTTTGAGGGCATGACCTCGTCTCCTTTAGTCACCGCTGTAGTCTTGGACAGGTATGCCTCTCTGCGTGACAGGGGACTGCTTGCGGAGCTTTCGCAGTTGAACGGTCAGGACAGCCTGGATGATTTTGATGAAGCTGTGTGCAAGGGAGTCGAGTATCTGGATTATACGTTTTTCAGCTTGAAATACAGGCCTTTATGGGTCGGCGGGCTTTCTGTTCAGCAATATCTTTATGTGCGTTCATTCTATGCGGGACTGCCTTTTGACGCGTCGGCTGCACGTAAGGCCATGGGAGACAAGGAATTTGCCGGATTTAAGAAGAATATCAAGGAGTATCTCACGCCGTCGGGCAAACGCAGCACCGGTTCTGATGTGCTTTCATTGGCACGCCGCACAAGGATTCTGCTTAATCTCTGCATGTCGGAGCAGGGCCGTGAAATGGCAGGGGATTGGGGTGTCCGTGTTGCCGGAAGGCGCATTGCCCGTTCTCTCCATGATGATGTGGTGTCTTTGGCGGAATATGCAGTGGAGCATCCGTCCGGAGGCTGGTATTACCCTAATGCGGTAATGCCTTGGAGGGGACTTCTTGAAAGCGAGGCGTATGCCCACTCTGTCATTTGTGACCTTCTGCGTGATCTGGCTATCAGTGATATGGAGGATGAAGCCATGACACGCCGTCTTGGGCAGATTGCAGATGGGATAAGAATCTGGATTATGCTCCAGAAGGAAACGCAGGACTGGAAATCGGATTCAGGCTTTGCAGAGGCTGTGGCATCTGTGTATGATGGTGTGCAGGCAATAGCCGATACTAAGATGATAGTCCTGAAGAAGACTGCAAGGAAGCCGTTCGGGGAGATTTTGACTGCCGGAAACGGATTCAGGATTTCTGTCGGTTATTATAAGGAACTTCCAGATGGTGCTCTTGTGGAACTTGCTGAGGGGGATAATCTTGAAGTGGGGGAGAAGATTGTTGCCAAATATTCGGTGTGGAGCGGGGAGAACCGCAGTTTCGTGCGTCTTGATGTCCCGCGTCCTGCGGCTTTTTCTCCTGTACGGCAGCTTTCCGGGTGGAGCGGCGGCTGGTTCAGGCCTTTTGCGGCTGGTGCCTTTACAGTTTCGCCTTCCGCTTACCGTGAGGTGCGTGCTGACAGGACCTTGTATTGGTTTGATGTCTTTCCGGAGGAGAACTCCGTGATATCGGAAGAGTTTTTCGTTACGCAAGAGGGCGTGTTCTTGTCTGCGGCTCCCCAGATTGAGTCTGTTTATGCCCCTCATTATAGAGCGAACTCGTCTTGTCCGAAGTCTTTTGCCGTGCGCTGATTGCTTTTTCAGGAGAGTTTTTACATGCCTGATATTATCAGGAGGGAGTATGAAAGCGCGTTGACTGCCGCTTCAGCTGCACGCAGAAGCCAGGCCGGGCAGACGCCTGCCATTGATGCCGCAAGTACAAGGATTGATATCGGGATGATGAATCCTGTCAGAGGGAGGGCAATGAGATTGGTCAGAAGAAAATGTTTCGGAAACGTTCCGAAGTACAAATAGGCTATCGGGCCTGCCGTCATCTGGCATGAGATGGACAGTGCGGCGGAATCCCATATATGTTGCAGCAGGCCGCCACGGGGCGGCCTTTGCTGTGTCCCGTAGTGCCAGAAGTTCTTGAGGAAAGGAAAAATGAACGCGATGCCTGCCATGGCTGCATAGGAGAGCTGGAATCCGGCGCTTCTTGCTGCAGTCGGGGCTGCCGCGAGTTGCAGGAAAAGAGACGCCATCATAATCCCGGCAGTTGACTTGTGCCGTCCTGTAAGCTTGGCCGTTTCGCCTGCCAATATGAAAATGAAGGCTCTTGTGATTGAGTCTCCGGCGCCTGTCGCCAAGGTATATGTTCCGCAAAGCAGTATCGTCAGTATGGAGCGTATGCGCAGTGCCGCCGGAGAGTTCCCTGCAAATGCGAGGCTTCTGCTGATTATCATGTATATTATGCCAAGGTGCAGTCCGGACAGGGCAAGTATATGTGATGCCCCGCTGGAACGGAATGATTCGGCAGTTTCTGCGGAAAGGCTGCTGCGGTCTCCGGTCAGAAGTGCCTTTATGACGGCGTTTGTCTCGGAGTCTGAAAAAGCGATTGTGTCAATATGGTCACCCATGGCCGCTCCGACGGATGTAAGCCTGGCCGCAACCGCTCCGTGGACTTCCGGACTGCAGGCTGCCCTCATATGCCCTGTCATCCCGGTGAACAGGCCGCATGCGAGTGACATTGCACACACCAGTATGGGGGCGTATCCTGTGTATTGTGTTTTTCCGGATGTTATAATAAGGCATGCCATGAATGCCGTGGCTGCGTATAATGCAGATGATGCGAATATGCTTTCTGTGACGGCCGGCACATCTGCGGCATATGCTGCGGCAATGACTCCGGCGGCAAACGGCAACGAGAACCACGCAATCTCCCTCTCCACTTTCATTTCGTTCCTGTTTTTTGCTAAAGTAGCGATAATTTTTATAACTTTGCGCAGCCTGTGCGGATTTTTTGCGAAATTTTAATCTGACGCATGAACCCGCATGACATCCATTGAATAAACAACATTTGTGATATGATCATTTTAGTACTTAATTGCGGTAGTTCATCGCTCAAGTATCAGCTTCTTGATATGAAGAACGATGAGGTTTATGATCTTCTTGCCAAAGGTCTCGTAGAGAGAATCGGTATGGAGACCGGCTGTCTCAAGCATCAGGCCGCCGGCAAAGAGAAGCTTGTCAGGGAAATGCCCGTGTCCGACCATACGGTCGGCATGCATGCTGTCCTCGACGCCCTTATGGACAAGGAATACGGAGTGCTTGAAACTCTGGAGGACATAGAGGCTGTGGGACATCGTGTCGTGCATGGAGCTGAGGAGTTCATGTGCAGCCAGCTTGTCACTGACGAGGTTGTGGCACAGCTCGAGAAATGCTCAGTGTTCGCCCCTCTTCACAATCCTGCCAATATCCTTGGCATCAAGGCTGTTTCTGCAGCGCTTCCTACAGTGCCTCAGGTGGCTGTTTTTGACACCGCATTTCACCATACCATGCCGGCTTATGCCTACATGTATGCCCTTCCTTATGAGTACTATGACAAATACCGCATCCGCCGTTACGGTTTCCACGGCACGAGCCACAAGTTCGTTTCGGCAAAGGGTGCGAAATTCGCCGGCCTGGACCTCGGATATTCCAAGATAATTACCTGCCACCTCGGAAACGGAAGCTCTATTGCTGCCGTCCTCAACGGCAAGTCAATCGACACGAGCATGGGCTTCACTCCGCTTGAGGGCCTCATTATGGGTACGAGATGCGGTAATGTGGACCCTGACGTGGTTACTTATATCCAGGAAAAGGAGGGACTTTCTGCTTCTGAGATGAGCCGCGTGCTCAACAAGAAGAGCGGTTTCCTCGGACTCTCAGGCGTGTCTTCCGATGCACGTGACCTCAATGAGGCTGCCAATGCCGGAGATGCCAAGGCAAAGCTTACGCTCAAGAAGCTCACTTACGACATAACCAAGTTCATAGGTGCATATGCGGCAGCGATGAACGGTGTCGATTTGATTGTCTTCACCGGAGGCATAGGTGAGAACAACAGCCGTCTTCGCCGCAGGGTGTGCGAGAACCTGACATATCTCGGTGTGAAGTTCGACTATGATGCAAATGTGGCGACAGGACGCGATGTGATGATTTCGCTTCCTGACTCACAGGTGAAAATCGCTGTAATCACGACTGACGAGGAACTGATGATAGCACGCGACACCATGCATATCGTACAGAACGAGGATGAATGATAAATCAATTTAAAAACAATGTTTACGAAATTTGAAGACATATTTGCCGAACTCCAGGGCAGGGAGGCAAAAAAAAGAATGATTGCTGCCTGGGGAGTTGACGGGCATACCATTTCTGCGGCAAGCAAGGCCATTGACCTCGGACTTGTTGACGTGACTCTGGTCGGCGACCAGTGCATGATTGCGCAGGCCTGCAAAAGCGAGGGAATAGACATGGCGAAGTTCACGGTTGTACACAACCCTGACGAGCTTCCTTCTGTCGCACAGGCTGTTGCAATGATAAGGGAAGGCATGGGAGACTTCCTGATGAAAGGACTTTGCTCCACTGACAAGTTCCTCCGCGCCATCCTCAACAAGGAGACCGGTCTCCTTCCTCCGAAAGGTACATTGACCCATTGCGCCGTAATAGAGAATCCTAATTACCACAAGCTTCTTTTCGTGGGCGACATGGCTGTGATTCCGGCTCCTGATTTCAAGCAGAAGCAGATAATAATGGGACATCTTGTGGCTACCGCGCGTGCGGCCGGCATAGCAAAGCCTAAGGTTGCCATCATAGCTGCATCGGAGCAGATGCTCACCAGCATGCCTGCATGTATGGAGGCTGCAATGCTGGCCAAGATGGTTGACAGGGGACAGATAAAGGGATGCATCGCTGACGGCCCTCTTGCCCTTGACGTGGCGATTGACCAGGAGTCTGTGGAAATCAAAGGCCTTGTCAGTCCTGTAGCAGGAGACGCTGACTGTCTGCTCTTCCCTAATATCGAGTCTGCCAATGTGTTCTACAAGGCTAACTCAAAGCTTGCTTCAAATGTGAAGCAGGCCGGCATGATGGTAGGTGCGAAAGTCCCTTGCGTACTTTCAAGCCGTGCTGACAGCATAGATACGAAACTTAATTCAATAGCGATTGCGGCTTTGTCCGTAAAATAATTTTCGGAATGACGGGCCGGAGGGAGTTTTCCCGCCGGCCCATGTCATTTGCGGAGCGTTCGGGAGGCTCTTGAAGGATGTCTTTCCCGTGCATTACGGCTCCGGATATTTGTACTTTAACTTTTTTATATTGTTTTTGCATGAAAGGTAGAATACTGGTAATCAACACCGGCTCCACCTCTACAAAAATAGGTTTCTACGATGCCGGAAGCAAGCTGTTTGAGCAGAATCTTACACATCCGGCAGGGGAACTTGCGAAATTCAGCTCTGTAATGGACCAGGACCTGATGCGTCGTGATGCCATTACGGAGTTTTTGGTCCAGAGGGGCATTGAGCTTGAAAGCATTGATGTTGTCATGGCACGCGGAGGACTTGTGACTCCTATCCGCACGGGCGTCTATGAAGTCAACCAGGACATGAGGAAGGCCCTCATCTCGGGAAGGGACGGAGTGCATGCGTGCAATCTGAGCGCGCTTATAGCTGACGACATTGCAGTGGAAGTCAATCAGGCGCGCAGCGGCAGAGGCATCACAGAGCGGTGCCGGGCATTTATAGCCGATCCTCCTATGGCGGACGAGATGCTGCCTGAAGTGAAGGTAGGAGGGCTTCCCGAGTTTCCGAGACGCACGCTTTTCCATGCCCTCAATTCTCGGGCGATGGTAAGGAGATATGCCCGCGGAGTAGGGAAGACCAACAGGGATGTCACGGTCATAGTAGCCCATATGGGAGGCGGCACCTCTGTCTCGCTTCATCGTCACGGGCTTGTAATTGATACCAATGATGCTCTCGGAGGAGACGGGCCAATCAGTCCGGAACGTGCCGGAAGTGTTCCTGCTTTCCCTCTCGTGGAGATGTGTTTCAGCGGTGAGCATACAAAGGAGCAGATAAAGAAGCGCCTTGTAGGCGGAGGCGGTGCTGTGGCCTATTTCGGTACCAATGACTTCAGGGACCTGACGGCGCGTGCGGAGGCAGGTGACAGCGAATGCGAGACATTCCTGCAGGGATATTGCCTGTCAATCGCAAAATATGTGGCAGCTCTTTCCACTGTAGTGTGCGGCAAGGTGGATGCGATAATCCTGACCGGCGGAGTGGCCTACAGCAAGTATCTTGTGGAGCAGGTCAAGGAAAGGATTGCCTCCATAGCTCCTGTTGAGGTCTATCCGGGAGAAAATGAGCTTGAGTCCCTCGCGGAGAACGGATACGGGATTCTTTCCGGTGAGTTTGAAGTGAAGTGCTATCACATGGACAGCTTCTGAACCATGTAACAGATATGATAAAAGGGTTTCTGAAATCAACTTTCGGAAACCCTTTTGTGTTCGTATGTGCTTTTCCGGGTGTTCCTCTTGCGCCGGTTACATCATGTTCCAGATGGCATTTTCCACGGAACTGTTCTTCTTTGCGTTCATTTTGCCGAAATTGAATGACACGCTGAACAGGAACATCCTTCCCATCACGTTACGGTAAACGTCCTCTATGTATTCTGATGAAACCGTGCGCCTGAGGTTTCTTGTCTGGTTCAATATGTCAGCTACTTTCAGGCTCAGGCTGACAGATTTTATGCTTTTGCTGACTGAGGCGTTCCATTTCCATTCCGGAAGTCCGAATCCTGAAGAGTATCCCCTGTAGAAATTGTAACGGATGTCAGTCTTGAGTTCCCAGTTCTTTCCCGGCTGCCAGAGCACGTCGGCATACAGAGAGTTGTCCCATGTGTTCAGATTCGCTGACTTGTCAAGGGAATATTTTGAAATCCTGTTTGAGAAACTTCCTCCTATCTTGGCGTCCAGCTTTTCGATGCTGAACTTCAGGCCGAGCCCAGCTGACCATATTGCCGAGGTCGTGCGGCTCTCCTTGAATCCGCTCTCGCCGCTGTAGAACCTGTCTCCGCTGCTGTCACCCCAGAAACCGCTCATGAATGCATTATAGTCGAAATTCCTGATGTCCAGGCCTTCAAGCCGTGATGCTGCCTGATAGCCGGTGCCTGTATTTACTGATGCGTTCGCATTGGCACTCAGTGTGAACATCCTCTGTTTGCCCAGAGGCTGGTCGAAGGAGAGATACATGCTCGTTCTGATGTCCGGCTTCATGGAATTGACTGGAACTGCATATCTGATTCCGCCTTCATCAAACCAGCTCGCATAGACGATGCTTCTGTTTGTAATGCTTCCGTTTATGTACAGGTTTAGGAAAGAGAAGGTCTCCCTGTTGTTCATTCGGTATGAACCGTGCAGCCATTGTGAGAAAGAGGGCTTCAGGTATATGTTTCCTGTCTGTATATGCACAGGGTCGGAGAGGTCCGGTGCCGGAGTTACTGAACGTCCTGACACCTGGGCCGATTGTCCTGAGTATCCCGCATACAGGCTGTGCCCTTCCTTTTCATATGAGTAAGAGACGAAAGGAGACCAGTTCATCAGCCATTCTCCTTTGCCTGTGATTGTCTCAGTGCCGAGTGAACGTGCCCTGGTGGAGTTCTGTACGAGTTCCGCCTGTACGCCGAACTGTACCTTTGAAGTGTCGTTGTCATATTGCATGAGCAGGTTCAGGCGTTCACTGAAATACTTCTTGTCGTAAAATGACGAATGATGGATGTCCTCCGTACCGTCTGCACCGGTTGCCCTGGTGTCATTTACTGAGGATGCGTATGAGGAACTGAAACGTGTCCGCATAGCCCATCTTTTGGCTATCGGCTCAACATATGACAGGCTTCCGTAAAATTCATTTGCGGAATTGTCAGTGTTGTACAGCAGGTTGTTTGTCGTGCCTGTGCCTTGCTGGAGCAGTTCTGATATTTCGTTCTTTTCCCCGTCTGTTCCGGATATTGCCCAATCCCCCGACAAGGTGATGCTTCTTTTCTCCTTGCCCAGGTCTTTTATGCCGCCGCCGAAATATAGGCTTCCTTCTGCCTGCTTGCTGAATGCGTCCGAATATGCTGACGAACTGTTCAGGTCGCCTTCGTCACTGTAGGTGCGTGATGAGCTGGCCTGGCTGATTTTGCTCGTGCTGAAGTCGAATGAAGGATACAGGTACAGGTCGTATTTCTTTTTGTCCTTTTTCTTGAATTCGATGGCTGCCTTCACTCCATGCCGTGAACCGTCTCCGGAATATGTCCCGTCTGACAGGATGGCAGGCGCATCTGTGCGGAAAGAGGTGCGCGCCGTCCTGCGTTTTGAATCCTTTGTTCCGTATGAGTAGTCAGCTGAAATGGTTGAAGTGAATCCCTTTATCCTGTCGGAGTTGAAGTTGAGGCCGGCTTTGGCATTTGTGGCCAGGCCATCCATACTGCTGTAGTCGTCCTGCTCGCCGCCATAGGTGACAATTACTGCTCCTGCGCTAGGCTCTGTCGCATTGTATGCATTTCCTATGAATACGACCTGGTCTTTCTCTGTATATCCCGTAGCCATGGCGTTGCCGTTGTACAGCAGGCCGCGCCTGTCTGAAAGTCCGTCTCCTCCTTTCGGAACAAGTGTGGCACCTCCTCCGATTTTCGCATTGCCGAACCATCCTTTGGTATATTCGTCCTTCAGCTCCACGTCCATAACCTTTTTCTTGTCATCCTTGGTGGAGATTCCAGTGAATTCTGCTTCTTCGCTCTTTTTGTCTATTACCTTTATCTTGTCCACAATCTTTGCCGGAAGATTCTTAAGGGCGGCATTCGGGTCATTGAAGAAGAATGTCTTGCCTCCGACTGTAATCTGTTCGATTTTTTCTCCGTTTACCGTCACTGAACCGTCGTCCGACACTTCCATGCCCGGCATCTTTTTGAGCAGGTCCTCAAGCATGGCGTTTTCTCCCACCTTGAAAGAGGAAGCATTATATTCTATGGTATCTTTCTTTATCAGTACAGGGTTGCCGGCAGCCGTGATTTTGGATGCTTCGATATACTCCGGGTTTTCTTTCATCCGTATGATTCCCAAATCTTCTTCCCAGCGCTTGAACGTGCAGGTCTGCCTGTGCGGAAGATAGCCTATTATTTCTGCCGTAAGTTCGTATTTGCCGACAGGGACTTCTTCCAGCACGGCGTTTCCCTTGTCATCGGAAATAGCGAAATGCGTGATGGTCGTGTCTCCTGCCGGAATGAGATACACCGTAGCCCAGGATAGAGGCTCGGATGTGCTGTCATCCTTGAGCGTGAGCTTGACGTCGATGTTCCTGTTGCGCTGTATCATGTCAAACGAGACGATATTTTGTGCAAAAGTCGCCGCTGTTTCAAATAGAAACAGTAGCAGGAGAACTGTAAACCGTGTTTTCATGTGGATAGTGGGGAGTTGAAATGAAAAAAGGGAAAGCTTGATACATCGCACCGCTACGACCTCCTACCCTTGCTGCGGTCAAGCCCTGGGGGAATTCGGAGGGAGCTGGTCGTGTATGACTTTCCCGGATGCAAATGTAGGCAATTTTTCCCGCTATGCAAAAAAAACTGCCGAAATGATGTCAGATTCTTTGCTGAACCGGCCTCGGCTGCCTGTCTGGCTCCGGTGTTTACGGCTGGGGATTTCATCCTCAGATGCCGCCGGACTGGAGACTGCGTATCAGATGCTGTCGAATATGAAAGGAAGTATGTCATCCACTTTTTCGAATTTCCATATTTTCTTCCCTCCGACAAGTATGATTTCCATATTGCGTCCGCCCTTTGTCTGATACTGTGCCATTACCTGCCTGCATGCTCCGCAAGGAGTTGCCGGACTGTCGCACAATTTCCCCTCCTGGCCTGCTGCTACTGCTATCTTCGTCATGGCTTTGTCCGGACGGTTCGCGCTTGCATAGAACATGGCTGTCCTTTCTGCGCATAACCCGGAAGGGTAGGCAGCGTTTTCCTGGTTGGAGCCCGTTATGATTTCCCCGTCCTCAAGCATCACCGCAGCACCGACATTGAATTTGGAGTAGGGGGCGTATGAGTGTTTCGTGGCATTTATCGCTGCCTGTGCAAGTTCCCTGTCCTCAGGATTCATCTGCTCAATGGAATCGTATTCCATGTAGGAGATTTTTATCTCTTTGTTTGTCATAAAAGATCAATTAAATTATCTTTGCGCACGCGCAGAGCATGACAAAGATAGTCTTTTTCTTTTAAAATGATGCTTTTTGGGCAGCGTGACTTGGAATATGACAAAAAATCTTCATTATGGACAATGGCAATTCAGCAATAAAGGTGTGCGTCGGCCTTTCCGGCGGTGTGGATTCGAGCGTGGCGGCCCTGCTTCTCAAGCGTGCCGGCTACGATGTGTTTGCCTTGTTCATGCAGAACTGGCATGACGCCTCCACGACTCTTCATGGAGAATGTGAATGGGAGGAGGACCGCTTTGTGGCGGAGATGGTCGCAAGAAAGATAGGCATACCGTTCTATTATGTCGATTTGAGTGAAGAATACCGCAAAAGGGTAGTGGACTATATGTTTGATGAGTACGGAAAAGGCCGCACGCCTAATCCGGATGTGCTTTGCAACAGGGAAATCAAATTCGACGCGTTCCTCAAATGCGCCCTGAAGCTTGGGGCGGACATGGTGGCCACAGGACATTATTGCCGCAAGGAGACGGATGAAAACGGCGTGCATCATATTTTCGCCGGACTTGACCCTGGCAAGGACCAGAGCTATTTTCTTTGCCAGCTCACTCAGGAGCAGCTTTCTAAGGCCATGTTCCCGATAGGCGGACTGATGAAGAGCGAGGTGCGCAGGCTTGCCCATGAGGCAGACCTTCCTTCTGCTGACAAGAAGGATTCTCAAGGGATATGTTTTGTCGGAAAGGTCAGTCTGCCTGTTTTCCTGCAGCAGAAGCTCAAGCCTTCAGAAGGGGATATTGTAGAGGTCTATGATGCGTACTATGAGAATGACGGGCAGTATGCGTTTGTCCGCGACACGCTCGGCTCCATTATGAATGACAGCTCGGCGGAGGTCAATATGATTACGGAATACATTTCGGAAGACAAGTCCTCGTGCACAGGGCGGTCTGCATGTCCGTTCTCCATGGAAAAGATTGCCGCTCTTGACGACCAGACCTTGATGAGGCTTTCACTGCCGGTCAAGTATGACATACAGTTCGAGACCGAGACATACCGCAGCGGAAAGAAGCATATAAAGAAGACGCGCTACAAGGAAAATCCGTTCGGAAAGGTCATCGGACGTCATGACGGGGCACAGTTCTACACCATAGGACAGAGAAAAGGGCTCAATGTCGGCGGCCACAAGGACTCGGTTTTCGTCATAGAGACCGATACTGAGTCCAATGTAATATATGTCGGCGAGGGACACACGCATAAGGGGCTGTCACGCAGCTGCCTCAGGATTTCGCCGGAAGAAATACATTGGATACGTCCTGACATGGTCATGGCGTCCGGAGAGATAAGCCGCTGCAAGGTACGCATAAGATATCGCCAGCCGTTGCAGGATGCCACAATGATAATGAGGGAGAACGGTCTTTTCTTCCTTTTCGACTCGCCCCAGCGCGGAATAACTCCAGGGCAATTTGCCGTATGGTATGCTCCTGTGGATTTGGGTGCTGATGATGCTCCAGCGGAGACGGCAGTTGAAATGCTCGGGTCAGGCGTAATCTGAGCAGCGGGCACGGTGTGCTGCGTCCGGGAATCCTATAGCGCCTTTGCGGCAGAAATTCCTGCGAGGTAACCTGTAGAGAATGCAGTCTGGAGGTTATAGCCTCCCGTATCTGCGTCAAGGTCCAGTATCTCTCCTGCGAAATAAAGCCCTGGTATAAGCTTGGATTCGAGTGTTTTCGCCGTGAATTCCTCTGGCGAGACTCCTCCTGCCGTGATTACGCATCTTTCATAGCCTACAAAACCGGCTATGTCGAATTTCCAGTTTTTCAGCGTCTTGGCAAGAGTCTTATGGTCAAGTCCAGGGTTACATTTCACAAATGCCGGAATCAGCTGCTGTGGGAGGACTTTGCCGAGCAGCACCCGGAAACGGTCTTTGTACGGCTTTCCTGCACTGCGCCTGTCTTTGGAGATGTCTTCCCATAATGACATGAGCCTTCCGGACAGGGCTTCCGGACTTACTGCCGGCTTGATGTCAATTGATATGCCGGCTTTGGAACCATTGATGATTCCTTTGACGCATCTGCGGCTTATCTTGAATCCGACAGGTCCTTCTATCCCTCCGTCAGTGAAATCTATGTCCCCGAACTCAGTCTGTGCCGGATTGCCGTCTATTATGAGGGTGACGCTGACATTTTTCAGCTGGTTGCCGCATAACGCGCTTCCGGCCTCGGATAGGGGAGTGCTCCTGCCGATATGTCCTCTTGTGCCTTCGTACCATGGACTTCCGTCATATTCTTTCTGTTCAGATGACTCTCTCTTGTAGCCTTTGGGCACGATTGCAGTAAGTGACGGGAACAGCTGGCTGACAGAATGTCTGCACTGTCTGGCCCATCCGTATCCGTCTCCGGTCGAGCCTGTTGCCGGGTATGAAAGCCCGCCTGTGCAGATTATGAGCTTCCTGCAATCATAAACGCTTCCGTCAGAGCATCTTATTCCGAATTTTCCATCTCCGGTTTTCTCAATGGCATTTACTTCCTTGCCGCAGCATATTTCCGCACCGGCCTTTTTGGCAGCCCTCAAAAGTGAATCTACGACGTCCGCGGCTGACTGTGAGACCGGAAAGGCCCTGTCACCGCGCTCCACGATGGATTCCATCCCGTTTGCCTGGAAATATTCAGTCATTTTCTCCGGAGTCAGATTGAAAAACGAAGGCTTGAGGAAATTGGCCTTCGGATGTATGTGCCCGCTGAATTCGCTCCATGGCTTGACATTGGTGAAATTGCATCTTCCCTTGCCGGTTATCATTATCTTGCGTCCCGGACGCGGCATTTTTTCGAGCACGATGACCTTTCCGTTTCCTTTCTGCGTTTCTTCACCTGCTGCCTGTGACGCTTGTCTTGATGAGATTGTCTGTGCCGCTCCTGATGCCGCCATCATTCCTGCCGCTCCTGCTCCTATGACGATAATGTCTGCCGAAAATTTCTCCATGGTTAAATGCAAATTCTATATAATGTATGCAAAATTATGGAAAAATATCTATATTTGCAGTCCCTTTTGCAAAAAGGAGATAACGTTGCCAGTTTAGCTTAGTTGGTAGAGCATCGCATTCGTAACGCGAAGGTCGTGGGTTCGACTCCCATAGCTGGCTCAATGAAAACGGAGCGGTCAGAAAGATTTGGCCGCTCCGTTTTTGTCATTTCCCGAGAAGAATCGTATCTATTTCAGTCTTGAACTTTCCTTTCTGACGTGCCCCTATTGTAAGTACAGGGTCTTTCCCTACAGGAATGTAAAGAACTGCAGGTATCGAACTTATGTTGAACGCCCTTGCAAGTTTCTTCTCTTTGCTAATGTCAACCTTGTAGATGTCTATTTTGTCGCCGTACTCGATTGCCAGTTCTTCGAGAATTGGTGCGATCTGCCTGCATGGTCCGCACCATGAAGCATAGAAGTCCACAATTGCCGGCTTGTCTGACAGATACACCATCTCTTCAGCCGTAAAATCATAGATTCTGGTCTTGAACTCCTCTGTGGAGAGCTCTTTCACAGCTTTAGGATGCACCTGCTCTTTTGTGTTTTTGGCGCCCGCATTGCTGCAGGCCGTCAGCGTCATCGCTGCAATGACGGCAATGGCCATCGTAAGGTGTCTTTTTGTCATGTCTTATAGGTTTTGATTAGTGTCTTGTCTTATCCTTTGCCGGGTCAGGAGCATTAAGGGCCTCTTCAAGACTGATTCCGAGAGCCTTTGCCACTCCCTCTCCATATGACCGGTCCGCCTGATAGCAGTTGCGCACATGCCTCTGCTTGATGAACAGCTTGCAGTCTTCCATATGCCGTGCAGTGTTCTCGCAGGTTGCCTTCCGGTCTTCCTCGGACATCAGCCTCCATAATTTTCCTGGCTGTGTATAATAGTCATTGTCATATTCCCTCTCGTCGTAATTGTACGCGTCGCCTCCCTGAAGCGGCGGTTCTTTCATGTGTGGGGAGTCCTGCCATTCTCCGAAGCTGTTCGGTTCGTATGCTACTGTTCCTCCGTAATTGTCATCTGTCCTCATCTGACCGTCCCTGTGGAATGAATGGAACGGGCATCTTGGCCTGTTTACAGGAATGAGGTTGTGGTTCACGCCGAGCCTGTAGCGCTGTGCGTCGCCATATGAGAAGAGCCTTGCCTGAAGCATCTTGTCCGGGGAGAAGCCGATTCCGTCGATTATGTTCATCGGATTGAAAGCCGACTGCTCCACTTCAGCAAAGAAGTTTTCCGGATTGCGGTTCAATTCAAGTATTCCCACGTCTATCAGAGGGAAATCTCCGTGATACCATACTTTCGTAAGGTCAAAAGGATTCACTTTGTAAGTCTTTGCCTGCTCTTCAGTCATGACCTGTATCTGCATGAGCCATCTCGGATATTCTCCGCGCTCGATTGCCTCGTAGAGGTCGCGCTGGTTGGAATCGCAGTCTTTTGCCACCACAGCTTCTGCTTCCGCGTCTGTGAGGTTCTTGATTCCCTGCAATGTCCTGAAATGGAATTTGACCCATGTCCTGACATTGTCTTTGTTGATGAAACTGTAAGTGTGGCTTCCGAATCCGTGCATGTGCCTGAAAGAATACGGGATTCCTCTTGGGCTCATTGTGATGGTTATCTGATGTAGGGCTTCGGGAAGAAGTGTCCAGAAGTCCCAGTTGTTGTCTTTGCTGCGCATGCCGGTGCGAGGGTCGCGTTTAATCGCGTGGTTCAGGTCCGGGAATTTAAGCGGGTCGCGAAGGAAGAATACGGGTGTGTTGTTTCCTACCAGGTCCCAGTTTCCCGTGTCAGTATAATATTTCATTGCGAAGCCTCTGATGTCCCTTTCCGCATCAGCGGCTCCTCTTTCTCCGGCCACTGTGGAGAACCTGACGAAGCATTCAGTCTGTTTGCCTACATGCGAGAATATTGATGCGCGTGTCCACTTCGTTATGTCATTCGTGACAGTGAAGGTACCGTATGCTCCCGAGCCTTTGGCATGCATGCGCCTTTCCGGGATTACCTCCCTGTCGAAATGGGCGATTTTTTCAATCAGCCACGGGTCCTGTATTGTAACCGGGCCGGGCTGGCCTGCTGTCTGGGTGTTCTGATTGTCTGCAATTGGACGTCCGTTGACAGATGTCAGTACATTCATCTTTGGGGATTTCTTTTCTTTCATAATCTATAAATTTTTGTGTCCGTTTCTGTGCAGCATCATGCTCATAGCCGGCTGCGGAAGCGGACAAATCCAAATCGGATGCCAGCGGCATGTCCGGAGATATTTTTTTTGCGTGATTTTCTCCGGTTGCCATTGCCTATGAAAGATTTATTTGTAAATTGCACATCATAAGCCGTCCACTTATTTGAATTCTGACCTATTGCTTTTTGAATATCGCTCATAAAGATAAATCATTATTCTTTTATAATAGGCTTGACTACATGAGATTGTTGTAATTTCTGCGGACCGGCGGATTTCCCGGACTGTTTTGGAAGTTTTTATTTATTAATTTTTATTGTTTTACATTATGTGCGGTTTTATGAAAAAGTGGATTGCTGCATCGCTTCCTGTCGTGTTGGCATCAGTATTTGCCGGATGCGGCAACAATGGGGAGCTTACACCTGAGATCAATTTGACAATCGGAACTGACGAGGTCGTGGCTACGGCTTCCGGAGGAAAGTATAAGGTTGACTATAAACTGGAAGGCTTGAGTGCTGCAGAAAAGCCGGAAGCCTCATGTGCCGCAGCTTGGGTAAATGATTTTGAAGCGGGAAATTCTGGCGAATTGTCTTTCAATGTCGATGTCAATGATGTGGAGGAGCGTGATGCTATTGTAATTGTTACCTGTGCCGGAGCGGAAGCGGAGTTCATTGTACGTCAGGAAGCGGCGGAGAATCGTCCGGGGCTTGCAATAAGCATAGAGGAAATATTCGATGCCGGGGTAGTGTATCGTGTAGTGCCGGAGGATTTGTCCATGACATATATTACAATGGTTGCAGAAAAGTCATATTTTGATTCATATGAGTCGGATGAATCATATTTTGAGGATGAGCTGGATTTCTTCAAGTCCGGTGCTGAAGTTTCCGGAATATCATTGCAGGAGTACCTTGCCCCGAGGCTGAAGAGTGGTGAAGTTGCCGGTCCTGCATACAGGCTCCAGCCTCAGACTGCTTATTATGCATATGCCTATGGGATGACAGAAGACGGTATAAGGCTTACTGACATATGCAAGGCTGAGTTTACGACCGCTGCGGTGGAGCCTTCTGACGTTACCCTTGATATAAGTTACATGGTTGCCGGTACTGTTGTGACGATGACAGTGACTCCTGATGACCCTGACCAGTTGTATTTGTTCAATGCCGTCGAGGCTGCCTCGGTTTCCGGTGACGCTTTTCTGCTGGATGCCGCCAAACAGGAGATTGAACAATATGTACAATTCTATGAAATGCTTGGAGTTCCTCAGGATCAGGCAGTCCTTCGTTTTGCGAACAAAGGTGTGTCGTCCTATACTTTTGACGGGATGCTTGAGCCGGATACCGATTATGTGGGCTATGCCGTGGCCCTCACTCCTCTGGGGTCTATATGCTCGGATGTCGTGTCGAAAAGATTCCGCACGGAAAGCGACAAGGCTCAGGAGAAGCCGATTGTCCTGTCTCTTACGAATCTGACTGACCAGGAGGTGAGCGTCCTTGCCAAGACGGGCCTTGCCGAACATTATGTTGTAGGCATTGACTATTCCGCATCATGGGACGGAATGACTGACCGGGAGATTCTGGACCGCCTGGTGGCCGGTTACCAGTGGCAGGCTAAGGGGGCTGACGGAGGTGATGCGTCTTTCACTTTCTATGGTCTGACCCCTCATACGCGTTATTCTATTTTTGCTTTCGGCTATGTTGGTGGTGTGGCGACGACTGAGCTTTGCCGCATTGATTTCACGACGGATGATGCCGCAGCTGCGGATATAATTTTCCGTATGGAATATGACAAATATTTTGACGGTACGGAATTGGCCGCGATTGACTCCAAGTATCTTGATGCTGATGGCAAGGCCGTGCTGCCGGTGCGTCTTGTTACAGATGGCGCTCCGTGTGCAGAAATATATTACGGGTTTTATGAGGGAGACTATACGGATACAGGACGTTGGCCGGACGATGTGTTTATGGAGGAACTGCTCGATATCGGATATTGGCAGTATTCCAACATTTTCTACCTTGACTATGACAGGCCATATACGATGATAGGCTTCGGAGTGGATGACGATTTTGCTTTCGGTCCGATGGCACGCCAGCTTGTCCGTCTTGGCCGTGATGGAGTATCTCCGGTGTCGGAGTTCAAGCCGGCAGCATCATCTCTTGTCTCGTCTGCCCTCCGTTGCGTTCCGTCAAAACGCTGAGTTTTGCGGATTAATGAGATTTTTGTGGTGCATAAATGAATGATTATCAATAAGTTCTTGAATTACGATTCCCCGATTTAGGGGAATCGTAATTCTCTAAAGTGCAGACAGACAATTGCTTATGCTCCACGTTTGTGTCCCGTCCTGAAAAAAGTTTACCACAAACCGTAAACTTTTATGCAATCAA
>CAJUEK010000032.1 GCA_910585445.1 uncultured Bacteroidales bacterium | reverse complement strand
ATTTCAAGTAGCTTGTTTCACAGAAGCCGCTGCACGCAACATAAATGCCACAGAAAGAATCAGGGCAATAAATTTTTGAATGTCATGAAAACATCGGAACCCTCCGCAGACACGATAAACTGCCCACGGCATCAAATGGTGCCGGACGGTCTCCAAGGAACGCCGTCTGTCTCATTTGACATATTCGCTCGGAGACACGCCAAACTGCTTCTTGAAGCTGACTGAGAAATGCGACAAGGTGCTGAAACCGGTCATATCCGCGATCTCGGACACATTGTATTTCCTCTCCTTCAGAAGCTGGGCGGCCCTGTTGAGCCTGTACATACGGAAGAACACGCTCGGATTCTCTCCCGTAAGTCCTTTCACCTTATAATAGAACTTGGTCCGTGAAATGTGCAGCATCTCGGTCATGCGCGCCACGTCAAGCTCGGAATTGGACAATTCATTCTCCATGAGCTGATAAAGTTCCGTCATGA
This sequence comes from uncultured Bacteroidales bacterium, assembly GCA_910585445.1. Lineage (GTDB taxonomy): Bacteria > Bacteroidota > Bacteroidia > Bacteroidales > UBA932 > Cryptobacteroides. The sequence continues at coordinate 27,570 of CAJUEK010000032.1, read as the reverse complement.
ACGCATTGTCCTGAGGAGAAAGCACATTCTCCTCAAGCGACTCCACTTCCGTAGCCTCTCCAAGCATGGACTTTATCTTCTCACGGTTCTTCAGAAGCGAATCAATCAATGCAAGAAGATACTTCGGCTCGAACGGCTTGGTTACATATGAGTCCGCCCCGCATTCCAGTCCCTCGACCTGATTCTCCACAGTAGCCTTGGCCGTGAGCAGGATTACAGGAATATGGGACAGCTGGATGTCATCCTTTATCTGACGGCACAGTTCATATCCTGTCTTTCCAGGCATGACCACATCGCTCACCACAACATCCGGAGCCTCCTCTTTCATGAACACATAGGCAGAATCCGCATCAAAGCGGGTTATGACCCTGTAATATGGCGAAAGCAGTTCATTCAGCCAATGTGAGACATCAGCATCGTCATCCACTACAAGGACAGTCTGCCCTGCGAGATTCTTCCCGTCATCCGGAAGCTTAGTATATTTAATGCTCTTCTCCCGTACATTTAGGCCTGCCCCCCCCTGATGAGCTTTTTCATGCCCGGCATATGAGGATTCCGAAGCCGGAAGAAGCAAAGTGAACTCTGCTCCGCGGCACGAAACACGGTTAGCGGCCTTTAGATAGCCATGGTGCATCAAAGCGAGTGTCCTTGCGAAATACAATCCGATGCCTGTACCCCAGTTATAAGAACCCTGAACCTGGTTTCCAAGCTGCCAGTATCGTTCAAATATGCGTTCCAGCTGGTCCTCAGGCACGCCAGGTCCGGTGTCTCTAACCGCAATCTTGACCCATCTCGAATCCGTATCACTCTCTTTGAGGGCGAAATGTGTCATCGCATCCTCTCTCGAGAGCATGTCAAGGGAAAGTTCCACCTTTCCCCCGGAAGCCGTGAATTTCATGGCATTGGAAAGAAGATTGAAACAGATTTTATCAAGCTTGTCATCATCGGTCCATACTTCCAGACTGTCCTCAAGCCCGTATGCCTTGAAAGCGATGCCCTTCTCCTCCGCAGTAACACGGAAAATGTCAGCAAGGTCACGCAACTGTGAAATGATGTCCACCTTGCGTACCTGGAGCCGCAAAGTGTCATTCTCCATCTTGTTGAAGTCAAGAAGCTGGTTCACAAGCCGCAGCATCCTCCTTATGTTCCTCTGCACGATATTGAGCATGCGCCTGTCCTCCTCACTCACGCTTTCGGACTGGCGAAGCTGCGTCACAGGCCCGGAAATCATCGTCAGAGGCGTGCGGAACTCATGTGATATGTTGGCAAAGAAATTCATGTTCATCTCATTGACCTTCTTCTCCTGAATCTTCTCCATCATCTCACGCTCCCTCGCGCGCTTCTCGTCAAAAATCTGCCGGCGCATACGGAGCAGTCCCCACACGACAAACCCGAGGAAACCTGCATACAGGAGCAAAGCCCACCACGAAAGCCACAACGGCGATTTCACCACTACCGGAATGGTATTCTCGGCAAGCACAGTATTGCTGTCATTGTCGGTTATGCGTACCTTGAACCTGTATTTCCCCGACGGGAGGTTGGCATAATACGCCTCACGGTTGTTTCCCGCATCAATCCAATAGCTGTCGAAACCGTCCATGCGGTAGAAATAATGCACCCGCTCATATTCCCCGTACTCGAGCGCAGAGAATGATATGCTGAAGCTGTTCTGCCTATGTTCAAGCCTTATTTCCGGAAGGAACGGCAAAGCTTTCCCGATGCATCCACCGGCAGACGGACGCACAAGCCTGTTGTGCACCTTGATGTTCTCAAAGCACACTGACATTTCCCTGTCAGGCATCACGTCTATCGGGTCAAACACCGTAATGCCATGAGTCCCCCCGAACACTATCCTGCCGTCCTTCATCATACATGAAGACCTGTCATAGAATTGGTTGCCTCCGATGCCGTCCGCCGTGTACCAGTTGATGAATTCGGACACCGAGCGGTCATATTTCCCGAGACCGTATTGGGTGCTGACCCAGAGATTTCCGAGCAGGTCCTCCTCTATGCTGCATATGTCAGTGCACGGCGCTCCCTGGACAGGCATTATTTCACCCGTATCCGGGATATATCTCAACAGGCCGTTAGCCATAGTGCCGACCCATATTTCACCTAAGCTGTCACAGAAAAGACAAGTCGGGACGAACACGGAGCGCCTGATGCACGCATCCCAGAAAGAAGGCTCCACACGGGCCTTGCGCACATATCCATCATCAGCAGAAACTTCACACAGGCCCTCCTTGAATGCTCCCACGAGCAGCCTTGTCCCCAACGGCATAATGGCAGACCCGAAAGTATATCCCTGGCTCAACGGGCCGTACTCCCGCATCCCGTCCTCACCAATGCCATAAACCATAGAGCCGGCCGTCCCTATCCACATCATTCCGTCATCCCCGCGAGCCATTGATATCGGTCCCTGAACAGGATATTCCGCCAGACGCGTCAGATGCCCATCCTTCCACCTGAATTTCAATACGGAATTGAATGTGCCTATCCATATCTCATCACCATGGCCGGCACATACCAGCCTCATCAGGCCTTGAGTCACTGAGGGCAACTTTTTCAACATGTTACTCTCCGGAGCATACACATAAAGCTCATTCCGAAGCGTCACGCACCACAGGTTCCCGTCATCGTCGCAATCCACGGAATAGACGGAAACATTCTCGAATGCGGAACGCAGGACAGCATCCGTATTGAACCGCTCCTTATAATTATAGACTACGGAATATGCCTGGTCATAGGAGCCTATCCACAAATTATCCCTTGAATCCCTGAAAATCGTATTTATCATGAAATCCGGAGCCTTGAACGGAAAGCCGCCGTCATTCTGTCCGCATATCTCGCCTGTGCTGCGGTTGTACATAAAAAGCCCGTTGCTGCGTGTATTGAAAAGCAGCATGTCCGGTGCAAACTGGAATATAAGGTCAACGTAAGAATTACGGAGCAACGGATGCTTCTGAATAGGAGTATCGGCATATTTACGCGCCTTTGTGTCAAAGGCCTCCACACGGCCTGAACTGCACAGCAATATAACGCCGTCCTGCGACATGAACGAATAATAAGGGTCAGCGTTCCTGAGCGGCATGGACCATTTCGGAAACCTCACATCCGGTCCATAGCATCTTATTTCCGAGCTGCTGACGACAAACACATCATCCGAAGGGCCGATGAAGCACCGTGAGAAATACGGGCGCGACCAGTCAAGCCTCTCCACCACAGGCACAAGCCTGCATCTATCCTCATCATAGGCAAAAAGCGACTCGGAATTATTCGCGAATATCCGTCCGGACTTGTCTTCCAGAATCTGCACTATGTTCCTGCAGTCCGAATCCATCGGTATTCTCCTGAAGTCATCCCTGTCAGTATATAGGCAAAGCCCGTTGACCGTGCCCACCCAAAGGCGTCCTCCACGGTCGCGGTGCAGGGTCTGAATCTGGTTGTCCGTTATGCTGAGCGAATCTTCCGTGCAGAAATACTGATGGAACTCATGCACGGTGCTCTTGTTGAGCCCACGGAAAGTGCCTATCCATATATGTCCCCGCGCGTCTTCCGCAAAAGAAGTCACCCTGTTGTTTGATATGTCATTCGAGATTACAGGACTGTCAAGACGCTCGCGCACCATGGAATTGTATTCAGTCCGCGTGCAGCAGACCAGAGGCAGAAGTACAAGAGCAAGTAAGTGCTGTTTCATAAGGGTCATCTGTTTAGCAGCCATAAATTTAGCAAAAAAAGCACATATGCGGCATGAAGGGGCGTTTTTTGAACAATCAGAAAAACATTTGAACAATATCGAAAATGCATTTGCACGAATTCAAAAACAATAAATACGAATCAGAAAGCCAGGAAAGAGCAAACGGAAGAAATTTGCAACGGAAAACCACATCAAACGCATTTTATGAAATTTTCACAACTGATGACCATTGCTTCCGCCGGGATATTGGCAATGTCCTGCGGAAGCTGCACTACGTCGCATGGCACGGAAAAGGCATGCAGCGGCGAGCTGAGGGCCGACAACGATGACGCCCTCACCGTTACGGAAAACGGTAAGGTTGCCGGATATGTTGACGGCAATGTCTATGTTTTCAAGGGAATACCTTATGCAAAGGCAGAAAGGTTCATGCCTCCAGTCCCCGCAGACAACTGGGAAGGCATACGCAGCTGCAGATCCTATGGCCCGACATGCCCGCAGGCAAAGAGAATGGGATGGCAGAGCGACGAGATGGCTTTCGCATTCAGCTGGAATGACGGCTTCCCCGGAGAGGATTGCCTCAGGGCGAACATCTGGACAAAAGGACTTGAAGACGGGAAGAAGCGTCCGGTCATGGTATGGCTTCATGGAGGCGGATATGCGGCAGGTTCCGGACAAGAGCTTCCGTCATATGACGGCAAGAGTCTCGCGGAAAAGGGAGACGTAGTAGTCGTAACCCTCAATCACAGGCTAAACGTCCTCGGTTTCCTTGACCTCTCGGCATTCGGCGAGAAGTATGCGAAATCAGGCAATGCCGGCCTTCTCGACCTGGTGGCCGCGCTCCAATGGGTGCAGAGGAACATCAGCTCATTCGGAGGCGACCCTTCAAACGTGACCATATTCGGACAGTCCGGAGGAGGCGGAAAGGTATCCACACTGCTTGCCACACCGGCTGCCAAGGGACTTTTCCACAAGGCAATTGTGCAGAGCGGCTCAATGCTGCGCACTATGGATGCAAAATATTCGCGCAGAATCGGCGCGGCCACAGCCAAGGAACTGGGAATACGTCCCAATGAGATGGACAAGCTAGCACAGATTCCATATGAGGAGCTTCTTGCAGCCGGAGAAAAAGCCGTCGCCGCGGTCAAGGCAGAAGCCGAAAAAGACGGGATATCCACATTCATCTTCGGATGGGCGCCGACAGTGGACGGTTCAGTCCTTCCGTCACAGCCGTTTGACCCTAAGGCACCTGAACAATCAAGGGACATTCCCCTTATGATAGGAACAACGCTCCATGAATTTACAATGAGCACTTATGTGCCTGCATTCCGCGGGATACAGGAAGAAAATGCAAGGAAATTCCTTGCCACCCGCTACGGAGACAGGACCGGAGAATTCATCACGCTTTTCAAAAAGACATATCCGGGCTGCACTCCTCAGGACATGATAGACACAGACTTCACTTTCAGGCCGGGGGCAATCGAGCAGGCACGCCTCAAATCACGCCAGGGCGGTGCACCAGTATATATGTACCTGTTCACATGGGAGTCTCCGGTAATGGACGGAATGCTCAGGAGCACCCATTGCATGGAAATACCTTTCGTATTCAATAATGCCATCAGGCATGCCTCAATGACCGGCGGAGGAAAAGACGCGGTCATCCTCGCAGACAAGATGAGCGGCGCATGGCTCAATTTCGCACGTACAGGCACCCCGGACGCCGAAGGCCTTCCTCATTGGGAGCCGTTCAGCAGCAAGGACGGGGCTACCATGTTCTTCGGAAACGAATGCGGGGTAAGATATAACCACGACAAAGAACTGACGGATTTCGTCAGGTCATTCCCCACAAGGGGATTCTGATACAATACCTTAATTATTAACTGATAACCGAAACACAGATGAGAAACAATCAGAAATTCTCAGCGATGAGGAGAATGGCCTTGGCCATGCTGCTCATCTTGGCCGGGCCTTTCTGCGCACTTGCACAGATTAAGGTGTCCGGAAAGATTACCGATGAGACGAACACCCCGATGGCAGGGGTGAGCATCATCGAAATAGGGACGCAAAACGGCGCCATATCAGATGTTGACGGCAACTGGAGCCTGACCGCCTCAGAGGGAGCTGTCCTCGAATTTTACTACCTCGGCTATGTGACCATCCGTAAAACGGCTACAGCCGGCACAATGAATGTCAGGATGGAGCCGGATACCCAGGTTCTTGAAGAGACCGTCGTTGTCGGATACGGTGTACAGAAGAGAAGTTCTCTCACCGGAGCCGTGTCACAGGTCAAGTCCGAAGACATGGAGTCCCGTACAATCACATCGGCCTCACAGGCCCTCCAGGGCAAGACTTCAGGCGTACAGGTGCTCAGTTCTTCCGCAAAGCCGGGAGCATCGCCATCAATACGCATCCGCGGAGTCAGCTCCAACAACTCAAGCGACCCTTTGTATGTAGTGGACGGCAGAATCACAGGCGACATCGCCGGAATCGACCCTAATGACATCGAGTCAATGGAAGTGCTCAAGGACGGAGCCTCAGCCGCAATCTACGGTTCATCCGCAGGAAACGGCGTCATCCTCATCACAACCAAGAAAGGAAAGGGCAGCGGCAAAATCACATATGACTTCCAGCTCTCAAGCCAGAGCGTAGCCAAGGTCCCTCACATGATGAACTCCGAGCAGTTCATTGACTACTACACCGAGGCAAACCTGATTTCCCTCGAGAAATTCTACAACAACTGGGACTTCGTTACAAACACCGACTGGGTGAAGGCCGGCTTCGAGAACTCAATCATGCACAGGCACAATCTCACATTCTCGGCAGGTGACGCAGACAGGTCGATTTACGTCTCAGGCTCATACCTCAACAACAACGGTATCGTCGTAGGAGACAAGGACGTCTATGAGCGCCTCACCGGAATGATAAACGCAAGCTGGAAAATCAAGCCTTGGCTTGAAATCGGCACCAACAACCAGGTGGAATACTACAAGAGCAAATCAGTTTCAGAAGGCTCGGAGTACGGAAGCTACCTGCTCTCCCTGCTCACACTCGACCCGCTGACCAAGCCGATGTATCCGGAGAATGCTCTCCCGGCACACATGCAGGCCATCTATAATGACAAGTCGCATGCACCTCTTCTCGGTGACGGCAAGGGCAACATATACGGAATCTCGGCATTCGTAACAGGAGAAAATGTCAACCCTTACATAATGCGCGACAGCTCTGACGGATACAACCGCGGATACAATATCAACGGTACCACCTACATCAACTTCATGCCTATCAAAGGCCTTACAGTCACCTCACGCTTAGGCTACCGCCTCTCCAGCGGAGAAAGCTACAGCGTTTCACATGACTACTATGCAAACGGCCAGATAAAGAATGACTATCTTTCAGTCAGCGCAGGCTCATCCGCAAGCACATACTGGCAGTGGGAAAACTTCCTGAACTACAGCAGGAGAATCAAGAAGCACGACTTCGGCATAATGCTCGGAACCAGCTACAGCGAAAACCGCAGCTTCGGAGTCAACGGTTCAAGAAGCGGAAACGCTGAGGCAGGACTCGGCTTCAAGAAAGACGACCCCCTGTTCTGGTATTTCGCATATGCCAATGACAACGCCACGAACAGCGTCTCAGGCGGCGAGCCGGGCCTCACAAGAAAGAACTCATACTTCGGACGTCTCAATTATGAGTTCGACGGAAAATACCTCATACAGGCATCACTCCGTGCAGATGCGGCGGACAGCAGCATCCTTCCTATCGAGAAACGCTGGGGATACTTCCCTGCAGTATCAGCCGGCTGGGTAATCTCGAACGAGAAATTCATGATGAACTCAAGAAGATGGCTGTCACACCTCAAGTTCCGTGCAAGCTGGGGCCAGAACGGTTCCACATCAAGCCTCGGAGGCTACAGATATGCCACCGTCATTACATCAGCTGGTTCATACCCTACCGGAAGCGGATTGGAATATGTTGACGGCTACGCCCCTTCTGCAACAGGCAACAAAGAGCTCAAATGGGAAACTTCTGAGCAGACCAACATCGGTATCGACTCACGCTTCTTCAACAACAGGCTCAGCTTCTCCGCAGACTGGTTCCTCAAAGAGACCAAAGACCTTATCGTGACTGGCATAACTCCGTCAACCGTCGTAGGAAACACAGCCTCTCCGGTCAATGCCGGCAACATTTCCAACACAGGATTTGAATTCGAAATCGGCTGGCAGGACCATGTGGGCGACTTCAGCTACGGCATACGCGGAAACCTGTCAACCCTCAAGAACAAGGTAACGCACATCCATGAGACCCTCAGCGCGATAGACGGAGCGACTTTCCACTCTTACGGCGCCATCACACGCTTTGAAGTAGGCAAGCCAGCATGGTATTTCTACGGCTACCAGTTCGACGGCATCGACCCTGAGACCGGAAACCCTAAGTTCAAAGACCTCGACAACAACGGCACCATCGATGACAAGGACAAGACCATGATAGGAAAAGGAATGGCTGACATCAACTACGGAATCACCCTGACCGCGGCATGGAAAGGACTTGACCTCATCGTATTCGGAACAGGCTCGGCAGGCAACGACATCTATTGCTGCCTCAACCGTCCTGACTATACGCTCAACAAGCTCACATACTTCACCGAGAACAGGTGGAGGACCACCAATACCGCAGGAACGACACCTAAGGCCGGAGCCAATGACATGGACAAATACATGACTTCAGACGCCTGCGTATTCAGCGGAGCATATTTCAAAATCAAGCAGATTCAGCTCGGATATACCTTCCCGCAGCGCTGGATGAAGAAAATCAAGGTTGAGAACCTGAGGATATATGCCTCACTCGATGACTTCTTCACTTTCACGAAATACCCGGGATTCGACCCTGAAATCACAGGAGCCGGAAACGCACTCGGAGTGGACAAAGGCAACTACCCTACCTCAAAGAAGGTTGTGGCAGGTCTCAGCATCACATTCTAATGACACTAAACTTTACTGAAATGAAGGCAAAACATATAATCACATCATTTGCGGCGGCAGCCATGCTCCTGAGCTCATGCAACGGACTGCTGGACATTCCGCAGAAAGGAGTACTGAACTACGAGACATATTACCAGACCGATGAGGACGCGGAAAATGCTGTAATCGCATGCTACCTCCAGATGCGTGGTCTCGAATTTAACTATCTGATGGGCAAGAACATGCTCACCGACGACTTCTGGGCAGGCGGAGGCGGACGCAACGACAACGGAGACCTCGAGCAGCTCAACGAATTTACCTTCGGAACAGACCAGAGCTTCCTCCAGGGAATGTTCCAGAGCTACTATCAGATTATCTACAAGGCCAATGTAGTGCTCGGACATGTAAACGGAGACTCTCAGATTATGCAGCGCGCAAGAGCTGAGGCAAAAGTTTTCCGCGCATGGTCATACTTCGAGCTTATCACCATGTGGGGCAACCCGCCTCTGGTTGACCATGAGCTTGAGCCAAGCGAATATGCACAGCCTAACGGCTCTACGGAAGCGCTCTGGAACCTTGTAGAGACCGACCTCACGGAGGCCATCGCATCAGGCATGCTCACAGAGAAGAAAAATGCTGACGACAAGACATGGAGAGTCACCAGGCAGTTCGCCCAGGCCATACTCGGAAAGGCATATCTGTGGCAGAACAAATACGAAGAGGCTGCCGACATCTTTGACGAAATAATTGACAGCAAGCTCTACAGGCTTTATGACGATTATGAGAACATCATCTCCTTCAATGCAAAGCAGAACTGCGAAAGCATCTTCGAAAGCGTGAGGGTTGACAATCCTAACAACGGATACGAGAACTACTACACAATCTTCGCAGTGATGGTGCATTACCGCACCGACAAGATGTCCCTGAACAAAGCTGACGGCCTTGCAGACACAGGCTGGGGCTTCCTCAACCCGACAAAGAGCCTCTATGACGATTTCGTGGCATCTGAGGGTGCAGACGGCTACCGTCTCAACGCCTCTCTGAAAACTTACGACCAGATGAAAGAGAGAGGCCACAGCATCAACATCGGCGGAACAATCATCAACGAAGGATATTTCATGTGGAAATGGAGAGTCCTACAGGAGCAGTACGGCCAGTATGCAGGCGGAATGGGCTTCTTCTGCAACATCAACAACCCACGCTGGATGCGTTACGGAGAAGTTCTGCTGTGCGCTTCCGAGGCAAGCTTCATGGCTGGAAGACAGGACAACGCGGACAAGTATTTCAACGAAATCCGCAGGCGTGCCAAGGCTTCCGAGAAATCAGGAGTGACCCTTGACGACATCAAGAGGGAGAAGAGGGTCGAGCTGTGCGGAGAAAGCACACGCTTCCAGGATCTGCTCCGCTGGGGAGACGCTGAGGCCAAGATGAAAGACAACGGAAAGCACTGCCCTATCCTTGACTCCAACGGATATGTGACATACAACAAGTACAACGGGGATGACGCGTCAAAATATGGTTTCAAGCAAAAGCACAACAGGCTTCCTTATCCCGGCGTAGAAATACGTCTGAACAAGAACATCACACAGAACCCGGGATGGTAACCATCAGAACTAAAAAAGGAAATACAATGAAACTGAAATATATGTTTTTGGCCGCGGCATCAGTTCTTGCACTCGGCTCATGCGTCAGGGACGCGATTTCACCTCTCACAGGAAAATATCCCGCACCAGAAGTCTGTGAAATGACCAAGGTCCTGTCTCAGCCGTCAGAGAAAGTCGGGAATGCCCGCATGTTCACCGTAGAGCTTGCCACTGAAGGTGTGACAGGGTCGGACGGCAACTGGCAGGGAACAGGCTCCGTGCTCTGCGTCAAATTCATCGGGGACAAATACTTCCTCCATGACGCCGCATATACCGCAGCACCTGCCGGAACCGCAAAGAAAGGCAATTATATAGTAGGCCAGGACGGCTCCGCCATGTACACTGTCACCAACGGACAGGCAAAGAGCATCAGACTTGACTACGGAAGCATCACAGTCGTTTCAGACAATGGTGACTACACAATCTCAGGTACGCTATGGCTCGCTGACGAGAGCATCGTGCAGGTCAAGGCAAATGTTGCCCTCACATACGAGGCTGACCCTGAGCCGGTGATGCTCACCAAGGTGCTTCAGGCGCAGAGCAACCTCAACAACGGCACCAAGACCGTCACAATGCAGCTTGCCACTGACGGCGTAAGCATGACATACGACCCAGCCACATGGCAGAACGTATATAGCGGCACAGGAAACTACCTTGCAGTCGATATTTACAGCGAGGACGGCTACCTCCACCCGGGCACATACAAACCAAGCGCAACAGGCGGAACCGTCAATGCAGGAGAATACGGCATAGGCTGGGACCCTGGCGACCTCTGGGGCATCGGAATGGTATTCACCAACTGGGGCACATGCTGGTGGACTGCCAATGACGGAGCCACATCAGCGGAAAAGATTCTCGAAGGGGACATACTTGTGGAGAAAAACGGCTCGACATACACCATCACCTACAACCACAACGGCATCTTCTTCCGCTATAACGGAAAGATTGAGGCCATTGACCCGGACGGAGGACAGGCTGTAGCATACACTGAGCTGAAAACCCTTATTTCCGCATCCGTAAACCAGGGACTCGTGACCCTCAATCTCGCGACTGACGGAGTATCCGCAGAATATGACCCTGCGACATACAGCTGGATTTACAGCGGTACAGGAAACTATCTTGCCGCAGACATCTACAGCGCGGACGGCAAACTCCACGAAGGAACATACCAGGCCTGCTCTGAAGGCGGCAAAGTCGGCGAAGGACAATTCGGAATCGGCTATGACACCGAGATGTGGGGCATGCAGTTCTTCAATTGGGGGACATGCTGGTGGACCGTCACAGACGGAGCCACATCTGCTGAAAAGATTCTTGACGGCACGCTCAAGGTGACCTCCGAGGGCGACAACTACACGATAACTATCGAAAGCAGCGTAATCAACGCCAGATATACCGGACCGGTAACATTCGCACAGTAAAAAACCGGGGCACCGGGACTCAGCTTCCGGTGCCCATAAACCAAGACACATATGACAAAGAAATTCATCATCGCAGCCGCAGCAATGCTCATCGGCATCTGCGCATCAGCACAGCAGGCCCTTTGGGGAGGCTCACAAATCAAATCACCTGAAATCAATCCGGACAACAGCGTCACATTCAGGCTCCGTGCCCCTAAGGCAGTTAAGGTACAGGTTACAGGAGACTTCCTCCCTACACAGAAAATAGAGACTCCTTTCGGAACATTCGACGGCCCGGGATTCGCCGACCTCATTGAAAAGGACGGAGTTTGGGAGTTCACGTCCGCACCTCTCGCACCGGAACTTTACAGCTACTCATTTGTCGTTGACGGACTTATGATGCGTGACCCTTCAAACGTATATATGATACGCGATGTGGCGTCCGTAACCAACGTGTTCATCATCGGAGGAGGACGCGCAGACCTTTACAAGGTGAATGACGTGCCGCACGGAAGCGTGACAAGGGTATGGTACGAAAGCCCGTCACTCAAGATGAACCGCAGGCTCACAGTCTATACTCCTGCCGGCTACGAGCAGAACAAGAGCAAGAAATATCCTGTGTTCTACCTGCTCCACGGCGCAGGCGGTGACGAGGAGGCATGGATTGCACTCGGAAGGACCGCACAGATTCTTGACAACCTCATCGCACAGGGCAAGGCCGAGCCGATGATTGTCGTAATGACAAACGGCAATGCAGGAGAGCAGGCTGCCCCTGGTGAAAGCGTGGAAGGCTTTGAGCGCATACCTGGCATGCAGCAGCGCGGCATGATGGACGGAGCGTTCGAGATGTCATTCCCTGACGTGGTGAAATTCGTTGAAAGCAACTGGAGAGTATATAAGGACAAGAAGCACAGGGCAATCGCAGGCCTTTCAATGGGCGGCTACCACTCTATGCACATATCGAAATACTATCCTGACATGTTCAACTACGTAGGTCTTTTCTCAGCTGCAATAATGCCGGGCAAAGACGCCAAGTCACCTGTATATCAGAACATAGAGGAGCAGCTTGCCGCACAGTTCGCAAAGAAGCCTGCCCTTTATTGGATTGCCATCGGAGACAAGGACTTCCTCTATCAGGCAAACAACGAGTACCGCGCATTGCTTGACAGCAAGGGCTATGAGTATGAATACTACGAGACAGGAGAGGGACACATCTGGAAGAACTGGAGAATCTACCTCACCGAATTCGTACCTATGCTCTTCAAGTAGTATGGACATGATAATGAAAACAGCATTGATGGCATTGTCGGCAGCGGCAATGCTGTCATGCGGTCCAAAAGGAGACCCGCAGCTCGGAAAGGCATCCATCGACAAGGTAATCGGAGCCATGACCCTCGAGGAGAAGGCCCATCTTGTCATCGGAACCGGCATGGCTGGAACAAGCGGAGACGCCCCTGTCATCGGAGAGACCAGGAACCTCGTACCGGGAGCAGCCGGAACCACATATCCGATTCCGCGCCTGGGCATACCCGCAATAGTTCTCGCAGACGGCCCTGCAGGACTGCGCATCAATCCGGTGCGCGAAGGGGACGAAGCCACCTACTATTGCACTCACTTCCCTATCGGGACTCTCCTTGCATCCACATGGAACCAGGAGCTGGTGGAGCAGGTCGGCAATGCAATCGGAGAAGAAGTGCTTGAATATGGTGCAGACGTGCTTCTCGCCCCTGCGCTCAACATACACAGGAACCCTCTTTGCGGAAGGAACTTCGAATATTATTCGGAAGACCCTGTAGTAAGCGGAAAGATTGCGGCCGCATACGTTAACGGAGTCCAGAAAAACGGGGTCGGCACCTCAATCAAACATTTCGCGGCAAACAACCAGGAGACCAACCGCATGGGCAATGACGCCCTGATAAGCAAGAGGGCGCTGCGCGAAATCTATCTCAAGGGCTTCGAGATAGCCGTGAAAGAGTCACAGCCATGGACAGTGATGTCATCATACAACTACCTCAATGGAGTCTATACATCAGAGAGCAAGGACCTTCTCACGACTGTTCTTCGCGGAGACTGGGGCTTCAAGGGCATGGTGATGACCGACTGGTTCGGAGGAAAGGACGCGTGCGCCCAGATGGAAGCAGGCAATGACATGCTCCAGCCCGGACGTGACGGACAGTTCGAAGCCATCGTGAAAGGAGTTCAGGACGGAACTCTCGACGAGGCAGTCCTCGACCGCAATGTCAAGAGGATACTTGAGCTGATAATGCTTTCTCCAAGGTTCAAGGGATACGAATACAGCAACAATCCGGACCTCAAGGCACATGCCAAGGTGACAAGGCAGTCTGCGACAGAGGGAATGGTGCTCCTGAAAAATGACGGCGTGCTTCCGTTCTCATCCGAGATAAAGAACGTGGCCCTCTACGGAACCACATCTTACGATTTCATCGCAGGAGGTACAGGTTCAGGCAATGTGAACCGCGCATACACGGTGTCACTTCAGGAAGGCCTGTCCAATGCGGGCTACAAAGTGGACAAGTCCCTTGAGAAGATGTATCTCAAGTATATAGCGGAAGAAACAGAAAGGCTCAATCCGAAGAGCGACAATCCTATGGCCATGTTCATGCCTAAGAACCGCGCCGGAGAAATAGTGCCGTCAAAGGCGGAGCTTGCATCATCCGTTTCCGCGAATGACGCGGCAATCATAACCATAGGCCGCACATCCGGAGAATTCCTGGACAGGAAAGTGTCTGACTTCTCACTCACCGCAAAAGAGCAGGAGCTTATCCGTGAGGTATGCAAGGCGTTCCATGCGGCAGGAAAGAAGGCCGTTGTCGTGCTCAACATAGGCGGCGTCATTGAGACGGCTTCATGGAAAGGCATTCCTGACGCCATCCTTTGCGCATGGCAGGCAGGACAAGAGGGAGGAAACAGTGTCGCTGACGTGCTCAAAGGCAATGCGTCCCCTTCCGGAAAGCTTACAATGACATTCCCAGTGGCCTACAAGGACCACGCGTCCTCAAAGAACTTCCCTGTTGATCTTGAGTTCGGCATGTTCGGCAAGACGCTTGACGCTGACAAGGGCGAGAAAGTGCGCAATGTGGACTATACGGAATATGAGGAAGGCATCTATGTCGGCTACCGCTGGTTTGACAAGGCAGGAATAGAGGTATCATATCCTTTCGGATACGGCCTGTCCTATACTGAATTCGAGTACGGAAGCCCTGCCATTTCACATTCCGCAGGCACTACCAAGATGGCTGTAACTGTCACCAACACCGGAAAATTCGCCGGCAAGGAAGCAGTCCAGCTCTATGTCTCAGCACCTGCTGGCACAATGGACAAGCCTGTACGCGAACTCAAGGCGTTTGCCAAGACACGCGAGCTGAAGCCGGGAGAGTCGCAGACAATCACCCTCACCGTGGCAGATGCAGACCTCGCGTTATTCGACGAGTCGCAGAACGCATGGAAAGTCGAAGGCGGAAATTACATTTTCCAGGCCGGAGCATCCTCACGTGACATAAGGGCAACGCTTGAAACCGAAATCAAGCCCTCTGTCATCAAGGTCAGCCAGGCCCTGTAACATAAGCCCTTCCGACAAAAGGACACAATGACTATAAGAAGCTGTCCAGACTATCAGGTTCCGGACAGCTTCTAAAAGTTTTACGGATATGAACAGAAAAAGCACAATGGCACTGCTGGTGTCAGTTCTTGCGCTTCTTGGCGGATGCCAGGGCGAGAAGCCGGCGACAGGACCGGAAAGCATGCATATGGATGCCAACCTTGTTGAAATAACAGACATAAGCTCCAAAGGAGAGAACCTGCATCTCATAAGCCTCAGACTGTCCGACAAATCCGGCAACTCCATCGGAATTACGGCAGGAAGCACGGTCACATACCTCGAAGGCGGAAGATATTCCCTTGTCCAGGACAATATCGGAAACAGGGATTTCACAGCAACCGCCGATGTGGGCGGCCAGCTCAGGGAGATAGAGTCCGGCAATCTGACCGTCACAAGGAAAAATGACAGCTACAGCCTGTCCCTCGCATTGCAAAGTCCCGGTCTTGAGATAACAGCTTCGACAAAAGACAAGAACATATACTTCGACAAGCAGCAGCTTGACAAGATGCCAAAGGACGAAAATGCCGGCTTCACAAGCGGTCTGAAACTCCAGAGCAAGGTTATCAGACAGGAAATGCTGTACTCGGTCTATCTGCCGGGAAGCTATGACGGAGTCAAGGAGTTTCCGGTATTGTACATCCTGCACGGAATGTGGGGCACGCACAGCGACTGGTTCAACCACAACAGGATTCACGAATATGCAGCCCATAATGAGAACGCCTCAGGCAAGGAAATGATAATCGTGTCCCCAAATGCGTTCGACTCCTTCTATTGTGACGGGCACATGGCAGGAATAAATTTCAGGACATACTTCTTTGACGAATTCATCCCTCATATCGAAAGCACATACAAAGTGAAGGCAGGCCGCGGAAACAGGGCCATCGCAGGACTTTCCATGGGAGGCTACGGCTCGCTTTACTACGGCATGTCGCACCCTGAGATGTTCTGCTGCGTATATGCATGCTCCGCGGCATGCTACGGCTCCGGAACACCCACCACTCCTGCGCTCAGCTCATTCTTCAAGTCCCCGAAAGACCTTCCGGAACTTGTGATGGAAATGGGCACGGAAGACCAGCTCTTCCAACAGAACGAGAGTTTCGTGAAAGAACTTGACGCAGCCGGAATCCAATACGAATACATAACACGCAGAGGCGCACATGACTCCAGGTTCTGGGAAGAGTGCGCACCTAAAATTCTCCGCAAACTCAACGGAATATTCTAAAACCAAAATACAATGATCAATAAGAAACTTATGCTGACAGCCGTCACGGCCATCCTGGCCTCAGTGCCGGCATTCACATCCTCCGCACAGGTACGTCTTCATGGGGAGGAGAACATAGACGAAGTGATAGGCGCAATGACTGTGGAAGAGAAAGTCCACATGGTCCTCGGAACAGGTATGGCAGGCCCGGACTCACAATTCCCCGGAACAGCCGGCAGCACCTATCCGATAGAACGCCTGGGCATACCTGCCGTATATCTTGCGGACGGCCCTCACCAGCTCTGGATGAGCGCAAGAAGAGAATTTGACAGCAAAACTTACTACACCACAGAGTATCCGACCTCATTGACCCTTGCGGCCACATGGAACCGCGACATGGCCGGACTTATGGGAAAAGGACTGGGTGAAGAAGTGCGCGACTACGGTCTTGACGTGCTCCTTGCGCCTGGACTTAACCTTGTAAGGAACCCGCTGGGAGGACGCGCACACGAATATTACTCTGAAGACCCTGTCCTCGGAGGCAAGATGGCGGCATCTTATGTACTCGGCCTGCAAGACACGGGTGCAGGTGCCTGCGTAAAGCATTTTGTAGCGAACAACCAGGAGACCAACCGTACCGGAAATGACGCACGCGTGAGTGAAAGGGCTCTCCGCGAGCTTTATCTCAAGAGCTTCGAGCTGGCGATAAAGGAAGGTAAGCCATATACCATAATGACTTCATACGGCATAGTGAACGGCACATACACTCCGGAAAGCCGTGACCTCAACACCGTGATTCTCCGCGACGAATGGGGATATGACGGAGTCGTGATGTCAGACTGGAATGCCGGAAAGGATGCCGTACAATCCATGAAATGCGGAAACAACATGATGCAGCCCGGCCAGGAAAGGCAATACAAGGCAATTCTCGAGGCCGTGCAGAACGGCAACCTTCCGGAGGAGACCCTCAACGCCAATGTGCGCGAAGTACTCAGGCTCGTATGCCGCTCACTCACATTCAACGGACGTGAAATCACAAACTCACCTGACCTCAAGGCCCATGCAGCCGCTGCAAGGGAAATAGGAGCAGAAGGTGCTGTGCTCCTGCAGAACAACGGCGCCCTGCCGTTCCAGGCAAACGTAAGGAATGTAGCGCTTTACGGAATAGCTTCATACGATATCATCTCAGGAGGAATGGGATTCGGCGGAATGAACATCAGCCCGTTCACCGTATCATTGGTAGAGGGACTGAGAAACGGAGGATATGCGGTTGACAAGGCCGTACTGAAATCATACAGCGGACATATCCAGGCGGAGACACGCAGGATTTTCCCTCACGGCAAGCCGCCTTTCGCCCTTGTGCCGCTCCAGAGGCCTGACGAGATGAAGCTTGACCCGCAGCAGCTGGCAGATGCCGCAGCCAGGAACGAGGTGGCAATCATCACTTTCGGACGTAAAATGGGAGAGGCTTCCGACCTGATGTCAAGGCAATTCTATCTTACAGACGGAGAGAAAGAGACCCTGAAGGCCGTCAGCAGCGCATACCATGCAGCGGGAAAGAAAGTCGTGGCCATTCTGAATGTAAGCTGCGCCATAGAGACCGAGTCATGGAAAGATGAGGTTGACGCGATACTCTGCTCTTTCCAGGGAGGCGAACAGATAGGAAACAGCATCACTGACGTGCTCAGCGGCAAGGTGAACCCTTCAGGAAAGCTTCCAGTGACATTCGCTGCCAACTACGGAGACGCCCCTGCCGACAAGAACTTCCCTCATGACATCGAGCCGATAATGGACTTCTCGGCCTTGTTCGGAATGAAGGAAGAGGCCCAGGAAAAAGAACCTGTACGCAATGTGGACTACACAATCTATGAGGAAGGCATATACGTCGGATACAGGTATTTCGACACATTCGGCAAAGCAGTCTCATTCCCGTTCGGATTCGGACTCTCATATACAGATTTCGCATATTCGATTGCAAGTTCGGAAATTAAAGACGGCAAATGCTCAATTGAGGTAAAGGTTACCAACACAGGCAAGAGGGCCGGCAAGAATGTAGTCGAACTGTTTGTGGCGGCACCTCAGGGCAAACTCGAAAAGCCTGCCAAGGAGCTTAAGGCCTTCTGCAAGACCGGCATCATAGCCCCGGGAGAGAGTGAAACGGTAAGAATGGAATGGGACGTCATGGACATGGCCTCATTCAATGAAAAGACCTCTTTATGGGAGCTTGCCAAGGGAACATACCTGTGGCACGTTTGTTCTTCTTCAGACAAGATAGAATGCACCGCAAGCCATAAGGTAGCCAAGGCGGTGTCACAGAAAGTACACAAGGCAATGGCACCGGCACAACCGGTTGAAAGCATCAGCAGAAAATAAAGACATATGCCTTTCATAACGCACAGAGTGCCCCGGACACCGTCACGGCAGCCGGGGCACTCTTTTTCTCTATATGTCAAATTGGCAAAAGTTCCTGTACCCGGAGGCCGGCTTGAATCACTTCAGTCCGGTCTCCGTAAAACCATGCGCGGCATTGTCATCCTCATTCTCGGGACATCCCTGCCGGCCGGTTTCAGGTTTATTCAAAATGTATAGTGTAATATATAGTGTGCAAGATTATGCGACATGTGAATAATGGTTTGCGCGAGGAGCATCCTCAGCAGCATTGCAGAATATTATTTCCTCATACAGGCGGAATTCCGGAGAGGAAAGCTGGCTGTATATCATTTCGTCATCGATGTTATCCATCCAATCAGTTGAATTGGCACGTCCTGATGTCAAAGCTATGGCTTCTGCAGGGTTCTGGAGGTATTGCTCTATAAATGTACGCATGGTCTTGTAGGTTTTATTCGTTTATAATTTGTCTTATGCCTACCTCTTTTTCAAACCGTGGGCCAAACTCTACAATTTTTGTAATATTTCTACACAAATTTTGTAAATTTTGTGATGCCAAATATAACACACAACACAAATTTAGTCATAAACCACTGCTTTTCACCATTTTACAGAGAAAGAGAAAAATATCTCCTGACCACCCTTCCTTTCCTGTCCGTTTCCAAAATGAAAGGCAAAGAGGAAAGATCAAACGAATCAAAAAGTGTTTCGGCAAGAGCATGGTCAGACTTCACCGCCATATCAACATTCACAAGAAGGATTCTGACGCCCCTGTCATCAGCGGCAAGTTCCCGTGCCCTGGCTATCTCCGCCTCGCAATAAGGACAGCCCTCAGTGTGGAATATTATTATATTGCGCCGTGCCCCAAGCTTGCGCAAACGGAATTTTCCTGTCTTCGTGCCACGTGAAGACAGAAGTTCACCACCGGCAGCAATGTCCGGCACAAGTGTTCCCGGAGCGGCCTTCGAAAGCAGGTCCGAAAGAATCTGCGAAAGTCCGATTATCTTGAGCGAGTCGTCCTCGGTTTTCCATATGTCCCCGCGGCCATCAATATATTCATTTATAAGATATGCTGTCCCCTCTTTATAGCCCTCGCCGGTCTTGGACGAGAGATAATACAGAAGGTCACCGCTCATCTGGCGGAACATCAGCGTGTCTCCTTTCTCAAGCGTGGCCCCGGCAATACGGTCCGCAATTTCCGCGACATCTTCACGGAGGACAGAAGCTCCGCAGGCATTGAACATCCCGTCAAACAAGGCAGCCGACTCTTCACTTCCATATTCAAGCTCAGCCCTCCCGAACATCCTGTCAAGCATCTGCCCGAGTGCGGAAACAGACAGTCCCCTGCCTATTATTGTTCCGTCAGCAGAAACAAGAAACAGTCTCGGAGTAACGACTACACCATACTTCCTCTGGAAATCGGAATCCAGTTCCGGGTCCCACAGATGCATTATGGTAGCCTTGCACCCGATAGAACCGAATTTCTCCGACACATATTCCTCCCATGCCTCAAAATCATTGCCGGCATATATCGCAAAGAAATCTACAGGATAGTCCTCCGTCATGAGAAGATTCCGCAGCAAGGCCGTTTCCAGGCGGCATTTCGGGCAATCCGTATCATAAAAATACAGGACCTTCAGGCGTCCCCTGACGTCCTCATCACCGAAAAGTTCCATAGGACTTCCGTCCGGCAGATACAGATTCAGCTCCGGGGCTTTCATGCCTATAAGCGAACTCCGGTTGAAATCCGCAAAAATCTTTGCATACATCAGGTCCTCATCGTTGCGCATCCTGACCTTGCCGCTGAAGAACCATTTGTCAAGCAGATATATGGCGACCGCCTCATCCCCCATCACAGGAGAATCAAGATACTGTCCATAGGCCTTAAGGGCCACGAACTGCCTCACAAGGGAATCAGTACAGCTACCGATGAGAAAATCACACTCCTGCATCTTGAAGTCAGGAGCCTCATGTTCAAGCGCGGTGAAATATTCATCCAGGCGTGCCTCAAGGGCATTGCGCATCAACGAGTCAAGTTCCTGCGCACCAGCATGAAAAGTGCCCGCGCATGCAAGCATGGCAGACACTCCTATAATAAATATCCGTGACAAATGTTTCATGATTCGATACTCATGGAGGAGAAAACTACAATTCCACTCCCTCAGGGACAAACAGAGAAGTGTCTCCCCCATGACGGAGAATGTCACGCACAGCAGTAGAAGATATGTGCGCGAACTCCTGGGCAGTAGGGATTATTATGGTCTCGATTTCAGGGGCCAGCTTCCTGTTGGCATCTGCTATCGACCTCTCGGTCTCGAAATCAATCATGTTCCTCACTCCCCGGACTATGTGCCTTATCCCGAGCTCGCGGCAAGTGTCAATGGTAAGGTTCCCGTACTGGATGACCCTTACGCCGTCAAGCCCCCTTGTAGCCTGCTTTATGATGTCAAGCTTCTTTTCATTGGGAAAGAAGCCTCTTTTGTCTATGTTCATTCCCACCGCCACGATAACCTCATCGAACATGGTCAGCGCCCTCTTCAGTATATTGAGATGCCCTGCGGTGAACGGGTCGAAAGAACCCGGGAACAATGCCGTCCTTTTCATCTTGTTCAGAAAAATCTAAAGCTGCCAGTCTATAGGCTCCTTGCCCTGCGACGACAGTATCTGGTTTGTACGTGAAAAATGCCTGCATCCGAAGAATGCTCCCCTCGCCAGCGGAGAAGGATGCGCCGCCTCAAGGACATAATGCCGTGAAGCGTCAACCAATTCCCTCTTGCTGCGGGCAAAGCTTCCCCAAAGCAGGAAAACAACCCCTTCGGAACGGTCCGAGATGCACTTTATCACAGCATCCGTGAACTGCTCCCACCCGGCCTTGCTGTGTGAGGCGGCCTCTCCGGAACGGACCGTAAGCACCGCGTTCAGCATAAGCACTCCCTGGCTGGCCCATTTCTCCAGATTGGGATAGCCGCTCATCCTTATGCCAAGGTCAGTCTCTATCTCCTTGAAGATATTTTTCAGCGACGGTGGAGCCGGCACTCCGTCAGGCACCGAAAAAGAAAGCCCGTGCGCCTGGCCTGCTCCGTGATAGGGGTCCTGTCCGAGAATCACCACCTTTACCTTGTCAAGCGGTGTCAGGTCAAACGCCCTGAAAATCTGGCTTCCGGGAGGAAATATCCTTTTGCCGGCAGCCTTTTCCTCATGAAGAAAACGCACCAGCGAGACGAAATAAGGTTTCCCGAATTCGTCCGCCAGCGCGTCCTTCCAGCTCTGTTCTATTTTAACGTCCATAACAAGTCTCTTGCATCAGGAGCGGAATCAGCTGAATATGAAGCCAATCACATCCTGTATGTCCTTTACATAGACAAAGGTAAGACCTTTTATGTAAATTTCCTTGATGTCCTCGACATCTTTCCTGTTTTCCTCAGAAATCACTATCGTATGGATACCGGCCCTCTTGGCGGCGAGTATCTTCTCCTTGATTCCTCCCACAGGGAGCACACGTCCCCTCAAGGTCATCTCACCCGTCATGGCGATTCCCGCCTTCACTTTCTGCTGACGGAATGCTGACACCATAGAGCTTACCATCGTAATTCCGGCAGAAGGACCGTCCTTCGGAACCGCACCCTCCGGCACGTGCACATGGATATCTTTCTGCGAGAACTCCTCATAGCTCATTCCGGTAAGCTCCGGATGCGCCTTTATATATTGGTATGCTATAGTGGCGGACTCCTTCATTACGTCTCCGAGATTTCCCGTCATGGTCAGCACGCCCTTTCCTGTGCTCACAGAGCTTTCAATGAAGAGAATCTCGCCTCCCATCGAAGTCCAGGCCAGTCCGGTCACGACTCCGGGAGCCTCATTGCCCTTCTGGATGTCATGAGAGGCCGTCGGCAGCCCGAGATATTCCCTCAGATGCTCTTTCTTCACCGTCACCGGATACTCCTCCTCCAATGCTATTTTCTTTGCAGTGACGCGGGCCACTTTCGCAATCTGCTTCTCAAGGCCTCGCACGCCAGACTCATGGGTATATTCCTCTATTATCTTGGACACAGCCCCCTTGTCAAACCTGAGCTGCTCCTTCTCAAGGCCATGCTCCTCAAGCTGCTTTGGAATCAGATAGTTCTTCGCTATCTCATATTTCTCCTCAGCAAGATATCCGCTCACGCTTATCATCTCCATGCGGTCCTTAAGGGCCGGCTGGATGGTGTCGATGTTGTTCGCGGTAGTTATGAAGAGCACATCTGACAGGTCATAGTCGATGTCCAGATAATTGTCGTGGAACGCGGTGTTCTGCTCCGGGTCCAGAGCCTCAAGAAGAGCTGACGAAGGGTCGCCCTTGATGTCCTGGGTAAGCTTGTCAATCTCGTCAAGCACGATGACCGGATTGGAAGTGCCCGCGCGGCATATTCCGTTGAGGATTCTTCCGGGCAGCGCTCCGACATATGTCTTCCTGTGTCCGCGTATCTCGGACTCGTCATGCACACCTCCGAGGGCAATCCTGACATATTTGCGTCCGAGGGCCTTTGCCACAGACTTGCCCAGACTGGTCTTTCCGACTCCCGGAGGGCCATACAGGCAGAGTATCGGAGATTTCATGTCTCCCTTGAGCTTGAGCACGGCAAGATACTCGATTATCCTGTCCTTCACCTTGTCAAGGCCGTAATGGTCCTCGTCAAGTATTTTCTGGGCATGGCGGAGGTCAAGATTGTCGTTCGAACGCTCGCCCCACGGAAGGTCAAGCATGAACTGTATATAGTTATACTGTATGCTGTAATCAGGAGAGCTCGGGTTGTATCTCTCGAGCTTTGTCATCTCCTTCTCGAAGATTTCCTGCACAGAGGCCGGCCACAGTTTCTCCTCGGCACGGGCACGCAGGGCAGAGAACTCCTCAACCTCGTCCATTCCAAGTTCTTCCTGTATGGTCTTGAGCTGGTTGTTTAGATAATACTCCCTCTGCTGCTGGTCGATTTCGGTCTTGACCTTCTGGTTTATCTCCTGCTTTATCTTCTGAAGCTCAACCTGGGTGTCAAGCACGGCAAGAAGCTTCATTGCCCTGGCAAGCAGGTCGCCGTACTGCAGAAGCTCCACCTTGTCCATGAAATTCTCCACCTCAATGGTAGTTGCAATGAAGTTCACGAGAAAATCAAAGCTGTCGATTCCCTTGAGGGCTCCCGCAGCCTCACGGGGAACAAAAGACGAAGAACGTATGATTGCGGAAGCCTTCTCCTTGAGGGTCTCTGCTATCATGCGCGTCTTCTTGTCATCTTCAGGGACGACGTCCTCAAGGTAGCGCACGCGTCCGAGCATATAAGGCTCGTAATCCGAAATCTCCTCAATCTCGAAACGGCTGTATCCCTGAAGGATGGCCGTAATCGTGCCGTCCGGCATTTCCAGTGTCTTGATTATTTTGGCGACAGTGCCGTAGCCATACAGGTCGTCCCTACGCGGGTCTTCAACCGAAAGGTCGTTCTGGGGTACTGCACCTATGAATGTATTGTTCTTTTCCGCATCCTCTATAAGGCGGACCGACTTTTCCCTGCCTATCGTTATGGGATAGACAGTACCGGGAAACAGGACGGCGTTTCTCAGCGCGAGTATGGGGAGGGAATCCGGAAGCTGTGACTCGTCTATCTTGATGATGCCGTCACCCTGGACCACAGGGATGATGCTGACCTCAGTTCCGGCCGCTGCTAAAATGTCGTTCATTATGTCTTTCATAAGCATTGATTTATCGTTTCCTGCCATTTTGGCAGTTCTTTCCTGTTTATTAATAACCGCAGGCATATTGTCAATCTTTGTGCCACAGTTCCACTATTTTCTGCATTTGGAGTCATCACGCTCATTTTCAAGGCGTCACAAGGCACTAAAAAACGTATTAAGGAGAGTTTTTCGAGGTTTTTTCAGTCCGTTGCTTGGTTTATTGGAAAAATCGTTCTACTTTTGCAGGGATATATCGACTATAGTTTTTGATTTAAAAGTTAATAAGTTATGACAAAGGCAGAAATCGTCAACGAGGTTGCGAAGGCAACCGGCATCGAGAAGGCTACGGTTCAGATTGTTGTTGAGTCTTTCATGGAGAGCGTAAAGGCTTCCCTCTCAAAAGGCAATCCGGTTTACCTTCGCGGATTCGGCAGTTTCATCATCAAGCGCAGAGCTGAGAAAGCTGCGAGAAACATCACCAAGAATACGACAATGACTATTCCGGCTCATGATATCCCTGCTTTCAAACCGGCAAAGATATTTTTGAACTCAGTAAAAAAATAATTATAATCTAAAAACCAAAGTATTATGCCAAACGGAAAGAAGCATAAAAGGCATAAGATGGCGACGCACAAGCGCAAAAAACGCCTGCGCAAGAACAGACACAAGAAGAGAAAGTAATCTCTCAGTGTCTGCCATTTTAGCAGTCTGCTAAAGAGAGGCTGACCCGGATGGTCGGCCTCTTTAGTTTTGGGAAGTCCGTAGCGGGCTTCCGGCACACACAAGTTCTTATCACTGAAATTCCTTATGGAGTCTGTAAAAGATCTGATCGTTGATGTAAATTCAACGGAAGTCTCGATAGCGCTGATGGAAAACCACAGGCTCATCGAGCTGAACAAAGAGTCCAGCAAAGGGCACGGCTTTTCTGTAGGAGATGTTTATCTCGGAAAAGTCAAGAAGATTCTTCCTTCGCTCAATGCTGCTTTTGTCGATATCGGAGACGAGAAGGAGGCATTTGTCCATTATCTTGACCTGGGACTGTATTTCAAGGCTTTTGACGAATTTGTCAAGAGAATCAATCCCAACACGGATTACAAGGGCATCTACAAGCACATAAAGCCAAGCGGCATCCTCGAAAAGGAGGGACGCATCGAGAATGTGCTTACTCCGGGCCAGATGATAATCGTACAGATTGTCAAGGAGCCGATTTCCACAAAAGGTTCACGACTGACTGCAGAAATTTCATTGGCAGGACGCAACATTGTACTGCTCCCCTTCGCCGAGAAGGTGAGCATATCCCAGAAAATTTCTTCAAAAGAGGAAAAGAAAAGGCTTGAGACACTTGTCAGGAGCATTCTCCCGAAAAACTATGGAGCCATCATCCGCACGGCAGCAGAAGGCAAGAATGCCGCAGTGCTTGACGCGGAACTGATGTCGCTTGTCGAGAAATGGGAGAGTTCCTGGAAAAAATTGGCTAAATCCAAGGGAGTGCAGCTGCTCTTTACAGAGTACAGCAAGACCACCACTATCCTGAGGGATCTTCTCAATGACTCATTCACAAACATTTATGTGAACAATGAGACCATTTATGACGAGACGCGCAAATACATCTCGCTCATATCTCCGGAACAGGAGAAGATTGTGAAGCTCTATAAAGACAAAGATCCTATCTTCGACCACTTCGAGGTCACCAGACAGATCAAGAGCTCATTCGGAAAAGTGGTTCCCATAAAGCAAGGGGCTTACCTTGTGATTGAGCACACAGAAGCATTGCATGTGATAGACGTCAACAGCGGCACACGCACCAAGAACAAGGAGCAGGAGCAGAACACCTTTGACGTCAATTGCCACGCGGCCGAAGAAATCGCCAGACAGCTGCGCCTCAGGGACATGGGCGGCATCGTAATCGTGGACTTCATAGACATGGAGACCAACGAGCACAGGAATGCCCTCTACAAGAGGATGGTCGAGCTGATGGACAAGGACAGGGCAAAGCATAATGTCCTGCCGCTCACGAAATTCGGCCTGATGCAAATCACAAGGCAGAGAGTCCGTCCGGCTACCGAAATCAACACCCAGGAGGTTTGTCCGGCATGCAACGGAACAGGAAAGATATCTTCAAGTGTCGTCATAGACGAAGCCATTGAACGGAGACTGTCCTACTACGTGACGGAGAAAGGCATTTCAAACCTTACGCTCAAAGTTAGCCCCATCTTGGGAGCCTACCTTACAAAAGGGCTGTTCTCATCCATTCTGGGACGCTGGAGGAAAAAGTACAAATGCAAAATCGAATTGGCTGAAACCACTGATTTCACCGTTCTGCAAAATGAATTTTACAATGAAAAAGGTGATAAGCTCGATTAGCTTATCACCTTTTTTATTCCTCTTCAATCTCAGGAATCATATTCTCCGAATACTTCCTCCATTTGTCTATCAGCGACTGCATGTCCTCAGGAAGGCTGGAATCAAACCTTATGAACTCTCCTGTGCGGGGATGCACAAACCCGAGGGTCTTGGCATGCAGGGCCTGGCGCGGCAGAAGCCTGAAGCAGTTGGTGATGAACTGGCGGTACTTGGCATAGATTGTCCCTTTGCGTATCTCCGAGCCGTCATAGCGCGAGTCATTGAACAGGGGATGCCCGATATAATTGAAATGGACACGTATCTGATGCGTGCGGCCTGTCTCCAGGCGGCATTCCACAACGGTAACATAACCGGAGCGCTCCAGCACGCGGAAATGAGTCACGGCATGCTTTCCATGGTCGCCTTCAGGAAAGACCTTGAACCGCATGCGGTCATTTGGGTCACGCCCTATGTTGCCGGTTATCGTGCCCTCGTCCTCCCTTATGTTGCCCCATACAACAGCCACATAACGGCGTTCGATTGAATGGACAAAGAACTGTTTCGCAAGATTCAGCTGGGACTCGTCATTCTTGGCGACCACCAGTAGCCCGGAAGTGTCCTTGTCAA
>CAJUEK010000031.1 GCA_910585445.1 uncultured Bacteroidales bacterium | reverse complement strand
GCAATACAAAAAAGGGGACCGAAGTCCCCAGGAACAATTACTTTTGTATTGCAATCACTACTGTCCACTAAAAATGGACAAGGTTAAAAATTAAATAAATTCGGTTCACTTGAATCATATCGGTCTTTGACATTTTTGAAATTCGATTTGTCAAACAAGTCACTGAGATGTGTTTTGTCGGTTAGAGAAATTCCGAGGATTTAGAGAATTTCATAGACGCTTCGTTCTAATTTCATATCGTATTTGACTATTGCTGCCAAGCAGTAAGTGATTGTCTCACAATAGATTTGCATACGCACAGCATTTTCCGATGTTCCCCAAAACCTCTTAATCCTGAGATGTTGTTTTATCCATTTGAAGAACAGTTCAACACTCCATCTGTTTCGATAAAGCGATGATATTAATTCCGCAGATGCGTCAAGATTATTCGTTAGGAAGATGTATCGTGTACAGTCTTCAGAATTCTCAACGATGAGTTTTCTAAGTTCTTCGGAGTAATCCTTAGAACTTTTATAAACCGTAAAGCATCCTATTACATCAGAAACTACACCTTCCGGCAATCTTCGTTTCCAGGTTTTAGGCTTGATCCGTACATTTGTTTTGGCTCGTACAACGAAGAAAGCACCTATACGTATTAAGGTTACTGAAATCGTTATACCCTCGGTCGAATATGTAATGCGCTCCTGATTCGTATGGAATCTCAGGCATAGCCTTTGAATCGTGAATATTGGCAGGTGTAATATGCACAAAAGCAGGCACTTCCGTTTCAACATCGTAGAGCGTATGCAACTTTATTCCGCCTTTATGTTTGCGAAATTTAGCCCACTCAAACACTGACAGACACAGATCAATTGTTGTAGAGTCAAATGCATAGACATGACCGTCAAGTTCGAATATTTTATTGATTCTACGCTTGCGGGCCTCGGCAATCACGAATGTTGCATACTCTTCGAATATGCGGTAGTTACGTTGCTCATTAGCCTTACTAAGATTGCTCCGCGTTACAGACTTCCCTATTCCGAGATGGTAAAGTTTTCCTGCATGAGCTTCCATAGCCACAACCAGATCACGAAGGCTCTCTCGATTGGATAGCTGACCGAACATCATCGTAAGTAGTTGATTCCAACAGGTATAGCTCTTGATATATTTGTCGCCTTCATACTTCTTTACGAGATAGTTGAAGTGATTACGATCAAGAAATCGGGGTAATTGAGCAAAAACGAACTTGTCTTTATGCATAACGAGCTGATTAATACCGCAAAAGTAAATTCAAATCCGTTGACTCACAAAATACTTATAACAAATTGAATTTCAATTATTTCAAAGAACTTCTATGATTTTTTAGTGGACACTAATGTTTATATTTAGGTTTTTCCATACAGATAATGTTTATTTGTTGGTAATGCTTATAATTCGTTTTTACTCAGATACTATACATATTACTCTGGGATTTGACATGGACGATTTCGCTGATGCATACAAATATTGATGGCAAAGATCTCGGTAGCCATTGTTAATCCTCCTGCTCGTAGTAATATGAGTAGTCGATACCTTTCATGAAGGTTTCGCGGTCGTTGATCTTATCTGTGAGGGCCGATGAGAGAAGGGTGTGGATAGGGGAGGCATTGACTACGCTGGCTTGCATTGCCTGGAGATAGTCATTCTTGTTGATTTTGCTCCAGTCGACGCATCTTTGCAGGCGTTTCTTTAGGATGAGGTCGAGCCAGATGCGGGTTGAGCGGCCGTTGCCTTCCATGAATGGATGGGCGACGTTCATTTCAACATACTTGGCTACTATCTGGTCTAGTGTGTCTTCCTGCATTGATTCAATCTTCTGCAGCTCGTGTGGGAGGTATTCTGCAAGGCAGAATGTGAAGCCTCCTTTGCTGATGGTTTTGGTACGGATCTGGCCGGCGAAGTCGTAGAGGCCGCCGAAAAGGTAGCCGTGTATCTGTTGCAGACCCTTAACGGTACCTACCTCGATATTGTCTATGAGGTTGCTTTCAAATAGGGCGTATGCCTTGGATTTGCTCTTGCCGTCAATGGTCTCATCGCTGCTGGTAAACCATTCCACGAAACGTGAAGCACGTGTGTTTGGGAAACTCTTGGCAAGGAGAACAACACCGTCATAGTCTAGGACATCGGTAAGATAACGCTTTCCGTCGGCAGCTGTCATTTTGAGTTGGTTAGTGACACTAACCAACTGACTTTCTTCTTTCTTTAATTTGGTCTTGAGGTACTTCCAATAGTTCCTGTTCTTGGTATAGTCATCCTGAGCGTTAAGAACGCCTACGATGTCGAGCACAGAGAACCACCACTTGGAATTGAACTCATCCCAAATGGCCCTGACCTCTCGGTCATTGAAGAATCTGATGGAGATCTTACTCATTTTTTATATAGTATGTCATACAAAGATAACACTTTAATAGATACAAATAAAAGGATTAGCTATGAATGATTAAGTTTTGTATTCACGCTGAACAGCATCTTCTGGATTCGTATATATACATGCCTAGATACTCCTGCCTCTTTCTAGTGTTAGTACGCGGATCCAATATTGGAGGATAGTAATCCAGGAATAAATAAGTCTTTTCTCCCTTACTTTTCTTAAGTCTTAAAGTAACTCTTTTCATATCCTATGCTATTTTTCGCGATATTAGTCAATTAACTGATCAACATCCAGAAAAATAGTGAAATTAGAGCAGAAATAGAGTCTGGAGTATTCTACTGCTGAAAAAAGGCATCAACATCTTCCTTGAAATACCAAATTCCCCCTGAGCTTGAATATGACTTGAAAGCGATCCTTTTTGCTACCTTATACAGTCTGCTAAGTTCATGTGATACTTCTCGGTCACTTCATATGCAGCATAATAGAGAGACAGGTCTTCCGACGGCTTGAGCAATGTATCTACATGCTTCTTTGAATAATATGTCTTCAGGCCATCTTTCTTACGTGGCAGTTTAGGGTTGACACCAATAAAGTTACAGACCTGCTTCCTTGTCATTTCATATTCGACCATGATGTCTTCTATAGTGTACCACTTCCCTATTTCTGGATGTTTATCTCTTTCTCTCTTGCGCAGAAGCCTGTCAACATCATCTCTTTTATATAGACGGACATTGCGGAATTTTTCATATGGAAGTTCACTCCTTCTAAGGCAGTTCTGAGCGACATTCAATGGTATGCGATATACTTTGGCAGCCTCTGATATAGATATGTATTCATCTGAATGCAAAAATGGCTGAGACCCTTCTGTAAATGGTGATGCCTTCGGGATTCGCGACATCACTTCTCTGAAGCGTACTCCATCCTTGAACAGTTGATCCAGTGAATCTTTTCTGAACAGAAGCATATCAGGTAGAACCAGAAGCTTGATGATGCCTTGCAAGATGTATCGGTAGAGAGTTGTACGACTCAGTGAAAGATATTTGCATACATCACTGATCCTCGTGACGTCCTTTGCAACAAATGTATTCTCTATCCTCTGGGCATCTAAATGCAGGGACTCGGTCGTAACCTTAGTTGCCCATTCTTCCAATTTCTGGCGTATCCTATATTTCTTTGCACAGGCAGATGAACAGAACATCGTAGTCTGTTTATAAGCTGTAAACTCATTTCTGCAATTAACACAGAACTTCTTCAAAGGCAAGAATTTACCCTTTAGTATCTTATGTCTTTCTTCACTTGTGAGAACTTCCTTGTACTCTTGGCTTATTCTTTCTGTCGTGGGCATCATGACATTTTGTGCAGCAGAACCGACCGACTGGCCTACAAGACCTGAATTCCATACCGCAGTGATCGCACTATTTGATATATCTTAGTTTACCATCATCAATGACTACATTGATGTGAGAATCATACTGTTTGATCAACTCAAGCTTTCTCTTGTTCTTTTCTGCTCTTTTATGCTTATTATAGCTGACTGTCCACAAAATTTAGTGAGATAACGCTTTGTAATGAATTCTTTGCCGCACCACTGACATTTCTTAACAAAACTCATAGCAATAACACATATAGTTTAAGGCAGGCAGTCGTCTGACCATGCCCGATTATCAGTTCATTATCACTGCAAAATATTTGTAACCATGTTTCATGATGTTTCACAATATAGCACATGCTTCATACTACTTCTTTGTATCACCACCGGACAGCATCGTTTAAAACCATTGATAAGAAGTTTCCAACAAATAAGCAACAAAATTTAGCAACCTGCAAAGATAGATATACAAAGTGATTAAAAAGCATAAAAAAAGAGCCGCAAAAAGCGGCTCAATTATAAGCATTTCTATATCTTTAGTTGACTTTTTTAATCTTTAGTGATCACTTGTTACCACTCAAGAATCTTCTTGAAGTCGTATGCCTCAGGATTGCTGATGCCGAGAGCCTTGACAGCCTCGTAGTCAGCCTCAGTCACATAGTGGGCTATGTAATTGTAGTAGTTCTGGGCTGTACCGGCGTTGATGTCAACGATGCGAGGAGGAATCTTTCCTGTCTCAGGGTCCTGCAGGTCTGCAAGATAGAGAGGAGAAACGTTGCCGTATGCGTCAACATAGACCATACATCCTGTCTTGCCCTCGCTGAAGAGCTGGTAAACACCCATTGCAAGCTCAGTGCAATATGTAAGGTCATAAGCGACAGGGTCCTGGCAGCGGACGTCATATCCGATTTCTACCGGACGGCTCTTCACCTTAAGTCCGAGATTCTTGAACTCCTTCTCGAGAAGGTCATTGAAGAGGACAGCCTTTGAAATCTTGCCCAGCTCCGGATGACCGTGCTCATCATATGTGAAGTGAACACCGGCAGCAACAGCCTCCTGTGCGACTCCGTCATTGTGGAAAAGTCCCTCAGCGGCAACGATTGTACCGTACTCGATGCCCATCACCTTCCTTTTGAGGATGGCAGAGATAGAAAGACGGATAATCTTGTCGAGAGTCATGGCTGTCTTGTTGAACATCTCCGGAATGATTGTCATCGGGCAGTGAGTTGCCTCACCGATTCCGAGAGCAAGGCTTCCGCAAGTACGTCCCATTGCAGAAATCACAAGCCAGTTTCCTGAAGTGCGCGCATCCTCGTAGATTGTCCTTGCGAGGTGGGCACCCTCGTTCTTCGCTGAGTTGTAGCCGAATGTAGGCGCGTTTGCAGGAAGAGGAAGGTCATTGTCGATTGTCTTCGGACAGTGGATGTTTGCGATAGGATAGTCCTTTGCAGCAAGGAACTTCGAAATCCTGTTGGCAGTAGAGGCGGTATCGTCGCCTCCGATTGTAACAAGAAGCTTTATGTTGTTGTCCTTGAAGAGGTCAAGGTTGAAGTTCTCCTCAAAATCCTTGTCGGTAGGTTTGAAACGGCTCATCTCAAGGTATGAACCGCCGCGGTTCCAATAACGGTCAGCCTTGAAGAAGTCAAGGTCCTCAATACGTGCATTCTTGCTGAAAAGTCCTGAATATCCGCCGTGAAGGCCGATTACCCTGTATCCTTTTGAAAGGAAAGTTTTTGCAACGCTCATTGAAACTGAGTTCATTCCCGGTGCCGGGCCGCCGCCGCAAAGAATAATGACTGCGTCTTTCATTTTTTTGTTGTATTTAAATGTTTAATAAACGTCTTTTTTACGCGCCGCAAATTTAGAAATTTTTTCAGATAAATCGAGAAAGTGAACATTATTCTGCTTCATTTTTTTCGCAACTTTTAAGTATTTTTTAAACGGCATCTCAGTCTTTTTCACTAATTTTGTAGTTTTTAATGCCGTATAGAACTTGCATAATGAACAGAGAACAGGCGGAAATAAGGATAAGTGAACTGACAGACCTCCTAAACGAGGCCAACAGGCGATACTATGTTGACAGTGCTCCCATGATGAGCGACTATGAATTCGACATGCGCATGAAAGAGCTGGAAGCTCTCGAGCAGGAGTTTCCGGACCTGGCAAGCCCTGATTCCCCTACCCTTAAAGTCGGCAGCGACCTCAGCGGCACAGGCACAATCTTCCCCGATTTTCCCGGCACAAATGCCAATGCGGGATGTGCAAAGGGCAGCAAAAGCAAATCCGTCCGCACTGGAGGCAATGCCAAAGAGGAGCAGTCCAAACCAGCAAGACAAAAATCCTCCAAATCAGGAGGTCCGGCCAAAGAATTTGAACAATATCCCCATAAATATCCGATGCTGTCCCTTGGCAACACATACGACATAACGGAAGTGGAAGCCTTTGCGGACAGGGCAGCCAAAAGCATAGGAAACGCATTCACATACAGCTGTGAGCTGAAATTCGACGGCACGGCGATATGCCTTACATACCGCAACGGCAAATTGTTCAGGGCACTTACCCGTGGAGACGGAACGGTCGGTGATGATGTGACTGAAAATGTCCGCCATATCGGAAACATACCGCAGGAGCTGAAAGTTCCTGAAGGCTTCTTCCCCACCCTGCTTGAAAGCCGGCCCTGGCCGGAAGAGTTTGAGATACGCGGAGAGATTTACATGCCGTGGGCCGCTTTTGAAAGACTAAATATAGAGAGGCAGCGCGACGAGGAACAGCTTTTTGCGAACCCGCGCAACGCCGCGTCAGGCTCTCTGAAGCTCATTGACAGTTCAATGATTGCGAACAGGGGACTTGAATGCACTCTTTACCATGTCCTCGGAGAAGACCTTCCGTTCTCAACCCATGACCAGGCACTTAAAGCAGCCGGAAGCTGGGGGCTGCCAGTGTCGGACAAGAGGAAAATCTGCCGCAGCATAGCAGACATAGAAGAGTTCATCGCATATTGGGACACGCAGCGCAAGACGCTGCCTTTTGCCACGGACGGTATAGTCATAAAGGTAAATGAGCTTCCGTACCAGGAAGAGCTTGGATATACCGCCAAGTTCCCGCGCTGGGCTGTAGCATACAAATTCAAGGCTGAACAGGCCTTGACCAAGCTCATTTCAGTTGATTACCAGGTAGGAAGGACAGGAGCGGTGACACCGGTGGCCAATCTGGAGCCGGTCCTGCTCAGCGGAACTGTCGTAAAACGCGCATCCCTCCATAATGAAGACCAGATGAAGCTGCTTGACGTCCACATCGGAGACTATGTATATGTAGAGAAAGGAGGGGAAATCATCCCCAAGATAACGGCAGTCGAGATATCCAAAAGACCGGACGGCGCACCTGTGCCGCATTTCCCGGACACCTGCCCGGACTGCGGGACAAGCCTGGTCAGGGACAGCGAGGAGGCAAAGGCATTCTGCCCGAACACGGGAGGCTGCCCTACCCAGATAAAAGAAAGGCTCATACACTTCCTCAGCCG
Source organism: uncultured Bacteroidales bacterium (assembly GCA_910585445.1). GTDB lineage: Bacteria > Bacteroidota > Bacteroidia > Bacteroidales > UBA932 > Cryptobacteroides. Next base: position 21,653 of record CAJUEK010000031.1, on the reverse strand, counting down.
CAAGGCAATGAATGTGATTGCAGGAGAAGCTACAATTGAGCAATTGTACAGCAGGGGCATGGTACTGAGCCCTGCGGACTTCTATGAACTTGACAAGGACAGCCTGCTTCAGCTCGAAGGGTGGAAAGACCGCTCTGCGGAAAGATTCCTGAACAGTCTATCGGACTCAAAAAAGACAGGATTTGAAAAAGTCCTTTATGCCCTGGGGATAAGATATGTCGGTGAATCCACGGCAAAATCCGTGGCACGCCATTTCGGAAACATTGACGCCATAGCATCTGCAAGCGTGGAAGAGCTTCTGAAAGTCGAGGACGTGGGCCAGGTGATTGCCGAAAGCATATATGCGTTCTTTGCAGATGAGCACAATCTCAATACCGTCAGAAGGCTCAAGGATGCTGGGCTCAGGTTTGAGACAGACGGGGCACCGGCGAATTTGTCATCTGCACTGGAAGGCAAGACAATCGTAATATCCGGCAATTTCAGCATATCACGCGACCAGATGAAGGCTCTGATAACATCACACGGCGGAAAGAACAGCGGCTCCATAAGCGGAAAGACATCATGGCTGCTCGCCGGAGAAAAGCCCGGACCGGAAAAACTGAAAAAGGCAGAAGCACTCGGAGTGCCTGTGATTAGTGAAGAGGAACTGATGGAAATATGCCGTGCGGAGGAAAAATGAAAAGGATTAGAGGCAACACACGCAAAATAAAAAACTTCCTTAGTGATGATATCTGGAACATAGACCTTGGCGAGCTTTCTAAAGCCAAGGCCAGGTTCGTAAAATATCTCAAGGTCGTAATAATAACAATCAAGACATTCTCGGCCCAGAAAATCGGTTTCCAGGCCGTGGCACTGAGCTTTTTCAGCACAATGTCAGTAGTTCCATTCATAGCGGTGGCCGTAGCCGTAACCGGAGGATTCGGCCTGTCCGGAAAACTGAAGGACCTGCTATACCATAACTTCGAGAACAGCGAGCAGATAATTGACGCTGTGCTCAACTCGGCGGAAAACATAATAAGCACGGCCCAGAGCAGCTTAATGGGACTGATAAGCGCCCTCCTCTTTGTTTGGATTGTCATCTGGATGATGATGTCAGTCGAAAGGGTCTTCAACAATGTATGGAAAGTACAGAAATCAAGACGGCTCCTGAAGAGAGTGCCGTTCTATTTGGCAGTGCTTCTCATCTCGCCTTTCGTGATAATGGTGTTTTTCGCAGGTTCGTTCGTATATTCCAACGCACTTGAATACCTTGGACTTGACATGGAGGCTCTGAGCGCATTCAAGACACTGCTCACTTGGGTACTTTTCGCGGCTGTGGCCATACTGACATTCTCGGCAATGTACAAGTTCATACCGAATGCCAAGGTGTACTATTCCAATGCCCTCAGGGCGGCCGTGCTCTCTGGGGCGGCCTTTACCGTAGTCCAGTACCTCTACCTTGAGACACAGGTCTTCGTCACAAGGCTGAATGCCATATACGGAGCATTCGCCGCCGTACCGCTTTTCATGGTATGGATTAACATGGGCTGGTTCATAATCCTCATAGGAGCGGAATTGTCATACGCATTCCAGCATGTGGACAACTATAACATTGAAGTATAATACAGACATCCGGGTCAGGCAGAGGATAAATGTCCATATATGCGGAGAGCATGATTGACCGTGCCGGGGCAGATGGCTGTAAACAAAGTATAACATAACAACAGGACAATAATGGGTAAAATATCGGAATTTACTCAACAGGATCATGAGGTCATAGCAAGAGACTATGCGGACCTGAAGGAAGCGGCAAGGAAAAGATGCTCCAATGTAAAGGAGCTTGAGGTCGTGCAAAAGGCCTTTGACTTTGCCAACGAAGCTCACAAGGGCGTCAGAAGACGCTCCGGCGAGCCGTATATCCTGCACCCGATTGCAGTGGCAAAGATTGTCGTAAGCAATATAGGTCTCGGCTACAAGTCTATCGTGGCAGCCCTGCTGCATGATGTAGTGGAAGACACCGACTATACAGTAGACGACCTGCGCAGCCTGTTCGGCGACAAGGTGGCGACACTTGTGGAAGGCCTGACCAAAATCAAGACCGTGCTTGATAACGAGGACAAGGCACAGCAGAAGAGCATGCAGGCGGAAAACTTCAAGCGGATACTCCTGACTCTCAATGACGATGTGCGCGTTGTACTCATCAAGCTCGCGGACCGCCTGCACAACTGCCGGACAATAGAGTTCATGCCGGAGCACAAGCGGGACAAGATTCTCAGCGAGACAATGTACATTTTCATACCGCTCGCGCACAGGCTCGGTCTTTACGGCGTGAAATCCGAAATGGAAGACATCTGGCTCCGCTACAAAGAGCCGGACGCATTCAATGACATCTCCGAGAAAATCAACCGCAACATAAACGACAAGGACAAGGAAATCAACGAGTTCATCGTTCCGATAGATGAAGCTCTCAAAGCCGCCGGATTCAAGTTCGAGATAAAGAAAAGGGTAAAGACGCCATATTCCATATGGCATAAGATGGCAACGAAAGGCATCACTTTCGAACAGATATACGACCTGTATGCCGTCCGCATAATCTTCGACCCGGAAAAGGAGACTACAGAAACCGAACGCGACCAGTGTTTCCATGTGTTCTCGATAATAACCGGACTGTACAGATACAAGTCAGACCGCATGAGAGACTGGGTCAGCCATCCGAAAAATAACGGCTACGAAGCCCTGCACTGCACCCTGATGAGCCGCACAGGCATATGGATAGAGGTGCAGATACGCACGCGCAGGATGAACGACATTGCGGAAAAGGGCATCGCAGCCCACTGGGCCTACAAGAAAGACGGCTTCGCGGAGGACAACGAGAGCGAGATGGACAAGTGGATTGCCAAGGTCAAGGAAATCATTGTCAGCCAGGATGTGAGCGCGCTTGAGCTACTTGACATGGTCCACAATGACCTCATCAAGACAGACATACTTGTTTTCACACAGAAAGGCGAACAGCGCAGCATTGAAAAAGGAGCCACGGCCCTGGACTTCGCTTATTCAATCCACTCCGAGATAGGCAACAAGGCCATTGCGGCAAAAGTGAATTTGCGCCTCGTGCCGCTTTCATATGTGCTCAAGACCGGAGACCAGATCGAAATCATAACCGCGGAAAACGAAAAGCCCAAACGTGAGTGGCTTCAGTTCACCAAGACGGCCAAGGCCAAGAAATTCATCCTTGAGCATCTTAAGAGCGAGCGCAGGGAAAGCGTCAGAATAGGCAAGAAAATGGTCGAGGAACAGCTGGATGCCATAGGATACAAGCTAAACAACAAGACCGAGAACATACTCATGGAAAGCTATGAGGTGTTTGACAGCAAGCCGGAAGAATTGTATTTCCGAGTGGGCGCCGGCATAGTCAAGCTCACCAACCTCCAGGAAATCATGGCCGGAAGCAGCGGCAAAAAGGGAGGATGGCTGTCCCAGTGGTTCAAATCCAAGGACGGCAAGAAAGACAAGGACTACATAATTAAGGACGACAACAGCGGGGAGCACAGATATGTGATAGCCTCATGCTGCAACCCGATACCTGGGGACAGTGTCGTCGGCTTCCTCGCGTCAGACGGCTCCGTGACCCTGCACAAGCGTTCCTGCCATACAGCTGACAGGCTTGCATCAAAATTCGGCGACAAGATTGTCATACCGAAGTGGGAATATGCCCAAAGCCAGAATCTCTCGTTCCTTGTACGCCTGTCCCTCAAGGGCTTTGACAGGATTGGCATAATAAACGACATAACAAGATACATCTCTTTTGTTATGAGCGTCAATATACGAAGCTTCAGCCTCAGCACGGAAGACGGCATTTTCTCCGGCCATATAGACCTTTATGTCCATGAAATGGGAGACCTGGAAAAACTCATGAAGAAGCTGCGCAAGATAGAGGGCATACAGAGCGTAGTCAGGACAGACCTTTAATTGAAAGAAGAATGAAGAAAAAGACATACAGACTCCTTCCGGCCATACCTGTGGCTGCCATCTTGGTGCAAGTGATGTTCTCACACTCTTGCGCCAACACTACCACTCCCCCGAGCGGAGGACCCAAAGACACGATTCCTCCTGTCATAACAGCCGTAAAGCCGTATCCGGGCGAAACCGGAGTGCCTGTGCACAAGCCGCAGATAGAAATCAAATTCAACGAATATGTGACAGTTAAAGACCCGAAGAGCCTCTTCCTGTCACCTCCTCTGGAGAAATCCCCGAAATTCAAGTTGAAGGGAAAAGGTGTCGTGGTTTATTTCGAAAGCGACCTTGACTCAAACAAGACATATACGCTTGACCTTACCAATGCCATCGCCGACAATAACGAGGGCAACATGTTCCCGGGATATACGCTCGTATTCTCCACCGGCAACACCATCGACTCAATGATGATGACCGGAATAGTGCAGGACTGCAATACATTGCAGCCAATAAAGGGAGCCACCGTCATGCTATATAAGGACCACGCGGACTCAGCCATCTTCAAGAAGAGACCTGATGCGGCTGTGCGCACTGACGACTGGGGCTTTTTCTGCCTGCGGAACATACAGGACACGCTTTACAGGCTCTACGCCATAATTGACGAAAACAATAACAACAAATATGAGCCGGAAACGGAAAAAGTGGCTTTCGTGGACACGCTGGTGCGCCCTGTCACTGTAGTCGGAGACAGCATTCCGGAGCTTGTGAAATACGATACGAAAGACACGCTCGGCTGCCTCGCAAGAAAGACCGAATATGAATTGAACATATTCCGTGAGAAGCCGTCCAAACAGATGATTGTGAACAAGGAGAGAATCGGGGAAAGGACGGCATACATAACATTCATGGCTCCATATGCCCAGGTGGACTCCATCTGGATAAAAGGTGTGCCGGGAGACAGGCTGATAACACAGTTCAATCTCCAGAGGGACAGCATGGAGATATGGGTAAATGACCCAAAGCCACAGCCTGACACCTTGCATCTGAATGTCAAGTACATGAAGACAGACACACTCGGGCTGCTCAACAGCTTCACTGAAGAAATCAAGCTTGTCAAGCCAAAGAAAAAGCCTGCCGTCGGGAAAAGCTCTGGCAGGGACATAAAGAAAGAGGATACCACGGCTGTATTCAAGATAGAAGCCAAGCCAGAAACCATCGAACAGTACGGCTTCACCATTGAGTTCAGCTATCCTCTGGTGCAATCCGCCTTTGATTCGCTCGGATTCAGGTATCTCAATCCGCGCCAGCAGGAAAGCAAAGGCAAATATACTGTAATGCAAGACTCGCTGAATTTGCGCAAATACATCATACGTCCAGCTGACAAGCTTCTGCCGGGCTACGAATATTTCCTGAAAGTTCCACACAGGAAATTCCGGGACATAAACGGCTTTTTCAACGACAGCACGGAAGTCAAAGTAAGCCTGCCGAACGACGACAAACTCAGCAGCATGACAATCAACCTTACCGGAGTGACCAACAAATACATAGTTGACCTTCTCAACGAAAAGCGCGACAAGGTCCTCAGGTCATACATAATAGACAAAGACGCTTCACTGGCATTCCCTTATCTCAAGGCCGGCAAGTATTCCATCCGGATCACGGAAGACCTTAACAGGAACGGGCTTGTGGACACGGGAGACCTGCTCAAGCATAAACAGCCGGAGAAAGTGCGCTTCTACAAGCTTCAGGACGGCACATTCATCATTGACATCCCGGAAATGACTGAGCTGGAGCAGAGCATCAATGTCACAGAAATGTTCAAATAGGCTTATGATGAAAAGATTCTGTACAATACTGCTGGCAATAGCCTCCGCACTTGCCCCGCATACTGCAATGTCACAGGACCTGGCACATGCACAGGACACGGCATCCATGTCAAGAGCGGCCCTTATGGAGGAGCGTGTCCAGGAAATAATCACAGATGCGCAGCTTGACACCATAAACGTCAAGAAAAAACTCGTGATTAATGACTATGCGATGATAGGATTCCAGTATGGCGTAGGGCTCAGCCAGGTCATGTGGAACCCAAAGCAGAAACAGGACATGCTCTTTGTTCCAGTCAATGCAGGAGTGACTGTCACCAAATATGCCAAAATGTTCGGATTCCTGCCGTATTTCGGATTCCAGGCCGGCCTTTTCTATGCACGCGAAGGCTACCGTTTCAAATACGACAAGGACAATGACTACACATCGGAAAAAGCCATAATGGACGTCATAGAAGTGCCTCTATTGCTTCAATGCCATGTTGATTTATGGAATTTCAAGTTCATGGTAAACCTTGGGTGCTATGGAGGATACAGGCTTGCCATTGAAAGATTTCCAGGCAAATCAGGCTCCGTGGCCCCTGAGGTCCAGCATTCATTCCTTCCTACCGACAGGCGCTGGGATTACGGAATCAAGGGCGGAGTCGGCTTCGGACTAGTCTTTGACCCGGTGGAAATACACATTCAGGCGATGTACAAGCACTCCATGTCCACTTTGTATAATCCGGACTATTATAGCGAATACTATTACCGGTTCGCATATCCCACCAACATCGTCATCTCGGCCGGAGTGCATTTCCAGATTACCAAAAGGACAGGAAAAACCAAGGCCCAGCTCAAGAAAATGGCCAGGGACATGGTATATCAGACAAATGAAAACATCAGCATAAATGGAAACGATTAAAATCAAGGCAGGAAATGTAACGATAGGCGGAGACAGCGCCATCGTCGTGCAGACAATGTGCAATACGCACACATCTGATGTGGATGCGTCGGTAGCCCAGTGCGTGAGGCTTCACGAGGCAGGAGCACAAATGATAAGGCTTACCGTCCCATCCATGGCACAGGTGGATGACCTGCGCAGGATAAAGGAAGAATTGCGTTCAAGGGGCATAGATACCCCCCTTGTAGCCGATGTCCATTTTTCTTCAGAAATAGCGATTGCCGCCGCCGAGGTTGTGGAGAAAGTGCGCATAAACCCGGGCAATTTCCATAAGGACCACGATAAAGCACGCGAACAGTTCGCAAGGCTGGTCGAGGTCTGCAAGGAGAAAGGCACAGCAATAAGGATAGGACTGAACCACGGGTCGCTCGGGGACAGGATAACCAACCTGTACGGCAACACTCCCTTAGCAATGAAGGAAGCTGTCATGGAATGGTTGGAGATGTGCATCGAAAACGATTTCTACAATGTAGTGGTGTCCCTCAAGGCAAGCAATACATACGTGATGGTGGAGGCATACCGTCTGCTCGCGGCAGCAATGCAGGAGCGCGGTGTCGTATTCCCTCTGCACTTGGGTGTGACTGAGGCCGGAAACGGAGACGCAGGGCGCATCAAGTCGGCCGTCGGCATTTCAGCCCTTCTTTCTGAAGGCATCGGCAATACGATAAGGGTTTCCCTTACGGAGGACCCGGCCAATGAGATTCCCGTAGCACAATACCTTGCAGACAGGTATGACCGCCGCCTGCATTCGACAATGACTTCTGTCAGAATAGAAGCCGGAAAGGCAGCGGCGACATATGAGGCACCGTCACGCGAAAGGCTTCTGCTTGATTTTTCATGCGACTTCGGCAAAAGGCTGCTGGACAAGGAGCTGGACGATGTGGAGCTTCTGGGGACTTATGTTGATGACAACGGCAACGTGCAGGTGCTTGACGGAAGCGAGTATGCCGCATATCTTTCCGACGAGCTGATGCAGGCCGCAAGAAGACGTTTCTACCGTCCTGAATATATAGCCTGTCCAGGCTGCGGCAGAACCATGTACAACCTCGAATCCACATTCAATGAAGTGAAGCGCCGGACCTCACACCTCAAAGGCATGGTAATAGCCGTAATGGGCTGCATAGTGAACGGCCCGGGAGAAATGGCCGACGCCGACTGGGGCTACGTAGGTGAAGGACACGGGAAGGTCTCAATCTACAAGGGCAAGACTCCCCTGCTGCGCCATGTTCCGGAAGATGAAGCCATCGGCAAACTCCTCGAACTTATCGAGGGCGACAGATAACCTGGACCCTTTTCAACGGAAATGGTGGCATAAAGTCTGAGACTTCTGCCACCATTTCTGTATATCGTGCGGCGTTTGTCCTGCCGCTTCACTTCCATGCCGCCCCGAAACCGACAGCAAAGGCTACTCTGCCTTTACCATGTCTTTCTGAGCTTTCTCCCACTGCTCCTTGGCATACTCCTGCATGTCAACGACCTCATCGGTCTCATCCACGATTTCCTGTCCGAGCATGGTCTCGATTACATCCTCCATGGACACAAGCCCGCGGAAAGTGCCGTACTCATCAATTATCACGGAAATGTGCTCCTTCTTCTCAAGAAGCTTTTCCCAAATGTTCCCGACAGGCTCAGTCTCCGGGAAAGTCAGGATAGGACGGGAGATTTCGCGCAAGGTCGTATCAAAACTGTCCTCAGCCATCTTCTCCAGGACTGTCTGACGGAGAACATATCCGATTACATAGTCACTGTTCTCCTCGTCATAGATAGGAATCCTCGAGTGAGTGTTTTCGGAATCATAAAATTCCCTGATGGTCATATTGCCCTCAGCCATCTCCACAACTACGCTCGGAGTCATGATTTCATGAGCAGTGATTTCGTCAAGCTTAAGAAGATTCTGAATCATCTTCTTCTCCTGCTTCTCTATCACATCCTCCTCTGTAGCCACACTTACCATGGCAGAGATGTCCTCACGGCTTACGCTCACCTGATTTGACCTTGATGATATGAGCCTTGTGAGATGCTCCAAAGTCCATACGAGCGGGAATGTTATGAATATCATCCCGTTGATTATAATCGACGCAGGAATGGCCAATGACCTCCAATAGCTTGAGCCGATGGTCTTGGGGATAATTTCGGAGAATATCAGAATCAACAGCGTAAAGACAGTTGAGAAGATTCCGACAACCGCATCCCCGTACACCTCATACACAAGAGAGCCCACGATTGAGGCTCCGATGGTGTTGGCTATTGTATTCAGGCAAAGAATCGCTGAAATGGGACGGTCCGAGTTCTGTTTGAGTTTCTTGAGCCTCAAGGCCCCTTTCACGCCCTGCTCCTCCAGTCCCGTAATATAGGACAAGGGGGTTGAAAGAAGTGTCGCCTCAAGCACCGAGCACAAGCCCGACACCCCCAAAGAGGCAAGCATGATGATGTATATTAGCTGTTCTTCCATAATCTGTCATTTGAGTTCCGCAATCACGGACTCGCACGCCTTGACATAATCCCCAATTCGGACCTTGATGTCCGCATCAAGAGGCAGGTACATGTCAATGCGCGACCCGAATTTTATTATGCCGCACTGCTCACCCTTAAGGGCAGGCGCACCAGGATCCGCATAGCTGATTATCCTGCGTGCGAAAGTTCCGGCGAGCTGCTTGAAGAAGACATTGCCATACGGGGTGGTCATTCCTATTGCGGAATGCTCATTCAATTCAGAAGCTTTCGGCAGGAAAGCGAGCTTGAAGAGTCCCGGATGATACTTGTAATATGCGACCTCGCCGTCAAGCGGCCAGAAATTCACATGGACATTGAAAAAGTCCATATAGACCGACACCTGCAGGCACTCCCCTTTCACGAACTCAGGCTCATGCACCTTTTCCACGACCACGACCTTCCCGTCAGCAACGGATGTGACTACATTGTCGCCTGGCACCGCCGCGCGTGAGGGAACACGGAAAAAGAAAAGCGAGAAACCCATCAGAAACATAGGAGCCGCAGCAAGAGGATATGAGACGAAAGACCATGGGATGAATCTCATGATACAGTATGCCAACGGAGCACATATGGCCCATATCAGCAATATCGTCTTATAGCAGTCCTTATGTATAATCATCTCTGTCCGTGTTAAAAAATGTCAGCCGCCTGTGCGTGTCACGACACACATAAGCGGCTGCAAAAGTAGGCAAAAAAAGGCAAATGGCCAAACAATTCCCTATAAGAGCAGGGCATCCCATGTCACAAGATAGATTATTCCAATCGGGATGGCAATCAGCGCACTGTCAAAACGGTCCAGCAAACCTCCGTGCCCCGGTATCGAGTTGCCTGAATCCTTTACATTATAATGCCTTTTCCACTGTGATTCGATAAGGTCTCCATACACTCCGGCGACATCAAGCAGGACAGCCATTGTTATGCAGTGCATAAGGCTGAGTTTGAATATGCCCACAAGGTTGAGCACTATTGCCACAAGCACCGCCGTAAGCATTCCGCCCCAGAATCCGACCCACGATTTCTTCGGAGATATTGACGGGAAGAGCTTACGTCCGTATTTCTGCCCCAAGGTAATCCCGAAAACATATGCTCCTATGTCCGAGCCCCATATCACGGCAAAGAAACTCAGAAGATATATCCCGTTGAAGTCCCCAGCCGCATTGAAAACGGCAAAATTCTGCACCGACCATGGCACCGCTATGTAAAGCAGTGAGGCATACAGGTTGGAGAACTTGTCAAAACGCGTCTTGTCCTTCACATAGAGCGAATTAATCATAAGGATGAACACAGGCACAAAGGCAAGTATGACAAGCCTGCCGGGAATGTTGAAAGCCCTGTAAAGGAATATCAATGAAAACAATGTGGCTCCTGCAAAGATTGTAAGGACCTGTGAGAACTTGTACTCCGTCCCGCAGGTCATGCGGAGAAACTCCTTCATCATTATCACAAGAGCAAGCAGCATCACCGCTCCGAACACATATTGGTTCGTCAGTAATGCTGCCAACATTATTGCAAGGAATCCGATGCCGGAAACCGTTCTTTTAGCTAAATTATTCATAAGTTATCTTTCTCTTCACTCGGTTTCCCGTCAGGTCCGGCGCCAGCCCTCGGGCCGAATATCCTTTCGAGATCGTCTGCAAAGATAACTTCTTTCTCCAATAAAAGAGCCGCAAGCTCCATAAAACCGTCACGATTGTCAGTAAGAATCTTCATGGTCCTGTCATGTATGGACTCAACAAGTTCCTTTACTTCCCTGTCTATCAGTTCGGCAGTCTTCTCGCTGTAAGGCTTGGTGAGATCATACCCGCGCGCGCCTGTAGAGTCATAGAAAGACAGGTTTCCGACCTTTTCGCTCATACCGTAGTATGTGACCATGCCGTATGCCATCTTGGTCAGCCTCTCAAGATCATTCAAGGCCCCTGTCGAAGGCTGGCCGTTAACAATCTCCTCAGCCACACGTCCGCCGATAAGGGCGCACATCTCATCAACCATCTGTTCCTTGGTAACCAGCTGTCTCTCCTCTGGAAGATACCACGCCGCTCCGAGAGCCTGTCCGCGAGGGACTATCGTCACCTTGAAAAGAGGATTCGCATGCGGAAGTAGCCAGCTTACAGTTGCATGTCCGGCCTCATGATGGGCAATCGAGCTTTTCTCGGCTGGAGTTATAATCTTGGACTTCCTCTCAAGGCCTCCGATTATCCTGTCAACAGCATCAAGGAAATCCTGCTTGTCAATGGAGTCCTTGTCATGCCTTGCCGCCGTAAGCGCAGCCTCATTGCAGACATTCGCTATGTCAGCGCCGGAAAAGCCCGGAGTATGCTTGGCAAGGAACTCAAGATCAAAGTCATCAGCCAGCTTGAGACCGCGGAGATGCACCTTGAAAATCTCCTCCCTCTCCTTAAGGTCAGGAAGTTCCACATGTATCTGCCTGTCGAAACGTCCTGCCCTCAAAAGCGCCTTGTCCAAAATGTCCGCCCTGTTGGTGGCTGCAAGTATGATGACCCCGGAATTTGAATCGAAGCCGTCCATTTCCGTAAGGAGCTGGTTAAGTGTATTCTCACGCTCGTCATTTGACGAGAAGCCGGCATTCTTGCTGCGCGCACGTCCGACCGCGTCAATCTCATCTATGAAGACTATGCACGGGGCCTTCTCCTTGGCCTGCCTGAACAAGTCACGCACACGTGACGCTCCCACACCGACGAACATCTCCACGAAGTCCGAGCCTGATATTGAGAAGAACGGCACATTGGCCTCACCTGCAACAGCCTTGGCAAGAAGTGTCTTTCCTGTTCCCGGAGGCCCTACAAGAAGGGCTCCTTTCGGAATCTTACCGCCCAAAGCCGTATATTTTGAAGGATTCTTCAGGAAATCCACGATTTCCATCACTTCCTCTTTCGCTCCATACAAACCGGCCACATCCTTGAATGTAACCTTCATGCTGTCTTTTTCCGCAAGCTTTCCGGTAGATTTGCCCACACTGAAAATTCCTCCGGGACCGCCGGGGGCACCGCCTCCAAGGTTGCGGTTCATTCCTCTGAACATGAAGAACCACATGAAAAGCAACAGAGCCGGGAAAACAAGCCACTGGAGCATTCCCCACAGGCTTTCATGATTTTCTATCACGACTTTCACCTGCTCTCCCTCCGGAAGCTGGGCGTTCAGTTCGCCGAACATCTCCTCTGCATTGAAATGCCCGGAGACAAGGAACACGAAATGCGGAGACTTTTTCGGAACATTCCCTCCGAAAGCAGACACATATTTCTCAAGCCTGTCCGGCTTTATGGTCACCATTCCTTCATACTCGTTCCTGATGAAAGTGACTTCCTTTATGTCACCGTCAAGCCATTGCTTCGTGACATCGGCCCATTCTTCCTTCTGAGGATTCGCCCATCCCTGATTGAAGAACATCCATCCGATGCCTATGAACAATATGACATATAGCCACGACACGCCGAAAGACAGCTTGACCGGCCTTTTTCCTCTTAAATTCTTTCCTGCCATGATAAGTTTCTTAGTAGCTGCTAATCCTCATAGGCGACCCTGTCCGCGTCAGCCCAAAGGTCCTCAAGCCTATAGAATGACCTGTAAGGGGTCTGGAACACGTGCACCACGATGTCTCCATAATCAAGTATCACCCAGAAGGCGTTGTCCTTGCCCTGTGTACGGATGACTTTTCTGCCGCATTTTTCACGCATCCTGTCTTCCACGTTGTCAGCTATGGCCGACACATTGGTTGTCGAGTCCGCGTTGCATACTATGAAATAGTCTGAAATAGCCGTTCCGATTTGCTTCAGGTCAAGTGATACCACATCCTGTCCTTTCTTTTCGAGCATCGCATCCGCAATGACCTTAAGTTCTTTGTTGTCCATTGTCGAAATATAGTTATTTTTGTAAAAAGTTTGCAAATATAGCCAAAGCTGAGCGCAAAACGTCAAGCTTGCTTGTAAGTTTTGCCGAAGCCAGGGCGTATATATGTGCGCAAGCACAAATATAGCCAAAAGCTGAGAGCAAACGTCAAGCTTGCTTGTAAGTTTTGCCGAAGCGCAAGCAAGTTTGCCAAAAGCGCAAGCATATAATCAAAAACCGCACCATGACAAAGAAGCATGACATTATATGGCTCGACAGCACAGATTCGACCAATGACGAGCTCAGAAGGCACATTTGTGACATTGACAATTTGTCAGTCACAGCCGCTTTGGAGCAGACGGCCGGTAAAGGACAGAGAGGAAACAAATGGCATAGCGCCCGCGGGAAAAACCTTCTTTTCAGCATCTGCCTGAAATTCGACGACCTGACAGGACCCCATTTCCAGGCATATGACCAATTCTCTATAAACGAGATGGCTGCCCTTTCAGTAGTTGATTTCCTTGCGGCACATTCCATCAAGGCGAAAATCAAATGGCCCAATGACATATATGTCAATGACAGGAAAATCTGCGGCATGCTCATAGAAAACTCCCTTCAGGCAGGACGCATAGCCTGGAGCATTGTCGGCATAGGCATAAACGTGAACCAGACGGAATTCTCCCGCGACACAGGCAACCCCACCTCAATGGCCCTTGAAACAGCCCGTGACAGCACGTCAGCACCTGAAGAACTGGACATCAGGGAGGCGCTTCAGGAGTTCATGGACATATTCAAAGGTTACACGAACCGCTACCTTCACATCAGCGGAGGACTGGGAAAACTCCATCTCCTGTATCTTGCACAACTGTGGAGAATAAACGAATACCACCGATTCCGCGACTACCGGGCCACACCTACCGGACACCACGAAGGGCCGATGGGCATTCTGACAGAAACCGGAGACTCAGCAAGGATTTTCCGCGGAAAAATAACAGGAGTCTCCGATGTCGGGCAACTCGTTGTGGAAGAGGAAGATGGAACAATCTCAGAATTCGGATTCAAGGAAATCGGCTACATCCTGTGATCGCAGTTCTGAATCAAAAGTCTATATTTGCGCGTTTTTCCGAAAGGAAGACGCGTATTTTTTGTTTAACCAAAACCATCATTTCATGAACAGAATGACAATGAAAAGACGTGGAATCATCCACTTCTCACGGTGGAACCGCAAAGGCTGGTCTGCCTTCGCATCAATGCACCGCGAGATTAAAATCTGCGTCCTTTCCGTTGCCATGTCCATGATTTCCTCTGCGGTGCTCACTGGAGCGGACAAGAAAGGGTCGGTACACATCGACTCAACCCGCTCTACAGCCCTGAAGGAATCCGTGGTCACGTCATCTCCACCGGTGACGACCAGGAGCCCTCTGCCGCAGACACCTCTTTACAACAGGTCGCGGGAAGCCGCGGCGCCCCTGCAGACATACGAATCTGCCCTGCGCCTGCTTCCGTCCGTTGACATCAGGGAAAGAGGAGGAAAAGGAGCCCAGGCGGACATGGAAGTGCGGGGAGGAAACTTTGACCAGACAATGGTGCTGCTCAACGGCATCAATTTCACAGACGCAAGGACAGGCCACCAGAGCCACTCACTGCCGATTGACATCGAATCGGTGTCAGGAATCTCACTTGTGGACGGGATTCCCGGAGCAGGTGCCCTGAGCGGAGCCGTCAACATCAGTACGGCCGGGCTGCTCCCCAAGTATCTCAGATCCGAAATATCGGCAGGCCAATTCGGCTACATGTACGCAGGACTGTCGGGAGCATACACTGCCGACAACGCAAACTTGTTTGCATCCGCATCCTACAGGAACAGCGACGGATACCGTTACAACACCGACTACCGGAACTATAACGCATTCGTCCGGGTTCAGGGAGGAACATCAGCAAGCGGACATTTCGATTTCCAGGCCGGGGCGCAGAAAAGGGCCTTCGGCTCCAACGGTTTCTATGCCGCATACAACCCCGACCAATATGAGGAGACATCCACATTTCTCGCCTCATTGCGCTGGTCAGCCGGATTCGGAATATGGGGAATCACCGCCTCAATGTCATACAGGAAGAATTTCGACAGGTACGACTGGACACGGGGCACGCCGTCAAACTGGCACAACACCGACAACGCAGGTGCTGAGGTACGCGCAAACGTCTCATGGGCAGCCGGCATTACGACAATCGGAACGGACTGGACATACAATCACATATTCTCGTCCAATCTCGGCGACCCTCTCCCCTCCCCGGCAGGAGCAGACGGGAAATACAAATGCGCAAAATCACGCAACACCGTCAACGCCTATCTCAGGCATGCCAAACGCTGGGACATGTTCGACATTTCCGCAACCGGCGGCGCAAGCTTCACGCCTTACGGGACAGCGGCTCTCTGGAGTGCGGCCGTCGGCTGCTACCCGGCTGACGGGATAAGCATCAAGGCATCTGCAGGCCAGTCCATGAGGCTGCCTACCTTCACAGACCTGTATTATACGTCCAAGGCCCAGATAAACAACCTTGACCTTGTGCCGGAAAAGGCAATTACCTATAGCCTCGATTTCTCTTGGAAGCGCGGCAGCTGGCGGACAGGCGCACATGCATATTTCAGGGACAACCGCGACCTGATAGCATGGGTGTGGCGCGATGAGCTCACGGTAGGAGACAAGCATTACACAAGCGTATGGCACAGCGAACAGCAGTCCAGGATGCACGTTGCCGGAGTTGAACTGAGCGGAGAATATTTCCGCGAGACCGGATTCCTTCGCAGGATAAAGGCCTCATACGGATTCATCGACAGCAGCATGGAAAGCAAAATGAAGATTTCCTCCGCACAGGACTACATGCGTCACAAAGCCGCCCTGAGCGCCCATTTCGCTTTCCTGCGCAGGATAAATTTCGTTGTGACAGGCTCTGTCTATGACAGGTTCGGCTCATATAATGAATATGAGTTCGGGGAAGACAATCAGCCGATACGTGACGAAAACGGCGTCATGATAGTGACCAAGAAAGATTTCGCCCCGTATTTCCTGCTCGACATGCGCCTCAGCTGCGATTTCCGGAAACTGCAACTCTACATAGACGTGACCAACGCCACCAACACCCGCTACTGCGATTTCGGCGGCATCTACATGCCTGGCGTCTGGGCTACTGCCGGGGTTGTTGTGCTTATCAGGTAAGGTCAGCAATTTACAATAGTCTGATTGCCATTTTGCGGTTCCCCGAAACAGGGGAATCGCAAAATTATAATATGTTTTTAAGTCTGCAGCGGTTTGACAAGTACACAATGATTATTGCTGTCAAAAGCAGAGTGCTTATGACAGCCGTATGACGATAGCCGAGGCATTATCCATCCCTGGCATGGTCATTCCGACATTTGCGTTAATGTATGTCGGATCGCAGACAAGGAAGCGTCTTCCGTTGTCAAATACGAGGTAATCTCCAGGTATGTTTTCAGAAAATTCCACGGCAGCGGCAATATGTCCCGGGTAGTACAATAATATTGCATCCAGCCCCAGAATGTCGCGTATCAGTCTTGTAAACAATATTGCCCTATCCTCGCAATCAGAGAACGGGTAAAACAGCGTCTCTTCTGGAAAAAACGATCTTTCATATCCCCAATAGTCATCATCAGTCTTATACGAGAAAGCTGTTTGGACAAAATTAATAAGCATATTTGCAGCTTCTTCCTGCGTTTTGCCGGCTATGCACCGGATAAGGACTGGATACAACATTTCTTTGATCTGCATGCTTAATTCTGTACCAGCGTAGAATGCCCAGCTTGAATATTTATTACCACGTTTGTATGGATGCGGATAATCACTATATAAGTCCAACAGATTTTTATTAAAAACCAGTTCGGCATCCAGTTGCGGATATCTCCGGGATTTCAAATGTATAACTGAAGTGAAATCCTCATCAAGCAGTATTTCTTTGGTTATCGACAGGCTGAGCGCTCTTTCCTGAGGAAATTCATGTTTGAAGATATACAGGCTCTCAGGGTCGCTCTTGTCTGTAAGATAATAATGCACACCGTTTATTGTATAATAAATTGTGTTGAAAATATCATCATCAAACGCAAGCAGCAAATGCATCCGCTCATCATCGCCCCGGCTCAGACGGGTACGGTAGCCTGACTGATTCATGAGGAATGCAGTCATAACTACGGCTTCATTGCTATAACCAAATATAGTCTGTGAGACAGACTGTGTCAAGCGATAATACGCCCAGTCACACAGATTCTTTTCTGAACGTATTGCAAGACAGTCGTATAGGAGCTCATCATAATCCGACGATGACAGCTCCTCCCACATGTCAGCCGCCTCTTTTTCCGAAGAACCCTTCATGCGAATTTTTTCTTGCGGACCAAGATGAAGTTCGCAAGCTGTACCATATAAATACGTCCGGATGATTTTCGATTCAGGATTCCTTACAGGTTCAATCAAAGGTATAAGCAAAGGTTTTTCATCATCCCAGTCGAATATAAGGTCATCTGCAAATGGGATTTCATTATCTCCTGGAAAATCCAGATCATCAAAATCAGGAAACACTGCCGGCGGCACGGAAGGAACAATCCTTATAGGCTGTATAGGCTGTTCATAATTTGTCTTTTCCCATGCCTCACGCATATATTGCGCAAATTCCGCATTTGCCTCAGCACGATATTTCTCATACTCAGTTAAGGCATCCTTTTTATATACGTCATATTCATCAAGCGCATCGGATAAATAGCCATCGTAATTCTGAGAATAAGCTGATAGCAGTCCAATAGATAATATGATGAAGCAGGAAATGATACGTCTCATATGTCAGAAATTAATGGCAACTCCCCGGCCTGTTACTACGATTCTTCTTGCGCCCGGTGCTACAAATGCATCGACAATGTTGTATATATACAGAGCGGCAAATCCACCAAGGCAGCAATACATCCCGGTTGCCATATTGTTGGCAGTCGTGATATATTGCTGTTTCACTGAAGAACTGTGCGTATTGGCCATTTTTGAGAGATAATCCTTGCGTGTCAATCCGCAGAAGACAGCTCCTCCCGCTAATGACACAGCTCCGCCTGCAATCAATCCTCCTTTAAGGTAAGAACCTTTGTGCATTTGTGCCCATCCCGGTATGATTGCCCTCCAGTTGTCTGCAAAGCCATATTTATCGGTCTTGACGAAATTGTCGAATTCGACCTTGCTTCCTGCCGGCCCCCTTGCGTATAGCCGTGTCAGCAGATATTCGCCGGAATCAAGACGCTGCCAGTATTCGTCAACCACTTTTGCATTGAATGAGACCGGTTCACCTTTTATAGAAGTTTTTACAGAAAAGGTGCTTTCGGCGAAATCTCTGGTCACACCATTCTTGCTGATTGAATGTTCGTATTCAGATGACGAATAATCAGTTACTGCGACAGCACCCTTTTCAAATCCCAAATCAGCAACGAAGTCAGACATATTTTTCACTCTCAGTTCATCCAGATTTCTTCCGGAAGATACTGTGGTTGAAAAGATATATGAGACACGCGGTGAATTTGGCAATTGCCTCATCCATTTCGGCTTAATCTTATCCGAAGCGTTCTGGGCATTAAGAATGGTACTCGCGAAAACCATCACGAGTACCAAATATGACAATCGAAAATTGCGGACCATTACTTGCCGAAATCTTTCAATGACTCAAGACCTGAGTTGATGAACCCACTGATACCTTCTGCGTGGTCATGTGCCATTCCGGACTCTTCCGCGGCCTGTTTCATTGCATTTCTGACAGCCTTCTCGGCAGCATTATTATCAATAAGATAATACAGGCGGACATTGTATCCTTCCTTATACAGAACGACATCTGGGGCGTGGAAGATTCTATCCTGGAGTTCCTTTACAATCAGGCGTTCATATGCGCCTATATAATTCTCCTGCTCTTCTCCCGCCACGTCATTAAGTTCAGTATTGATTCTTGCTTTCACAATGCTCTTTGAATATTCCACATACTCATTGATTGCATTATTTCTTGCCTTTGCCTTGGCGGAATTGACAGATTTGCCATTTCCGTCAGAAACGAACTCCTGATAATCTCCGTTGTGCTTTTTGCCGAACATATAGGCAAAACCTGCTGACATCCCTTCACTGGATTCACACATCCACCCCTCTTTCGCAAGCTCTTTTGCTCTGCTTTTTGCCGTTTTAAGGTCCTGTTTGGACTGTGCATAGGAAACATTAACAGATGTCAATGTAAGAAGCGCAGCAACTGCTGCGAAAACCAATGTTTTTTTCATGATGATTTTG
Source organism: uncultured Bacteroidales bacterium (assembly GCA_910585445.1). GTDB lineage: Bacteria > Bacteroidota > Bacteroidia > Bacteroidales > UBA932 > Cryptobacteroides. The sequence goes on along the minus strand of CAJUEK010000031.1, from coordinate 2,310 downwards.
ATTTGAATGTTGAAATAATGTTGGTTGATATTGTCTTGTTATTTTGTCAGTGTGCGGACGGCGCGGACGTTATATAATGCATTTCCGGAGCCTGATAGTTCTTCGCCATTAAAAAAATCAATATAATGATAAGAATCCCCGTAAACCGTGGAAACTACTAGGCTCGTCCAATAACGACCATCTTCATTAGTTGTTTTAAAGTTACCAATTTGAACCCTCAATTCATATAATGATGCAAGCTCGTCAATGGTAGGTAGCCTCCAGTCAGTATATCCACCTACGACCGAGTTCTCGCATAATCTTTTCATGCTACTCCATGGACCTCTCCCAACGTCCTTCTTTTGCACCGCTATGCCTAAGTGAGCTAATATTATATAGTCACCTTTATCGAGAAAATCTGGCATAAATAGAACCTTTGTCTCACCATAAGCTGTTCCTTTGGGGCTATTTGCATATGCCCTTATATAAGTCACTTTGTCAGTTGCGAAATCTGTCAATCTGTATTCATATGAACCGACCCCGTTTCCTGAAACTACAATCTTCGTATCATATATTGTCGGCTCTTCATATTCCGTACTTAAAACAAAGCCTCGTTCTGTATAAGCTGGTATCCCTTTGTCGGAAATTGTAGCATGAAGTACACACTTCAGATTGTCAACATCAACATTAGTCGGCTCATCTGTTGTGATAATCGGAAGTGTTTCATTCGTATTGAAAGCCACTACGTTACTATAGGATGTGCCTCCCGGGTTTGTTGCATACGCCTTTACATAATATGTTTTGTTATATTCAAGTCCGTTTACCATGGTTTCAAAATAACCTAATACAGTACCATCTACTTTTTTCACATTTCCATTTTCTAAGGACGGATTACTGTTTGCTGCGCTGTATACAAATCCTTTTTCAGTGTAAGATGGCGTACCGAGATTGTCAATGGACGCTTGAAAAGTTACAGACATCTCTGAAAAATCAACAGCACCAATCGTCCTCATCGTCACAGTCGGCTTAGTCGGGATAGTAGAGAATGTTGCAGCCTTAGCGCTATAGACTATACCGGATTCATTCCTTGCATAAGTGCGAACATAGTATGTCTTGTTTAGGGCGAGTCCCGTGACATTCGCATAGTATGAACCGGCGGAGGTCCCTGTGACATTGACAACCTTATCACCTATTGTCGGGACATTGTTCACGTCGCTATAGACAAAGCCTTTCTCGGTTATTGCAGGATATCCGACCTCATCGACTGAACCGTGCAGGGTTGCGGTCAATGCAGACAGATTTATATTGTCTGTTTCACTGACAGAAACTACAGGAGTTGTCCCTTTCAAATCAAATTCTAACGTTTCTGAACTATATGATGTCCCTCCTGCATTGGCTGCATATGCTCTGACATAGTACGTGTTACCAAGAGAAAGGTTGGTCAGCGTAATTTCATAAGATCCTAAAGTTGCACCAGGCACCTTGACGGACAAATCATTCAATGATGGTGTTGGATTAGTTGCGCTATACACAAAGCCTTTCTCCGTATAAACGGGATTTCCTTCAGAGTCGATATTGCCTTGAAGAAGAGCAGACAATTTTGTCCTGTCCACGTTGCTCACTGCCCTCATCGTCACAGTCGGTTTGGTCGGGATGGTTGAGAATGTTTCAGTATTCTCGCTATAGACTATGCCTGATTCATTCCTTGCATAAGTGCGGATATAGTATGTCTTGTTTAGGGCGAGTCCTGTGACATTCGCATAGTACGACCCGGCGGAGGTCCCTGTGACATTGACAACCTTATCACTCATTGTCGGAACTTTATTCACATCACTGTAAACGAAGCCTTTTTCGGTGAATCTTGGTGAACCTACAACATCAACTGAGCCATGGAATATGGCAGTTAAATTAGCTAAATTTATGTCAGTTACTTCTGCTATGCTGACTTCAGGTGATGTGCCTGATAGAGAGAATGCTACTGAAACCTCGCTATATGCTACTCCTCCATCATTTTTCGCGTATGCCCGAGCATGGTAAACTGAATTAAGCTCTAGATTGGATATTTGGATTTCATATGTACCTTTCTCTGTTCCGGAAACTTTAACATATTTATCGCTTAGAGTCGGTGTGTTCTTATCTTTACAATACACAAATCCTCTCTCCTCATACGCTGGATCACCTGGAGAATCAATTGAACCATGTAATATTGCCGTCTTATTATCGGCATTCAGATTGTCAACGCTATACATCGACACCGCCGGCAGAGTTGCAACAGTAGTGAAAGATTCCTGATTCGTACTGTAAGCTGTTCCTACGGCATTAATGGCAAAG
>CAJUEK010000030.1 GCA_910585445.1 uncultured Bacteroidales bacterium | reverse complement strand
TTTTCGTGAGTGTGTCGAGTAGCGGTACAGCCGCTTGTATTTCACCGGTCTTTTTAATATACAGTCCTGTAGCTCAGTTGGTTAGAGCACTACACTGATAATGTAGGGGTCAGCAGTTCAAGTCTGCTCAGGACTACAAGTTCTTTAAAAGCTGTTTGCAGCACTTAAGACTCACGGGGGTATAGCTCAGTTGGCTAGAGCATCTGCTTTGCAAGCAGAGGGTCGTCGGTTCGACTCCGACTATCTCCACAAAAAGAGGATGATCAAAAGTAATTTTTGTTCATCCTCTTTTTCTTATTCCTTCTCCTGAATAGGTTTACCTATTATTGGATAATAAGTTGCAGCGTGTGGTATAATTGTTTGATAATCAGTAATTTGCTGATATACGGTGCCCCGTGAACGGGGAATCGTATATCCGGAATGTGTTGATAGTCAGTTGTTTGTGCTCCACGTCAAATCGACTGCTGATGTTGAGTCGTGTGAGGAGCCCTTCTTGCGAGCTGGTATGTTTCATGTAGCAATTGGCGAGCTGCAATGGAAAAACGGTAAAAATTCCGCGCGATTCTTACACCGAATTTCTTTTTGGGAGCATTCCGTAAAAAATCAGGCCATTTCTTAAACCGTTTTGTATTTTCTCCGTCTCACTCGCCATCCAACTCACCATCCAACTCGCCATCCAACTCACCATCCAACTCGCCATCCAACTCACCATCCAACTCACCGTCCCACACACCGTCTCACTCTACATGTCACTCTCCGGAATTATGAGTGAGCGAAAAGGGAAGTCGTCAGATGTATCTCATTCTGCACATTTCGCTGCTCAACAGATGTGCAGGCAAAATGGGCACTAAGGTTGTCAGGACAGCGGTTTGGGTGCCTTAAAGCCTTAAGGGCGGATGTGCTTTTAGTGGCATGCCGCGGGAGCAAGATGTGGCATCAGTCTTTGCGAATGTGGATTTCTTGTGCTGAGAGATGAAAAAGTGATTCTAAAATGGTGAAAATGCTTATGTATTCGCGCACTTTGATTATTTTTGCATACAATTTTGAACATTAACCCTATGACTATTTTCACTTTCCTGAAGCTTCTCGGATGTCTTGCTCTTCTGATGTACGGAATGAAGACGATGAGCGAGGCACTCCAGAAGCTTACCGGAGGCCATTTGCGCAGTGTTCTCGGCGCTATGACGACTAACCGTTTCACTGGACTGCTTACCGGAGCATTCGTGACGGCTGCCGTACAGTCTTCAACAGCAACGACAGTGCTTACTGTCAGCTTTGTCAATGCCGGCCTTCTTTCACTTGCGCAGGCTATTTCTGTTATCATGGGAGCGAATATCGGTACGACTGCCACGGCGTGGATAATGTCTGTATTCGGTTTCCAGTTTGATATGGGCACAGTGGTGTTTCCGTTGTTTGCGGTTGCCATAGTGCTCATTTTTCTTAAGAAGAACTCTACGCGCTCGCTCGGGGAATTCATTTTCGGCTTTTCGCTGATGTTCCTTGGACTTTGCACTTTGAGAACCAATGCCCTTGAAATGGACCTTGCCCATAACCAGGAGATAATTGATTTCTTTGCATCTTGCGGAGGATGGGGATTCGGCTCCACCTTGCTCTTCCTGCTGCTTGGAAGTGTCCTTACAATGTGCGTGCAGTCTTCGGCCGCAATTATGGCGATTACCATGATTCTGTGCTCCAGCGGCGTGCTTCCTATTCATCATGGCATCGCGCTGGTGATGGGTGAGAACATCGGTACTACCGTCACGTCGAACATTGCGGCGATGAGCGCAAGCACGCAGGCAAGGAGGGCAGCCTTGGCCCATATGCTCTTCAATGTTTTCGGAGTAGTCTGGGTGCTCATTGTTTTCCGCCCTTTTGTAGACATGGTATGCAAAATTATAGGATATGACCAGACGTTTGTACCGTCAACTCCGGAGGAAGTGGAGGCCGTTTCTGTAAGGCTGACTTATGTGCTTGCAGCTTTCCACACCGCGTTCAATGTGTGCAATGTGTTGATTCTTATATGGTTCGTTAAGCCGATAGAGAGGATTGTCAGCCGCGCCATACCTCAGAAAGCTGAGGATGAGGAAGGAAGGCTGCGCTTCATTTCAAGCGGTCTGCTCTCCACTGCCGAGCTTTCGCTTTTCGAGGCGCGCAAGGAAATCAACCTCTTTGCCGAGAGATGCCGCAGGATGTTCTCTTTCATTCCGGAGCTGCTTATGATTAAGGACGAAAACGACTTCAACAAGCTTTATACGCGTGTCGAGAAGTATGAGGGCATAAGCGACAACATGGAAATAGAGATTGCGAACTACCTGAACAAAGTTTCCGAGGGACGTCTTAGCCCTGAGAGCAAGAACACGATACGTTCGATGCTCAGGGAGATTTCTGAGCTTGAGAGCATATGTGACAGCTGCTTCAACCTTGCGAGGACCCTTGACCGCAAGCATAAGGGTAAGGAAGACTTCACAGAGGGGCAGTATAAGCATATCGGACATATGTTCGGGCTGTGCATGAAGGCCCTTGACCAGATGGTGCGCCAGCTCAATGACGAGGTTCCGGAGACTGAGACAGTCAAGTCACTCAATATAGAGAATGAGATAAACAATTACAGGTCCCAGCTTAAGGAAATGAATCTCAATGATGTCAATGAACAGAAATATGACTATCAGATGGGAGTGAATTATATGGACATCATCGGTGACTGCGAAAAGCTCGGGGACTATGTGGTAAATGTAGTGGAAGCGCACTCGCACAAGAAATTGTCCATGTAAAAAAAGTAAACTGATAACTGAAGATAATATGCAGACATTGACAAACGGTGTCCTGACAGTTGAAATCAATGAGGTCGGGGCAGAACTCTGGAGCATCAGGAAAGGCAAGACAGAATATCTCTGGCATGGCGAGCCGGAATATTGGAACCGCCGCTCACCTGTGCTCTTCCCTATAGTCGGAAGCGTATGGGAGGCAAGATACCGCGTTGACGGCAAAGAATACACTATGGGACAGCACGGTTTTGCACGTGACATGGAATTTCAAGTTGTGGCAAAGGCTGGTGACAGCATCCGCTTCAGGCTCGAATCCTCTGAAGAGACCCTTAAGGCATATCCGTATCCTTTCACGCTCGAAATCGGATACCGTCTTGAAGGCAGCGGAATCGAGGTGTCATGGGAAGTCGGCAATCCGGCTGACAAGGACATGCATTTCCAGATAGGCGCACATCCGGCTTTCCTTTATCCGGACTACGGCAAACTTGAGAAAGGCCGCGGATATTTCACTTTTGACCGCAGCGGGGGCCTGGAATGCGTCGGCCTTGCCGGAAAGGGCTGTGCTGATGCAACGAAAAGGTACCCTCTTCCGCTTTCTGACGGAAGGCTCAAGCTCAATTCAGACACATTCGATGACATCGACACTTTCGTGCTTCAGGATTCTCAGGTGGGCAAGGTCTCAATGTTCTGTGAAGACGGAACCCCTTGGCTGTCCGTCACTTTTGACGCTCCTGTGCTCGGATTGTGGTCTCCTCCTGGCAAGAATGCTCCGTTCGTGTGCATAGAGCCTTGGTTCGGACGCTGCGACCGTGCCGGATTTGAGGGCGAGTTCAAGGACAGGGACTGGATGAACAGCCTTGCGTCCGGAGAAAAATTCAATGCTTCATACCGCATCGAAATAGCATAATAGCATGCTTTTTGAGTTGCCTGCGTTCCGGTTAGTTTAGTAATGATTTAAATGCAGGTGACTTATGAGCAGCACACTTATACCTTTGGCCCTGGCTGCAGCAATGTTTCCGGGGCTTATTTTCGCTCCTGACGTGGAGCATGACAAGACAACGGTTCCTTCTTTTGACCTCAGCTCATATCTGGGCACATGGTATGAGATTGCCAGGTACGGCCACAGGTTCGAAAGGGGCATGGACAATGTCACTGCGGAATATCTTCTGCGTGATGACGGAAAGGTGGATGTAATCAATTCCGGATGGCGCAACGGCAAGATGAAGACAGCTCACGGGAAAGCCAAGCAGCCCGACCCGTCAGGTGAGCCGGCAAGGCTGAGAGTGTCTTTCTTCATGTTTTTCTATAGTGACTACAGAGTCCTTATGATAGATGAGGACTACAGCGTGGCCCTTGTCGGAAGCTCGTCGCCGAGATACCTCTGGATTCTTTCGAGGACACCGGAACTGGACGGAGCAGTGCTTGATAAAGTGCTGGCTGAGGCCTGCAGACGCGGATATGACACGTCCAAACTGATATATGTGGACCAGAGTCTCAACAGATAGCCCGAAGGAGTCATCATTAATGAGGAGCAGGCGGCATCCTTTCTCGCAATATGTCGTGAGAGGGTGCCGTTTTGTTGTGCCGTTTGAATGAAGTTGGAGCGGTAATATGTATATTTGCCGTAGTGAAATAGGGGAACAGCTTATGAAATTGTCGGAACTTAGGACGGGAGAACGTGGCGTAGTCGTGAAAGTATATGGCCACGGCAGCTTCCGCAAAAGAATAATAGAGATGGGATTCGTCAAGGGGAACAGTGTCAAGGTGATACTGAACGCTCCCTTGAAGGACCCAATCGAGTATGAGATAATAGGATACAAGATTTCTTTGCGCAGGGAGGAGGCGGAGAAAATAGAGGTGATAGGGGAGACCGAAGCCAAAGTTACAGGACAGGATATTTCGGGACAGAATCCGGATATGCATGGGCTTAAGGCACTGGAGGCTGAGGAGTGCGATGACCTGTGCCTTCAGAGGCGCATGGCGGACCTGGCCCATCAGCGTGGCAAGGTAATAAAGGTGGCCCTTGTCGGAAACCCGAACTGCGGAAAGACTTCACTGTTCAATATGGCCTCCGGCAGCCATGAGCATGTGGGAAATTACAGCGGAGTGACTGTCGACGCCAAGGAGGGGACATTCTCGCACGGCGGATACAAGTTCCTGCTGGTGGACCTGCCGGGTACATATTCCCTGTCTGCATACAGCCCTGAGGAACTTTATGTGCGCAGGAATCTTCTTGAAGAAAGCCCCGATGTGGTGGTGAATGTGGTTGACGCGTCCAATCTGCAGCGCAACCTGTATCTAACGACCCAGCTGATTGACATGAACCTTAGGGTGGTCATGGCCCTGAACATGTATGATGAACTGGTCTCACGTGGTGACAAGCTTGACATACGCCAGCTCGGCTATCTTCTCGGAATGCCTGTAGTTCCGACCGTCAGCCGCAGCGGAGAGGGGATTTCAGCCCTTTTCGATACAGTGATTCAGATATATGAGAACAGCGACCCGCGTCTGGCCCGCCATATCCATATAAATCACGGGACTGAGATTGAGCAGAGCATAGACCGCATAAAACGCCTTGTGCAGAGGATTCCGGACATCCGCCACAAATATTCGACACGCTGGCTTGCGATAAAATATCTCGAGAATGACAAGGAAGCGGAGGCGGTCGTGGAGGGGCTTCCAGGAAGGGATGAGATAATCGCTGCACGTTTTGAGGAGCAGAAGAGGATATCGGACATTCTCGGCTCTTCACTGGAATCTTCAATGGTTGACGCGAAGTACGCGTTCATCCAGGGGGCGCTTGCGGAGACATTTGAGACCGGGTGCGCAAGAAAGAAAAGACGCACCTTGACCGATAAGATAGATGCGGTGGTCACAAGCAAGTGGCTTGCGTTCCCGATATTCTTTTTCCTGCTGTATCTCGTATTTGACGGCACTTTCGTGCTTGGTGACTATCCGATGAGATGGATAGAATGGCTTGTGGAGAATGTCAGTGCGTTCGTGTCCTCAGTAATGCCTGAGGGCTGGTTCAAAGACCTTGTGACGGACGGCATAATCGGCGGCGTGGGGAGCGTGCTTGTGTTTTTGCCGAACATCATGCTGCTGTACCTGTTCATTTCGCTGCTTGAGGATTCCGGATATATGGCACGCGCGGCGTTCATCATGGACCGTATGATGCACAAGATGGGGCTGCACGGCAAGTCGTTCATACCGATGATAATGGGCTTCGGCTGCAATGTGCCCGCCATAATGGCCACGCGCACGATTGAAAGCCGCAAGAGCAGGCTCATAACCATACTGATAATCCCGCTTATGTCCTGTGCCGGGCGCATGCCTGTGTATATCCTTATCGCAGGGGCTTTCTTTCCGCATCATGCCGGGGCGGTCCTGCTTGGCCTGTATGCTTTGGGAATTGTGCTTGCTGTGCTTGCCGCAATGATAATAGGACGCTTCATAAAGGAGGATGACCTTCCGTTTGTGATGGAACTTCCGCCATACAGGATTCCTACGGCCAAATCCGTGTTCAGGCATACCTGGGAGAAGGGAAAGCAATATCTTCAGAAGATGAGCGGAATCATACTTGTCTGCTCGGTTGTGATATGGTTTCTTGGCTATTATCCGAACCATGATGCGTATTCAAGCGTGCGTGAGCAGCAGGAGCATTCATTCATAGGCTATGTGGGCAAGGCAATGGAACCTGTGCTGGAGCCTTTGGGATTTGACTGGCGGATGGGAGTCGGCATAGTTGCCGGAGTCGGCGCGAAAGAGCTGGTGGTCAGCATTCTCGGTGTGATGTATTCCGAAGACGGGACTGAAGCCGTTGTTGAAGACCATGGGGAGACACGCCTGCAGAAAGCTCTGCTCAGGTCAGTGACCCCTGCCGGAGCGCTGGCATATATGGTCTTCATCCTGCTTTACTTCCCTTGCATTGCAACCTTTGTGGCGATAAAGAGTGAGGCCGGAGGATGGAAATGGGCTGTCATTACAGCCGTATATACTCTTGCGCTCGCGTGGGCCGCGGCATTTGTCACCTTCCGTGTCGCGTCATTGTTCCTGCTGTAGGGCGTCTGATAAGTAAAACAAATATGATATGAATACGGGGAAATTTTCAGGCTCCATGAAGTTGGCGGAGCTGATAGGGATGAACTGGAAGCTGCTGAGCGTGCTTTCAAGGCTGAACATAGGGCTTGCTTTCGGTGAAAGGACAATAAGCGAGGTCTGTGCGATGCAGGGGATTAATCTTAATTCGTTCCTGCTGATATGCAATGCATATACTTATGATGATTATGTCCCGTCCTCAGAGCTGATTTCCGGTGCTGAGCCTCTGTCCATTGTTGAGTACCTGCATAATTCGCATTCTTTTTATCTTGACAAGGAATTTACTGCGCTTGAGAGCAACATAAAAGCCATGACTGAGCCTTGCGAGCCTGTGCAGCAGAAGATTGTGGGACGTTTTTTCGGCGACTACAAGGCCCAGGTGCAGAAGCATTTCTCTTATGAGGAGAAAGTGGTTTTCCCTTATGTGAGGTCTTTGGTGGCAGGGGAAAATTCACAGGGCTATTCGATAGAAAAGTTTGAGGAAAACCACAGCAATATTGACGAGACCCTAAATGACCTCAAGAATATAGTCATGAAATATATTCCCGACACCTGCGACATGGTGCTGCGCTATGAGGTGCTGTACGGGATTTTCCGTCTGGAGGAGGATTTGAAAAAGCATACGGTCATCGAAGACTGCGTGCTCATACCGATGGTAAACAGAATGGAGGAAAAATGAAGAAAGTTCTGCTCATAATGCCTTCCAGAATTATTGCGAGGGGTATAGAGGCCGTCCTGGGAGATCTCGGGGAGTTCCGTGTAGAGGGGATATTGACAGACCTTTCACGGGATTCGGAGTCGCGCCTGAAGAATATGGACACGGATGTCATAATCGTTGATCCGGTGGTGTTCGACTATGCCTCCCGTGCTTCTGCCCGCGGGCGCATTTCTGCCAATTCCGATGCCGCTGTAGTGCTTCTCAACATTTTGCCCCAGGATGATGAGGCGCTCAGGCAATATGACAATTCAATCAGCATATATGATGCTCCCGTCACGATTGTGAAGAAACTCCGTGACGCGATTGCCTCGCGTGAGGAAATCACGGAGCCGGAAGGGCCCGACCTTTCCGTCAGGGAGAAAGAGATTCTTGTATGCGTGGCCAAGGGAATGCTAAACAAGGAGATTGCCGACTATTATAATATTTCAATCCATACCGTAATAACCCACCGCAAGAACATTACGCGCAAGACCGGAATAAAGACCATAGCCGGACTGACCGTTTATGCGCTTCTGAACAATCTGATTGATTCCGGCAGCGTGGGACTGCTATGAGTAGCGCCTCGGAAGGCGTAGCAGTATTGCAGCAAGGGCGAAGATGCCCATGGTGAACGGGTAATACAGGTGGCCTATTATTGATATGGAGGAAACCTTTGCCAGTCCGGCGGCCATCAGAAGCTGTGCCCCGTAAGGAATCAGGCCCTGGACAAGGCACGAGAACGTGTCAAGAATGCTTGCCGTCTTGCGCGGGTTGAGGGCGAATTTTCTTGTGATGTCCTTTGCTATCTGTCCGGTGGTTATTATGGCTATCGTGTTGTTGGCAGTGCAGAGGTTGGCTGCCGAGACGAGGGCCGCTATGCTCAGCTCGGCCCCGCGCTTTGATTTGACCCTCCGTGTCATGCCTGAGGTTATGAAGTCAAGCCCGCCGTTTGTCCGTATCACTTCAAGCATTCCTCCCGCGAGCATTGTGACTATTATGAGGTCTCCCATGCCGCTTATACCGTTTCCTATGGATTCGAGCCAGAGGCTCCAGCTGAATTTTCCGGAGGCGAAGCCTATGACAGCGTTGGCGGCTGTTCCGATTGTCAGCACGGCTGCCACGTCAACTCCGGATATTGCGAGCGCAATCACTGCGACATAGGGAAGGACCAGGACCCATTCTATCGGCTCTGCAGCCCTTGACAATTCCGGAACGGAAGAGCCGAGCAGCACGTAGAGTGCAGTGACAGCCAGGGCCGCCGGTCCCGTTATCCTCAGGTTTACCTTGAATTTGTCCGCCATGGAGCAGCCCTGGGTGCGTGTCGCAGCTATCGTTGTGTCGGAAATGAAAGAGAGATTGTCGCCGAAGAACGCTCCTCCGACTACTATTGCGGTTATGAAGGGCACGCCTGTCTGTGCCGCGGCAAACGTTTCCGAACTTCCCGGCGCTCCTGAGAGTTCATTGGCTATTCCTGCGGCTACCGGCACAAGGGCTACTATGGTGCCTACGCTTGTCCCCACGGACATTGAGATGAAACATGAGGCGAGGAAGAGGCCTGCGTAGAGGAACCTTCCGGGGAGTATTCTCAGGGCAAGGCTGACAGTGGCGTCGATTGAGCCTATGTCTTTGGCGGTCGATGCGAAAGCTCCGGCAAGTATGAATATCCATATCATCAGCAGCACATTCCTGTTGCCTGCCCCTTCTGAGAATATGGTTATCCTTTCCTCAAGGGTCTTTCCGCGGCAGATGGCCATGGAATAGATTGATGCGATAAGGAAGGCTGCGGAGATGGGAATCCTGTAGAAGTCTCCGGCCACTATGGAGGATAGCAGATATATGGCCAGGAACACTATGACCGGACTGACGGCCAGAAAGCCTGATGCCTTGCCTGACATCGGCCATTTCTGCCTTACGCTTGAGGTCAGCTCACGGATATATCTGTCTGGAATAATGCCCATTATAATGTATCTTGGGGCGGCATGCCCGCCTTTTTTGTCTTTTTTGCGGCTGCAAAGTTAAATATATTTCCTCAGAAGATGTCCGGACTGGGGAAAACATCTAAATTTGCAAGATGAAAAGCAAACTTGAAGTGCCTTCGGGCGAGTCTACCGTGCTGTTGCATACATGTTGCGCACCTTGTTCAAGCGCAATCATAGAGTGTCTGCTTGATAATGGTGTGACACCTGTAATCTATTATTGCAACCCCAACATATACCCCGCTGAGGAATATCTCATCCGTAAGGAGGAGTGCTCCCGGTATGCTGAGGCCCTGGGCCTGGAAATAGTTGATGCGGACTATGACCATGATGCATGGCTGGAGGCGATGGCCGGATTTGAAGGAGAGCCGGAGCGGGGCGGCAGATGCCTCAGGTGCTTCGGGCTGCGTCTTTACAGGACGGCCTGCCATGCCCGCGAGAGAGGAATAAGGGTCATTACAACAACGCTTGCCTCATCACGCTGGAAGTCTCTCGAGCAGATTGACAGGGCTGGCAGATGGGCCTGTGCAAAGGCCAATTCACAGATGCCGGATTTGCAGGCCTGTTCCGTGGCGGACCGGGATGCCGGGCAAAATGCCGCACAGGACATCTCCACGGATGTAATCTGGTGGGACCGCAACTGGCGCAAGGGAGGCCTTCAGGAGCGCAGGCTCCAAATCATAAATGAATACGGATTCTACAACCAGCAGTACTGCGGCTGTGAGTTCAGCATGAGAAAAGACTTACTGTAATTTATACTGACATGAGACGGGACCTGACTCTTTTCGGACATATTGCGGCTGTGGTGATGCTTGCGGCCGTTTTCGTGAATCCGCTGTACGCAAGGCACAATCTTCACGGACAGGAACTTGAGCAGCTCCTGCATTGCCTTGACAATGAACTTGACGGCAGCTGCAAATATGTGGATGAGAGGCTCAGGCGCATAGACTTCCTGCACAGGATGCATGACATGACGGTTGTCACGGACCATCTGCACTATGACATGAACCGCAAGCTCTATGACGAATACCAGTCTTTCCAGTTTGACAGTGCGCTTTTCTATCTTACCGAGAATATACGTCTTGCAGAGAAAATGGCAGATTCGGGCCGCAAGTCGGAAACCTCTGTGGAGCTGGGGCATCTCTATACAATCTCTGGAATGTATCTGGAGGCACGTGAGGTGCTTGCATCGCAGATTGATACCTCGTCAATGGACAATGACGGGCTTCTTCACTATTATATGGTGCAGCACCGCTTTTACAGGGATTTCCGTGAATATTCCAAGAATCCTCTGATGACGGCGATGTTCGGCAGCAGGCAGGACTGGTATTGCTCGAGGATTCTTGAAATGCTTCCTGAAGACGATTTGAGGCGGATGTCGGTATTGATGAAGAAAGCCTTGGATGAAGAGGACTATATTCTTGCCGATTCCGTCAATATGGCTGCCATAGGGCGTTTGCCACAGGATTCGCATGAATATGCCGAACATGCCTATTACCAGGCCATAATAGACTTTAAGCTTGACAGGGAGACATTCCGTCACTGGTACACCCGCTCCGCCATAGCCGACATAAAGACCGCTACCAAGGACAACGCGTCGATAGCCTGTCTGGCCCGCCAGCTTTTCGAGGACAGGGACGACCTTGACAGGGCTTTCAGGTATATAGTGGCCTCCATGGATGACGCCATATTCTACAATGCCAAGCTCAGGCCGTGGCAGGTGGCCCAGATAATGCCTCTGATAGAGAAATCCTATAACGAAAGGATAGAGTCCGTCAATCATATCCGTCTGATGCTCACGATAATAGTCGGGGTGTGCTCTGTCCTTCTGCTGATGTTCGCATCGTGGAGCTATTGGACATACCGGCGCATGAGGCGCAAGGCTGAGGAGGTTGACAGGATGAACAGGCAGATCAGCCTGGCAAATGAGGAACTCAAGGCGATGAATGCCAAGCTTTCGGAACTCAATGTTGCGGTTTCCGAGGCCAACAGCATAAAGGAGGAGTATATCGCGCTCTTCCTCACCATGTGTTCGGACTACATCGACAAGATGATAGGTTTCCAGCAGGACATAAAGCGCAAGCTCACTGTCGGAATGGGTGCCGAATTGCAGAAGGAACTTTCTTCGTCGAAGCTGATGAAGCAGGAGCTTGACAATTTCTACAACATGTTCGACACGGCCTTTTTGAAGCTGTATCCTAATTTCGTTGAGGAATTCAACGGCCTTCTCCGGGAGGAGGAGAGGATTGTGCTTCCTAAGGATGCCCTGCTCAATACGGAGCTTAGGATATTTGCCCTGATACGCCTTGGCATCTCGGATTCCACAAGGATTGCTGTCCTGCTGAGATACTCCGTGCAGACCATCTACAATTACCGCCTGAAGATGAAAAAACGCTCCAGATTAGAGCGGGATGACTTTGAAAAGAGGCTTAAGGGGATAGGTGCCTATCAACGCTAACTTACTTTTTTGAAGGCTCTTGTTTTGCTTAATGTTTTATTAATCAATATATTGTAATTATAAAATTCTTCATCTGACTTACTTTATCTTTACCTGCTGTTTGATGTATTTGCCGGAACTTATAATTTTGTGCAAAACACAACAACTAAAAACCAAAAGCGATGAAGAAATTTTGTTTTGAAGCAGTCCTGGCATTGCTTCTGTGCGTTGGGGGAGGTATAACTTCCTTTGCCCAGCACAGGGTGCAAGGTTCGGTGACTGACACTGACGGTGAACCGCTCATAGGCGTATCCGTCATGATCGAAGGAACAGTGACAGGTGTCGCTACGGATCTTGACGGACATTATGTCATCGACGTTCCTGGTCCGGACACTATTCTCGAATTCAATTACATCGGAGCACAGGCCCAGAGTGTGGAAGTAGGGTCAAGGACAGTGATTGACATTGTCATGAAAAGTGACCTTCAGCTCAATGACGTGGTGGTAATCGGTTATGGAACGCAGAAGAAAGCTGTCGTTTCGGCCGCAATCTCTACCGTCGGAAGCGAGATGCTCGACAAGGTGAGCGCAGTGCGCGTGGATGACGCCCTCAAGGGTCTTACTCCAGGAGTGAACGTTACTTCCGCGTCCGGCCAGCCTGGAGCAGGTTCCAAGATAAGCATCCGAGGCCTCGGCTCAATCAATGACACTAACCCTATCTATGTGGTTGACGGCATGCCGGTTGACAATATCGACTATCTTGCCCCGAGTGACATTGAACGTCTTGACATCCTCAAGGACGCTGCCTCATGTGCGGTCTATGGAACGCGCGGAGCCAACGGAGTAATCCTCGTGACCACAAAGAAAGGCTCGAAGGACAAGGTGTCGGTAAGCTATGATTTCCAGTACGGCCTGTCCAATCCTTGGCGCAAGAGGGAAGTCCTGAACGCCACTGAATATGCGGTCCTGATGAACGAGGCTGCAATCAATGACGGGAATGCTCCTGTATATGCGGACCCTTATTCATTCGGAAAAGGCACGGACTGGCAGAGCGAGCTGTTCAACCGCAACGCCCCGCAGCAGTCGCATCAGCTCTCAATCAGTGGAACAAGCGGAAAGAACCAGTATTTCGTTTCAGCAAGCTGGTACTCCCAGGAAGGTATCATCGGCGGAAACTATGACCGCTCGAACTATGACCGTTTCACGGTGCGCGTCAATGACAGGTACTCGATTTTTGACAATACCAAGGACCGCTCATGGCTCAACAAGATGGGAATCAGCGTCAATGCTTCCTATTCCCGCACATTCACAAAGGGAATCTCGACCAACTCCGAGTTCGGTTCTCCTCTCGGCTCGGCGATAACCCTCTCCCCGATTCTCGGCGTATATGTTGATTCTGCGGACGAGCAGGCCGTGATAGACATGTATTCCAAGAACCCTCCTGCACATGAGGTTGACCCAGACACCGGAGAGCTTGTTAACCCGAACTGGAGCGACTTCAACCTCCTGCGCGACAAGAACGGAAGGCTGTTCACAATCCCTGGAGCCGCATATAATGAGATGGTGAACCCTCTGGCTGACCTCTCGCTGCCTGGTGACAAGAACAATTATGACCGCCTGGTGGCCGGCGGGGAGCTGGAGTTCCAGATTTATGACGGGCTTACTTTCCGCTCTTCGGTGAATGTGGACCTGTCTTTCGGAGGTACTGACGGATGGACTCCGAACTATTATCTGAACTCGAACCGCAGCCAGGGCTATTCTTCCGTCCACGGCACGATGAACCGCGGATTCATATGGCAGGTTGAGAACGTGCTGACATACCACAAGGTTTTCGCAGAAAAACATAACCTCACAGTAATGGCCGGCCAGACTGCATATGCCTCAAGCGGAAGGTCGATTTCAGCATCCAGGATGTACCTTACGGAAGAAGACCCTTCAAAGGCCAACCTGAACTTCGCGACAAGCACGCGCAAAGACAATGACGGCTCCGGCTACCTTTACGCCGACTATCGCCTGTCTTCTCTTTTTGCCCGCGTGTCATATGACTTCGGCAACCGATATATGGTGCAGGCAACGGTACGCCGTGACGGTTCTTCGCGTTTCGGAGCCAACAACCGCTTCGCGATATTCCCTTCTGCCTCAGTAGCATGGAACATCAAGAATGAGCCTTTCATGGAAGGCAGGGCACAGTGGCTTTCCAATCTGAAGCTCCGTGCCTCATGGGGACAGAACGGAAACGACAGGAGCCTCGGTGACTTCGCTTTCGCAGCTCTCACCTCTTCAGGAAACAATTATGTGCTCGGAAGCGGCGCTACATCAAGTGAGGAAATAATCAACGGAGTAAAGACCCAGATTACCCCGAACCCTAACCTCAAATGGGAAAAGAGCAACCAGACGGACGTCGGACTTGATTTCGGGTTCTTCGGCAACTCGCTCCAGTTCACTGCTGACTGGTTCCGCAAGGTTACTGAGGGCATGCTCATCCAGAAGCCTGTGCCTTCGTATCTCGGTGAGGCAAAGCCTTGGGGAAATGCAGGACGCATGTCCAATACCGGAGTCGAGCTTGATGTCAACTACCGCTATACTATAGGCGATTTCCACCTCATGGTGGGAGCCAACGCTACATGGATGAAGAACACCCTCATATCTGCAGGAAACGAGTCCGGCATCCTTGACAGGGCTTCATTCTCCACTGCCGGCGTCATCATACGCGGTGAGAACGGAATGCCTTTCCCTTATTTCTACGGCTACCAGACTGACGGAATCTTCCAGAACTGGGACGAGGTACGCTCATACACCTATACCGATGAAAACGGCAATACGAAAATGATCCAGCCTAACGCGGTTCCGGGTGACGTCCGCTTCAAGGACAACAACGGCAACGGGGACATTGATGCCGATGACCGCAGGATGCTCGGAAAATGTACTCCTGACTGGACATACGGTTTCAATGCTTCCATTGACTGGAAAGGGCTTGACTTCTCGATGGTATGGCAGGGAGTTGCCGGGAACAGTGTTTTCGACGGAACACGCCGCACGGACATTTCTTCTGCAAACCAGCCTAAGTGGATGCTCGGACGCTGGACAGGAGAGGGTTCTACTGACAAACTTCCGCGTTTCACGATTACTGACCCTAACCTGAACTGGAGGGTTTCCGACCTCTACATCAAGGACGCAAGCTATGTCCGTCTGAAAAACATCACTCTCGGATATACTCTTCCGTCAAAGTGGACCAGCAGGATTTTCGTCAAGAAGCTCCGTTTCTATGTGGCTGCCGAGAATCTGCTCACTCTGACAAAGTATGACGGTTTCGACCCTGAAATCGCGGACTATGTCGATAGGGGAATCTATCCTCAGGCGCGCACATTCCAATTCGGAGCCAACATCACTTTCTGATTACCCAAAAGAGATAAACGATGAAAAAGATATATTACATTTTTGCAGCGGTGCTGCTGTCAATGCTGCTGAGCTCTTGCGGTGAGAAATGGCTTGCGGTGCAGTCGCATGACAAGATATACATTGACGAATATTATAATTCCGAAGCCCGCATATATGAGGCGCTTATAGCTGCCTATGACCCTCTCCAGTGGTTTGACTGGGGGCTGGACATGTACAATCCGATACCTTTGATATATGAGGTAATGGCGGATGACATTTATCCTGGCGGCGCGAATGAGAGCGACAACCGTCACTTCCACCTCATGTTCAATTACGCGGCCGACCCTACAAATGTGCCTACAAGCGTGTGGGGAATCTGCTACTCCGGAGTCAACAGGGCAAACTGCGTGGCCAAGTACATGCCGGGCGTTAAGAACATCTCCTCCGAGAGAAAAGCAGAATTTCTTGCGGAGGCCGCGGTGCTACGTACATGGTACTATACACAGATGTGGAAGCTGTGGGGCAACATCCCTTATTATGAGGTCAACCTCGAGGACCCTTATCTCTGTGACCAGTCTCCGGCTGATGAGGTTTATGCCTCTATGGTGGCTTCGCTTGAGGCTGCGATAGATTCGAAGGCTCTTCCTATGAAACGCACTGCTGATGTGGGACGTGTCACATATGCCGCTGCAGCCATGCTCTATGCCGAGATAGTCATGTATCAGAATGACAAGGACAGGATGCAGAAAGCCCTCGACTATATGGAGGAAATCATAACAGGAGGACAGTATGGCCTTGTCGATGCCGCAGGGCTTGCGCAGATGTGGGAGCCTGCCGGAGAATGGAGCAAGGAGTCCATTTTCGAAATAAACTATTTCAGTGACGGGGCGTACCGTTCATGGAGCGCTCCGCTTGTGGCCGGAGGAAGCATAATCCCGACTCTTTGCGGAATCCCTAAGATTTCCGGAAGCTCGAAGTTCGGAGGTGAGGGCTGGGGCTTCTTCCCGATGACACAGGCTGCCGCAGACGCGTTCGAGGAGGGCGACCTCCGCAAGGCAGTCACCGTTTACAGGCCTGCTGACGAGGGAGCTACATACGATGCCCGTTATCAGGACACCGGCAATTTCCTCGCAAAGACTCTTCCGCGCCTTGACGGCAACAGCGGCCAGATTGCGGATGCTGTCATGAATTACAACAATAATGTCCGCCTTTACCGTTTTGCCGAGACGCTCCTCAATGCAGCGGAACTTATCGCTGTCCATGGATGCTCAGGAAAAGGCACTGCACAGGGATATCTCGACCAGGTGCGTTCACGCGCCGGACTCGGTTCTGTGTCCGCGAATCTTGACAACATCCTTCAGGAGCGCCATGTCGAGCTTATGGGAGAGGGAAAGCGCTACTGGGACCTTGTCCGTTCAGGGCTGGCCTCACGCGTGCTAACTCCTGCCGCAGACAAGGGGGCATACCGCACTGCGTCATGGTCCGAGAGCAAGAAATGGCTTCCGATACCTCAGAGCGAGATAGATGCGGCACAGGGGACACTCACCCAGAATAATTATTAATTGGGAAGCCTTTGACGGTTTCTTGAATAAGAAGAACAATCATGAGAGCATTTAAAAATATTCCGGTGTTTCTGGCTGTGGCCCTCCTTGCGTGCGGATGTACACAGAAATACCTTGAGATAGACTCTGCCAAGGTCCCTCAGGCCGCTGACTTCAAGGTCAAGGTTGATGTGGACCAGGAGACCAATTATGTCACCTTTACTCTTGAGAACAAGGAGATGGTGCCTATGTGGATTGTAGGCGACGATGCGGACGCTTCAGGAAAGAAGAAGTACGCCTATACGGGCAGCGGCACGATGCTTCGCTTCCGTGATGCCGGAGAGCATTCCGTTGAGGTCAAGGCATATAACGCCCATGGCGTTTCCGTCGGGTCGCGTGTGGTTTCGTTCACTCTTGAAAACACTTGGCGCAATCCGTTCGACCCTTCAAAATACATCACCATGCTTTCCGGTTCGCAGTCAAAGACATGGGAGTGGAACAGCACGGTTGACGGGCATTTCGGCTGCGGTCCCAATGCCTCTGACCCGACCCAGTGGTATTCCGCCAATGCCGGTGACAAGGACGGGCTGGGATTGTATGACGACAGGCTTACTTTCAGCGCCGACGGTAATTTCACATGGAATCCGGGCGAGGGAGGAACAGTTTTCGTGAATGCAGGCTCGGGCTACAAGCCTGAATACAAGGAAGGTTCCGATGACTATCAGGTTCCTGCGGAAGAGTTCACTGACACATATTCTTTTGAGAATAATTGGAATGACGCCGGTGTGGAGGAAGTGTATCTCGTGCTTCCTGAGGGCAGGAATCTTTCCTATATCCCTCATATGACCGCATTGAACAATCCGCGCTACCTCGTAAAGGAACAGACCGCAAAGCAGGTGACTTTCGTTATGGATGCCCCTACTGAGAACGGAGGCGGAGGAATCGCATGGAAATATCAGTTCGTTGTTGAGGGAAGCGTGAAACCGGATGATCCTGTCGGGCCGGTATTTGACCCGAACTCTCCTGACAATCTGTGGCTTGGTGCCGTTACGGATGACCACCATTTCTGGTTTGCTGACAATGATTGGGGAGAGATAGCCCCGTGCACTGTCACTTCAGACGGCAATCACCATGAGTTCCTGCTTCCGGAAGGAATCGGCGGCCAGCAGTGGCAGGGCCAGTTCTTCTTCCAGAACACAGGGATAGCTTCAAGCTCGGAGAAAATATATGACTTTTATTGTGTTCTCAGCGCTACTGCCGACCATGCCGGAGTGACGATTAAGCTCTGCGACATGACTGACGATGCTGCGATAATCATTGATAAACGCTATGCGCTCAAGGCCTATGAGGATTTTGAGGTTAAGATTATTGCCGCTGAAGGAGTTGACAGCGAGAATCTCAAGCTTGTATTTGATTTCGGAGGCGGACAGGGCGGCTCGACGGTTGTCGTGAAAGACATAATCTTCCGTGAGAGCAAAGGCGAGGTGCCTCCTGTTCCGGATGACCCTACCATTTATGACCCGCAGTCTCCTGCCAATATGTGGCTGTCCATGAATGTGCTTGATATGGTCTGGTTCTATGCTCCGGGATGGACACAGATTGATAATCCAGAACTGAAGCAGGACGGCAATTCATATACCGTGGTTCTGCCGGAGGCTACAGCGGAGCAGTGGCAGGCTCAGATGGCTTTCAAGACTGACATGAGCTCGAGCGCAGACAAGAAATATGATTTCTACTGTGTGCTCAACTCTTCCTCCGACCATCCGGGCGTGACGGTAAAGCTTGTCCTTGAGGGTGATGACAACACGTTCTATTTTGCTGACAAGCACCGCTTGTCCGCATATGAGGACTATGTCTATAAAGTGCCGTCAATGGACGGAATCGACATGGACAAAATCAATCTTTTCTTCGACTTCGGAGGAAATGCGGCCGGAACGGAGATAACGATAAAGGACATAATTTTCCAGGAACACCAGGAATAACGGTATGTGAGAACGGACCGGGCACCTGTATGGAAAGCCCGGTCCTGATTATATAGTCAAACTGATGAGAATGTTTTCTATTATATCTGCAGCAGTATTGCTGTGCTGCGCATGTTCGGCCCCGGAAGATGTCCCGGCCGCTGAAGGTTCACTTACCGTGTCTCCTTCTGAGCTTGTGCTCGGTTATGAGGAGGGAGAGGCTGTGATTGAAGTCAATTCAGACTGCGAATGGGGCGCTTCCGTGGGAGATGCCTCGTGGTGCACCATTTTTCCGGGCGGGGGAATTGCCGGAGAGACGTCCGTAAAGGTCAAGGTCAGCAAGAACATGTCTGCTGAGGAGAGGACCGGAATTGTCACATTCCGCTACGGAAATTCCCGTAAAGAGCTGAAGATTACCCAGACTCCAAGCAGTGACGGCCCGCAGATGTTTGTTCCAGAGGGATACAAACTGATATGGAGCGATGAATTTGACGGAAAGACACTCAATGCTGACAATTGGACTGCAGAGACAGGAGCCGGCGGCTGGGGAAATGCCGAGCTTCAGTATTATACTGACAGGACGGAGAATGTGGACGTGAGGGACGGCAAATTGGTCATAACCGCAAGGCGGGAGAACTACAAGGGTGCTCCTGTGACTTCCGCGCGCCTGATTACTCTTGACAAGGTCAAGTTCCTCTATGGATATGTTGTGGCTTCGATAAAGCTTCCCAAGACCGCGAACGGCCTGTGGCCTGCGTTCTGGATGATGGGAAATGACATCCGGACCAATCCGTGGCCAAACTGCGGCGAGACTGACATCCTGGAGATGGGGCATGCAAACGGCATCAAGGCCGGCACACAGGAGAAATTCCTGAACGGTGCCTGCCATTGGGGAGTGCCCGCCCACCAGTATTACGCCCATGACATTACGAACAGCTATTCTGTCCAGGACGGCAAGTTCCACACTTTCACCTGCATCTGGGACAGGGATTATATCCGCATGTACATAGACCTTGAGACTTATCCGGATGTGCAGCCTTATTTTGAGATGAAAATTGTTGATTTCGGTGACAATGAGTTCCGCAAGGAGAATTTCATTTTGCTGAACCTTGCCGTGGGAGGAAACTTCCCCGGAATATGGGACATAGGCCAGGTTACTGCGCTCAAGGACGGCTTTGCCGAGATGGAAGTGGATTATGTGCGCGTGTTCCAGAAAAAATGATAGGGGATATGAAGAATTATATGAGGAATATCGCTTTGGCCTGCTGTGCAGCTGCTTTTTGCACCGTTTCATGCTCCGGCCCGTCAGGTGGCCGCGATGCTGATGCCGGGAGAAAGGCTGATGAACTTCTTGCCAGGATGACCCTGCGTGAGAAGATAGGGCAGATGAACCAGGTCTCGGGAGGCTACGGGCTTATGGACATGGCTGCCAAAGGCGAGGTGGGTTCGATATTGAATTGCGTTGATCCGGTGGAGATAAATGCAGTCCAGAAAGCGGCTGTTGAGCAAAGTCGTCTGGGCATTCCGATTCTTGTTTCCCGTGATGTGATACATGGTTTCAGGACCATCTTCCCGATACCTTTGGGGCAGGCGGCCACATTTGACCCTGCCATTGTAGAAAGGGGAGCGCGGGCGGCTGCCGTTGAGGCTTCTGCAAGCGGCATCAGATGGACATTCTCACCGATGCTTGACGTTGCGCGTGACCCAAGATGGGGACGTGTCGCTGAAGGCTCGGGAGAAGACCCGTATCTTGCTTCACTGATGGGAGAGGCGATGGTGCGCGGATATCAGGGGGACAGCCTGTGCAGCCGTTCTTCAATTGCAGCTTGCATAAAGCATTTTGCCGGATATGGCGCTGCAGAGGGTGGACGTGACTACAATTCCACAATGATTTCCGAACGTTCGCTGAGGAATACGTATCTGCCTCCGTTCAAGGCATGTGCGGATGCGGGAGCCGCTACCCTGATGACGTCTTTCAATGAGATAGACGGTGTACCTTCTACCGGGAACAGATGGCTTCTGAAGGACATCCTGCGTGACGAGTGGGGCTGGGAAGGAATGGTCGTGACCGACTGGAATTCGGCCGGAGAGATGATTGCACACGGCTTCTCGCGTGATTTAGAGCATTCAGCAGAGCAGGCTCTCAATGCCGGTGTAGATATGGACATGATGTCTTTCGGCTTCATATCTCACATGGAGAAGCTTGTCGCTGAGGGACGTGTAAATGAGGATGATATAGACCGTGCAGTGCGCAATATACTGAAATTGAAGTTTGAGCTGGGCCTGTTCGACAGTCCTTATGTTGACGTTGAGGCTTCAGCTGCGGCTGATTATGCTCCTGAGCATCTTGAGGCTGCATATCAGTGCGCTCTTGAATCAGCGGTGCTCCTTAAGAATGAAGGGAATCTCCTTCCTCTGGACAATGCCAGGACAGTTCTTGTGACGGGTCCTCTGGCAGATGCTCCATATGAGCAGATGGGCACATGGGCTTTCGACGGGCAGAAAGAGCATACTGTGACTCCGCTTGCCGCTTTGAGGAACCGGTATGACGTAATATGGGAGCCTGGACTGGAATACAGCCGTGACACGGACAAATCTTCTTTCGCGCGTGTGCGGGCTGCTGCGGCCGAAGCCGATGCTGCAATTGTGTTTGTCGGAGAGGAGGCAATCTTGTCCGGCGAGGCGCATTCTCTCTCGGACCTTTGCCTGCAGGGAAGCCAGAGCGAACTTCTGAGGGCGGTACATGAAAGCGGGAAACCTGTTGTGGCAGTGGTGATGGCCGGAAGACCATTGACCATAGAACGTGATCTTGCGAATTGCGATGCCATGCTCTATGCGTTTCATCCGGGCACTATGGGCGGGCCTGCGCTTGCTGACCTGATAAGCGGAAAGGCCTCTCCTTCGGGAAAACTTCCGATGACAATGCTCCGTGATGCCGGACAGGCTCCGTTCTATTATAACCATAACAATACCGGACGTCCGTGCAACGGCACAGAGACGCTTCTTGCCGACATTCCTGTCGGAGCAGGGCAGACATCTCTCGGATGCACGTCATATTATCTCGACACTGGTTACGGTCCGCTTTTCCCGTTCGGCTACGGGCTTTCTTATGCGTCTTTCTCATACGGAAAGCCGGAACTGGAGTCGCTTTCCCTGGAACGTGACGGGATTCTGCGTGCATCTGTCATGCTTGAGAATACCGGGGACGTGACTGCAACGGAAGTCGTGCAGCTTTATGTACAGGATATTGTTGGCAGCGTGGTGCGTCCGGTAAAGGAACTCAGACGTTTCGAAAGGGTGACTCTTGCCCCTGGAGAGTCGCGTGCCGTCAGATTTGAACTGCCTGTGTCTGAACTTGCGTTCTGGAATGCCGACATGGAACATGCCGTTGAACCTGGAGATTTCAGGCTCTGGATTGCCGGTGACTCTGCTTCGGGTGAGCCGGTCCAGTTCTCTGTCAGATAGACGGAAACTATATTGTCTTTATATCATTGCCGGTATCATGGATTTGTGTCTGCTGTCCATGATACCGGTATCTTTATTGTCAGATTTCAGTCTCGTAAAGGC
Source organism: uncultured Bacteroidales bacterium (assembly GCA_910585445.1). Lineage (GTDB taxonomy): Bacteria > Bacteroidota > Bacteroidia > Bacteroidales > UBA932 > Cryptobacteroides. The sequence continues at coordinate 6,712 of CAJUEK010000030.1, read as the reverse complement.
TGTCGAATATTTCCCGCAGGCGTTTTTCGTCAGCTATGATTTCTCTGAGAGTCTGCAGGCGCTGTGCATTGGGCGATTCCGGAATCCATAGCTTCAGATAGCCTCCTTCCCCATATTTGGACTTGATGTGCGATGCGCATCTTTCCCATTGGTCTTCCTTGTTGAGTTCCGGATGATTGGCAAGGCCGTATTGGACGCATCTCCGGAGCACGGTCATAGGGTCAATCAGGCGGTCCGATTCGGCTATTATCCTGCCGTAAATCGTGCGTGGCTCGTGGTCTGATGATGCCCTGTGGTCCTCTGCCGCCTGGGCTATGGTCTCAATCTGCTCTTGCGTGAACCATTCCCTCAGTTCCCTGTTTTCCCTTATCATCCTGCCGGAGGACAGATGATGGTGCTCACGTCCTTCGCTAAGTCCTATGTCATGGAAGGCGGCTGCGGCATACAGCATATCCCTGTCAACATCGTAATATTCTGCCAAGAACTGGCTCTGTTCTATGACTGCGCGGGCATGGTCTCTCCCGTGGGCTTTGTCGAAGTTGTCGTAAAGCGGCAATACTTCTGTCTCTATGTATGTCCTAAGGCTGGTGTCGCGGCTCATTTCCTGTCCCGTATAATCTCTTGAAGTTTTTCTGGAGTCATCCCGGTAAAGTCGTCTATGACCATGTCGCACAGAGGCTCGATTGATTCGCGCGGATTGGTGGTCGCAAGGCCTATCACAAATGCTCCGGAAGCCTTGCCGGCAGCTATGCCATGGAACGAATCCTCAAAGACTACCGTTGTCTGGGGAGTCCCGCCAAGCACTGACATGCCTTTCAGGAAGCAGTCAGGGTCCGGTTTTGACTTTGTGAAATCCTCGCTTGTGAGTATGCGGTCCACAAGTGACCCGAGCTCCGGCCTGGCTTTGTGCACCTGCTCCATTTTTCTTGCATTCGAGCTGGTGACGATTGCCGTAGGAATCCCGGCTTCCTTCAGGGCTTTCAGGAAAGTGTCAGCCCCTTTGACATACTCATAAGCCATGCTTCGTTCCAGCTCGTCAATTTTCCTTTCGATGAGCCTCCGGTCATTTTCATCCGGAATGTATTTGTCAAATATCTGTACGAGCGTCTGGCCTTTGATTTTCTGGCCGAAATCTTCAATTCCTGTATTGAGTTCCCCCTCACCAAGCCTGTTCCAGAATGCGCTGTACAGGCTCTCCGTGTCTGATACCACTCCGTCAAAATCAAAGAGTGCAACAGTCTTTTTCACCTCATTTGGAGTCATTGTCAGTGCAGTTTTATTTTCCAATTGATATCATAGGCTCCTCCAGTGCTTTACGCAGCTGCCTGTCATATCTGAGGCGGATTTTGACTCCGGCCTCCTGGAACCAGTATCTTGTAGCAATCTCCTCTTCAATGAAAGGTATGATTTCGTTCTTTTTAAGCCTTATGAACTTCTCCTTGTCCATTTCCAGTGCCTTTCCCATAGCTTCCAGCTCCTCGGACATTGCCTCGGCAAGACCGTCCTTCTCGAGTTCTTTCTTCATCTGGTCATAGAGGGTCTTCGCACTGCTCCTGTAATCGAACTCCTGCGTCTTTGCAAACCTTATGAAGTCTTCGAAGTCCTCGTCGCTGAAATGGAATTCATCTGCCGGAGCGATGCTTTCGTGGCGGCGGGCGAAGTCAATCACATACTGGTCAAGCACTCCGCCCAGAACAAGGGCATAGACCAGCCTGCTGTATGACGGAGAAGCGATTGCTACGTCCGGTGTGATTCCGCCTCCGTCACGCACGATTCTTCCTGAGGCTGTGCGGAACTCACGGGTCAGGGAATCCGGTATATGGCCTACACTTCCGTCATCATTGCGGTGCGCATAATCTATTGCCTGTACGCATCGTCCGCTCGGAGTGTAGTATTTTGCGGTGGTCACTTTCATCTGTCCGTTGTATGCGAGCGGCCTGATGGACTGCACAAGCCCCTTGCCGTAGCTCCTGACTCCCATTATGGTAGCCCTGTCCATATCCTGAAGCGCTCCAGCCACGATTTCGGATGATGAGGCGGATGCCGAGTCGATGAGCACGATTATCGGAATCTCCGTGTCGATAGGCTCCTGTGTAGTACGGTATTCCATTTTTGAATCTTCCGTGTTGCCTTTGGAGGAAACGACAAGCGAACCTTTGGGAACAAAAAGTGAGACAATATTGATGGCCTCGCTCATAAGTCCTCCTCCGTTGCCCCTCAGGTCAAGCACAAGGCGCTTAATGCCCTGCCTCTTGAGGTCGAGGAATTTCTGCCTTAGCTCTGAAGACACGTTTTCAGTGAAACCGCTCTGGAGAATATATCCGGTGCTGTCATCGAGCATTCCTGAATATTCTATATCCGGGAAATGTATGCGCTCCCTAATGACAGGGATGTCCAACGTGTCACCGCTGCGGACTTTCCTGACCTTGAAGACAACCGTAGTTCCCGGTTTGCCCTTCATCTTGTCGCTGCTTTCCTTGGTCTCGAGACCTTTTGTCGGAAGAGAGTCTATCTCGAGGATTTCGTCACCGCAGCTCAGGCCGTTCTTCTGTGCCGGAGACCCGTAGTAAGGCTCGTTGATTATTACGTTTCCGTCCTTTTTCTTGTATATGATTGCACCGATGCCGCCGTATGTGTTGGAGAGCATCATCTGCAGGTTCTCGTTTTCCTCTTCCGGAATATATACGGTATATGGGTCAAGCTCATCGAGCATTGCGTCTATTCCCGCCCTCATTATCCTGTCAAGTGGAAGCGAGTCCACATATGAGCGGTTGAGTTCCTTGATTACGGAGTTGTGGATTTCTGTCCATTGGCCGAGCTTGAAGCTCTTTGACTGTGCGGATGCCTGCTCTGCTGCAATGGCTGCCGTTACGGCAAATGCCGCGAAGATTATCAATGTTTCTTTTTTCATCCTGTCGGAAATTTTTCTGTTTCTGGACGTTGTGTTCAGTGTCATGCGGAAATGCCGGTGCGCTGCCTGCTCGTGGCCGGTGTGCACAATGGTATGCAGTTTGTTAATGTCCTGCCCGCCGGGGCATGTGCCCCTGCATATAACATGCCGCAAAAGTACGAAATATTTTTGCAATCCGGTCCAAGTTTGGGCAGTTGCATTTTATTATATACCTTTGCGGCGGAATTAACGGTAATATTAAATAAGCAGTTTTATGAAATTGGTTTTTGCAACGGGCAACAGCGGCAAACTGCGTGAGGCTTCAGAAATTTTAGGCGAGGGCTTTGAGCTCGTTACCCCCGCGCAGGTAGGAATAACAGAGGATATTCCTGAGACAGGAAAGACATTGAGGGCCAACTCATTGCAGAAAGCCCAGTATCTGTACGACAAAAGCGGAAGCAATTGTTTCGCTGACGATACCGGACTGGAAGTGGATGCCCTCAGAGGTGCTCCGGGAGTCTATACGGCAAGATATGCCGGAGACGACAAGGATTTCAATAAGAACATGGACAAAGTCCTCCATGAGCTTGAAGTTGTAAGCGGCGAGGCGAGCATGGCATCTTCGCTTGGGCTTAAAGTCAAGCCGGTGTCACGCAGGGCGCGCTTCAAGAGCGTCATAACTTTGATACTGAACGGAGAGAAACATATTTTCGAAGGCTCGCTCGAAGGAGTCATCGCAAACGGAAAGTCTGGGAACGGCGGATTCGGCTACGATCCCATCTTCATTCCGGACGAATATCCAGGCAAGACCTTGGCTGACATTACGGAAGATCAGAAGAATATGATTTCACATCGCGGAAAAGCCCTGAGGGCCATGGCAGAGTGGCTTGCCGCAAATGCCGGCCGGACTGCCGTGTCAAAGTAGGGGAGTATCCCTCCGATACCGGATGCATTCGAATACGGATATAATAGTGCTGCATGTGACCAAATGCGGGGAAAGTTCAGCCGTAGTACATACCCTTAGCAGGGAGTACGGACGGCGGGGACTTCTCGTACGCGGTCTGGGGAAAAAGGCCTCGATGGGCCGGTTCCTTCCGCTGAACATCCTTGAGGCGGACATTCAGCCTCCGAAGTATTCGAAGATGTACACGGTAAAGAACATTGTTCCGAAATACCCTCTGAACGGCATCAGGAACAATCTTTTCAAAAATTCCATGACAATGTTCATGAGCGAAGTCCTGTTCCGTGTCATAAAAGAAGGCGCCGTAGAAGACGGCCTGTATGAGTGGTGCGAAAAGAACATAATGCTTCTGGACGCCATAGACTCGGATTTCAGCAATTTCCACATAAGGTTCCTCCTCGAATTTTCGGTAGCCCTCGGATTCAGCCCCGAGACGGAAGACCTTATGCCTTTCGTCTCAGACCACTGTCATACAGTAGGCCGCTTCATGAAAGAGTCTTTCGCCGAGTCAATGCTGATTCCCCTTTCCGGCCCCGTCCGCAACGAAATAGCCGAAGGAATCCTCCGCTACATAGAGTACCACACCGACTCGGCCCTGAACATAAACTCCCTCAAGGTCCTCCGGGAGTTGTTTGCGTGATTATACCCGGTTCCCGTAGTTTTCAAGTCTGGATTTTCATTTGAGACGTCATTCTGCCGATGAAGATGGAACTTGCAAGTTCATAATCATCTTTCTTTGATTACAGGGACTTCTGCTATTTTGCAGGCTGGAGTTTGATGAATCATATCATAAACGTGAGATAGTTTCAGATCCGGGCAGATTAAATGAAAACAAGACGTTATTTCAGTTTTTGCGCTAAATTAACGAAGATTAAAGCAAATAGTTAAAGTCTTTGTTAATATTGGAAATGTGCGCTAATCAAGAATTAACGAAGAAGAGATGCTCCGATAGTTTGGGCTATATAAATCAGACTAATAATTAATATAGATTCTTTAATTAAGAACAGCTTGTAGGATATTCATCATCTGTTGGTCTGATATTATTAGTTATTTACGTTGTTTTTTCATGTTTATAGTTATGAGGACCGAATACTTGTTTCTCTTTAAATTGGCATATTGGTTATTTCTTGTGAAACATAGTTAGTTTATTTATATTTGTAAGTGCAAACTTGTTTACGTATGATAACAGAGTCTCAATTGATTACCATGATTTCCGGTTTGGAATCATTTAACATAGAAAAAACGGCCAGTACCACTGATACAACGAAGTTTTGTCAGGCTATCTGTGCTTTCTGTAATGATTATCCGAATTCTGGGAAGCCCGGTTATTTGCTGATTGGCGTCAGGGATGACGGATCTTTGTCCGGTCTTCGGATAACTGACAAATTGAACAAGGAAATTTCTGGCCTCCGGACAGATGGAAAGATTTTGCCGTTGCCCAATATGAGTGTAGGAAATTTCAGATTCGCAGATGGAGATGTTATGGTCGTGGAAGTACTTCCGTCATTGGAACCACCGGTAAAGTATGATGGCAGGACATGGATACGTAATGGAGCGAGAAAAGGTGTGGCGACCTATGAGGAAGAGCAACGTCTTGTAGAAAAACGTTCAACAAACTATAAGTCATTTGACATTAAGCCATGTCTTGATGCGACTCTTGATGATCTTGACGAAGACATCCTCAATGATTATTTGTTTAAAGCAATTAATCCGGATATCCTTTCAGGGGATCCCCGTAGCATGGAAGATAAGTTAGCCTCTTTAAGGTTATTTGACAAACGTGCCGGGCGCCCTACCAATGCTGCGGTGTTATTGTTTGGAAAAGAACCTAAAACTTTCTTGCCTGGAGCATATATACAGTATGTACAATTCTTGGGGAATGATAATTCATCTGATGTGGTAGATGAAAAATCATTCGACCATAGCCTCGTCGTCTCATTGCGTGAACTTGATAACTTTATTGAAACTGCAATAATTAAACGGCGTCCGATAAAGATCTCTTCTTTACAAGAAGGAGTTGAGCAGAATTATCCAGTGTGGGCTATCCGCGAACTTGTTATGAATGCGGTAATGCATAGGAATTATGACAGCAACACTCCTATAAAATTCTATCAATATTCAGACAGGATTGATATCACGAATCCAGGAGGCCTATATGGTAATGCAACTAAAAGTAATTTTCCTAACGTGAATGATTACAGAAACCCTATTATCGCTGAGGCCTTAAAAGTATACGGGTACGTTAATAAATTTAATAGAGGTATCGCTAGAGTACAATATGAATTGACAGAAAATGGTAATGGTTTGGCAATCTTTTCTTTAGATAAAGAAACTGTATTTGAGGTAAAAGTTGCAAAAGCAATATATGCACTGCGTCCGGAAAGTGATTCAAGTCAAATTAACGAAGATGAAAGTAGCAGTAAATCTTTTGTTAATCAAGATGTCGGGAATAACAGTCAATTTGCAGTGTATTCAGATAAATTGTCTGCAAGGTCTTTGTTAATATTGGAAATGTGCGCTAATCAAGAATTAACGAAGAGGGAGATATTTCGGCAGTTAGGACTGACAAATCAGACCAATAATGTCAGAACCAATATTGAGCCGTTAATCAGGAACGGTTTGTTGGGTATGGTCATCTCCAGACGTTCGTCGAAATATCAGAAATATAAGACGACAGAATCAGGCCTGGCTTTTCTGAAATATCTCAGACGTGGATCGAAACGGTGATTAAAAAATCATCCGGCCTTGCCACGATTCACATTGGCAAGGCCGGATGATAATATGATTAGCAGCCAGTCTATCTTCCCTTATACATCTCCTCGTAATACCTCTGGTATTCCCCGGATGTGACCTTGTCCATC
>CAJUEK010000029.1 GCA_910585445.1 uncultured Bacteroidales bacterium | reverse complement strand
GAATCAGAGGCTGAGGCTCTACGGCTTTGATTGGCTGCGGTGCAGCCGGTGCCGGTGCCGTGAGTGCCGGGCGCACTCTTCCGCCGGATGTAGGATATGAGGCAGAAATTTGACGGCTCACTCGAGCATGAAAAAGATATGGATTGTATGAATATATTGGTTACGGGTTCTTCCGGCCAGCTTGGGCGGGCGTTGAGGGAACTTGCCTGCGGTTCGCGGCACAGGTTTGTCTTCACTTCGCCTGATGCTTGTGAGGATGGGCTGCGTGTTGACATAACTGACCGTTCGAGCGTAATGCGTGCGGTCTCCACCGGTGTGGATGTGATAATCAATTGCGCGGCCTATACTGATGTGGAGGCTGCGCAAGACAACCCTCGTGAGGCAATGGACGTGAATGCCGGTGCGGCCGGTATTCTTGCCGATGCCGCGCGTGAGACCGGTGCCGTGCTCGTGCACATATCTACGGACTATGTGTTTGACGGAAAGGCCAATACTCCGTACCGGGAGGATGCTGCGGCCTCTGCTGTGAATGTATATGGCATGACCAAGCTTGAAGGGGAGCGTGCGGTGGGCGGTTCGGGATGCCGCCATATAATATTGCGCACATCGTGGCTTTATAGCGGGAGCGGGCGGAATTTTTTCATGAGCATCGCTGAAAAGACAGCGGAACTTCCACGCATAAGGGTTGTCAATGACCAGGTGGGTTCTCCGACTTATGCCGGTGACCTTGCCTATGCTATAATGCACATAATTGAGAACAATCTCCTGGACCGCTGCGGCATATACCATTATGCGAATCAGGGTTTGTGCTCGAGATATGATTTCGCCAAGGAGATTTGCGATGCCTTGGGGCATTTGTGCACGATTGAGCCATGCCGTACTGAAGAATTGTCTTCAAAGGCGGACAGGCCGCATTATTCTGTTCTTGACTGCGGCAAGTTCAAGGAGACATTCGGGCTTGAGATTCCACACTGGAAGGATTCGCTCCGTCTTTGTGTGGCGTCACTGCCGGAAGAATAAACTGCCACGTTCATGTCAAGCGGGCTTTTTATAAGAGGTCAACATATGAGAAGTTTCAGAAGAAATATCCTCGTGACAGGCGGCGCGGGCTTCATCGGAAGCCATGTGGTGCGCCTTTTTGTGAACAAGTATCCGGACTGCCGGATAATCAATCTCGATGCTCTCACCTATGCCGGCAACCTGGCCAATCTGAGCGACATTGAGAAACGCGATAATTATGTTTTCGTGAAAGGTGACATCTGCGATTATGCCCTTGTGCAGTCCCTGTTCTCTGAGTATAGGCTGGGCGGGGTGATTCATCTTGCCGCAGAGAGCCATGTGGACCGTTCCATAACGGACCCCTTCGTTTTTGCCAGGACAAATGTGATGGGGACCCTCACTCTTTTGCAGGCCGCGAAGGAGTATTGGCAGCCGCTCGGATGGGAAATGCCGTCTGAAGATGGCGATGCAGAACGTGTGCCTTGCAGGTTCTATCACATTTCTACGGACGAGGTGTATGGAGCCTTGGGCATGAACCGTCCGGAAGGCATCAAGGCCCCTTTCACTACCGCAGCTTCTTCGTGCGGGCATCTGGCTTACGGGGACGAATTTTTCACCGAGACCACAAAGTACGACCCGCATAGCCCATACAGCGCTTCCAAAGCAAGTTCGGACCATTTTGTCAGGGCTTTCCATGACACTTACGGCATGCCTGTCATTGTGACCAATTGTTCCAATAACTACGGGCCGTACCAGTTTCCGGAGAAGCTGATTCCGTTGTTCATCAATAATATACGTAACCGCAGGCCGCTTCCGGTCTATGGGAAAGGGGAGAATGTGCGTGACTGGCTCTATGTGGAGGACCATGCGCGTGCCATCGACCTTATATTCCATAAAGGGAAGATTGCGCAGACGTATAATATCGGCGGATTCAATGAGTGGAAGAACATTGATTTGGTGAAAGTCCTTGTCAATACCGTTGACAGGCTTTTGGGACGTGCCGAAGGGGAGGATCTGGGGCTTGTCACATATGTGAGCGACAGGCCCGGACATGATTCGCGCTATGCGATTGACTCGACCAAGCTCCAGCGTGAGCTCGGGTGGGAGCCTTCGCTGCAGTTCGAGGAGGGAATAATGAAGACCGTGCGCTGGTATCTTGACAATCAGGAATGGATGGATGATGTCACCGGTGGCGGGTATCAGGATTATTACAGGAAAATGTACGAGGGCAGGTAAGCCTTGTCCTTGATTTAAAAAATTGATTATATGAAAAGATGTGTTTTTGCGGCTTTGACCGCGCTTATGCTGTTTTCTGCCGTTGAAATGGCGGCCAGGACGGACAGGGGACGCCAGATGGGACCCCGTGAAAGCCGTGCTGAGGGCATTGGAATTACTTTCGGATATGTCAATTCTTCATACAAGGCCACAGACTGGGCTACGGATGAGGTGGAGAGGGCGCCTGCTCTAAACGGATTTACGGCATCATTGACAAAGGATTTCACGCTTGTGCGTTCTGTGCTTTATCTGCAGACTGGACTCGGATATGTTTACCAGACCCGCACGCGCAATTCGGAGGCTGAGTTTCCCGGAGGCCTTGTCAGGACAAAGGTCATAATGGACAGGACGGAGCATTTTATGACACTTCCGGTGCGTCTGAAATATACTTTGCCGCTTTTTGGAAGAATCGGCGTGAGCGTGGATGCCGGACCGGTATTCCTTGCCGGCCTTTCCTCGAAGATGGGTGCAAGGATGAGGGTGCAGGATGCCGCTTCCTTGTCTTCGTATTATGATTTGTACAGCGGGAAATTCAAGACTTCGGGAGCTGCGGAAGGAATGGACGCGGAGCAGTGGCTTAAGACGGACGGAGGCATTCCGGAGGGAAGGCTCAAAAGGTTCGATGTCATGCTCGGCGCAAGTGTCGGGGCTGATTTCTTCAGTCTGCTGGAAGTGAGGGCCGGATATGACTGGGGGCTTGTTAACAAGTACCGTGGTGATCTTGCCGATGAGAAGAAAATGTACCGCGGGCAATTTACCCTCAGTGTGGGCCTGCGTTTCTGATGAATCTTTCTCTATGAGTGAAAGATGTTTTTGCTGAATGACTATTTTTCACTATTTTTGTAGGTTGTTTGCGCCGTTGTCCGTGCAGACAACCTTTTTTGCTAATCAAAATATGTAAGATATGTCATTTACAGACGTTTTCAAGAAAATTTTCGGTACCAAGGCTGACCGCGACATGAAGCAGCTCAGGCCGATGCTCAACAAGGTCCTGGAGGCTTACGGGAATATAGACAAGCTTTCCGATGACCAGCTCAGGGAAAAGTGTACTGAACTCAAGAAAAGGATACAGGATGCCATTGCTGCAGACGAGTCCCGCATTGCCAGTATTAAGGAGGAGCTTGAGACAGATATCCCGCTCAACCGCAAGGAAGAGCTTGCCACCGAGTCTGACAAGCTTGTCAAGAAGGTTGACCAGACCATAGAGGATGTGCTTGAGGAGATTCTTCCGGAGGCTTTCGCCATCATGAAGTCAACGGCAAGGCGCTTCAAGGAGAATCCAGTGATAAGGGTAAAGGCTACGCAGTTTGACCGTGACCTCAGCGCTACCAAGGATTTTGTGAGCATTGACGGGGACTATGCCCTTTGGAACAACCACTGGGCGGCCGGAGGCAATGAGATTACCTGGGATATGGTGCATTATGACGTGCAGCTCATCGGAGGTATTGTGCTCCACCAGGGAAAGATTGCGGAGATGGCAACCGGAGAGGGAAAGACTCTCGTGGCTACGCTTCCTGTCTTCCTGAATGCTCTTGCCGGAAAAGGCGTGCATGTGGTGACTGTCAATGACTATCTTTCAAAGCGTGACTCGGAGTGGATGGGACCTCTCTATATGTTCCACGGGCTTTCAGTTGACTGCATCGACAAGCATGAGCCGAACAGCGAGGCGCGCAAGAAGGCATATGCATGCAACATCACCTTCGGAACAAACAATGAGTTCGGCTTCGACTACCTGCGCGACAATATGGCCGTATCAATGGATGACCTCGTGCAGCGCAAGCATCATTTTGCGATTGTCGATGAGGTGGACTCTGTCCTTATTGATGATGCGCGTACCCCTCTTATCATATCCGGTCCGGTGCCTAAGGGGGAGGACCAGCAGTTCGTTGAGTTCAAGCCTCTGGTGGAACGTCTTTATTCAAGCCAGAAGGCACTTGTCACATCCCTTCTTAATGATGCCAGGAAACTCATCTCAGAGGGCAACGAGAAGGACGGAGGTGTTTTGCTATACAGGGCTTATAAGGGCTATCCGAAGTATAAGCCGCTCATCAAGTTCCTCAGCGAGCCTGGAATGAAGCAGCTTCTCCAGAAAGTGGAGAACTATTATATGCAGGACAATGAGCGCGAGATGCCTTTCATTACGGATGAACTGTATTTCGTAATCAATGAGAAGCAGCATTCCGTTGATATGACGGACAAGGGACGCGACCTTATAACAGGAAACCTGTCAGACCCTAATTTCTTCGTGCTTCCGGACGTCGGGGCGGCCATGGCTGAGGTTCAGAAGGACCAGGAGCTTACGGCAGAGGAGAAGAAGGTCAAGAAAGACGGGATTCTTTCTGATTTCGCAGTCAAGAGCGAGCGTGTGCACACCGTGAATCAGCTGCTGAAGGCATATACCATGTTTGACAAGGATGTCGAGTATGTGGTGGCTGACGGCAAGATCAAGATTGTTGACGAGCAGACGGGACGTATCCTTGAAGGACGCCGTTATTCCGACGGTCTGCACCAGGCTATCGAGGCCAAGGAGAGCGTAAAGGTGGAGGCTGCCACCCAGACTTTTGCGACCATAACGCTCCAGAATTATTTCCGCATGTATCACAAGCTGTCCGGAATGACGGGTACTGCCGAGACTGAGGCAGGCGAGTTCTGGTCAATATACAAGCTGGATGTTGTGGTAATCCCGACGAACAGGCCTATAGCCCGTTTCGACAACAATGATTTGATATACAAGACAAAGAAGGCCAAGTATGAGGCTGTAATCCAGAAGGTCGTTGAGCTTGTGAAGGAAGGACGCCCTGTGCTTGTGGGTACGACGGATGTCGAGACTTCCGAGCTCCTGAGCCGTATGCTGCGTCTGCGCGGAATACCTCACCAGGTGCTCAATGCCAAGCAGCATGCCCGTGAGGCTGATGTGGTGGCGCATGCAGGTCAGAAAGGCACTGTTACCATCGCGACGAACATGGCCGGACGAGGAACGGATATCAAGCTTTCAGATGAGGTGAAGGCGGCAGGCGGTCTTGCCATAATAGGTACTGAGCGTCATGACAGCCGTCGTGTTGACCGTCAGCTCCGTGGACGTTCAGGACGTCAGGGTGACCCGGGCTCGTCTGTGTTCTATGTGTCTCTGGAGGACAAGCTGATGCGTCTTTTCGGTTCCGAGAAGATTGCGAGCGTGGTTGACAGGATGGGAATGGAGGAAGATGAGGCTCTCGAGGCCAAGATGCTTTCTAATTCAATCGAGAGGGCACAGAAGAAGGTGGAGGAGAATAACTTCGGAATAAGGAAGAGGCTCCTCGAGTATGACGATGTAATGAATTCCCAGAGGGAGGTCATCTATACCAAGAGGCGCAATGCGCTTTCAGGAGAGAGGGTGGAGATTGACGTCATGAACATGATGCAGGACATCGCCCAGATTGTTGTGGAGAAGTCTGAGGGAATGCCTTATGATGAGTTTGCCGAGTATGTGATGGGAGCGCTTTCCATCGACCTCGGATTTGATGAGGCGTTCTATGCAAAGGCCGGTGACAAGGCTGTGGCGGAAAAGTTGCTTGAGAATATGCTTGAGACCTACCGCCGCAGGATGGACACAATCGTCCAGAGGACATTGCCTGTCATCAAGGACATCTGCGAGAAGAATGCGGCCATGCCAGATGACGCTGTGCTCAGGATTCCGGTTTCAGACGGCAGGAAGGTATATCCGGTAATGCTCAATATAAAGAAAACATTGGATTCTGAGGGAAGGGAGCTTGCGCGTGCCATCAGCAAGAGCATAACTCTCTATCGTATAGATGATTGCTGGAAGGAGCATCTGCGTGAGATGGATGACCTCAAGCAGTCAGTGCAGAATGCCACATATGAGCAGAAGGACCCGCTTCTTGTCTATAAGTTCGAGAGCTTCAATCTGTTCAGCCAGATGCTTGAGGACCTTAACAAGGATGTCGTGTCATTCCTTCTGCGTGCTTTCATTCCTCTGCGTGACGCTTCTCAGCCGACCCAGGCTCCGGCACAGCCGCGCAAGCCTGACATGAGCCAGATGAATACGAGCCGCTCTGACATGGTCACAAATTCCGGAGAACCGAGGAGCAAGATGCCTGTCCATGTTGACAAGCAGGTGGGACGCAATGACCCTTGCCCATGCGGCTCAGGCAAGAAGTTCAAGAATTGCCACGGTAAGAATCAGTAAAACATTATAAGACAATATTTATGGGCAGATTTGAAGTGGCTGACGAGAATAAGGTCAGCAAGATATCCGAGGGAACTGTCATCAAGGGAGAAATCATATCTCCGAATGACATGAGGATTGACGGCGCTTTCGAAGGCAAAATGGTTGTCAAAGGTAAGGTGACCATTGGTGAGAGTGCCTCTATAAATGGTGACGTCATCTGTTATAATGCAGAGTTCTGGGGCAAGATGGACGGGAATGTGTATGTGAAGGACACTCTCGTGCTGAAGGAAGGATGTACTGTAAACGCCAGCCTCAACATAAGAAAGCTTGCTGTGGAGCTGGGGTCAACATTTAACGGTAGCTGCAGGATGATTTCCGAGGCTGAGTTCGATTCCATGGCAGGAGAAGGACAGAAAGTGCTGAAAGACAAGGCTCAGCATTCTGCTTCCGGAAAGGCTGCTGTAAATTAGTTTTCCATGAAAGGGTGATTTGCCCTTCGGAAAACGGATACGAATGCGGGATGGTATTGTTCCTGCTTTCAAACAAGAAAAAGGGGCTTGACGTGCATTACGGTCGGCCCCTTTCATTATTATGGTTATTCTTCTTTTGTATTGCTGCGGCTGGCAAGTTCAGACGCCCTTGCGGTTGTCATATACATCAATATGAAGCCTTCCGCCGTACCTTGCATTGTGCCTTACGGCCATGTCAAGTATTCTTTCCTTTTTCTCCGGACTCAGTTCTTCCCTGGTCTGCCCTTGAGGCATCAGGATGATTTGTGAAGCGGTTATAAGGCCGGTGTCAATGAAGTCTGCGCATATTTCCGGCCAGTCCTCTTCTCCGTTGACTACAAATTTGAACCATGCTTCCCGTGCCTGCTTCATCTGCTCTATTGCTTGGGGCCTGTATCTCCTTTCTTTCGGGATACCTGAATGTTCAAGCTTCGGGGAGTTGTTCCAGCATCCCACAAGTTCCCATAATGCATCGTTTTTCCCGCTTACTGCAATGCAGCATTCGTTTTCAATTTCTATGAACGGCTTGTGTGCGCATACATCGTGAAGGCCCATGAGAAATTCGGTAAGGGCATCCTGCTGGAGCAGGGGAGAGCCGCCTGTCACCACGAGATGGTGGCCGTTTTCAAGCCGCTGAATCAGGCCGTTATCCTTGAACATGCCGAGAAGCCTGCTGACAGGAATTCTGGTGACCTTGTTCCATACGTCAGCAGTGTCGCACCAGCTGCATTTGAGATGGCAGCCTGATAGTCTGAGGAAGATTGCCGGGCAGCCCGAATAGGCTCCTTCTCCCTGGACTGCATCCACGAACAGCTCGCAGACAGAAAGTGAGGCTCTGTCTTTTACTGTGTCTTCCGCCAGGGCGCTGTCCTTTGCGGAGTCCGGACTGATTATGTATTCTGCCATTATCTTGTGATGGTTTCCGGACTGAGTGTCCTGTTTTCCTGTGGGGAGGTAAGGCTCATAGGATTGTTTGTGAGGCATTCCCATGTTTCTTTCCATTCCTTGTTTTCTGTCATGATTTCAGGAGAGAATGTGCAATTGAGGGCCATGGATGCCATTTCTTCAAAAAGCGGCATGTCATCCTGCTCTGTTTCTGCCCATCCTGTTTCGGTCTCGTGAACTCTTACGGAATGCACTTTGACTCCGCTTTGTCCGTTGACAGGGGCTGTGTTGTTGAGTATTCCCTGCACAATGACATGGAAGAAGATTGCGAGATTCTCTGCAGAAGGGGAGAACGGCAGGCTTACCCAACGCTCATTCTCGTTGCATATGAAGCTGACCAGCCCGGACTTGTCTTCTGACCAGATTATATATGAGTGGTCGAATGTGTCGAAAAAAGCGCTGACTCTTCCTTTCAGCAGCCCGAAGTCCATGACCATTCCCGCATTGTCAAGCGTGCCGGACTTAAGGACCAGCTCCACCTTGAATGAATGTCCATGGATATTCTGCCTGCACCTGACACTGCTGCAGTTTCTGACTATATGTGCTGCTTCAAATTTGAACAATTTCCTTATTCTCATATTCCAATTTCCCCTGCATTTTGGCACGGCCCGCAAAGATACGCACCTTTTTGCAAATTCTTATGCTTGCCCTTTCCATTTTGGCTTGTCCTGAAATGGATTTGCCGGTTATTGAACAATAATTTGTCAGGATAGAAAGTTCTAATGATTTATATATTAATTGATTAGAGTTTTATGGGTGTGTAAAATCGTACATTATCTGGAACATACTGAAGAATCAACGCAAGCATGCAGCATGGCAAGTCATATCAATGTCACAGCCATATATCAGGACTCCCGCAATGAAAAAGCTGCGTCCCCGCCCATAACTGAACAATAAAGCAAAAACATAAAGCCTTGTGATTTAGCAATATGCGCAATTACGGGCGTACGGTTGTCCTGACGTCAAACTATTATATCTTCGAGAGCTGTGTCGTATGGGTTTTCAATTTTTATTCATAGTTTTGTACAGCCTTAATTCTACAATAAAATGAATATAAATGTTCCGGACTGCATTTCTATTGCAGCATCAAATTTGCCGAAGGGCCAAAAGCTTGCCACAATTCTGTTTGCCTTATGCCTTTGCCTGATATTCTCTGTCTCCGCATATGGTCAAGAGCATGACTTTGAATACATCGGAAATCACATTTATCTTGAAACGGAAGTCAATGGCAAACCAGCAAAACTTGTCTTTGATACAGGAGCCGAACTGATTTATCTTGACAGCGCATTCGTGGCCGATAATGGACTGTCTTTCAAAAGAATCGGCAATGCTGTGATTGAGGGTATAGGAACAGATGGACCGGGAAAGACAAAAATAATCCTCGGCGAAATTCTCGTCTCCCTCGGCGGAAATGTGTACAAGCCTGAATATACTCCGCTTATAAACCTGAAACCATTACTTGGTGAACAGGCGGACGGCATTTTCGGAATGAAAGCCATTTTCGGAAAGATAATATCAATAGACTACAAAAACGGAAAATTCAGCCTGTACGACAAACTTGAACCGCACATGACGCAGGGCTGGCATTGTGTACCAGTCAAATTCCAATCCAGACAGATTCTCGTTCCGCTCAAGGTAAAAGTAAATCCTCAGACCATAATTTCCGGAGATGCGCTCATGGACATAGGCTCCGGTTCCGGCATCACTTTCACAAGCCCTGCCGCATCCGCCCATTCTTTGGAAAATATCGAAGTGAAGGAACAATTCGAAACAGGAGGACTGGGCGGCAAATCAGCCGGCTATACCATCCCCGTTGAAAGCGCAGACATAAACGGCATTCCAATTGACCTTGAATCAGCACAATACAGCACAGACCAGAACGGCTCATTTGCCACCTCCAGATATGCAGCAAATGTCGGAAACGAAATATGGTCCCAATTCGACATTATCCTTGACCTGGCAGCTGGGAAAATGTATCTGAAGAAGAATTAGTCTTGCTTGAGACGTTTTCTTCTTTTCTTTAAACTTTGTTTCAATCGCTCTTGCTTCGGCATTTCAAGCAAGCTTGGTATCAAAAGATTCGTTTTTCATTGACCGGAAGTTTGAGCCGACATTGAAGCCAAACAGCATGAACATGATGGATGGGAATTGTATTATGTCTTTTTTGCAATAATGTTTAAGAAAGATTGGAAATTTCGTACATTTGGCAATGAACAATTACTGAATTTATGAAACCTCTATCTCCATCCGCAGCATGTGCGGCAAAATGCTTGTTCGCAGTGATGTTATATATGAAAGAAAATTGTGGCGAAGTTGCCACTAAAGAGATAAACGATATTATTCGGAAGAGAGTTGACTTTACCGACTGGGAAGAAGAACGTGCCGGTAAGTTGCAAAATATAAGATGGTGGTCGGTAACGCAGTTCTATTCTATTGATTACAATAAGGCTGGGTATATTTTGAAGAAACAAGGTTCATGGTATCTTACTCCTGAGGGAGAAGAAGCCATTAAACTTGGTGCAGATCAAATTCTTCGCAAAGCAAATGCCGCATACCGCAAATGGCGGCAAGAAAAAGATTTGGATGCAGATGATGCAGTGGAAGAAGAAACTCCAGAGAAAGCAACAATTGTAAATATCGAGCGACTTGAAGAACAAGCTAACGATGGAATCCGCAAATATATTAAAGCGAAGAATCCATACGAATTTCAGGATATGGTTGCGGCCTTGCTCCGTGCTATGGGGTACTACACTCCTTTTATCGCACCGAAAGGGCGCGATGGCGGTGTGGACGTGATAGCTTATATTGATGCTCTTGGCGCAAAGACTCCGCGTATAAAAGTGCAGGTGAAGCACAGGCCCGACGATTGCATCCCGGCAAAAGATATACGCAGCCTGCTTGGCATCTTGCGCGATGGCGACATTGCTTTGTTCGTCACTTCAGGCACTTATTCACAGCAAGCCCGTACAGAGGCATTGACCAGCAAGACATATATAAAACTGATTGATGGCGAAGAGTTTATCCAGATGTGGCAAGATAACTACAGCAAGATGACAGATGATAACAAAAACATGCTTCCACTGAAACACATTGCTTTTGTGGGGAGCAGTGAATGATTTAAAACATACGATAGCTATTATAAGGAAAAATCTCAAAGAGAGATGAAAGGGAAAATATATACGAGCGAACAAGAAAGTATTGGCATGTCAATATAGAAAGAGCGAAAAAGGCGGACTATGTATTAGGGGTTTACAAAAGCATAGTCAGAGCTGTATATCGTCCGATTAATTGGCTTCCGTTTGACTTTGCCGAAGACGGTACAATGTTTAGGAAGACAAGATGGGCTTTTGAAGGAGAAGAAGTACCAGATTCTCCGTACCTAAATAAAATGATTCCTCATAATACCTTCGGCAGCGGAAGTGCCATTGCCTATTTTCCCAGAACATTACGCTCGAAATAATACGTTCAATAACTTATGAAAGCTGTGGTCATCATGCTGATTCTGATTATCCTTTTCCTGTTGTGCTTCTTTCTTAGGCCATCGAAAGGGAAAGCAGGAGAGAAAACTGTTTCAAGGAAATTATCCCGTCTTCCTAAGGACAAATACAAAGTGCTCAATGATATAATGCTTGCGACTCCTAAAGGTACCACGCAGATTGATCACATTGTTGTTTCAATATACGGTGTATTCGTGGTAGAGACAAAGAATACCTATAGTTGCCTTTTTAAATAGAGCTTATCTGCGCGTGTCTTTTAGGAACAATAATGTGATTTATTGGAATCGGCTCGTCCGTTTTATAACGCAATTCAAAGAATACCGCATTTCCAGTGAAAAGGTAAATGATATATATGCCAAACTCCTCTCTGTCCAAATAGAAGAATCCAAGGAAAACAAAAAAGCGTCATATCCAGAATATACGCACCATCCAGGAGCAGAAACATGATGCTGTTGTTTCCGGCAAATGTCCGAGATGCGGACATGACCTTGTCCTCAGGCAAGGCAAATATGGGAGGTTCTACGGCTGTTCTAACTATCCGCATTGTAAATACACGCATCAGATTTAAATTCTTTGGTCTTGTTGACAGCCCGTCAGGCAGGACATTTATATGCAAACTACCGAAACTCATCGGTAGGGGCAGCCGCATGGGGAGTTTGGTGTATGAAAAACTCCAAAAACATTTTTAACTTTCGGGATGTTTTTGCTACTTATAGGGTAGAAAGCGATAAAATGACAAGAACAGAATTTGAACATACGGTTTCCGGGATGCGGGGGAAGCTGCTGAATACGGCGAGATATTTTATGAAAGTGTCGGGTGCTGCTGAGGATGCGGAGGATATTGTACAGGAGGCGTTGACAGAGCTTTGGACGCTTTACGATAGCGGTTATCCTGTGCGGAATGTCGAGGCGCTTGCCATGAAAATCACCAAGACAGTGTGCGTGAGGCATTATCGGAAACGGAAAATACTTACGGCTCCTATTGATGGGAAGGAGTTCTCCGGGGGAGTCCCGGCGAGCGAACGGGTAGATTTGCAGGAGACTCTTAATGTCAGGAAGATGCTCTTGGGACAGCTCAGCGATACTCAAAGACAGTATTTCATTATGAGAAACGAGCGGATGATGTCCCTTGACGAAATTGCGGCTGCTACAGGTCATCCGAAATCAAGCATAAAGGCGGCCATCTCGCAGGCGAGAAAAATAATGAGGGAAAGTTTAATGGAGAGTGATTGTAAACGGACGAAATATGAATAAGGAACTCAGAAAATCATTGATAGAGAAGTATCTCAATGCCGAAACCGATGTAGAGCAGGAGCTTATACTTGCCGAGTGGTTTGCCACGCACGATGCCGGTCCGGAAGAGGAGCAAGTTGCACGGCTTATTTTTGCGGAATATCCGGAGACAGGCTATGATGCGGCTGGAAGGGAGTTTGATTACATTATTGCTTCTCGCAAAAGGCGTATGAGAGCTGTAAGATGGGCATCCGGATTTGCAGCATGTGTGGCAGTGGCAGTCGGGCTGGCATTGTTCTTCCCGCATCGCCAAACATGTGATTTCAACGGGCTGGAGATAGCGCAGGGGATAGAGCGTATCATGTTTCTCGATATGGAAAATGTGGAGAGCGTGACTGCCCGCCCGAAAGGGAACAATGTCATTATCACGGCATTAATGACTGACGGCAGCAAGTGCTCATATATGATGAGCAAGGATGGCGGGACTTCCGCGGTTTCCATTACGGCGATGAATGATTAATGCACTGGATTTATAGTAATAACTTTTAAACATAAGTATTATGCTAACATCAATTTTGAGCGCGGTATGCGCACTTGCACTCGGCGCGTCTGCCATGACAAGCCAGGCGGACACAGTGAACGTTTATATGATAAACGGAGAGAAAGTCACGAATTTTGACGGAAGCCAGCTCTGTGGCAAGACTGTCAGTGACTACAAGATTATGACTGCAACAAGTACCGGTAAAGGAACATCTTCTGTTACCAAAATACACATGATCAGGACTGACGAGAAGCAGTCCGGGGCATGTGCAATGCACACGGCGACCCTTAGTGGCCAATTAAGCGGTGAGGTATCAAAAGTGACAATTCTCGGCAGTGACGCGGATTCTGTCTCAAATGTCAGTGTGATACCGGGCGCGAACGGAGTTGAAGTGTACATTGACGGCAAGAAATCTTCAGAGGAAAAAATGGGAAAGATCAAGCCTGAGAAAATTGCTTCTATGACCGTTTTACGTGCCGGCAGTAAGGAAGCCGCAAAATGGACTGGCAACAAGGACAAAAATGTAATCCTCATTGAACTGAAAAAATAATTTGCGTCTAGATGAGGCTGCCTTAGCCATTGACGGGCAGTGCTGATGCAGCATAAACCCAGAGTTACCTGATGCGGGTTGCTCTGGGTTTTATATTTAGAGTTATGGAAATATGAAAATTCAGAAAAACAAGATTGATTATCTGATATTAAACTACATTTGAACGGATGTAATTTAGTTGTAAATCGTGTTTTTATATCCGATATGATGTAATTGTGTAAAAATTGCTACATTTGCATCCGATAAGATGTAGTTATTATGAAATCCTTATTGTCCGCAACACTAAAAACACTCAGAAAAGAGCATGGATTGACACAAGAAGATCTCGCCATGAAATGTGGTGTAGGTATTAATTTCGTGCGCCAGCTTGAGCAGGGCAAACCTACTCTCAGAATGGATAAAGTCAATCAGGTGCTATCCTTGTTCGGATATGAACTTGCACCCGTAAGAACGGAGGAACTCAATGAAAAGAGCTGAAATATACTATAAGGATAACCTTGCTGGAATATTGACAGAAACTGATTGTGGATATGAATTCTGCTACAGCAAGGATTACCTTGGGAACGATAATGCAGAACCGGTGAGTCTTACGCTTCCCCTCACTGATAAACCTTATCATTCCAATGTGTTGTTTCCATTCTTCGATGGGCTGATTCCTGAAGGATGGCTTCTTGATGTGGCATTAAGAAACGCGGATATCAGTTATCTGGACCGTATGTCATTGCTCTTGCTATGCTGCAAAGATTGTATTGGAGCAGTCAGTGTCGTACCTGTAAACAATGAGAACTATGAATAAATGCCTATACTGCTATAAAGAACTTGACGAAGGAGAAGTGGATTTTCATAAAGCTTGTTCAAAAAAGTTCTTCGGTATGCCGGAAGCTCCGGAATTGCCTTATTCTCTTGATGAATTGGATTCATTGGCTGCTCAAGTTATACGTTCTCAGACAACTCTGACAGGAGTTCAGGCAAAACTGTCTTTGCATATAGATAGACATGCCGGGTCAAAAAGGCTGACGATCGTAGGGCTTTGGGGTGACTATATATTCAAGCCGCAAACCCAAGAATATAGGAATCTTCCGGAAAATGAAGATTTGACGATGCATCTTGCTGAAATAGCAAAAATTAAGGTCGTTCCCCATACTTTGATTCGTCTTAAGGATGGCTCACTTGGCTACCTCACCAAAAGAATTGACAGGACAGCCGATGGTGAGAAAAGGCCGATGGAAGACATGTGCCAGCTTACCGAAAGGCAGACTGAGTATAAGTACAAGAGTTCATATGAGCAGATTGCAAAGGTGATAGCAAAATACTCGTATACTCCACTTCTTGACCAGACCGATTTCTATGAGCAGGTATTCTTCAGTTGGATGGTCGGGAACAACGATATGCACTTGAAGAACTTCTCCCTTTATGCCCCAAACGGTAAGTGGGGGCTTGCACCTGCGTACGATTTATTGAACGTCTCATTGGTAAATCCCAAGGACACGGAAGAGTTGGCCCTTACGCTCAACGCGAGAAAGAAACATATCAAGAAAAGTGATTTTGTCAAAGCAATGGCACTCTCAGGAATTGCCCCTAAAGTCTTTGACAACATGGTCGCAAAATACAACAAACTCCTGCCGAAATTCAACGAAGTAATCTGCATGTCCTTCCTCAATGCGGACGACAAGGAACTATACATGCAGAGTATTGCCGCAAGATTAGGTAGATTAAGCGTATAGAAAACAAGAAACCGTCTAAAATCACTTTTTAGACGGTTTCTATACTTATGTTTAACTTATGTAACTGTTTGCCTCAGAAGTCTTATGGCTCCACTTCTGAAACATTCATCGGAACAGCACGACATATTACCTGCTTTTCTGCATCTGAGAGAGCCGTTAGCGGTTTGCCTAAGACCTTCCTTGCGAGTTCGTCCCTCAGCTCCATGTATGCTCTTTGTACAAATGCATTCACATTCTGATAGCCTTCGAAGCTTGTTCCTCTGTCATGCTGCATCACGACCATTGCCTGAGTCACCGGGAATGTGAATGCCGAGCCGTCAGGGAGGATGAATTCCTGCTCGATTCTGTCAGGCAAGTCCGGGTCGCCTTCCTTGTTCATGATAGATTCCTTCAGTCTTTTCAATGATGTTTCGTCAAGGTATCCCGGTTCGGAAATGATGAGGTATCTGTCTGCCGCATTTGTCCTTATTACTATGATATTCTTGCGATTAGTCTTATATGTTTCGACACCGCGGAATTCATCTTTCTTCATTTCCGGGGCCGGATAATTCGGTGTGATTGTGTTGCCCAGAGTAAAGTGGATACGTAATCTGCCCAAGGTACCCAGTTCTTTCTTGAGGTCGTCAATGTAGCCCATAGGGGTCTGGGGAACTGCACTGATACGGACAAGGGCGATAGAATTGTCTGATGCAATCTTTCCTGCAATGATGTTCCATACTTCTTCCTTTGTGCAGCTTTGGCCGTCAATTGTCATCTGATAGTCGTCAGAAAGACGGTCTTCGCTGGTTCTGGCTTTTTGTATGTTTATGTGGATTGCATTTGCTTCTGCGCCATGCAATATACCTCCGGCTCTTTCCTGCATGTCTGATGGAACAGTGATTTCTCCTGCAGCGGGAGCATGAGAATTATAGTTAACCTTGAATACGGAAGCCTTTTTTAATTGTTCCTTTACCTTGTCTGTTACAGCAGCTGGCACATCCGTATCAGCCTCAATCATTATACTACTATATGAAGAAACTTCTGAAGCAAAGTCTTTTCTGACAGCCTGGCTGATTTCGTCATTTATTTTGCAGGTTTTTCCTTCACATATAGCGAAATATTCCTCTCCTGGTTTGGTTGTGCCCTCTACGACATATACGCGGTACGGTCCCTTTGCAGGTCTGTCGGACGTAAAGTACTGGGCCGGATTTACAGGTTCTCCGTCTTTGCGTATTTCGAAATGGAGGTGTGGGCCTGTCGCGCGTCCAGTAGAGCCGGCATAACCGATAAGCTGTCCTTTATATACCTTTCCGGACATTGTCCATCCGGAATAGTCACTATCTGTCTCGAAATTATATACAGAACGGACCTTGTTGTCTGGAGTTGAACTGCTCTCCATCTTCATGTGTGATACAATCGAAACCTTTGACAGGTGGGCATATCTGGTCTCGATGCCGTCAGCATGCTTCAAGGTCAGCATAAGCCCGTTTCCGTTGTCACGGGTGACGGCAGTAACCTCGCCGTCAGCGGCCGCATACACAGGGGCGCCTTCATTAAGGACATAGTCAATGCCTGAGTGAGAACGTTCCGCTTTGCCGGCAATGAATGTATTGCTGACGGCAGCGTCGCATGGAGGACACATGTCGATATATGTGGCTTCCGTGCCATTTGTCAAGTCAGATGTAGCTTCATCGGGTGTCCTTGCCTGTTTTGTTACGCAGCCGAAGGCAAAGAATGTTGCTGCAATTGCGGGGAGTGTGGCAGCCAGCCTGAGCCAGGCACCTTTGCCACGATGAGATTGAGTCATCATAATGAATCTTTGTTTTGTCAATGAATGATTCAACCCACAGGTAATATCCGGATTATAACCAAAGAGTTGTTTGAATATGGTTGTTCTATATGTTTTCAGGTTCCATCCTTCGTCGAGCACATCCTTGTCCGCTTCCCATTCCTGCACCTCCTCCAGGTCGTTCTCTGCCATCCAGAAAAACGGATTGAACCAGAAAATCGAGCGGAGTACCGACATGAAAAGCCTCTCGTATGAATGCCTATGCCGTACATGGCTTGCTTCATGAACCAGAATCTGTCTGCGTTCCTGAGGCTCATAGTTGAAGCCCATGAATATAGTCCTGATAAATGAGAAAGGCGTCTTTATATCCTCGTGCTCGGCAAGGGTATATTCTTCCTCATATGTAAGATGTGACTTTCTGCGAAGCCTGTATATCTTTATTGCGTTGAAGGCAATTAGCACGAGGGAGATGAGTCCTACCAATGAATAGGGGATTGTCAGAATTAACTTGAGATTGAGTGTTCCGGCAGGCTTTCCATCAGACACTTCTGTCATATATGTATCATTGGTGACGGCATTCTGGCCAGCAGCCGCTTCAATCTTTTCATCTGCTGTGTTTATTGCAGGAACATTGCTACCCAATACTGTCCATTCGTTGAATTCTGCATACGTCTCAGATGGATACAATGGAATCTCCATAAGCGGAATGGTCACTGAGAGCACCATGGTCACGATAAGATATATGCGGCAAAGTTTGAAACTGACCTTCTTTGCCAACATCCATCTGTAGAGCGCCAGAAATAATCCGCTGCATATAAGGACTTCTGCTATGTATCCTAATGTTGCCATATGAAGTAGTGTTCAAATTTTGCTGTGTGTCTGCTGCGAAAGGCAGTACTTGTTAAATTGATGGTATATGGATGCTTATGCGGTTAGCCATTGTCTCCGCTCAGAATCTTGAGGATTTCATCAGTCTCTTCAAGAGAGAGCGACTTCTGTGCCGAGAAGAAGTTCACCATACGGCTGACAGAGCCTTCAAAGAAGTTGTCGAGAACTGTACGCATATACGTGTTGGTGTATTCTTCTTTACCGACGATAGAGAAGTACTCATATGTCCTTCCGTATGCCTTATGTGACACGAAGCCCTTGTTCTCAAGTATTCGCACGATCGTAGATACGGTGTTGTATGCCGGCTTTGGCTCAGGCAATTCTGCGAGGATGTCGTGAACAAGCACCTTCTCCTTTTGCCATATCACCTGCATGATTTCCAGCTCAGCCTTTGTGAGCTCCTGAGATTTCTTCTTTAATTTCTCTCCCATTGTATTCCGTCTATAATTAAAATCAGATTTGCATCAAGAAATACGGTTCTCCGAACTTCCCGATGCAAACATAAAACTAATATTTTAATATTCCAACTAAAACATTAGTTAATTAACGAAAAATTTAATTTAGTGCTATAATAGAGGCTTCTGAAAGATGACAATCCAGTGCCCGGCATAATCCGGCAGGAGAGCATATAGGATTTCGTTGTTCATATATCTTGTCTTATGGGTTAAACTTCATTTACAATCGTTCTCACCTTGGCATCGTCAAAACAAGTTTTGCATCTGTGTTCGGCTTAATCGTTTATTGCAATGTCCCGAGTAATTCTCCAGAGCATTTTGCAGCAATCCTGTAATCCAGGCTTCGGTTCAGATACTCCTCCAATGCTGACCTGTACTCCGGATACAGGGCGCTCACACGGCCTTGTCTTCTCACATAAGGGTCTATGCAACGCCTTTTGGCATCCACTCTTCTGCTTTCCGGTATGTCCGAGTCCGGATGGAAGATTTCATCTAAAGAACAGTAGGACTGCCACCTGGCACTATAAGTCTCGTCTGAACATAGCTTCATTATGACGGCAGGTTCATCCATATACAGGTCATCCATCTCCATAATCCCGTCGGCAACAGCGGATTTTATGATTTCCGAAAGAATCTGCATCGCATACCTGTCCGCATCGCTGCAATAGACCTCAGAGCATTTCAAAGACAAGGTTGCAAACTCCAAGGCACTGTCAGGGTGCAGGAAAACAAGTTCCGGCTCACCATATTCATTCTGTCCTGCAGCAATGTCATCGTAAAGACGCTGTGCCTTATCATGCGATGCGAAACGGTAATTCACCATATTCCCGAGCGTATATTCCAGACGGTCAGCAGACAGCTTGGGGGAATCATTGTCTGCAACAGGATACTGATGGTAATCGGTGACGGCGTCAACAGGAATGCCGTAGCTGGAAAGAATATTTCTTATCTCCTCATTGGCGTGTATCAGCGCAGCTGTCTTGTCTTCTGTGGACTCCTGCCTTATGTAATCTCCATTCAGAAAGTCAATCACATGGGCAAATGTCGGTGTGGCGATGTCGTGCAGCAGGCCTGCAATAGTCTGGGCAGCATCCCCCGTATGTTTCCATATGATTTTCGCGACTCCGATGCTATGCTCCAGCCTTGAATAGGAATCCAGCTGTCTGAAAAGAGGGAATGACGTGTATTCGCAGCCGCAGTTCATCCCCACCTTGCCCAGGCGCTGGAGCAGGGGAGTCCTGCAGAGTTCTGAGATGAATTCGGGTACTTGTGATGAATATGTGATTTGCTCCATTATATCAATTTCAATTTGATTGCTAAGGTATTCAAAAAAGTGTATAAGCAAAAAATCCTGTCGGAAAAATCAATAGAATTATGATATATGTTGTATCCGATAATTTCAAGTGGCGCAGGACAAAATATTTAAGTTTTGACTACTTTTTCATTCTGAAATCATCTTATTTCAATTGAGGAGCAGGTGAGGTTAAATGACTGATTATTAATTTTATCCTTAATTAAATACAATTCCCGGAAACAGGTGTATGCATTTAAACAAATCGGTAAATCATGGCAAGCCTGACATAGCAAATTATGTGACCTGCATAATATTCTGAATTAAGATAGGTGGCAGGGAGGGACAACTGCGTGGAGCAGCAGTTAATTCTGAGATTGACCGGGATTTTAAGCTCGGCTCATCTTCTCTCTTGGGGCTCACCGCTAGTTGTTCCCTGGCCATGGCGCAGCTCGGGCGTCAGGATGACCTTGCATTAAGACAGGATAATTTTATCCTGAGCTTATCCTTTCATCAAAAACGGTTTAAAAATCGGCCGCAATTTTTACCGAATCGTTTCGGAATACAATTCCGTTTAAAATCCGCACGATATTTTACCGTTTTCCAGTTGCATCCTGCAAGTCGTGGCACAAAACAGCTTTCCGAAAAGTGCTCATGCAGCTTGCTATATCCTGACTTAGGCTATTATCAAAAAAATCCCTCTCAGAAAACTGAAAGGGAAGTGAAGAGGTGCCTAGCGGAATCGAACCGCTGTAGCAGGTTTTGCAGACCTGTGCCTAACCGCTCGGCCAAAGCACCATTCCGAATTGGGATTGCAAATATACGGTTTTTAACTGTAACTGCAAATTTTATTTTATGAAAATGCTGTAAAAAGTGATAATGAGCACTGATTTTGCTGTAATGGCTGGTCATGAATGTAGACTTTTGGAGGGCATATCTTGTGTCTGGCAAAAACGTTGAGCCGAACGCTGTGCCAAACATTGCACAGAATGTCACACTGAAAAACATGGTGTTGAATGTAATGCTGAATGTCATGTCCAATGTCGCACAAAACATTGCGCCGAATGCCTCACCGAATGTCATACAGAAAGTTGCGTCCGGTAAAAGAGGCAAAGAATAAGATAAAAACATTATATTTGCATAATGCATTAAAGAAAAGGATAAAGATGAAAAAAATTATTTCTATGGCAGCCATTGCTGCCGCTGCAATGACGGCATTGTCATGTGCACAGACACCGGATCTTTCAGGAGAGTGGAAAGTGGTTACTATCAATGGGGTAGAGATTGAGGCTCCTGAGACTGAGGATGAAGTCGCTCCATTCATCAATTTTGATGCGGAGTCCGGAAGAATCCATGGAAATACCGGAGTCAATCTTGTCAACGGCACATATGAGCTTTCTGGCAATGACCTTACTTTCGGAACTTTGGCAACTACGATGATGGCAGGACCGGAGCCTAAGGCACAGACCGAGCAGGAGTTCCTTGCAGCGGTAAATGAAGTGAAAAGCGCAAAGGTGAAAGCAGGGGTGCTTACGCTTTACGATGCTGACGGCAATGTGCTTATGACGCTTGCAAAATAAGGCTGCCAGAACTTGATTTATAGTTTTGGACTCAGTTCCTTATCATGAGGGGACTTGGCGATTTGCCAGGTCCCTCTTTTTTGCACAGAAAGCAGGGGAGAGGGCCTACCGTGAGGTCTTGTCCGGCTCAATGTGCGTACTGACCTGCGTCTGCTGGCCAAACTTTTCGCGTATCCGGTCTTCGGCTTGCGTAGCTATGTCGTGGGCTTGGGTGACTGTCATCTGAGGGTCCACTACGATGTGCGCGTCGATTATGACGGAGATGCCGTTGCGCCTTGTCTTTAGGTCATGTATGTCGTTCACTCCATCTACCGAGAGCGCTATCCGGACTATTTCCTCTTCCATTTCCTCCGGCAGCGATGCCTCAAGCAATTCTGCGAGGTTGGGAATGGCCATCTTCACACCGACAATGATTATGGCTGCGCTTATGATGCAGGATGCTATCGGGTCAAGGATTGTCCATTTGTCACCGAGCAGTATTGCGCCGCTGATTCCGGCCAGGGAGCCGATTGATGAGAGCGCGTCACTTCGGTGATGCCATGCATTTGCTATTACGGCAGGGCTGTTGGCTTCTTTGCCGACCTTTGCCGTGACCCTGTAAAGGATTTCTTTTGCGGCAATCGAGATGACGGCTGCTGCGGCTGCAATATATCCAGGCTTAGGTATGATTCCGCCGTTCAGGACATTTATGATGCTCTTTATCCCTCCTGACATGAGGTTCGCTCCGACAATGATAAGGATTATGCTGACAATCAGTGTGGCAAGAGTTTCGAATTTCCCGTGTCCGAATGAATGGTCCCTGTCCTTGCCCTTGGCGGAGATATGGGTGAAAACAAGCACGACGGCGTCACTGAGAAGGTCTGAGAGTGAATGTATTCCGTCAGCTACCATTGCCGCGCTTCTGCCGAAAGTTCCCGCTATGATTTTGCAGACTGTCAGCAGAGTGTTTGCCGCTACGCTCCAAAGTGTTATCCTTTTGATTTGTCTGTCTCTGTTTTCCATCATCTGTTGTATGTTATGAAACAAATAAAAAAGGACGCTCATTTCTGGCGTCCTTTGATTGTTACCTTCCGATGTTCCGGATGGACTATGCAAAGATAGTGATTTGGCGAAAATGCACAATGCACCGGATCATTTTAATAAAAAGAACGGTGTCATTTGGCCGGATAAGAGACCTGGTTGCCATTCTTCCTGACTTCTTCTGCACTGAGTTCGAAGCAGTACAGATACATCCCTTTATCCCTTACCTCTTCCCAATTGTGGTCGTATAGTGTCTCTATGTCAAATATATACAATTTGAGGAGGTCGTCCGGTTGGTATTCTGAAGGAATGCTGCCACGTATGAAAGTATGACTTTTGCCTGGTGATATGTGGTAGTGTGACTTTGCCAAGGTCTTTGGCATTTCATCCGGCATGACTCCCTCAAGGAATTCATCGTATGTCGGGATGTACCATCCTATCGTTTTGTCGGAATCGTTATGCAGGGTGAAGGCGATGTCGCTGTCATATTTGTAGCAGTCAACTGCCGTGGAGGTCAGTGATATGGTGATTATAGCGAAAATTTTTGCAAAGTGCTTCATGGCTGTTCTCTTTGGTATTAATTAAATATTTGCTTGTTCAGATGTGGCAGTTTACTGCTGCCTGTATCTGTTGCTGGTGTTTCTGTTGAAGCCTATGTTCCAGCCGATTCCGAAGCTAAGGCCTATGTTGCCGCATGCCATGTGTGAAATTCTCTGGGAGCTTATTATTTCTTCGGTCTGCACGTATTTGTCTCCCTTGGGACCGATTGCGGCGTCAGCCCAGTTTTCAGGAATGACTTTTCTGGTTGCATATACGGTTTCTTTTGCCTTAAGTTGCGCAGGCATCAGCAGGCCTGAGATTTCCGCAAAAATAAAGAAATGGTTTCTCAGGGTATATGCCATCTGTACGCAGGCTTCCAAAGCTATGCTGTTTGTACTATTGTCGAAATTGTACTTGTCGTATGGCGAACTGATGGTCACGTATTCCGGGGTATCTGAGGAGGCTGACTTTCTGAATCTGTAGTAGCTGTAGTGATGCTGGCTGTATTCTCCATATCCTAATCCGGCTTTAGGCCTGAAGCTCCATTTCCCGAAGTCAAGGCGATAGGCGATACCCGCTGTGAAATATGAGCAGGAACTCGATATGGAAGAACCTCTGTTTATGGAAGTCTCATAAGTGAAACCGCTGTCAAAATTCTTGAAAGCGTCACTCATGTCCATGTTATGGCCGCTGATTCCGAGATGTCCATATGCTCCGAAATGCTTTCCCCAATAATAGGTATATCTGAGATTGAACTCGGGGCCTTGGGCAAAACCATGGCCGTTTGAGGAGAAATTGCATCCGACAGATGTTTCCAGGGTATTCCCGAATGCATATGGCAGATGGCTGTTGTCTTTTTTCTGTGCGCTCATTACTTGTGAGGAAGCCAGGAAGCCAATCAAGGCTGCTGTGAGGGCTGTTGCGGACAATTTTGTCATGACGATATAGTTTATGTTCATTTACATGTGGCGTGTATTCCTGTTGAGTCCTATGTTCCAGCCGATTCCGAAACGCAGGCTTACGGTTCCGCCTATCTGGAGCTGTGTCTCATCCTGCCGTATCAGCTCTTTCACACGATAGGGCTCATAAAATAAATTGATGAATCCTTCAAACCAATTATCGTTTGTTAGGCTTTCCGTAGTATATATGCTTTCGCAGACGTTGACCATGCCGGGAATGACTGTTCCCGAGATTTCCGCGAAAATGAAAAAATGATTGGTCGGGCTGTATGCCATCTGTATGTTGGCGTTGAAGCACACATTTCCGGGTATGGAGGAGTTTGGCCGTTTGGTTTGTATTACAACGCGTTCCGGGGTATCTGAAGTTGATGCGCTGCTGAGGCGGTAATAGCTGTAGTCTTTGCATTTATATTCACCATATCCCAAGCCTATGCGTGGCCTGAAGCTCCAGGCTCCGAAGTCGAGGCGGTATGCCAGGCCTGCCACGATGCTTTGGTATGATTCGCGTATTTTTTTGTTCCTGTATTGCAGGGGTGCATAATTGTAACTGTCATCGAGTTTGCTGAATGTGCTTGTGACGCTCTTTGGGTTGATGCTTCCTCCGATATTGCCATACACTCCGAAATGTTTTCCCCAATAATAGGTGTACCTCAGATTCAGCTCCGGCCCGGGAACAAAACCGTTGTCATTGCAGGTGAACGCGCATCCGAGGGATGTTTCTATCACATGCCCGAAAGCATATTCCAGATGGCTGCGGGTCTGTGCATAAAGAATCTGTGAAGTGAGAATGCCAAGAGTCCACAGGCATAATGTGGCAATGAGAGTTGCGGACAGTTTCTTCATGGTTGGAAGTTTTAAAATTTCCGCTAAGATGCACAATGTCATGCAAATGTTGCACGGCGACTGTACATCTTCTGTCCGCATGCAGGAGATGGCTTTGTAGCTTGAGCCGGGCTTGTCAGCCGATGAATTTGAGCAGCTGGCTATATGCAAGATGCACGGGAAGTCCCATAATCGTGAAGAATGAGCCTTCTATTCCTGTTATGCCGATATATCCTATCCATTCCTGGATGCCGTATGCCCCGGCTTTGTCGTATGGCTTGAATGTGTCTATGTAATAGGCGATTTCATTGTCTGTCAATTCGCGGAAATGCACCGTTGCAGTGTCGGACATGGTCTCGTGCCTTTTGCAGTCACGCAAAGTAAGGGCCGTGATTACCTTATGGCTTCGTCCTGACAGGAAACGCAGCATGTCAACTGCCTCTTCCCGTGTGTGCGGTTTTCCCATTACGCGGTCTCCGCACAGAACCAGTGTGTCAGAGGTTATCAGTATCTCATTTTCGCTCAGTTCGCGGTGAAACCCGTATGACTTGCCTTCGGAGAGGATATGCGGTATCATTTCATGTGGAGTGTCCAAGCTGTATGTTTCCTCGAAATGATTGCGTGTATCTACTTCAAAATCAATGTTCAAGCCAGAGAGAAGTTCTTTCCTTCTCGGAGACCCGCTTGCAAGAATTATTCGTTTTCCTTTTGTTTCCATCATGTTTGTTTTTGTGCCGCGTCTCATCGCGCTGGAGGCATGTGCTGTCAGAGTATCTTTTTGACAAGTTTGAAGAGCCTGTAAGGCATGTAGCGGAAGGGGAGGTCAAGCCAGGTGCCCGTTGTGACTATCGAACGCCTGTGGCTGAATGCCTTGAAGCTTTCTTCGCCGTGATAGCAGCCCGTTCCGGAATTGCCTACGCCGCCGAATGGTATGTTTTCATTGGCAATGTGCATTATGACATCATTGATGCATCCTCCTCCTGAAGAAGTCCTGCTGATTATTTCCCATCCTTCGCTCTTTTTCCCGAAGTAGTAGAGGGCAAGCGGTTTTTCTCTTGAGGTGACAAACTCTATCACTTTGTCAGAGAACGGTTTGCCGTTGTCGTCAAGTGATATTACAGGGAATACGGGACCGAAGATTTCCTCAGTCATGACAGGGGAGTCAAGCGCCGGGTCAGCTATCAGTGCAGGCCCAATGAACCTTTCCTCCGGGTCGCATTCTCCTCCGAAGAGAAGTTCCGCGTCTTTCAGATAGCCGCTGACACGTTCGAAGGCCTTGTCATTGACCATCCTAACATAGTGCCTGTCTGCCTTTATGTCATTGCCGTGCATTCTTCTGACTTCTTCTGCAAATGCTGTTACAAACCCGTCGCGCACGTCTTTGTGTATAAGTATATAGTCCGGAGCGATGCATGTCTGGCCGCTGTTCAGTGTCTTTCCCCAAGCAATCCTGCGTGCCGCTGTCCTGAGGTCGGCGTCATGTCCTATTATGCAGGGGCTCTTGCCGCCTAACTCGAGCACTACCGGTGTGAGATTCTTTGCGGCTGATTCCATGACGGTCCGTGCAAGGGCAGGGCTGCCGGTGAAGAATATAAGGTCGAAGCGATGTTTGAGCAGGGCCGCATTTGCTTCTCTATTGCCTTGAACTGCAGCTATATAGTACTCCTCGAATGTGTCGCGAATCATATCCCCGATAACTGCGGACACGTTCGGGACATAGGGGGAGGGTTTGAGGACTGCAGTGCATCCAGACGAAATGGCTCCTACGAGAGGATTCAGAAGCAGCTGGACCGGATAATTCCATGGTGAGATTATAAGGGCATTGCCCAGAGGCTCTTTTACGACATGGCTGCGTGACGGGAACAGCTTCAGCGGCGTGCGTCTGCGTTCCCTGCGGGCCCATTTGTCCAGATGCCTCAGATGGTTGCTTATTTCTCCGGTGACTATGCTAAGTTCGGTGAGGTATGCCTCTTCATATGATTTGTGCAGGTCTGTCCAAAGTGCATCACACAGAGGCTTTTCCCATTTTTTCATCGCTGCCGCAAATTTCTTCAGCATGTTTTTACGGAAGGGGAGTCCGAGTGTTTCCCCGCTGAGGAAATATTCCCTCTGTGACTGTATTATGCCGGCAATTCTCTCTTCCGGTGTGTTCGCAATCTCCATTTCTCTGCCATTTTAAAAACTGGGGCAAATATAGCAAAAGCTGAGAGCAAAACGTCAAGCTTGCTTGTAAGTTTTGCCGAAGCGCAGGCGTATATATGAGCTTTAGCTCAAATATACACAAAGTAGAGAGCAGAAGCAAAGCTTGCTTTGATTCTGCCGAAGTAGGTCTTCTTTTCGTTAGCATGGATTCCTTTCGAGGCAACGTATTCCGGCTTCAGAATCGGGATATAATTATGTAGATGATAATTTCTAAAGATTTAATGTGGAACACTTCTTTTTTATCAAATATTACTTTGATTTTATTGTAATTTTGTTATCTTTGCTGCAGCAACTTCTAAACTGAAACTGTTATGAGGCGCATGTTCTTCTGTCTGTTGCCTTTTGCGCTGCTTTCTTGCGGCGTGGCGGATTTCATGGAATGTAATATAGAGAGATTTCCTGATGATGAGTATGGTGACATTATGGTTCCGGCCGATGAATTGTTCTTGTTTGCCGACCTTGGAGGCAAGCGCGCAACCAAGACAAAAAGTACGGATGGCTCTCAGAATATGGTGAGCCTTGAGTCGCTCCTTGACCGTGACGCTGCTGAAGAAATGTCATTCAAGTCTATGATTATACGTCAGATACCGTTTCTTGACAATAAAGACGACAAAAAGGTCATGTTCCGCAAGAATAATGACAATAGTTACGATTCGGATTCCCTTACTATAGTGAGGACTTTCTTGATTGAGACTGTCGATACTTTGACAGGCGCGGTCACTAAAGATGTCGCCACTATGATACCATATGTTGGCTATGTTGACATGTATGGTGCGGAGACGGTGAGTTTTCTTGACAAAAGCCTTTACCGCGGCATCATCTTGTATTCTGATTTATATGGCGGCATCATTGACATTTACACATATGGTGACGGTCCGATAGGTGATGCCGTTGTTGTTCCTTTTGAGGACGCTGGGTCATATTCAAGCAGATTAATGTATCTTTCCGTGCCTGCTTCTGTCTGTACGCGTGCGGACAAAGAGCCTGTTGAACTTGAGGCCAGCTATTGTATTGCTGAGGTGACGCCGGAATGGGACTTGTATAAAGATTCGGAGGGAGGTGAATACAACGGACATGATTGGTGGAACGACCCTCCTCTGGATGACGGCAGTGGCTGTGGAGGAGGTGGTGGAAAGCCGCGTGAACCGGTTAAGTATACGGTTACGCTTTCCTCTTCCTCCGGTGGGATTGTTCTTGGCTCTGGAGAATATGTGAAAGATTTCTATGTGACTTGCCGTGCTGTGCCTGATATGGATTTGTATTTCAGCCGTTGGGTCGGCAGCCTTCGTGGTTATTCGGAATGTGCCGCTTTCCAAATAAGAACTGATATTGAAGCGACTGCTTATTTCGGCAGTATTTTGGAGGAAGGAAAACTGCCTTGCTGGGACAAGAGCACGGGTATTGGCAATCCGTTGGTTGAGATGAGTCTGGCTCCGACCAGTACCTGGAATCCCGATTTCCGCGGATCTACTTACGGGCTGACGCGTGTGGATAAATATGGTAATAGACTAAGCCATTCAGGCATAGATTTGTATGCTGAGCCTGGCACACCTCTATGCGCAATGTGTGATGGGAGAATATCAGAGAAGCAGAAATATGTTGTCGAACAGCCGATGCGAATAGGGAGAAAAGAGTATCCCGCATGGTATAGCGGAGATACAGACGGTGCAGGTAACCGCTTTTCATTGGAGTGCTTGATAGATGGCCAAGTTGTTGATTTTTCATATTGGCATTTAAGTGCGGACAACCCTGTGGCCATCAATCCGAGGACTGGCCGGCCGTTCAGACCTGGAGACAAGGTCTATCGTGGGGAAGTGATAGCTTATAGTGGCTGTACCGGCAATGCTTGGGATGTCAAATTCCCTCATCTCCATCTTACTGTGCTGCAAAATGGAAAGCGGGTGAATCCTGAGATTTATATTAACGGCATAGTCTCCCGTGGGTCAAACGGTGCTGTGCGGCCAACGAAAATCACGGGCATCAAATGTGATGAGGAAGATAAAATATATTTATATTACGGTGATGTTTGGCTATCAGATGACAAACCGGGCATGATGTTATAATTTTTATAAATTTAAAATAGTTACCTTATGAAAACAAGAATTACAATGGTTATGTTTATGGCTCTGTTGCTTTCAGTTTTCAGTGCCAAAGCTCAGATAGCTGTCAATGGTGT
>CAJUEK010000028.1 GCA_910585445.1 uncultured Bacteroidales bacterium | reverse complement strand
AAGTCCTAACAACTTATTGTTCAATTATCGGTAAACCTATTTCAGGACAAGACAGGTTTCAAACAGGACAGAAAAAGACATATTGGGGACCGACTGACTTCATAATACATTGGAAATCAATTGTCTGAAATTCAGGCAGGTTCCCAACAGAACGGCAAGATGCACATTGGGAACCACCCATCAACATAACACACTCATATCCAAGTTATTATGACTTGACATGGTTCCAAACAGAACACTAAAACACACGTTGGGAACCAACAGACTGCACAACACATTGGAAATCAACCGACTGAAATCCAGGCAGGTTCCCAACAGAACGGCATGATGCACATTGGGAATCGCCCGCCAACACAACACGCTAATAGCCAAGATATTATGATTTGATATAGTTCCAAACTGGACACTAAAACACACGTTGGGAACCGACATACTTCATAACGCATTGAAGACTAATCAACTGAAATCCAGGCAGGTTCCCAACAGAACGGTAAGATGCACATTGGGAACCGACTACCACCATAACACATTCCTATCCACGTCATTACGACTTGACATGGTTCCAAACAGAACACTAAAACACACGTTGGGAACCTACAGACTTTATAATACATTGGAAATCAACCGACTGAGATTCAGGCGGGTTCCCAACAGAACGGTAAGATGCATATTGGGAACCAGACATTACTGCCGTCACAAATCAATCAGGGTAAAAGGATAAAATCGAAAAAGACAAACATCAAGACATTAGACCACAATTCCTTTTTTGCGGATTGAAAAACAGTATCTTTCTGTCGGCGAATAGCAAGAGATGGTGGTTCAGCAGGAAGCCAGCTGACGGTAAAACCTTTCGCAGTAGTCTAAGTACGGAAGACCGGCGAACTCACTGGACTCTTTGCCATTGAACCGGTAAGGCTGAGACCAACTGGAATGCGTCCCAAAGCCGCACAATGAGTAACCTTCATGCAGACAGAATTAGCCTCCTTTGTTGCCGATAACATAACAGACACTGCAGAAATTGGATGTTAACCCGGCTATAAAACAAAAAAGGGCTGAAACGGCAACGTCCAGCCCTTTAATATGATCATTCAAGATATTTTGAATTCTCGATGAATACCTCACAGATTATTTTTGCGTATACAGGGAAATCATCTACATCCATTTGAGACTGATGGCTCTGGAAAAACTCATAGGCCTGAGACAATTGCTGGTAAAGGATATACGATGAATCCCAAGTCTGGTAATCATAACTCCCGAGAAGAATCTCATAATCATCACCGGATTTCAATATTAAATAAGTATCAGCAGGATGAATTGTCATAGGTCTGAAACCAAATATACAGTTATCCGGAAGCAAGGCATCTCTTGTTATCGCAGATTTTGTCAACAGATTTTCACCCATTAAATATTCCTTATACATTTGGGCGTCTTCTGTTTTTGCAGCATATAAATCATCAAATACGCCAAATGTTTCTATGTATATGTAAGAAAACATTATATCATACAATTCACTATAATTGCCTACAGCTAATTTGGATGACCGACTTTCCATATTGTTAACAGACAATATGGACATAAGAATGATTATCACTATTTTATATCTCATCGCAAAATTGTATTATATTGCATTTCAGTTGTTACTTCAATAAATATAGGCTCTATCCTCTCCAGTTTATTAAGATAGTCCTGAGTCATCTCCTCTGAAACCTCATCCGGTGCTTTATCTTCTGTCGGCTTACCATCTTCTACAATTTTGACATTCGCAGCAGCCGCATTCCCTGAGAGCATTCAGAATTTCGCATCAAACTTCAATTGCAATTCAATAAGACATTCATCTTCAAATAAACCCCATATATGATTTAATCATCCCTGGCTCTCAATGTATCTTGCCAATAGGCCAATAATATCCAGCATTACATTTTCTTCATATTCAACAGGACTCATATTATTCATTTCTCGTCTGCTATAATCAACAAAGTTCTGAATTTGTTCCATAACGCTACACCCCGACAACCCCGATGAGCATTCGGAG
Source organism: uncultured Bacteroidales bacterium (assembly GCA_910585445.1). Classification (GTDB taxonomy): domain Bacteria; phylum Bacteroidota; class Bacteroidia; order Bacteroidales; family UBA932; genus Cryptobacteroides. The sequence continues at coordinate 27,142 of CAJUEK010000028.1, read as the reverse complement.
TAAAATCTATCCAACACTTGTTCTTTATGATTTTTACTAAAATATCTAAGCCTAGTTTCATCGTATTCTATATCTGAACTGTATGATTCTCCGTAAAGAACAGTTACGATAACTTCCGTATATTCATTTTGCAAATTTTCATAAGGACTGAATCTTGAATGCCTCTTACCCCCACGAGAATGTATCAAATCACCAAACAAATCATTAGCAAGGCAATACAGAAGGTAATCCGCAGCCTTTGCTGTTATACCATGAGATTTGGTCGCTTTCTCATAAAACAGCGACATTATTGCTATGACATAGTCAACATTATCCCCTCTGTCAGAATCAGCTTTCAGTCCTTTCGAAGCAATAACAGTCTCATTATCAAAGCAAAATACATAGCATAACGAACTCAATCCCAGTACATACAAGTTTTTTCCGTATGGTTCCACATAACCATACATACATCTTTTGACATAATCGTCTCCTTCGCTTCCAATCATCAGCAGACATCCTGTTCCAGAAAGAAGTTCAGACAAATCAGACTGGCCAATACATAATCGCTGCAATTGTGTCCCATCAATATACCATCTTGCATTAAAATACCCTCCGGCTCCCAAATTCTCTCCTCCCTCAACCAGCTCTTCATAATTTACAGGATAGGTAGAATAATCAAGCTGACCAGTCTGAGCATATAGACCTAAGCTACCTAATGCTGCAATAACAATAGAAGATATAATTCTTATTGACATAATCTTACTTTTATTCAAAAACAAACAAATTCAAAACCGGTAATCTAAATTCGTCAATGAGCATCTGGCCAATCTTTGTCGGCGCTTTTTCAATTTCTTCCACAGAGGCATTATTCTCTGTCAACTGCACAGACGGTCTATAGGGTCAGGGACCCGCACCGGTAAAAAGCAGTATTATAATCATTCCAAATATCTGGAATTCCCGACGAATACGTCACATATCACTTTGGCATAAGAAGGGAAATCGTCACTATCCATTTGGGACTCGTGATTGCTCATGAACTCATAGGCCTGAGACAATTGCTGGTAAAGGACATACGAATAATCTATCGTCTGATATTCAAAAAAAGAATAAATTATTTCACAATCATTGCCGGACTTCAGCACCAAAGAAGTATGTGCAGGATGAATCGTTGTCGGCGTAAACCCTAACACCACGTTATCTGGAATATCATCACCGGGAAGCAATTCTTTGCCGGAAAGCATATCTCTTATAACCACATATTTATATTCATATGGATCTACATCTGCAAAAAAACTTAGTTCATCATCTTGAACGACATAAATATACCTGAACATCTGTTCATACAGACCATTATAATCACACCTAGTAATCCTATAGGGTTGGCCGGACAAATTGATGGTCGAAATAATTAAACTACTTATTATCAATATATTTGCTTTCATAGTATGATTGTATTATGTTGCAATTCAGTTGTCGCGCCACGAAATATCAGGTCGATTTTTTCAAGTTTATTCAAATAATCCAAAGTCATCTCTTCTGACACCTTATCCGGCGCATCCTCACGTTCTTCTTCCGGAGCGCCTTCCGCATCCAAGACAAATGCCTCTTCCGTAAGATGCTCTATCTCGTGACCGAAATTAATCGCCAAAGCTTCTATCTCACTAATCGCATTTGACATCATCACTGAACGGCGCTTGGCACTTTTTTGAAAAATCGTTATTTTAACATTCTTCTTTGCTGATGACGGACTACTGGATTCGTATTGCGCCTTTCCAAAAGCCGGAGATAATGAATGCTCATCTATATTGACAACAACATCAAAAGGCGCACTGACCAATTTCTGCAACTGTGCCGTTCCCGTCCTTGACTGCCTCATAGTTCTTCCAAGTTCCTTTTGCATCTCTGTCGCAAAAGATGTAGGACCTGTTGTCCCCCAAACTACAAAGCCATACTGATCTACCCAACGCATCCCATCAACATCCACAAAGTTAACAGGATTTCCCGAACAGAAGGCATATGGGCTGACAGAATAATACTTTTCTGACATCGGGTCGATTGCATTCCAGTTGAGGCGCCACTGAGGGTCGTACAGGCGGGCACCATAATCTATGTACGGCAGGCCGGCAAATGTCTGCCATTCTTTGCCGTTGAAACGGTAGCGGTTCCAAGGCACTTCAGGGCCGGAGTTCCAGCGGGAACCGAAAGGATAGTAATCGTCACGCTCCACCACCTCTCCGGAGAATCCGTCAATTATTGCCCTTGTGCTGCCCAAATGGTCTGTAAGGTAATAATACGGAACTGCACCGGAATCTGTGCCGACAATACGGCCACCAGGGAATGAGGCACCCTCGAAGTACATAGAACCGCCGGACTTGCGGTAAACCATCGGGCCGATATAATACAGGCCGTCACCGGAAGGATCTGTTGCTGAAAGTTTCACACCGCTCGGGAGATAGGAATACACCACAAAAATAGAGTCCGGCGTACCGCACTGATAAGGCAGGCCTACTATATCATAGGTAAACAGCAGATCATTACGCCCGTCGTAGAACATCTGGCCATTCTGATTATAGAGATATCTCCAAGATTTGCCAGAAACACCGTCATTCACTACATTCAACTGATTGCCAGAATAATCATATTCAAGACGGGAAGACAAGGTATCACAAGATGTTCGGTCAATATGCAGGATATTACCATTGCCATCATAGACCATACCAGACTCCGTGAAGCTGTCCGTCTCACCACTCGGGCCATAGAGGACAGCATCTGTCAAACGGGAATGTGCATCATACCAAAAGCCATAGGTATGTACACCAGAGTCCCCGTTACACCAACTCCATTCACTCACATTGCCGGAATAATCCGCGGGGACACCATGAGAGAGGGAGTCAACATAACGAAGCTCCGACTCAAACTCACTGTTGCGCGAACTCACCAACCAATTGCGTACATTATATCGCATCTGCGTATCTATCGGCTTTCCCTCCCCTCCCTGAGCGACGGAAGAAAGACGGCCGATTTCATCATAGCCATAATCTGTTCCTGACATCTGAGCACCATTGAAAAATACAGACGTTTCACAAAGGCGGCCTTCGGCATCGTACTCATTCCTCGTAAGCATCGTGTCGCATACAGCATCACGACAAGAACGGACAACCTCTTCAGACAGCGCAACCGTACCATCAAAATTATACCGGCATTTCACAATATGCTCTCCACCAAGAGGAAGAAGACGTCTGGTCTGAATCGGTTGCTGATTTATGTCATAATAACTGGCAGTCCACACAGAATCCGCCTCATTGCCCAGCACCCTATCATAAGAGCCAGTCAGGAGTCCTTTATGCTTAAAATAATCAATATCAGTCCCATATCTTCTGCCATATTCAGAACTCTCCATATACCTCAACGCCTCAGGAGTACCATCAAGAAAGATAAAGTCATAATTGTCATAATATCTTACACTCAACAGCATTTCCGGAGCAGTAACGCCAATAATACGATATCCATACGGATAACCTGCATCAAAATCGGCAAATACATTATATCGCCTAAGCTCAGCGGCATCAGGAACGGAAGATACCACACCACGTATTACCTCTCTGCCGAATACATCAGGAATCGAACAATTCCACTCTCCGCGCACTCTCTGCTCTCCATCCTGAGAATATACCGGATAACCGGACTTGTCATACAAGAATAAAATCCAATTCGCGCCCGGGAGCCTTTTGCCAAGACACAAATTCCGGTCATCATAATTATATGTATAAGCATATTCCCAAAGAGTCTGCCAGTCTATACGGCCATTTACACAAGGAGGAAGGACAAAACGCAAATTGCCATAGGAATCATATACATAAAACGTCCTTAGACCTTCACGCTCCACACAGACATCGTGTCCGTAACAATCAGTATATTTTTTAGTAAGGTACCCGTTCTCATCACGGATTTCTTCTATGCGCAGTTCTCCTGACTCATAACGTCCGTCAATAACAAGTCTTCCGTTGTCCCGTTCTCCGGCCACCGCATACCTTGTCAGAGTATCCGTATTATACTTTATGTCCACAGAGGAATTGTCACGTCTCCAGATCTCACCGGGTCCGAATTGCCTCGCCACCTGCTCCAGCGGGCTGTCGGCATAAATCGTAGTGGAATATGGGGCCTTGTCCCTGTAAAACGTTTCCGCTGATTCTGCCACATCGGTCCGGCTCATAAGCCCCCCGTCAGGATGACCTGGCATAGTATTCCATGAAATGACCGGACGCCCTATCAGGTCATATTCAACACAAGACAACAAAACGCTTTTGTCTAAGATGCCACGCTGAGACACACTCTGGTCAAATCGCCCCAAACCGTCGTAATAATCAACAACAAACTTCATATTACCGCCTTGTGAATCCTCTCCTCCGGATATTACTTCAACTGCCGGGACAGCAGTGACTATATAATTGGATGCAGCATCCGGCACAAAATTATTTTTCACAAGCGATGAGTCCAGTTTTGTCATCACCAGCTTGACTCCGACCTCTCCGTCATTCTCTGCTCCCTCAAGTATAAGATAGTAAAAGCCTGACGGGACATCCACAGACACTTGCCGCATAGGGTCGTCTGATGTGTCAAGACAAACTATCTGCATACCTTTATTATCAGCCAATGTCACCATAATGCCCCCGGCAACAGACGAGGCATTGTCCTCCACAACTATATTGAACGGGACAAGCAGGCGCAAGCCTATGAATACGTCTTTACGGGAATTTGCCATATGCCGGTCCGTGTAGGAATCGGTATTATATCTGGGAGAATATGTACAGTTCGAAAAAAACGAGGATGGCATATAAGGCCTTTCCATGCTATCGCCAAGCCTTACGGCCGGTACAGACCTAATATTAACAAACAATTCACCTATCCCCTGCTCCATATATGAACGTATATAATATGTTCCCGCTACCAGCTGGCAATCATCAATCTGCGGATAATATTTTTTCGACGGATACCTGTCACTGTTGTATAGCTCTTTTCCCGATGCATCCAAGACAGCCAACTTGCCATAAGTTCCGCGTACTCCTACACCATCTACAAACATCCGTGTAAAAGTCGGGAACTCTATCTTGAAATATAATTCACCGGAAGTTTCAAAAGAATTTACCATATGTATGCATTGTGTCTTGAATGCACAGTCCTGCACACCCAGATCAATGGCATTCTCCATATTTTGTCCAAGATAACAGACATAAATGCCAGTCTTGATTATGCCGTTATTAGGATGTCCTATATCAGACCCTTCGCTATAAACGGAATAATATCCGGCCTGGAGCTCCACACATATGAGTGCCTGACGCTCCTTGATTGCCCCGATATTTTCCGGCAAATCCGTGCCCATGTCATGCACAAGACGATCAATCATCTCCCTCTCGCGCTTAGATATGGTTGAATTGTCCGAAAAATATTCCGTCATTTCCGCAGCGTACAATTCTGTTCCCCTAAGGCACAATGAAGTCTCATCCAAGGAAGAACCGGAAGTGCTGACCACAACTATAGCCGGCTGTACAATGGTAAAATCATAAAGTATTTCATTATTGGCATTACCGTAATTATTATTTCCGGACGAAGTGTCATACTCATCCGAATACACCCATGATTCATAACTGACAGGGATATTCTCGAAAGCACGCTCCGTCAGCCCATCTGCACACCAAACCTGAGCTGAAGAGAATACAGGCACGAAAACCAAGGCCAGATGGATATATATTGAAAGATTTTTCAGCGTTTTCATGATTCACATGTTTATTATATTGTAACTGTTCATTCTCCATATGTACGACACCCCTATGTCATCATACAGAGTTTCTCGTATGAACCGGTTGGCCTCATCATATTTGTATTCATGTTTCCGGCCATTCGGTGAAGTTATTGATGTCACACCTATTTGCGGTGAATACATATATGTCGTCACATGAGCATCAGGTAAAGTTTCACGCAATGTTTCCAAAGCAAGGAAGTCCGAAGAATACATGCAAGACGAATATTTCTTTGGAGAACCTTCCAAAGCCTTGGAAACGTCATCATAAGACGCATTCTCAATCTTTGCCATAAGATATTGGCCGTGATATCCCCATACATAAACCGTTGACATTCCGTTTCTGGTCCTGACAAGGCCAGGATTTCCATAGTCATCATAATAATCATACGACACCTCCCTTAATGGAGCCGCACCATTGCCAATGTCTATACCATACACTCGCCAAAAGCCTTTGCCATCCTTGTAAGAAGAATACTTCTCTTCGTACACCAACTCCGGGACACCTTCTGTCACCGAATAGGCCACCTTGTCTGGAGGCACCTGATATTCATGCGTATAAGTGTAATCAGTCCTATACACCCGATTACCATTCCTTCCAAGAATTTCCGACAACAGATATCCGTCCTTGTCATACTCATATTCAACACTTTCCCTCAAAGTCTTGCCGGACGGAGAGAAATATTCGACAGACTGTTTTTCGCTTAGCATAAACCTATAAAGGATTTCCGTGCCGATATGTTCGTAAACTCCAACCATTGCCCCATAGTCCGGAGGCGGGAATGAATAAATGTTATACACCGTATCCTTCCCTATCATTTTATATTCGTAGTTATCCTCACGCAGCAAAACATTGTCTGATGAATAATAACTCTCCTTCAATATTTTTCCGTACCTTGAAGATCCATTGCACATAGGCTTCATCCCGAGATTGGCATTGTACCTCTGCATATAACCGTCTTCATCTGTAGGAAATATTCCGATACCGTATTTCCAAAAACAGAATGCTCCCGGATCGATCCCCCCTCTTATAGGAAAAACATCACCATATGAATGCTGTGACGCAAATGACGTTATCTTATAGAAACTGGCAGAATCAGTATAATCATCATAGAACTCTTTTACCTCAGTATAACCAGTAATATCATAATTCATTGGCTTCCAGTTGAGCCCATCGGACTTTCTGACTATACCATTTATAATCCATTTTTTCTTATCGGAATCCCAATGGCTCCCGGTATACCGATACAACGGCATGAAGTTGATTTCCCCTTCCGGATGATGCTTATAATCATACCGTCTCTGACCCAAAACCTTACCAGCCTTGTCATAATATTTAACTGTTTTTATACGTGCCCCGCCCGACAATTCCTTTTGTCCTTGTTGTGAATATCCCCAAGACGGAATGCACAAGTTAAAGCTAAAACTTCTGCACGAAGACCAATAATTCGGCTCATACTCAAAAACGCTACTGCCTCCTGTCGGAAAAATGACTTTTTTCAATAATGTTGCGTCAACATTATCTCCAGTGGGCTGTCTGTCATCTGAGATCAATTCATATCCGACATCGTAAGGAACACTGGAAAGCGTTTTCATTTTCGGAAACAACTTCCCCGATTTTTTACTTCCTCTCCAATAGCCCCAATTGTCAATATTTGTAGTCCGCGGCCCGATAGTATTTTCCAAAGTAGGATTAAAAACTTCTTCGATATTATTGTACTCAAATGAAAATGTTCCTGATTCCGTATTTGTAACTTCTCTGAGGAACATCCGGTTCCCGCTATAATAACTGTAGCGCAAAACTGATTCTTCTACTCTTTTATCTGAAGATGTGAGAACAACTTTATCCAGTTTTGCTCCACAATATTCCGGAAACTGTTTATTCTCTGACGCAGCCGGCAGATTACCTCTTTTGGAATAATAGAAGTTCACGGTCCACAAATCTGTTTCGACACGGTCTATCATAACAGTCTTGGCAAGAGACCTCTGAGCCACAGGTTCAGGAATAAACCAGTCGGCCAATCCTAACGGATAAATGTCAGTACGGCAATAATAAGACCGCTCCATATAGCTGTACTGCAACTGCGCATCTGCATCATGCTGATTATACCCAAGCGTCATAATATACGGATTGATATGATATTCCTTGTCTATATCCCTATAATATATATCCAATTCCCGTCCGCTCGGAGCCACAATGCTTGTGAGATAATATGCATTTATCTGATGTGGATTGACTGGCTGCAGACTGCTTCCATAAGGAAAATCGTTTTCCCACGAAAGAGCGGTATACTCCATTGACCCATAGCCACGTCCTCCGAAAACATATGTATATCCGTCAGCGGAAGTTATTTTTATCTTGGAATTATAAGGATTCGTATCACTTACGATTTTATACTCGGACAAATCCACCGTACATTCTTTCCCTGAGACAGTAACGGAACTTACTTTCCCATCAAAGCCTATCATAAAATTTCCGGAATATTCACCAAAAGAAAAATGATACAAATCAGCAGAAGACTCTATCATTCCATTTCCCAGGCCTGGAATTGTCGAAACGTTTACAGTTATATTGTAACGTGAAGCAAAATCATATGGATTCCCGTAAATCTTAGTCTTTATGGAATCTTTTGCAAAAGCATTTTTACTTCCCAGAAGATTACGGAACCCATCTACATCATCTTCATCCGTTTGCCCGACATGATAGCCCTTCACCTCATCAGGAACACCATTTATCTCACGATACACAAGCCCTCCACAATTCAGCATCCAGTTCCGTCCTACAATATTGTCAGGATCAGCCGGCTTAAACCCTCCGGAGTTGTATCGGAGACTGACTGGAAAATCAAAATCCTTGTCGCTAATATGCACAAGGGGCACCTCAAGAGAAATACGGCCGGAATATAAATCCACAGGAACCATATCGTAACGTATCATATCTGCCGTCTGAGGAGAATTTACACTTAAAGGCGGTATATAGCCGTACGAAGACTTTTGCGCATTCATGTTCACGCTCAAGCAAATAATACAAGAACAAATAAGAGAATAGGCATTTGGCTGCCCGGAGCAGCGGATGCTGCGTGCGGCAGAAAAGACACTTGTCATCTGGACCGCTTTGATTTTTGTTTTCATGGCATTTTAAATTGCCTGCTTGACCTGTTTAAACAAACGGATGCGGGTCCCGCGGAAAACCCAAAGCCGCTTGCAAGGTTCTTGTCATAGCACCGGACATGTCAAGGAAAACCACATTCCATATCCGGACGAAATGGCTGGAGCCATAATAAGCATTTCAAGTAGCTTTTACGGCAAAACAGCGTTACAATATAAATGCCGCCAGGCACATACCGGGCATACAAAGTGAATATGATTATTTTCATGCATGCAACCAAACCGCTTCTTGAGTTTTAGTCGTATATTTGCACCGCAAAAAAACAAGAGACATGAAAATCGGAATCTGCAACGACCACGCGGGAGTGGACTACAAGAACCGCCTGTCCGAGTACCTGACGGGCAAAGGCCATGAAATGGTGAACTTCGGGACTGACACGACGGACAGCATGGATTATACGGATGTGGCACATCCGCTTGCATCTGCGGTTGAGAGCGGAGAGGTCGGGCTCGGAATCGCTTTCTGCGGTACGGGGAACGGCATGGCAATGACCCTTAACAAGCACAAGGGCATACGTGCCGGCCTGGCATGGAGCGAAGAGATAGGAGTGCTTGTAAAGCAGCATAACAATGCGAATGTGCTTGTGATGCCTGCACGCTTCATCCCGTTTGAAGAGGTCCTGAAGATTACGGACGCATGGCTTGACACGGAATTCGAAGGAGGCCGTCATCTCAAGCGCATCAATAAGATTCCCCAGGAATAGCACATGACTCATCTGCACATGAAGCCGCAGCAGACGGACGGGACACTTGAGACTGGAAGCACGGCGCAGCAGACGGGCAGCCCGGTCATGCCTTTCATTGCCGGCCCCGGAACAACGGAACTGTCGCACGACATCGCGGACTATCCCGGAGGCATCGTCATACCTATAGACAAGCCCTACAGATGGACTTCCGCCGATGTCATACGTAAGGTGAAATTCGCGGCATGCAGGCATTTCGGCAAGAAGAACCTCAAGGTCGGACATGCCGGCACCCTTGACCCGCTTGCGACAGGAGTGCTTCTTGTATGCATCGGCAATGCTACAAAACTGGCAGAGAGTTTCCAGTCTCATGACAAGGAATATGTTGCCGGCGTCACATTCGGTGCGACGACCCCTTCCTACGACCTCGAAAAAGAGATAGACCGCTTCTTCCCGCACAGCCATATAACGAAGGACAGCATCACTGAGGCCCTGAGACAATTCGTCGGGGAGCAGGACCAGATAGCCCCTCTGTTCTCCGCCAAATCGGTGGACGGAGTGCGCGCATATGAACTGGCCCGCAAACTCTTCAGGGAGTCCGGGCAGGATGCACTTGACAACGCAGTCGAGGAGGGCACATTCGACCAGACTGCAAAAGAACTGATAAGGTCTTCACGGATAAACATTTCAAGCCTTGAGCTGCTTTCTTTCAGGCCATCCTCCGACAATGCGCCGGCTCAGGATGTTGAGGGCAAAGCAGACACGGCTCCGGAAGATCCACCGAAAAAAACGGAGCCGCAGACAGAGGAGCTATCCAAGGCATCGGCACGCATAAATGTCACAGACAACTCATCCCTCGGCCTGCCACGTGCAACAATACGCATGGCATGCAGCAAAGGAACATACGTTAGGGCATTCGCGCGTGACCTTGGCGAAGCTCTCGGAAGCGGGGCGCACCTTGACTCCCTGCAACGCAGCAGAAGCGGCGACTTCTGTGTAGAACAGGCCATTACTGTCAGCCAGGCGGTCTCGCTTCTCACTCCACGCCAAGACTGAGGCCATTCCTGAATAAACGCACATGGGGCTAAAAAGTCTCGTTCTTACCAAGCCGGAGGCCCGCCCAAAACGTCCCTTAAAAGTCGTGGGCGAACAACAGAATAGCCCAATGGACTTTTTGTAACGGGCAGCAGACGACAGTTTCCGGGATTGAGAGGATCTGTTTTCAAAGAAAATTGATAGAGGGTGTGCAAAAATTTATTTTTGGTCACCTTATAAAATTATTGCACACAATGACAAAGACAACAGGCACATATTCATACCGGAACATCTGGAGGGTCGCATATCCCATCCTGATAAGCCTTGTCATGGAACAGATGATAGGACTTACCGACACGGCGTTCCTCGGCAGGGTCGGCGAGATTGAGCTCGGAGCATCAGCCATCGCCATGATATTCTATATGGTCATCTTCATGACCGGATTCGGATTCAGTCTCGGGGCACAGATAATAATCGGCAGGCGCAACGGAGAAGGCAGATTCACAGAAGCGGGCAAAGTGTTCTGGAACGGGCTTTACGCGATGATGGCACTGGCTGGAGTCATGATTACCCTATCCGAGCTGCTCTCCCCGATGCTGATGCGCTCAATCGTTTCATCAGAAGCCATTTACGGAGCCGCTCTCAGCTATGTGCGCTGGCGTCTCCCGGGCCTTGTGTTCGCCTTCGCCACGGCCATGTTCCGCGCATTCTACGTCGGCACAACGCAGACAAAGACACTCACCCTCAACTCAATAGTGATGGTCCTGTCCAATGTGCTGTTCAACTGGATACTCATTTTCGGCAATCTCGGGATGCCCGCCCTCGGAATAACGGGAGCGGCAATAGGTTCCAGCCTCGCGGAGGGCGTGTCACTGATATTTTTCGTCATATACACAAAATGCAAATGCGACAGGCCCCAATTCGGGCTTGACAAAGTCGCCGGATTCGAGTTGGCAGAGCTGAAAGGAATGATGCCGATATGCACATGGACAATGATACAGGGAGTGGTATCCCTTTCGACATGGTTCATATTCTTCGTATATATCGAGCATCTGGGCGAACGCGCATTGGCCGTGTCCAATATCGCCAGAAGCATATCAGGCCTGTTCTGGATGGTCCTGGCCGCATTCTCGTCCACATGCAGCACACTTGTAAGCAACATAATAGGCGAAGGCCGGCAGGACAAGGTAATGTCCATAGTCAAACGCATACTCAAGCTGACATACGGTATAATAATCTGCATGACAATTGTTTGCGCAATCTTTCCTCGCGCGGTCATACGGATATATACGGACATTCCAGACCTTATTGAAGCCACCGTGCCGTCCATGCTCGTGGTCCTGTCATCCTATTTGCTGACAGTAGGCGCACAGGTATGCTTCCAGGCCGTGTCGGGAACAGGAAGCACCAAAACGGCATTCCGTCTCGAAATCGTGGCCCTGACAATCTATATCTGTTATTGCACGGTCGTAATAATGATGCTAAGGTCAGACATCGCCATCTGCTGGACTTCCGAGCACGTCTATTCGCTCTCCGTCCTGCTGCTGAGCTGGTTCTACCTGAAAAGCGGCCGCTGGAAAAACAGGAAAGTATAAGCCGCCCGCCAAAAATCTTAGACCAGAGGGGCCTTAAAGGAGAAGGCATCAGCATTATGATGATTTCCCACATAATATCATGAAGGAGGGTTGTTTTTTATCGTAATTTTCTTATATTAGCGGTGTTAACCCATAAGACTTATGCCTTATGAAGCGCCTCCTTCCTCTATTTTCTGTGTCGGTTCTGCTTTCTTGCAGCGTATCCGGTGTGCTGGAAAACCAATCATTCATGTCACTTCCGGCTGAATACGATGACATTATGGTCAGCACAGATAACCTTTTTCTTTTTGCCGACCTTAAAGGCAATGATTCTTACAAGACAAAAAGCGGGGACAGAGACGCCGAAATGGTGAGCCTGGAGTCCCTCCTTGACCGCAAGGCATCAGAGCAGATTGTCTTCAAATCCCTAATAATAAAACAGATTCCTTTTCTTGACAACCGCAACGAAAAGAAGGTGATGTTCAGCATGGCCAGACATGACCGCTATGACGAGGATTCGACCACTTTTGTGAAGACTTTTCTGATAGAGACATCCGACACTCTGAACGGTTCCGTAATCAAGACAGTCGCTACCATGATTCCAGATGTGAGCTACATTAACATGTATGGTGCTTCTTCCGTGAGCTTTCTGGAAAAGAGCACTTACCGCGGCATCATCTTGTTCTCCGACCTGTACGGAAACCTGCATGACATATATACTTATGGAGATGGTCCTATAGGTGATGCCCGGCTTATACCTTTGGAGGAAGATGGAGCCTATGCCGGCAAGAGATATATTTCAATACTGGCGGCAGTCAATACGAAGAGTGATTCTGAAGACTCCTTCGCCAAAGAACTTGAAGCCAGCTACTGCATCGCGGAAAGCTCTCTAAAACCACCGTCCAAATGGTATCCTGACAATTGGGATGATTATGACGGACACGATGAGCTTGATGATTTGCACCCCATTGAATCCGGCGGAGGTGGAGGTCCTCCGCATCCTTATGAGCCCGTAAAATACCGTATTTCATTGCATACCACTTCTGGAGGCCGAGTTTCAGGCTCTGGCGAATATGTTAGGCACGCACTTGTCATTTGCCGTGCCAATCCTGACATGGGCTTCGACTTCAGCCGGTGGGTCGGGAATCTTAGCGGAAAACCGTTTCACGTTTCTTTTCAGATACGTTCCGATATTGAGGCTACAGCTTATTTCATCAACATTCTTGCCCCTGCAAAATTGCCTTGCTGGGACAAAGAGAGAGGGCTTGCAAATCCTCTGGTCGATATGAAAATCGCCCCTACAAGCAAATGGATGACCAATTATATCGGCTCTACTTTCGGGTGGACACGCACCGACAGAGACGGCAATCGTAAACATCATTCCGGTATAGATTTATATGCTGAGCCAGGCACCCCTTTATATGCCATTTGTGACGGTGTGATTTCCCAAACAGACAAATATGTTACATGTCAGCCCATGAGAATCGGGAAAAAGACATATCCGCCAGAATATAAAGGTGATAAAAATGATGCCGGCAACCGTTTTACACTGGAAGGAACCATAGATGGGGAGATTGTCAAATTTTCTTACTGGCATCTGGACGCAGGCAAGCCTGTAGCCATAAATCCGCGGACAGGACAACCTTTTAGACCCGGAGACAGGGTCTATCGTGGAGAAGTGATTGCATACAGCGGTCGTACCGGGAATGCATTTGATGTACATTTCCCTCATCTTCATCTTACTGTGACCAAAAACGGGAGCAGGATAAATCCAGAAGACTATCTTAACGGCAAGGTTTCCCGTTCGCCTGACAAGAGAAAAATAAGTTCCACAGAAATCACAGGAATCAAATGTGATGAGGAGGATAAAGAACTTTTTGCTGATTATGCTTTTTAACGATATGATCATGAAAACTAAAATCAAAGTCATTACAATGCTGACGGTGTTGCTGTCATGCATGAGTGCAAATGCACAGGTTTCTGTCAATGGAATAAAAGTATTCTCCAAGTTGACTAAAAACGAAGTATTTGAGAAATTCGGACAACCCGCGGAATATGAAATACAAGACTCCGGAGACAACGGTGTGGACGAATGGTATCATTATGGGGAGAATTTGCTGCATTTCAATGAAAACTATTTCATAGGATTCAGCATTTGCGACAAAAGCTTCGTGGTTAATTTGGACGGGTTGGAGCGTGACGTTAAGGTTGGAGACAAGTTATCTGTTTTGGAACCGCTTGAAACACATTATATGGACTGGTTCGAAAAAGACTGGTACTGCGTCTGTTTTGAAGACGAGCAAGTCATAATTAAGGTAAACAACGGAGTTATAACATGTATCAGTTTTTCAACGGATTCATCTATGGGATGGTATGATCATGAAAACTAAAATCAAATTAATCACAATGCTGACGGTGTTGCTGTCATGCATGAGTGCAAATGCACAGGTTTCCGTCAACGGAATAAAAGTATTCTCCAAATTGACTAAGACCGAAGTGTTTGAGAAATTCGGACAACCGGATGAATATAAAAGACAAGACTCCGGGGACAATGGTGTCAACGAATGGTATCATTATGGAGAAAACTTTTTGACGTTTAAAGAAAACTATTTTATTGAGTTTACTGTTTGCGACAAAAACTTCGTGGTCAATTTAGACGGGTTGGAGCGTGACGTTAAGATTGGAGACAAGTTATCTGTTTTGGAACCGCTTGAAACACATTATATGGACTGGTTCGAAAAAGACTGGTACTGCGTCTGTTTTGAAGACGAGCAAGTCATAATTAAGGTAAACAACGGAGTTATAACATGTATCAGTTTTTCAACGGATTCATCTATGGGATGGTGATGGGCATGAAAACTAAAATCAAAGTCATTACAATGCTGACAGTGCTGCTGTCATGCATGAGTACAAATGCACAGGTTTCCGTCAACGGGATAGAAGTATTCTCCAAATTGACTAAGAACGAAGTATTTGAGATATTCGGACAACCGGATGAATATGAAATACAAGATTCCGGGGACAACGGTGTGGACGAAAGATACTATTATGGAGAAAACATGCTACATTTCAATGAAAACTTTCTTTATGAAGTTACCATCTGCGATAATAGATTTATTGTCAAATTATACGGATTAGAAAGAAATATAGCTATTGGAGACAATATTTCCGCACTGGAGCCACTTATAGTAGAAAAAATGACTTGGTACGAAAAAAACTGGTACAGCATATGTTATCCAGACCTAGACGAACAAGTTACTTTTGAGATAATAGACGGAATTATTACTTGCATTTGTTTTTCTACGACCTCGTCGCTACTATAACATCGCTATGAAAACAAAACTAGAACTTATTATACTGCTGGCAGGGATGATGTCATGCCTGAGCGCAAGAGCACAAATTGACATTGCTGTAAACGGCGTACAAATCCTTTCAAAGATGACTAAGGATGAAGTGGTTGCAAAATTCGGCGAGCCGGATGACTATCAATACGAGGACACTGGAGATAACGGAATAAATGAATGGTACTGGTATGGAAAGAGTCATTTTGTATTCAAAGATGATTGTTTTATTGAATTTACAGTTTATGACAGACGCTTTGTCGTGACATTACCTGGACTTGATGCCGTGGTCACTGTCGGAAACAAATTCTCAGTACTAGAGCCTTTGAACCCTGAAGTATTTGACATATATGGAAAAGATTATTATAATATTTACTATTTGGATGAAACCATAAGTGTTCAAATTGCAGATAGAATAATTACGTTTATTACATATTCAGTTTCAATGTAAATTAATCATTATGAAAACGTCACAATGCTGGTAATGTCGCTGTCATGTGCCAGTACTAAGGCATAGATTTATATGCTGAGCCAGGTATTCCTTTATATGCCATTGCGACGGGATGATTTCCAAAACAGACAAATATGTCACGGAACAGCCCATGAGGATTGTTTGCTGATTATGCTTTTTAACGATATGGTCATGAAAACTAAAATCAAATTCATCACAATGATGGCAGTAATGATGTCATGCATGAGTGCAAATGCACAGGTTTCCGTCAACGGGATAGAAGTATTCTCCAAATTGACTAAAAACGAAGTATTTGAGATATTCGGACAACCGGATGAATATGAAATACAAGACTCCGGGGACAACGGAGTGGACGAAAGATACTATTATGGAGAAAACATGCTGCATTTCAATGAAAACTATTTCATAGGATTTATTATTTGCGACAAAAGCTTCACGGTCAATTTGGACGGGTTGGAGCGTGACGTCAAGGTCGGAGACAAGCTATCTGTTTTGGAACCTCTTGAAACACATTATATGGACTGGTTCGAAAAAGACTGGTACTGCGTCTGTTTTGAGGACGAGCAAGTCATGATTAAGGTAAAGAACGGAATTATAACATGTATCAGCTTTTCAACGGATTCATCTATGGGATGGTGATGGTCATGAAAATTTCCATTACAATCAATTTTTGCTCCCTGACAAATACTTCATTTAGAACATCCCCATAATTCAATACCCATCCCACAAAAGTTTCCAAGAGGATAAAACTCTACACGTCACAATTGTCCAACTCAATCACTCTACAGATTAGGCAATTCTTCAATCTGCCAGCTATAAATCATACATCCAAATGAAGGCCGTCACTACCGCCACAGCAATCCGCCAAAAATCTCAGACCAGAGGATATTTCCGGATGGAGGCGGTCATTACGCGGTCGAGCGGATATTTGCTTTTTCCTGACTTTATCATTGCGTCACCCAAATTAGAGTTCCAGCCAATCATCGGTTTCGATGAGGTATGATATCGCCCTCTCCTCTTTTGTGAGGCAGAGGGTTTTTGTTACCGTGTCGTTATTCTCCGGACGGGCGATTTCAATGGTGACAACCGTCTCAGCTATTCTCAGAACCTCATCAACAGAGTATTGACATCCTGACTGCTTCAGTAACCTTTCAAGTTCCTTATATACTTTAAGCGCCACAAAGCATATGCAGACGTGCGCCTCTATCCTTCGAGGGGTAAAGTGGAACATAGGTCTGACATCCAAAGTCCCTTTCGTAATACGGAACGACCTCTCCACATTCCATAGATTCTGATAGGCCTCATACACTTCTTCCGGACTCAGATCCGTATTAGTCTTATAGCCTTTGAGGCCATCCCATATCGCATCATGCTTGACCTTCTCCTCGTCAACGCTTACCGTTACTCCGGAACTGACAGAAAGGAACTTATTGTAGCCCCGCTTGTTGATGTCAGCCTTGGTCAGGGTACCCTTTGCATAACGCTTCCTGAGGCGTTCTACGCCTTCTTCTCGGTCGTGAGCATTCTTCTTTGCCCTCTCGTCCGAGTATCCCACAATAAGCCTGTCTCCATCCGGATATTTGATGTCATTGAACACACCATTGCGGTGCTCTGTCGCAATGATCTTCTCCATAATCTCACCGGATTCCTTCTTTATTCTGGCTCCGATTATATATTTGTAGCTCCGTCTCGAAGCAGCTTGATGTTCTTTGAACTCATCAGGCCTGCATCTGCGATTACTACGAAGTCCTTTCCGAGTTTGAACCTCTGGACAAAGTCGTCTACAATCGGGATCATCGTATACCCTTCATACTGTGAACCGTTGAACAGGGAGTACGACAGCGGATATCCTCCACGACTGACAAGAAGGCCTAACACGACTTGCGGATTGGAGTTCTTGCCGTCTTTGGAGAAGCCTGATTCACGCAACTCATCTTTGTCAGTAGTCTCGAAGTATAAGGTAGTGACATCGTAAAAGAGGATTCCAAGATTTCCTCCGAACAGTTCTCTTGTATGCTCTACGCTTATCGCCTGCACAAGCTCCTGTTGGGTGTTATAAAGCTTGTCGAGATAACGATATATCTTCTGCAGGCTGACATCTTCCCTGAAGTGCCGTCTCAGATAGTCTACAGTGGCTTTCTTGCTCATCGGCGAGCATATCCTGGAGACCACCAGATGGCGTAGTTCTTCGTCTTGTACCGCATTGAAGCCGATCCTGTCGTAGACTTTATTGATGATTGTCTGGGGAGATTTCAGGGATGTTCCGATTATATTGGACACGATGTGCTCGGTCATCGCATCTTCCTCCCGTTTGAGCTGTTCTGCTGCCTCATCCGGAAAAGATACGGTCTGCTGCCCGGCGTAATGGGCTATCCACTCCTTGCCTTCCTTCACAAGAGCACGGATATCATCCTCGCTCGTTCCCACACCTATTACCTTGAGCTCCGTAAATGCGCCGGAACTCTTGTCGGCAACGACAACACTGGTCGAACCTGAGCGGTTTTTCTTTCTCCGTACAAACATACCACGAAGGTACGGATTTTCCTTGCGTCACCCAAATCAACATCAAAATCACCTCTACAGATATCTGTAGGGCAGATTCGAGGAAAAGTTACGAAAAAGTGATAAAGTCAGGAAATCTCAGACCAGAGGATATTTCCGGATGGAGGCGGTCATTACGCGGTCGAGCGGATATTTGCTTTTTGATGCGGCGGCCTCGCGTGCGAGCGCAATCGCCTCCTGGTCGCCTTCTGCGGCAAGTTTCAGGAGATTGTCGGTGCAGACATGCTCCAGAAGCAGGTGGAAAGCCGGGCCATGGTCATGATGACGCAGATGGCAGAGCTCGTGCAGAAGCACATAGTCGCAAAGCACACGGGGAAGCCTGACAAGATTGAGATTAAGGCTTACGTTACCGCGGCCGGAGCAGCTGCCCCAATTTGACGAGTTATGCCTTATTGTGACACGCCCATAAGTAAAGCCGTACCGCTCCGCAAGGATGGCAAGTCTGCCAGGAAGAACTCTCTTGGCCTCTGCACGCATGGCTTCGATTTCGGGCGGAGTCATCGCCTTCACGGCTCCGTATTTTTGCCTCTGCCGTTCAATCGTGGAAATCACCCAGTCTTTTTTTGACATGAAAAAAGCGATTGCAATCCCATAGGGCACAAGCCACGGCACATTTATGCGCACCCCTTTGAGCGGATGCACCTTTATGCTCATGCGCCTTAGCCCCGCGCTGCGGACAAGCTTTATCTCCCCTATTTCGGGGTCATGATATGTCTTTTCCAGTTTTGTTGCCATAGGGCCGCAAATATAGCGAATATTTTATAAGCTTTTTGCGGCAATGGTTTGTTTTCTTGGAATTTATACCTATATTTGCGCCCGCTTTCGCCGTCTGTGCGAAACATATTTAATCATTAACCTCTAACTTTTTTTCGCAATGGCTGAATATTTGGCACCAGAGAAAAAACAGGAGCTTTTCGCGAAGTACGGAAAGTCTAATACTGACACCGGTTCTCCTGAGAGCCAGGTGGCACTATTTTCCTACCGTATCGCTCACCTTACCGAGCACCTGAGAAGCAACAAGAAGGACTACTCTACACGTCGTTCTTTGTTGAAGCTCGTCGGTAAGAGACGTCGTGTACTTGATTATCTCAAGTCTGTTGACATCGAGAGATACAGAGCTATCGTCAAGGAGCTTGGCCTCCGTCGATAAGCTACATCATAGTAGGAACCGGCGAAAGGGGGATTTACCTGATGGGATTTCCCCCTTTTTTCACGCAAAGAAGCTCCGCTGGCGTTAACAAATCAACCTGCAGCGCCACCGGGCAGAACAATATATAGACGTAACTATATGTAGGAGTCACGATCAGGACTCCGTATGGACGGGACAGAGAATTAATAATGACTCCCAATGGGGGAGGCAGGTTGAAAAAGAAGTAATGAATATCATAAACAAGAAAATCGAATTATCCGACGGTAGGGTAATTGAAATCGAGACCGGAAAACTTGCCAAACAGGCAGACGGCTCAGTGGTCGTGAAAATGGGCGGCACTATGCTCCTTGCTGCTGTCACTTGCGCAAAAGATGCGAAAGAGGATGTTGACTTCATGCCTCTGCAGGTTGACTACAAGGAGAAATACGCATCTGCCGGAAGATTCCCGGGTGGCTTCATGAAGCGTGAGGGAAAGGCTTCCGACTACGAGATTCTCATCGCGAGACTCGTTGACAGGGCGCTCAGGCCACTTTTCCCGGAAGATTTCCATGCTGAAGTGTTCGTGACGGTCAACCTGATCTCAGCCGAGAAGGACATCCAGCCAGACGCTCTTGCAGGACTTGCAGCATCTGCAGCCCTTGCGGTCAGCGACATACCGTTCGAAGGCCCTATATCAGAGGTAAGGGTCGCAAGGATAAACGGAGAGTTCAAGATCAACCCTAACTTCAGCGAGATGGCGGACGCTGACATCGACATCATGGTTGCAGCCACATACGACAACATCATGATGGTTGAGGGTGAGATGAACGAGGTGAGCGAGCAGGACCTGCTTGAGGCAATCAAGTTCGCGCACGAAGAGATAAAGAAGCACTGCAAAGTGCAGATGGAGCTTACAGAGGCAGTCGGAAAGACTGTAAAGAGAAGCTACTGTCACGAGGAGAACGATGAGGAGCTTCGCAAGGCCATACAGGACTTCTGCTACGACAAGTGCTACGCCATAGCAAAGTCAGGCTCAGCAAAGCACGAGAGATCTGACGCATTCGAGGCACTCAAGGAGGAGTTCTACATGACCCTTCCTGAAGAGGAGCGCGAAGAGAAGAGGATGATGGTCGAGAGATATTACCATGCTGTCGAGAAGGCTGCCATGAGGAATATGATTCTTGACGAAGGACTCCGTCTCGACGGAAGAAGCACCACACAGGTCCGCCCTATATGGTGCGAGACAAGCTACCTTCCTTGCGCTCACGGTTCCGCAATCTTCACCCGCGGAGAGACCCAGTCTCTCTCTACAGTGACTCTCGGAACAAAGCTTGACATGAAAGAGCGTGACGAGGTGCTCGTTCAGGGAACAGACCAGTTTGTGCTCCACTATAACTTCCCTCCGTTCTCAACTGGAGACGCAAAGGCTCAGAGAGGCGTGGGACGTCGTGAGATAGGACACGGAAACCTGGCTTACAGGGCATTGAAGCCGATGATTCCTATGGCACCGGAGAATCCGTATGCAGTTCGCGTAGTTTCAGACATTCTTGAGTCAAACGGCTCATCATCAATGGCTACCGTATGTGCAGGATGCCTCGCTCTCATGGACGCCGGAGTTAAAATCAAGAAGCCGGTTGCCGGAGTCGCAATGGGTCTTATCACAGACAAGGAGAATCCTAACGGACGCTATGCAATCCTTACCGACATACTCGGTGACGAGGACCACCTCGGAGACATGGACTTCAAGGTGACAGGAACAAAGGACGGTATCACAGCCACCCAGATGGACATCAAGGTTGACGGTCTTTCTTACGATGTTCTTGCAAAAGCTCTCGAGCAGGCACGCCAGGGCAGGATGCACATCATGGGCGAGATGATGAAGACCATCAGCGAGCCTCGTGAGGACTACAAGCCATTTGTACCTCGCATCATCCAGATACGTGTTCCGGGAGACTTCATCGGAGCCATCATCGGAAAAGGCGGAGAGGTTATCCAGAAGATTCAGAGGGAGACCGGCACTGTCATCACAATCACTGAGGAGAACACCAACGGCGTATCTGAGGGAGTTGTTGACATCTTCGGTGAGAACAAGGAGTCAATGGACAACGCACTCGCATGGATCAACGGCATCTGCGCTGTTCCTGAGGTAGGCACAGTATATCACGGAAAGGTTGTTTCAATCCTCGAGTTCGGAGCGTTCATAGAGATTCTCCCTGGCAAGGAAGGCCTTCTCCATGTGTCAGAGATTGACTGGAAGAAGACTGAGAAAGTAGAGGATGTGCTCAATATCGGTGACGAGATTGACGTGAAGCTTCTCGAAATCGACAGCAAGACCGGCAAGATGAGACTTTCACGCAAGGCTCTCATTGAAAAGCCGGAGGGATATGTCGAGCCGGAGCGCAGGCCGCGTCCAGAGCGTGGACCTCGCCGTGACGAGCGCGGAGGAATGCGTCGTGATGACCGCCGTGATAATCGCGGACCACGCCGTGACGACCGCAGGGACAACAGGGGACCTCGTTTTGAGAACCGCCGCCCAGAAGGACCTGCCGAGTATGGCGACAACAACTCAGGCAACGAGCCGGAGATGTTCTAAGACTTTAGCTTTTATTATATAATTGGTAAGGACATATTGTCTTTGTCCTTACCGCCTATGAAAAGGGGCTGAATAAAAAATATTATTCAGGCCCCTTTTTCTTGTTTTTCGGTGGCATCACCGGACCTGTCATCATTATAGGTCAATGCGAAATCCCTTAGCATATAACAAACTGACACTCAACACATCCAGCCGCACGATTCCCATAAGACAGGGAATCGTATCCCTGCAGAATATTGATGGACAGTCATTTCGCCTCCACACGCTACGGGGTACTTTATGCAATTATTTCATGTCATCTTAGGCAAGCTGCACTGAGAAAACGGTAAAAATTCCGGGCGATTCTTAAACCGAATTTCTTTTCGAGAGCATTCCGTAAAAATCTGGCCCATTTTTTAAACCGTTTTTGATAAATATTATTGGCCAGGTACCAAATGGTACTGACTCAATGCAAAATTTACCTGCCTGCAAATTTGTGCTGTGACTTGGGAGAGAACAGAGATGAGACATGAGGAAGAGAGCCGGGAAAAGAGCGGTGAGTGAGCTTAAAATCCCAGTCCATCTCAAACACTATAAACAGATAGTTGAAAAATGCCGGCAAATTATCGGGAAGCGCAAGGAAAAGGTGTCTGCAAAAACATAAAAAGGGCATTGCTCCGGAAGACACCGCAACACAAATTGCCTTTCTTCACTCCGATTTGCTCAAGGGCACGCATGAGCAGCGGTATGCAAGGTCATCAGTAATGTTGTTATCACTCAGCAAACGCTATAGAAAAAGATTACACAGTGACAGATGCCTGCAATGCTTGATTGCCGACGCACACCCGTTATTGCTCGATTGACATGCATGGTTTTCATTCCCAAGGCTTTACGCAGCTGTTATTTAATCTGTCTCACAGAACAGGTTTGTTGCAGAAAATCAGACAGTTCATTCAAGATGGCAGAATAAGTTTCGTAAGTTTTTTGGACAGCCATTGCAGTTTTTCATTATCTTTGCATAATGGTGTGCCTAAGACATTAACTAAATTTTATAGATATGAAGAAGATTATCATTATCGCAGCTCTTGCACTCGGATTTGCAGTTGCTGCTTCTGCTCAGCCAAGAGCAATCGGAGGTCGCCTGGCTTATGGAATCGAGGCGAGCTACCAGCACACAGTAAGAGGCGCAGACTTCGTTGAGGCAAACCTCGGATTATTCCTTTTCGACGCAATCGATGCTACAGCGACATACAACTTCATGATCGCACAGCCGGATTGGACTTCAAGAGGTGAGTGGGGATTCTATGCAGGTCCTGGTGCATCCCTCGGATATGGCTTCAACAACAGTTTTCACATTGCAGCTGTCGGACAGGTAGGACTTGAGTACACATTCTGGTTCCCTCTGCAGCTTTCAGTTGACCTCAGGCCACAGTTCGGTGTAGCTGTTCATGACGGTGCACACTTTTATAAAGGCGGACTTTACGGCTTCGTACCGACAATCGGTGTACGCTACAGATTCTAATCCGAAGAAATCACTTGGGTGGATTTGCACCTGACCATTAAGACCAGGGTGCAATATTCACAGCATCTGAAAAACACAAACGGCGGTTCCTTTGAAAAAAGGAGCCGCCGTTGTTGCGGTGTGTTGCAGTTCCGGTAAGGAGAAAATATTCTGCAAAACATTATATTTGAATTGACGCTCATATATATGTCATGTTCTCGGCATAATCAAAGTAAACTTTGCTTTTTGCTTTCGACTTTTACTACATTTGAGCCAAGGCTCATATACACGCCACAACTCGGCAGAGTGAAAATAAATTTTCCCTCTGCACTCAACTTTAGCTATATTTGAGCTTTCGCTCACATATACGCTTGGGCTTCGGCAAAACTTACAAGTAAACTTGACGTTTTGCTCTCAGCTTTTTGCTATATTTGTCCTAACGGACATATATACTGATGCGTCTCGGCATAGTCAAAATAAATTTTGCCTCTGCACTCGACTTTCTGTATATTTGCAGAATGCGAAAAAATATCATCATGAGAGAATTATATATCACGAACTCACTTTCAAGAAAAAAAGAGCTGTTCAAGCCGATAAATGAAGGACATGTAGGCCTTTATGTCTGCGGTCCTACGGTCTATGGAGACGCCCATCTGGGGCATGCAAGACCTGGAGTGACATATGACGTATTCGTCAAACTCCTCAGGCACCTCGGATATAAGGTCCGCTATGTCAGGAACATAACCGACGTCGGACATCTTGAGCATGATGCAGACGAGGGCGAGGACAAAATCGCAAAAAAAGCTCGGCTCGAACAGCTGGAGCCTATGGAAGTCGCCCAGGCATGTACCCTCCGCTATCATGAGGCAATGCGCGAGCTTAACGTAGCACCGCCTTCAATAGAGCCGCGGGCATCAGGCCACATCATGGAGCAGATTGCAATCGTCAAGAAAATCATTGACGCAGGCTATGCTTATGAAAGCAACGGATCGATATATTTCGATGTCATGAAATATGACAGGGACCATAAATACGGCATCCTGTCAGGACGCACGCTCGATGAGGTCAAGGAAGGCACACGCGAGCTTGACGGACAGCAGGACAAACGCGCATCATATGACTTCGCATTGTGGAAAAAGGCTTCACCTGAACATATAATGCGCTGGCCTTCACCATGGAGCGACGGCTTCCCTGGATGGCATCTCGAATGCTCCGCAATGAGCGAGAAATATCTCGGAAAAGAATTCGACATACACGGAGGCGGAATGGATCTCCTGTTCCCTCACCACGAATGCGAGATTGCACAGAATACGGCTTCAAGGGGAACCGGAGGAGTCAGATACTGGATGCACAACAACATGATTACCATAGAAGGAAAGAAGATGGGCAAGTCGCTCGGCAATTTCATCACTCTTCCTGAGCTATTTGCCGGTACCCATCCGAAACTTGCACAGGCATATTCTCCTATGACTGTGCGCTTCTTCATACTCCAGGCACATTACCGCGGAACGCTTGACTTCAGCAACGAGGCACTTCAGGCAGCGGAAAAAGGTCTCAAAAGGATTCTGCAGGCCGTCAAGGACCTGAAAGAACTTGCGTCTGCAGCAGGAGTGACGTCAACAGCAAAAGGTACAGACGGGCATGACGCAGGCAACCTTGCATATGGAGAGTTCCTCACATCGACTGCACCTGAGGAGGGAAGCATAACTGCAACAAGCAAAGAAATCAAGGACATTGTTGAGAACACCTATGCAGCCCTTTGCGACGACCTGAACACTCCTATCGCACTGTCACATATATTTGACGCGGTGAGACTCATAAACAGTGCAAAGGACAAGAAGCTCAAGCTGTCCAAGGAAGACCTCCAGGCCCTTGTAGCCCTGTTTGACAATATCGTTTACGGAGTGCTCGGTCTCAAGGATGAAGAAAACGGCGGCGGAAAGGCAGCCAAGACCATAGACGGGCTGATGCATATGGTCATCGAACAGCGTAAAGCGGCAAAGGCTGCAAAAGACTGGGCCACAAGCGACCGCATACGTGATGAACTCAAAGCCATAGGAATCCAGATAAAGGATACCAAGGACGGAATAGAGTGGACTCTCGACTGACGAAAATCCGAAGCCGGAGGCATAATGACAGGCACTGCAGCATCATAACG
Source organism: uncultured Bacteroidales bacterium (assembly GCA_910585445.1). Lineage (GTDB taxonomy): Bacteria > Bacteroidota > Bacteroidia > Bacteroidales > UBA932 > Cryptobacteroides. The sequence continues at coordinate 1,171 of CAJUEK010000028.1, read as the reverse complement.
AATCTGAATGCGGTCATACAAAACTGAAGCAGAAGCCATAATGGCAGGCACAGCAACAGAATATGCCACAGTGAGCCGTAATGCACTGGCTGTCACCTAAATAAGCAATCACGGGTATATATTTTCGCATACCCGATTTATTATAAAAGATTGCATATCACGCCATTACGATTCGCCGAAAAATCCGGCACAGCACATGTCTATGGTTATTCATGATGCCAAGGAGATTGTGATGACCGAATTTATAGAATTAAAGCATCAGAAAGATGAAACTAATATCGTGGAACGTTAACGGACTCCGTGCCGTATGCGGCAAAGGGTTCGCAGACATATTCGCGGAACTTGACGCAGACTTCCTGTGCCTGCAGGAAACCAAGATGCAGGCCGGACAGCTTGACCTGGAATTTCCGGGCTACAAGTCGTATTGGAACTATGCGGACAAGAAAGGATATTCAGGTACGGCCATATTCACAAAGCATGAGCCGGTATCCGTCAGCTATGGGCTCGGGATTGATGAGCATGACCATGAGGGCCGTGTAATCACGCTTGAAATGGAAGACTTCTTCCTTGTATGCGTATATGTCCCGAATTCACAGGACGAGCTGGCACGCCTGGACTACAGGATGCGCTGGGAGGATGATTTCAGGGCATATCTTACCGGACTGGCAGCACGAACCAATGCGGACGGCAGGCAGATGGGAGTCGTGGTATGCGGAGACCTCAATGTGGCCCATCAGGAAATTGACCTGAAAAACCCAAAGAGCAACAGGCGCAATGCAGGATTTACCGACGAGGAAAGAGGCAAATTCTCTCAGCTGCTGGAAGCCGGATTCATTGACACGTTCAGGCATCTGTATCCTGATGCAAGGGACATATATTCCTGGTGGTCATACCGTTTCAAGGCAAGGGAGAAGAATGCCGGGTGGCGCATCGACTATTTTGTGGTTTCCGAAAACATGCGCGAACGCATAATCGAGGCCGGCATCCACACCGAAATCTTCGGTTCAGACCATTGCCCGGTAGAATTGGTATTGGCATAGCCTGCCACATTATAAACGGCAGCAATCTATCTGGGACTTTCATGTGCATATGCTCCTCCAACAGCATGGCAGACCGTGTCTTGTCCTGAAATAGGTTTACCGATAATTGAACAATAAGTTGTTAGGACTTC
>CAJUEK010000027.1 GCA_910585445.1 uncultured Bacteroidales bacterium | reverse complement strand
CCCCCGACCCTCTGCTTGTAAGGCAGACGCTCTGAACCAACTGAGCTATGCTCCCAACTTTCAAAAGAACTTGTTCTTTTGCGGTGCGGACGGGACTCGAACCCGCGACCCCCGGCGTGACAGGCCGGTATTCTAACCAGCTGAACTACCGCACCATTTTGTTCAGTCTTTATGCGTTTTCCTTGAACGCGGATGCAAAGGTACGCAAAAAATCCGAACCTCCAAATTTTTTCGAACTTTTTTGATGATTTTTTGCGAAAAAAATGACGGCGAGCCTTTTGGGGTCCGCCGTCTGGTGAAGTTCGGAATCTGAAAAACAATGAAAATCAATGTATTCAGGGCGCAATCGCTATTTCACCTCAATTGCGCGCTTTTTTTCGTCTTTTTCAGTCTCATGTGCTTTCGGAATCATGACTTTCAGAACTCCGTCGCTTACCCTGGCTTCAATTTTTTCTTTGTCGGCGTTCTCAGGCAGTATGAGAGTCTGATGGAATTTTGAGTAGGAAAACTCTTTGCGGAGATAGTGTCCCTCTTTCTTTTCTTCTTCCTCTTTCTTTTTTTCCATTTCAATCTCAAGATTCCCGTCCCTGTTGATATGGACTTTGAAATCTTCTTTCGTCGTTCCGGGAGCGGCAAGCTCAAGTTTGTAGCCGCGCTCTTCTTCTATTACATTTATGGCCGGAACTGAACTGCCGGATTTGTCAAGTGCGCCGTTCTCGAAGAAATCATTGAAGAAATCCGGAAGCCAGCTTTGACTGTTCAATTTTCGTGTAGGTAACATTTTTTCTTGTTTTATTTGTTTGTCCGTTCGTTGTGCAATTACATTGTGAATGTTATGCGGGACGTGAAATATCAATATCCAGGCCATCTCCATATCAAGTATGAGGTAATTTGGCTATATTTGAGCTGATGCTCATATATACGCCCGGTCTCGGAAGAGTCAAAATAAATTTTGTCTCTGCTCTCGACTTTGGCTATATTTGTCCTGCGGACATATATACGCTTGCGTCTCGGCAGAGGGAAAATAAATTTTCCCTCTGCTCTCGACTTTGGCTATATTTGCATATGTACGTGTGGTTTCGGCATAATCAAAGTGAACTTTGTTTCAGCTTTCGCCATTTTCGTATATATAATATGGCAAGGCAGTTGTCTGTATGGTGTACTAAACACACATTTGGTAAAGGAATGAAAGAAGAAGGAAATATTATAGTAAGGAAAGCGAGGGTGAATAATCTTAAGGATGTGACTGTTGAGATTCCTCGCGGTAAATTCGTTGTCATAACAGGAATATCCGGTTCTGGAAAGTCCTCGTTGGCGTTCGATACTCTTTTTGCGGAGGGGCAGAGACGTTTTGCGGAGAGTCTCTCTTCTTATGCCCGCCAGTTTCTCGGAAGGATGTCCAAGCCTGATGTCGAGCTTATCGAGGGAATACCGCCCGCGATAGCCATAGAGCAGAAGGTCAATACGAGAAATCCGCGCTCCACCATTGCTACCAGCACGGAGATATATGATTATCTTAGAATAATATTCGCGCGCATAGGAAGGACATTCTCTCCAATTTCTGGTGAGGAGGTGAAATGCAATACTATAAATGATGTGATGTCGTATGTCCTGGAAGGGGAAGCTTCAACAGCCTATATTCTTGCGGATTTGCAGTGGAGCGGCCGTGACGACAAGGTGGAGCTTATGCTGGCGCTGAAAGAGGAGGGATATTCCCGTTTGTTTACAGACAAGGCGGTGAGAATCGAGGATGTGATGAAGCATGCGCAGGACGGGGACTATCCGGAGGATGCATTTCTGCTGGTTGACAGGCTTAGGATACCTCGCATGAAAGACGGGCTGCCTGTAATGGAGGACGGGAGTGACATGCCTCAGACTGACTGGGATGACCTTAATACCAGGCTTCATGCGTCTGTAGATACTGCTTTCAGCAAAGGAAACGGTACAATGTATGTCCTCAAGGAGGCTGTGCGGGCTGACGATGCAAGACCGGAAGCGGTGAGGGTCAAGTTTGTAAACAGGTTCGAAGCTGACGGAATGGAATTCAGCCGTCCGGACGAATATATGTTCAGTTTCAATAGCCCTTTGGGAGCATGTCCCGTATGCGGAGGACTCGGGCAGATAATAGGCATAAGTGAGGATCTTGTGATACCGGACAAGAGCAAGACAATATATGACGGAGCTATTGCATGCTGGAGAGGAGACAAGATGGGCTGGTTCAGAGATCAGCTTGTGCGTAATTCGGAGAGATACGGCATCCCTATTTTCGAACCTTACTGCAACCTGAGCCAGAAAGTGCGTGAGCTTATATGGAAAGGGCACCAGGGTGCGACCGAAGAGGAATCAGTGGTGGGACTTGACGAATTTTTCAGGTGGGTTGAATCTAACCGCTACAAGATACAGTACAAATACATGCTGAGCAGGTATTCCGGAAAAACGGTGTGCCATAACTGCGGAGGAAGCCGTCTTCGTCCGGAGGCTTTGTATGTCAAGGTCGGAGGCAAGAACATACATGAGCTGCTGAGCATGAATGTGGCCCAGCTGCTTGATTTTTTCGGACATCTGGAATTGACTGCACACGAGCACTCCATAGTTTCGAAAGCCGTGGAGGAAATCGTCTCTCGCTTGAAATATATTGATGAGGTCGGTTTGGGATATCTGACATTGAACAGGACTTCGAATACTCTCTCAGGAGGTGAAAGCCAGAGGATTAATCTTGTCACTGCCCTTGGAAGTTCCTTGGTGGGCTCGTTGTATATTCTTGATGAGCCGAGCATAGGTCTTCATCCACGTGATACGGAACGCCTGATTGCAGTTCTGAAAAGGCTTCGGGACATAGGCAACACTGTAGTTGTGGTTGAACATGACGAGGAAATAATGAAGGCAGCTGACCTTCTGATAGACATAGGTCCGAAGGCCGGAGTGAATGGCGGGGAAATCGTTTTCGAGGGCAAGATAGGGGAGCATGTGTCCGGCAGCGGCAGCGAAAGGTCTCTCACGCTTCAGTATCTTGAAGGCAAGAGGGCAAGATATGTACGCAAGAAACGCAAATGGACCTCCTCGATAACTGTTGAAGGTGCAATGGAGCATAATCTCAAGGATATCAGCGTCAAGTTTCCCCTTGGCGTTCTGACAGTCGTTACGGGAGTCAGCGGAAGCGGAAAATCATCCATTGTCGGCGACATCTTGTATCCGGCTGTTTACCGCCATCTTAATCATACCGGCTCGGCTCCCGGCACTTTCCGCGGCCTTTCAGGCAATCTTGACAAAATCTCCCAGGTTGAGTATGTTGACCAGAACCCTATAGGTAAAAGTTCAAGGTCAAATGCAGTGACTTATCTGAAGATATATGATGATATCCGAAAGCTTCTGTCAGACCAGCAATATGCAAGAATCAATGGCTACACTCCGTCACACTTCTCTTTCAACATGGATGGCGGACGCTGCCCTGAGTGTCAGGGAGAAGGCTTTGTGAAAATAGGCATGCAGTTTATGGCGGACGTCTCAATGGTATGTGAGGCATGCGGAGGCAAAAGATTCAAGCCTGATATCCTTGAGGTAAGGTACAAGGGCATGAATATAGACGACATACTTAACATGAGCGTTGAGGAGGCCATGGCATTTTTCAGGGAACAGGAAGAACCAGTGGCGAAAAGGATTGCTGAAAGGCTCCAGCCTCTGATGGATGTCGGTTTGTCTTACATAAAGCTTGGCCAAAGCAGCAGCACTCTTTCCGGAGGTGAGAGCCAGAGGATAAAGCTTGCTTGGTTCCTTTCAATGACGGATACATCTTCCAAATCAAAGTCTCAGAAAGTGCTTTTCATTTTTGATGAGCCTACCACGGGTCTTCATTTCTATGATGTGGAGAAATTGCTCAGGTCTTTTGACGCTCTTCTTTCAAAAGGGCATTCAATAGTTGTAGTAGAGCATAACCCGGATGTCATAAGGTCTGCAGACTGGGTTATCGACCTCGGTCCGGAAGCCGGTGACGGCGGAGGAAACATCGTATATGAAGGTACTCCAGAGGACATGGAAGGATGCAGCGGATCATATACAGCCAAGTACTTGTAATGCTGCTTACACATGTTCTTCTTTAATTTATGAGTCATCTGCTGGCGGCAGGTTGACCTCTATTATGAAGAGTGCGCTTTCGTTGACGGGAGGGCCTGCTTCCATGTATATCAGCCCTCTTCCCGGACCGGTGAGTTCCAGTGTCGCACCATGTCCGTCTTCATCAAGGGTATAGCTGTATATGCCCTTGGCCTTGTCATCCTCCATGTATTCTGTACCGGCATTGAAAGGAGCGTATGCCGGTGTGAACTCGCACCAGATATGTATCCGGTCTCCTATGTCGCCTCTTATATAGCTTGACGGATATGCACGGAAACTTGATGGCCCAGCAGGTAAAAGTCCGCTTTTGTCAACTCTCCATCCGTCATCGTGGAGCCCGTCATCTTCCGGACATACTGTTATCGTGTACAGGCAATTCCGTTCCACGTCAAGGTTGGAAATTCCGTCTCCAAGATAGAACCTGTAGATCAACCTCTTACCGTCAGTCTTATACTCTTCTGACAGATAGTCAAACTCCATCTCAATGTATGAGCATATGTCTCTCATGTGGTCATCTTCGGAGAAAACCTTGTCCTTGCTGTCAGTGATGTCTTCAGGAAAGTCCCCCTGCATGTTTTCAAGCATGTAAAGTGAAACTTCTTTGCTGATGCCTATGCCACCGGGGCCGTTAGTGTTCAACTCTTGGGTTTCCATGTCATTGCGGCTGAATCCTGCCGCAAAGCAGTCATCTCTGTCCATGACCTTGCTCTTCCCGAACACTCTTACTGATTTCGGACAATTGCCGACCTTTACCGACCTAACGTCCATCTTGACGTCTTCAGATAGTCTGCTCCTGTCCATTCTTATGTTTATCTTGGACATAAGGCGTATGAGCTGAAGGCTGACTGTCATTCCGCTCCTGATTAATATGTCCTTTTTTTGCGCATACATAGGAATTCCTTCCCTGTATTCATCCGGATAGGCCAGGTGATAGCGTACCTCTGAAAGCTCACTGATATGGGACGCATTGACCCTATATCCGAAATTGGCGCAGGCACAGAATGTATATCTTCTCCCTTTCACAAGGCTTACCTTGCATCCTTTGGCGCCCTTGCCCAGCCACAGGGATTCCTCTGCGTCTCCATTTTCGTCAAATATGATGAGGCTTACATCCGTTATGCGCTCCTCGTCTGGATTTATTGCCTTGGTGTCAAGGCTTCCGGTCATGTATGAGACATATATCTCAACAGTTTCCCCATCATATCTAATATGCTCATCATTCAGTTCGGAGGAGCATCCGGCCGTAATACATGCAGCACATATCAGAAGCGCACTCCGTATTCTTCTTTTGTATTCCATTCCTTGATTTCTAAGTTTATTTCCAAATCCTCTGCACTCACCGGGATGTCCGGGTCTGACGAACCTTTTCTCCGGATTTTCAAATCATAGACGTATCTGCAGTTCCTTTCTATTCCTCGCCCGTTGCCTTCCTGGTGTCCGGAGCCGCGGTTTATGTCAATAGGCCAATACCATGTGTGAGCACCAGCTTTTCCCTCAATGACAAGTCTTGTGAAAGGCGAACCCGGACTTTCCTGAGTGCCGCAATTGGGGTAACACAGCAGTGTGATGTCTGCTCTGAAAGTTTCTTTGCCTATTGGGCGGCCTATTTCTTGGGCTATTATCCCGGGCTCTGAAAATTTCTCCAAATCATCGTGGCACAAGCATCCTGAATTTATTATGCGTTCTGGGGCAATGTCTCCTCCTGCCATTATCTTACATGACGCGTTGACATTGGTCAGATACACTTTCACGTCTTTCAGTGTTTCTGCTGTATATGGCTTGCCTGAAAAATCACAACTGATGCTTCTTAGCACAATTTCACTTGCAAGCCTTTCCATGCATAGCGGGGCTGAAGCCAAACCGTCGTTTCCTGCTCGGACTTTGGTCTCGGCAGTCATAAGAGGATGTTCCCGATGCTCTTTTTCAAGTTCTGCCATGACATATGAAAGTGATTCACGTGAGTTTATGCCTTTCCACTGGTCTCTGTCGCGTTGCGAGTTTGCGCAGACCGTTATCTTCTTGTCTCCGCTTCTTGATGCGATTTCAAGTACGCCCTCGTCAGTGCCTCCCAATCTTTGGTAGCAGTCGAGCCTTTGCAATGCATCGTCATTGAAGACGAAGATATCCATGTCGCTGATGGCATCCTTGTTGGCCTTGAGGATTGTAACCTTCACCGGAACACTGTCTGTTCCTGTTCCGGTGAAGGGCACATCCTGTCTCGGCCCGGGCTTGGCGCACCCGGGCAGCAGTACCGGGAGGATTACCAGCAAGGCGTAGTAGCCCAGAACGGGCAGATTAAGATACCGGACAAGTCCGGCAAGAGAGTTAAAATGTGTGTAGAACTCCCGGTCTGTTTGTCTGATATATTTCATTCCTAAAAATTATAGCTTATGCTGATTGAAATCCCGGATGCGTAAGGTCTTTCCCTGCGTATGCATTCCCGGACACTTGCCATGTATGAAACTGTGATGCTGGATTCTTTCCATACCTTGAATGCATATCCTGCTTCCGCCGTCATGTCCGGTCCGGTTACATTGCCGTTCCGGATGCCTATTGCGGCAAACCACTTCCTGAATCTTCCGGCCGGCCAGTATCGCACTGATATTCCCATGGTATGGAAGTCGCCGCGAATCATGTCTGTATCGGAAGATGCAAACTCTGAATCATGTATGTCTTCTTCATCCGGCATTGAACCTTTCAAATGTGTAAGGTCCAGTGATACTTCTGCGTCAGCTGACCAGTTGCTCGCGAATCCGTAGCCGAAATGAAGGCTTGCCGTTCCGCATATCGCTTTCGCCAAGTCTGTGCTGACAAGGAATCTTCCGGATTCCTGTCCGGCTGCCGGTGCGGTGATGGAGTAGAGTAGTAGCATTGTCATAACTGCGCGTTTCATTTTTTTGATTGCAAATGTATGGCAGGAGCAGGATGGATATGCGAGATTTTAAAAAAGATTCATCATTAATTTCTTTTTTTTACATTTATAAAATAAATTGCAAACTGAGAGCAGAGGCAAAACTTGTTTTGACTATGCCGAAGTGTAGCATTTATTGTAGCTTGAAAAGCTAAAATAAATTTTACATAGCGAGGTAGTGGCAGACCGCCTTGCCCTTTCAAAAGATGCCGGATATGATTGCCTTTGCTTTTGCAGAAATGCTGCATTATAGTATAGATGGAAATAAAAATGCCGGTTACAGCTTATGTTTGTTATGATGTAAGCAAATAATGCTTTATATTTGAAGACCCTAAAACAATCAGTGTGCAAAATTTTTTGTGACAATATGAAAATTGGCAATTTATTCAGAAAATTTACCGGGCATAGGCATCAGTATGCCCCTTCGTTCGTCCAGCAGGCGACATATCTTCAGCAGGCTGCTGATGCGCTTTGCCGGATGACGGATACGATGGACAGTTCGGAGTGGAAGGTGCTTGAGAAAGAGGTGAAGGCATGCGAGGTGCAGGGAGATGCCTTGCTGACTGAATTTTATGAGCAGCTTTATGAAAAGGTCATCACTTCCATACGCCGCGCGGACCTGCAGACGATAGCCCTGAACATTGACGAGCTGCTCGACCATATCAATGATTCCGCCAAGTCAATACTCCTGTATATGCCGCAGCGCATTGATCCGCAGTTGCGCGACCTTGCGCAATATATACGTGCTGAGGCTGACACGATAAAATCAATAGCCTCGATGCTTGGAGACCTCAGGCATAATTTTTCTCAGATTTCGCTCGGATGTGACCGCATTACTGAACTGGAGCATGCTGCGGATGATGCATATGAGGAATATATCGGCTATATTTTCACTCAGGAGAAGAATGCGATAGAATTGATGAAGTATAAGAATATAGCGGAAACCCTTGAGGCTGCGACAGATGCCGGCAAGACAGTATCCGACAATATAAGGAAAATTATTCTCAGATACGTTGACTGACCTTCTACGCTGATTGTACAGGAAATACCGCAAAGCAAAAGCGGCTGACTAAATTTTAGCCAGCCGCTTTTCTTGTTATTGTAACTTATGCTCCGAAGTTGTCGTACAGGATATTCTCTGGAGGTACTCCGAGACTGTCGAGCAACTTGACCACAGAAGCAACCATCATAGGAGGTCCGCACATGAGATAGAGGGCATCCTCAGGATTCTCATGCTGCTTGAGATAAGTCTCATACATCACATTGTGCACAAAGCCTGCAACATATGGAACTCCTGCCTCATCAGCTGCCGGATCCGGCCTGTCAAGTGCAAGATGGAACTTGAAGTTAGGGAACTCCTCCTGAATCTCGCTGTAATCCTCAAGGTAGAAAGCTTCCTTGAGACTGCGTGCGCCATAGAAGAAGTTGACTTTCCTTGAAGTTTTCTCTGTCTTGAACAAGTGCATGATGTGGCTTCTCATAGGAGCCATACCTGCACCTCCACCGACGAAAATGAGCTCCTGGTCTGCAGGGAGGTTCTTCGGAAGGAAGAATTCTCCGTAAGGGCCCGATATGGTTATCTTGTCGCCAGGCTTGAGGGAGTAGATGTATGAAGAACATACTCCAGGATTTACGTCAACCCACTTGCCGGCAGCCCTGTCAAAAGGAGGTGTGGCGATACGTACATTCAACTTGATGATGTCACCCTCTGCAGGGTAGCAGGCCATTGAGTATGCACGTACTGTAGGAGTAGGGTTCACCATCTTGAGGTTGAATACGCCCATCTTCTCCCAGTCCTCGCGGTACTGTTCATCCACATCAATGTCCTTATAGTCAACGGTAACGGCAGGGACGTCAATCTGGATGTATCCTCCTGACTGGAAATTCAGGTGCTCACCTTCAGGAAGCTTTACGACAAACTCCTTGATGAAAGTGGCCACATTGTGGTTCGATACGACCTCGCATTCCCATTTCCTTACGCTGAGAGCTGAAGCAGGAACCTCGATTGCAAGGTCTTCCTTGACTTTCACCTGACATCCAAGACGCCAGTTAGCTGCAATCTGCTTGCGGCTGAAGAAACCTACCTCGGTAGGGAGAATCTCTCCACCGCCTTCGGTTACGCGGCATTTGCACTGTCCGCAGGCACCTTTTCCTCCGCATGCAGAAGGAAGAAATATCTTCTGCTCAGCAAGAGTGGAAAGAAGGTTGCCGCCAGGGGTGACCTCAATAATCTTGCTGCCGTCGTTTATATTAATCTTTACTTTTCCTGACGGTGTCAGCCTTGCCTTGATGAAAAGGAGGAGAGCCACCAGGATGAGTGTGAGGATCACGAAAATGATCACAGAAAAAAGTATTGTCATCTGCATAGTCTAAATCCTCCAAATTAAAGCTGAATACCCATGAATGTCATGAATGCGATACCCATGAGACCTACGGTGATGAAAGTGATTCCGAGGCCCTTGAGCGGAGCCGGGACATGCGAGTATGCCATCTTCTCCCTGATTGCGGCGAGTGCGATGATTGCAAGCCACCAGCCGATTCCTGAGCCGAGAGCATATGTCGCAGCCTCTCCGACATTCACGAATGCCTTTTCCTGCATGAACAGCGAGCCGCCGAGGATTGCGCAGTTCACGGCGATGAGCGGAAGGAAGATTCCGAGCTGTGAATAGAGCGCAGGTGCGAATTTCTCCACTACCATTTCCACAATCTGTACGATTGCCGCAATGACTGCGATAAAGACGATGAAGCTGAGGAAGCTCAGGTCTATGGTCGCGTACTGTTCTCCAAGCCATGCGAGTGCGCCCGGCTTAAGGAGGAACTCATTGAGAAGGTAGTTGATAGGGAGAGTTACGAGAAGCACGAAAACAACCGCAACACCCAAACCGTTGGCTGTCTTCACATTCTTTGATACCGCCAGATATGAGCACATGCCCAGGAAGTAGGCGAATATCATATTGTCAACAAAAATTGACTTTACGAATAAGCTAATATAATCTGCCATTTCTTGTTCGAGTTAGTTGTTATTTCTCCTGAAGTTCCTTCTGTATGGACCTCTGTGCCCAGATTATGCAGCCGAGCAGGATAAGGGCCATAGGAGGAAGAATCATGAGACCGTTGTTCATATATCCGAGATCGTAGAATGACTCCGGAATAATGCGGAATCCGAAGAGCGTTCCGCTTCCGAGAAGTTCACGGAAGAACGCCACGATCACGAGGATCAGTCCATAGCCGATTCCGTTTCCGAGACCGTCCATGAATGATGCGAAAGGCTTGTTGCCGAGGGCAAATGCCTCGATGCGGCCCATCACGATACAGTTGGTGATGATAAGGCCGATATATACGGACAATGTCTTGCTGACACTATATACGTATGCCTTGAGCACCTGGTCCACGAGGATAACCATAAGGGCTACCACCACGAGCTGGACGATGATACGGATACGGTTAGGTATTGTATTCCTCAGAAGTGAAGCAACAAGGCTTGAGAGCGCAGTTACTATGGTCACTGAAAGTGCCATTACGCATGCTCCCTTGAGCTGTACTGTCACCGCGAGTGAGGAACAGATGCCGAGTACGAGGACAGAAATAGGATTGCCCTTGAATATCGGGTTCAAAAACGTTTCTTTAAAATCAAAGTCTTTCATATATGCTATTCCTCCACGTTTTCAGTTTCCTCAGCCTCGGCTTCTTCTGCAGCTTCCTGCGCAGCGGCCATTTCAGCGGCGGCCTGCTTTGCGGCAGCAGCTTTGCTGAGGTATGGTTCATAGTATTTTGACCAGGTGTTTATGGTCTTGCCGAGTGCCTGTGAAGTGATTGTGGCTCCGCTGATTGCGTCAACACCGTTCTCTGCACCTTTTGCGCCGCCTTTCACTACTGCGAATCTCTCTTCTCCTTCACCGAATTTCTTTCCTGGGAACTGTCCCTGGAAAAAGTCTTCTGTGATTTTTGCACCGAGGCCCGGAGTCTCGCTCTTGTGGTCAAACACAGCACCGGCAATTGTCTTTCCGTCTTCTGTTACTGCAAGATAACCCCAGATAGGGCCCCAAAGACCTGCACCGTAGCAAGGAATCACAGTGATTTCCTTACCGTTGATGTCAAGGACATATACCGGAAGCTCAAGAGATGAAAGAAGGTCAGCCTGTCCGGCCTCAATCTTCTTGATGATGTCATTCTGGTTCTTGAGGTCAGCTGTGGTTGCTACCTGAATCTTGTTCAAGTCCTCCTTGCCCATGTTCATCTGGCCTTTCCTGTTTCCGTTTCCGTCAACATAGAAAGCATCAGTGATTTTTTCAACGTACATTTCCATGACATTGGTGTCCTCGGAAATTGTCACGTCCGCATCAGGCTGGGCAGCGGCAGTGAGCACCTGGGTAATGGTCTCTTTCTTGACGTTCTCGTCCTGCATAGGCTTGAGGGCCATGGCTGCAAATGCCAAAACCGCAGCGACCACCACAACGAGGACAGTCGAATATATGACCGTATATGTATTACTGTTTGTATTCATACCTATATTATATATTAAGCGATTTTAACTTTCTTTGCCCTTCTCTTGATTGAGAACTCGATGACATAATGGTCAATCAGAGGTGCGAATGTGTTCATCAGGAGGATGGCGAGCATCATTCCTTCAGGATATCCGGGGTTCCAGAGACGTACAGTGACAGCAAGGGCACCTACGAGGAAACCGTATATCCATTTTCCGCACTCGGTCTGAGCCGATGTCACAGGGTCGGTTGCCATGAATACAGTTCCGAAGAGGAAACCGCCCATTACGAGATGATAGTAGCCCGGAAGGTCAGTTGAGCCGACTGCATATCCGAGATATCCGATGGCGAGTCCTCCGACAACTGATGAAAACATGATTTTCCAGCTTGCCACACCTGTCCAGATGAGGATTGCCGCACCGATGAGGATTGCTATGGCCGAAGTCTCACCGACTGAGCCAGGAATAGTTCCGATGAACATGTCCATGAAGTCTGTTCCTGCAGCCATGAGGCCCTCTGCGGTCGGATGTGCGAGCGGAGTCGCTCCCGATACGCCGTCAATAAGCCCGTTGCCTGAAGCATATGCAGTTCCTTCCGCCATGTAGCGGGTCATGCCGCCGGTCCAGATGGTGTCACCTGACATTTTGCTCGGGTATGAGAAGAAAAGGAACGCACGCGCGATGAGTGCAGGGTTCCAGATGTTCATTCCGGTGCCTCCGAACACTTCCTTTCCGATGAGCACTGCAAAAGCCACTGCAATCGCAAGCATCCAGAGAGGAACGTCAACAGGTACTATAAGCGGAATGAGCATACCTGACACGAGGTAGCCCTCATTGACTTCATGTCCCTTGATCTGTGCGGAAACGAACTCGATTCCCAGACCTACGATGTATGATACGAGGTAGAGAGGAATTACCTTCACAATTCCGTACCATACGATGTTCCAGAAGCCCCAGTCATTGAGACCGAAGGCGAGCTTGTGCTGGAAGCCCACATTCCAGATGCCGAAAAGCATAGCCGGAACAAGAGCAAGCACAACCATAATCATGACTCTCTTCAAATCGACGCAGTCCCTTACGTGTGAGCCTCTGCGGGTCACTGTGTTCGGAACGAAAAGGAATGTCTCAAAGGCATCGAATGTCGAATGGAGGAATCCGAACTTGCCGCCCTTTTCGAAAGACGGCTTGATTTTATCTGTTAATTTTCTTAATCCGTTCATAATTCAAAGTCTTTAGCACATTTCTTTCAGCATGAGTGAAATGCCGTCAGTGATGATCTGCTGGATGTCAATCTTTGAAGGACATACATATTCGCAAAGTGCGAGATCCTCCTCGAGAACCTCGTAGATTCCGAATTTTTCCATGTTGTCGATATCCTGTGCAAGACATGCCTTGAGCAGGTGTACCGGATACAGCTGCATAGGAAGAACCTTGCTGTAAACGTCATTCAGGACAAATGCCCTCGGACCGCCGTGAAGATTCGTGTCCATGTCATATTTCTTCTTCGGAGTGAGCCATGAGAAATATGTGCGTGATGAACTGAACTGGCTGAACCTCATAGGTTTTGCCCATCCGAGCATCTCGTATTCATTTCCCTCCTTGAGGATTGTAACCTGATTGTCGAAGAAGCCGAGGAAGCCGTCTTTTCCGATGCTGGTTCCGGTAAGGACGTCACCGCTGATGAACCTGAGCTCTTCTGACTGGCTGTAGAACTCCTTTATGTCAGCCATTGATATGCCTGGATAGCCGTCCACGTAAGCCGGGCTTACCGCTTTAGGGCCTGTCACGGCTATTTTTCTCCTGAGGTCGTATTTTCCTGTGTTGAAGAGACGTCCGATTGCGGCGAGCATGAGCAGTGACACTGTCCATACGGTCTCACCTTTGCGGATAGGGCTGATGTTGCTGATCTGCACTCCTACATTGCCGGCAGGATGGCTGCCGCTGAAAGTGTGGAGGATGACGTTCTCAATCTTATGGAACGGGGTGCCTGAGTAATTTGCCGCATTGAGCGAGAAATGGACTCCTCCGTCAGTAAGCTTTCCGAGGGCGTTGATTGCAGTCTGGATGTTCGCGAACTCTTCCCTGAGAGTGAACTCCGGATCTGCTGCCAGAGGTGCAGTTGAGAATGCTGATACGAAGATTGCCTTAGGCTTTGCCTGAGGGTCTGCGATGATGCCGTAAGGTCTCTGCACGATGGCTGGCCAAAGACCTGATTCCAGAAGGGCTTCCTTAATCTGGTCTGCGGTCATGTCGGCCGGCTTCCTGACGCCGAAGTCAACATGTTCCTGTTCTGCATCGGCTTTGATGCGTACCTCAAGCAACTTTCTCTTTTCGCCTCTTACGACCTCTGCCACTGTTCCGCTGACCGGAGACGCGAAGAGAATCTTCTGAGACATCTTGTCTGCCAAGACCGGGGTACCTGCGAGGACCTTGTCTCCCTCCCTGACGAGAAGCTTCGGAACGAGGCCTCTGAAGTCGGTAGGTTTGACGGCCACAACGTCAGGAACGATCACCTTCTTGGTTGTCTGGGCGGCTACTCCGGAAATCGGAATGTCCAGTCCCTTTTTCAAATAGATGTTGTTTGACATTATATAAACCGTTTTGAGTTTTTATTCAAAAATCGCCCGCGAAGATAAGGTTTTTTTTCCTATTTTTGCGCCCGTTATGGAAAATAAATGTCTTGCTATATTAGAGGGGCTGAACAGTGTGCAGAAGCAGGCTGTCAGTTGTGTGGACGGACCGGTGCTGATTGTGGCAGGTGCGGGGTCTGGAAAGACCAGGGTGCTTACGAGCAGGATTGCATATATCCTTGCGACAGGGTGTGACCCGTCAAGGATTCTTGCCCTGACGTTTACTAAGAAGGCTGCTTCTGAAATGAAGGAGAGGATTGCCCTGATGGTGGGGGAGCGAAGTGCGAGGAGACTCTATATGGGAACCTTCCATTCCGTGTTCATAAGGTTTTTGCGTGAATTTGCCGAGTCTCTTGGATATCCTTCCGGATTTACCATATACGATACGGGGGATTCGGTGAGCGCGATAAAGACATGCCTGAAGGAGCTTCAGCTGGATGAAAAAGTATATAAGCCGAAAGATGTGCTGTCGCGCATATCCATGGCCAAGAACAATCTTGTGACATCTTCGGCTTACAGGAGAAATTCAGTCGCATTGCAGAACGACGCATCCGCAAAGAAGCCGAGGATATGTGACATCTATGAGCTGTATGCGGCAAAATGCAGGCAGGCGGGAGTGATGGATTTCGATGACATCCTTCTGAACATGAACATTCTGCTGCGTGACAACCATGAGGCTTTGGAGACCATATCAGGACGTTTTGACTACATCATGGTGGATGAGTATCAGGACACTAACTTCGCCCAGTACATAATACTCAAGAAACTGAGCCAGGCGCACGGGAACCTGTGCGTCGTGGGGGATGATTCGCAGTCCATTTATGCGTTCCGCGGGGCGAAGATTGAGAATATACTGAATTTCAAGAAGGATTATCCGGGGCATAACATCTTCCGTCTGGAGCAGAACTACCGCTCTACAAAAGTCATAGTGGATGCGGCCAACTCATTGATTGCCAAGAACACCGCACGCATTCCGAAAGAGTGCTACTCTATGGGTGAAACCGGTGAGAAAATCCGGCTTATACAGGCGTACACCGAGCAGGAGGAAGCTTTTCTTGTGGCTTCTTCCATTGTCTCGCGTATTCACTCCGATTCTGCACAGTATCAGGATTTCGCAATCCTGTACAGGACGAATGCACAGTCCCGTGCGCTTGAGGAGGCCCTTCGCAAAAGGAATATACCATATGTGATATATTCCGGAAATTCGTTTTTTGACAGGGCTGAGGTCAAGGATATGATGGCCTACATAAAGCTGGCTGCCAATCCTAATGATGACGAGTCTTTCAAGAGGATAGTCAACAAGCCTGCACGCGGAATCGGTGACACTTCATTGTCTGCCCTTGCCGCTGCGGCGCTTGCCCATGAGACGTCTTTGTTCAAGGCCGCATTTGCGGATGACTTGGAATCCTATGGACTCAAGACTCCGGCAATCAAGAAGATACGTGATTTCTGCGAGCTGATGAATGGCCTGTGCATGAGAGTCCCGAAGGAGGATGCATATACTGTGGCAACAGCTCTTGCCATGCATTCCGGACTGCTTGCGTTTTACAAGAGCGACACGAGCATAGAGGGCCAGTCTCGCACAGCGAATGTGGAGGAACTTCTCAACAGCGTAAAGAACTATATAGAAGAAAGGCAGAATGAACTTTTCGAGGATATGCAGGCTGAGGGTCTTGTAGGGGAGGGGGCTGAGCTTTCTGCTGCGGATCTTCCTGTTGTGACATTGGACGATTATCTTGAGAATGTGTCCTTGCTGAGCGCCGTTGATGTGGAGGATGATGAGAACGGTTCCAATAAGGTCACTATGATGACGGTACATTCATCAAAAGGACTTGAGTTCCCTTATGTCTATGTAGTGGGAATGGAAGAAAATATATTCCCGTCCGGAGGTTTCATGGCATCTGAAAGTGATATTGAGGAGGAGCGCAGGCTGTTCTATGTGGCTATGACAAGGGCCAAGAAAGCGGTTGCATTTTCATTTGCGCAGACCCGTACCCGCAACGGGAAGCATGAGTCCAATTCTCCGAGCCGTTTTGTGCGTGAGGTCGACCAGCAGTATATTGCGAATCCTTTGACTGTTGACATGGCTTCCGAGGAAGAAAGGCACCATTCTTCAGAGGGGTGGGGGCGTCAGGCTTATTCCAAGAAGCCTGGATATGCATATGGGATGTCTTCGCGTCCTGAGTTTGTCAAGAAGCAGCCGGCCCGTCCTGTATCCGGTGCTCCGGCTTCCCGTGCGGATGCTCCGGTGCCAAAGGGACGTCCTGCCAATGTGAGTCCGAGGCCTGTGCCTGCGAGAGTTGCGGATGCTGATTTTGAGCCGACTCCGATTCTGCAGCTACGTGCCGGACAGAGGATTGAGCATAACCGTTTCGGGTTCGGCAAGATTGTCGAGATAACCGGAAATGCCGCTGACTTGAAGGCGAAAATAGCCTTTGACGGGCATGGAGAGAAGATTCTGATACTTAAATATGCTAAAATTCGCGTGGTGGATATTGCAGAATGACGAAATATCTGTTATCTTTGCATTGAAGTTTTTCATAGTTTAAGTTTAGGTTAAGTAGCGGGGCAGTTCATGTTATCATGACTGCCCCGTGAATTTTTGTTTCATTTCAGCTCCGTTTTTGTGCTGGTTTTGTGACGTTTGGCAGATGCTGATTTACCGGTTCCCGTTATAGCATTTTTTTGCAGAACGGATGCAAGAAACAGAAAAAACCGCATAAAGAAACAGAAATTTATCTTTTTTCTTTTTCTTTAATCCCGTTTAATTTATTGCCGATACATTTGCCTTTGTCCGCGATGTTGCGGGCATAAACGATATGAGGAGAAAGAATATGAAACGGAAAATCGTCCGTCTGCCTTCAGTGGCGGCATTTGTGGCAGGATGTTTTTTTATGCCGCATCTTTGGGTGTCTTGTGATCTGCTTGGCACCAATTCGGAAAAAACAGGTGAATTGCGTATCGCGTTTTCAGCGGATCAGAGGGAAATCACAAGAACGGATTCCGGTATGCCGGATACATGTGATTTTATTCTTACTGTGACAGATTCCAAAGGAAAGGTCCTCTATGGAGGCCCGTTCGGGGCTTGTCCCGAATCCCTGCTGGTTCCGGAAGGCAGCTATGTCGTGAGTGCCGTGTCCGGAGAGTTTTCAAAGCCTGCATTCTCTGCTCCGCAGTATGGCGATGAGCAGTGTGTCGTGGTTCCGCGCGGTGGTGTGGCTGATGTCAGGCTTGTCTGCCGTCAGGTGAATGCCGGGGTGCGTCTGAGGATAGCTCCTGAATTTCTCGATGTCTATCCGCAGGGAGTGCTGTTTCTGAAGTCAGATGACGGCAAGCTGATGTACGGGTATAAGGAAAAGAGGATTGCCTATTTCAATCCCGGCAATGTGTCACTGATGTTGAGTGACTGAGGCGTTGACAAGGTTCTGATGAGCAGGACACTTATGGCTCAGGAGATACTTACGCTCGGAGTAGGTGCCGCTTCCGCTGATTCTCCGGGGCAAGGGGCGTCAAGCGGTATTTCCGTGTCCGTGGATACTTCAAGGAACTGGATTACGGATAATTATGTCATAGGCGGAAAGCCTGGAGGAGGCAGCGGCCCTTCTAATGCGCTTACAGTGCAGCAGGCCTTGGCTTCTGTAGGCGATGAGGACGTTTGGGTCTGCGGTTATGTCGTTGGCGGAGACCTTACTTCAGCCTCAGCCTCTTTTGGTGCTCCTTTTGCCTCCAAGACCAATCTGCTTCTCGGTCCGCGCTCCGGAACTTCATCCAAGGCGTCCTGTCTTTCAGTGCAGCTTCCTGACGGTGAGGTGAGGGAAGCCTTGAATCTGGTGGACAATCCCGGCCTTCTGGGGAAGAAAATCTTTGTCAAAGGCGATATTGTGGCGGCCTATTATGGCATACCCGGGCTTAAGAATACTGATGAATATGAGCGGCCATAGATCCGCTACCAATATATTGTGATTGACCTCAATTTAAGGCAGCCTTACCTTTGCGCCCAGAAAATTATAAGTGATGAAAAGATTTGTTATTCTGGTTTTATGGGCGTTCTCAATGCCGTTTGCGGCAATGGGAGAGGAACGTGGAAGAAGTGAAGCGAGCATTTACGGACATGTGATAGACAAGAGCACTGGGGAACATGTGCCTTATGTGATGGTGTCGCTCAAGGGGACTGTAATCGGAACGGCTACAGCTGGTTCGGGACATTATTATCTGGAACATCTTCCTGAGGGAAAGTTCATTCTTCAGGTTTCCGGAGTCGGATACAAGACTGCTGAAAAAGAGGTTGAACTCAGTGACGGCGTGGCTCTTGAGGTGAATTTCATGGTTGAGGAGGACAGGGTTCTTCTGGAGGGTGTTGTTGTTTCGGCCAATAGGAGTGAGACGGCCAGAATGTTTGCACCAACCCTTGTAAATGTGGTGGGAATGGATACATATGATAGGGTTAATGCCGTGTCGCTTTCCCAGGGACTGGTGTTTCAGCCTGGTGTGAGGGTTGAGAACAATTGTCAGAATTGCAGTTATCAGCAAGTGAGGATAAATGGTCTGGATGGCCCCTACACGCAGATACTCATTGATTCAAGGCCGGTGTTCAGTTCATTGGCTGGAGTCTATGGAATAGAGCAGATTCCTGCGAACATGGTGGACAGGGTTGAAGTGATGAGAGGTGGAGGCTCCGCGCTGTTCGGTTCTTCTGCCATAGCCGGCACGATAAACATAATAACTAAGGAGCCTGTAAGGAATTCTGCTTCAGCGTCGCATGTCGTGAGCAACATAAACGGGACTTCGGCCTTTGACAACGTGACCTCAATCAATGCTTCTCTTGTGACGGATGACAATAAAATGGGGATGGCGGTTTTCGGCCAGAACAGGCAGAAAGACGGATATGACCATGACGGTGACGGGTTTACTGAACTTACGGAATTGAGCGGGCAGACATTCGGTATGCGTGGATATGTCAAGACCGGGCTTTACAGCAAACTTACAGCGGAGTATCACCATCTTCAGGAATATCGCAGGGGAGGGGACAGGCTTGATTTGCCTCCTCATGAAGCCATGATTGCGGAGCAGGTGCGGCACTCAATCAATGCTGGAGGGCTTAAATATGACTGGTTCTCCTCGGACGAGAGACATCGCGTCAATGTGTTCGCTTCTCTCCAGCATATCGCGAGGGACAGTTATTATGGTGCCGGAATGGATCCGGACGCGTATGGGAACACCAAGGACCTGACATGGGTGGCGGGTACGCAATATGTGTTCAGATTCAAAAGGTGTCTTTTTATGCCGGCTGATTTTACTGCCGGGATGGAATATAGCCAGGACAATCTGGAGGACAATATGTGGGGATATGGACGTTTTACGGACCAGACTGTGCGTATAGGGAGCGCCTACCTTCAGAATGAGTGGAAAAATGACAAGTGGAGTTTTCTTCTTGGAGGACGCCTTGACAAGCATAATCTCATTGACGGGATTATATTCAGTCCGCGTGTGAATCTGCGGTATAATCCGCTCCGGAATGTGAATCTGCGTGCCAGCTACTCGTATGGCTTCCGTGCTCCGCAGGCTTTTGATGAGGACTTGCATATTGACAATGTGGGAGGCATCGTGTCCATGATACGTCTGGCAGACGGGCTTCGTGTGGAAAAGTCCCAGAGCGTGAGCCTTTCGGCCGATATGTATCATACCTGGGGAGACTGGCAGGGAAACCTGCTCGTTGAAGGATTCTTCACGGATTTGTCAGATGTTTTTGCCCTTACGGAAATCGGTGTTGAGGATGGTGTGCTGATAAAGGAAAGGCGCAACGAGTCCGGAGCCCATGTATGGGGAGGTAACCTTGAAGGAAAGATTGCCTACGGGAGCCTATGGCAGTTTCAGGCAGGAGTTACGTTGCAGAGGTCGCGCTACAAGGATGCTCATGCTTGGTCTGAGAATGTTCCGGCAACAAGGCAGATGCTGCGCTCTCCGGATTTTTATGGCTATTTCGTCACTTCGTGCAATCCTTATCGCGGATTTTCTCTTTCTTTGAGCGGTACATATACGGGAAGCATGCTTGTTGAACATCACGCCGGATATATCAGTGTGGACCGTACCGAAAAGACAAAAGGATTCATGGATGTGAATGCCAAGATGCTCTACGACTTCAGCATTTGGAAGAATATCAAGCTCCAGGTGAATGCCGGGGTGCAGAATATATTCAATGCATTCCAGAATGACTTTGACAAAGGAGCAGACCGTGATTCCGGATATATTTACGGCCCGTCATCCCCGCGCTGCTTTTTCATGGGCGTAAAACTGAGCTATTGATGTAATTCCGACGTCCGGAATCTTTGGGGCAATATGTCCCGGGGCGGGATGAAAAAGGTGACAAATAAGGGCATGCTGAAAAAGAATGGCGAGACCTTCGATGCTTGCGTCCAGTTCTCCGCCTAAGAGAGGAGGGCTGCCTTCGTCATACATGAGTGGCTGAGGGAGATGCGCAAGTCCGATCAGGAGTCCATGGCGCAGGGATAGAAGCAGGGAGAGACCGCGGAGAAGAAGGCCGCCAAGATAAATGAGACAGAAGGGACTAGAATAGAAATCGCTGCCGAGCTTTCCTCCGCTGTGCTTAACGGCATGGCTGGCATAGACTAGGCGAACTGCGAGGACAACCTCCGCTACCTCAAGCACTGGCATGAGAGGGACGCTGGTGAGTCGATGGCCATAATGTCAGGCCTATCCGATGCATCGAAGGTAGCGGCAATGGTCAGCGGGCATATTGGTCTATTGCAGGAAAGCATTGTGGAACTTGACGGAATCCGCTCCGAACTCAACGGGAAACGCCTTGACATGCCGGCTGAATAGAAACAAAATCATCATTTTGTTTGGGTGATTCGGTAAAACGTTGTACATTTGCAGTGTATGATGTCGTAAAAAAGTGTGTTTTTTACGACAAAATAGTAATAAAAATGATCACTCAAAGTATTTATAAAAAGATAATTGCAGTTATAAATAGGAAAAAACACGGTGCAATAATGTTTGCAAGTGATTTCGCGGATATGGGAGAGCAAAAGACCATCAACAAGGTTTTTGAGCGTATCACGCTGTCCGGAAAGATAATCCGTCTTGCAAGAGGTATTTATTGTAAGCCGAAAGTCGATACAGAGTTCGGCTTCGGAATCGTGTATCCCAGTGTGGATGATGTCGCACAAGCCATTGCTCAAAGGGATAAGTGTCGTATCGTGCCGACTGGGGATGCTGCATTGAACAAGCTCGGTCTCTCCACACAAGTGCCGATGAATGCGGTCTATTTCACCGACGGTACGTCCCGAAGAATAAAAATATATAACGGTAGAGGTATTCTCTTCAAGCATGTCGTACCCAAGAAACTCAATTTCAAATCAGAACTTATCATGCTGATTACATTCGCCCTCCAGAGGCTGGGGCAAGGCAACGTGAGCGAGGAACAGCTTAACCGTATCCAACAATTACTATCCAATGCCCCCCAAGAGCTAATTGCCGAGGACTTGAAACTTGTTCCAGGATGGATTCGCTCTATAATATTGAAAGCATTATGAATAAATTCCTGCAACTTCCGGCGGATACACGCCGTACCATCTACGAACAAGTCGGCCTGCGGTTGGGCATTGATGACCCCAAGGCAATAGAAAAGGATATTTGGGTAACAGGGATTCTGCAAGCGGTCTATGCATTACCGTATGCGGATAGGCTTGTTTTCAAAGGCGGCTCATCTTTGAGCAAGGTGTGGAATTTGATTTCCAGGTTCTCGGAGGACATCGACCTTGCCATTGACCGAAGCGTTTTCGGTTTGGAAGGCGACCTGACCAAAAAGCAACTGAAGAAACTGCGTAAGGCATCATCGCTGTTTGTCAAGGATGTCTTTGCTATGGATTTGCAGGGAATAGTCAATGAGAAAGGTCTGGCCGGCCATTGCACGATAATGCCAGATCCGGACGGTGAAGGGGATGCAACCTATCCGGAACCACGTAAAGTGCATATCGCTTACGAATCGGTCTTTGGGAATACCGGCCCCGATTATCTGCAATCTGAGGTGTTGTTGGAAATTGGTGCAAGGTCGTTGTTCGAGCCTGCAGCCAAGGCAAAAGTAAAGTCTTTGGTAAGTAAAAATTCCACGATAGACACTTCAGTTGCGGATGTGGATATCATCTCTGCTGTACCGGAAAAGACCTTTTTGGAAAAAGCATTCCTGCTTCACGAACTGTTTACTACCAACGGCTGCCGCCATGCCGACCGCAAGTCGCGTCATCTTTATGATCTGATGAAAATGATGGACGAGCCTTTTGCACAAAAAGCCGTCAGCGATGACGAGTTATGGAGCACCATTCACCATCACAGGGAGCTGTTCACTTCCATCAAGGATGTGGACTATACACCCGACATACGCAAACGTATCGTCCTGTTGCCTCCTGAAGAAGTGCTGAAAGTATGGCAAGATGACTATAATGCCATGCAGGAGTCTATGATATACGGCGAGCATTTTACCTTCGAACAACTGATCTCGAAAATAGAGGAGTTGCAGGGCAGATTCCGTTCAATTTGATTTTTAGGTTTGCACTAACTCCGACACGCACTCTTGCTGCGTGGGCTTGATGCTTTTGCCATTGGATTTCCCGGATGAAGAGGCTGCCCGTACTGTGGACAGGCCTTCCGGTCGCGCTTATTCGTTGAAATCATATTTCTCAGCATTGCTGTTCAAACGCATAAATATTGTAACGTAGTTATATACTATTATAACCTAAACAATTTTGGCATATAGTTGGTTATCTTAATAAAGATAATAGAGGTTCAAGAAAATTCGCGTATATTTGAGAGCAAAATTGTAAGTATATGGCAGAGAACGATAGGCAGGAGATAGATTCTAAAGGAAGTTCTGACCCCAAAGAAACGACTCGAAGTACGATAGCTAAAATATATGTCATAGCATATTTTATTGTAGTTCTTCTTGTGTTCATTACTGGATGGTGTAAATGTTTTGAGGTAGACGGATATAAGGATATGCTTATAGCTGTATCGGGAGTATTATCAGGACCTCTTGGTTTCATTGTCGGTTATTATTTTAAGGCTTCAAAAGAATGAATACATTTTTAGTTACATATACGTTAGATAATTCAACGGAATCTTATGATGCCATAAGTTCCCGATTGAAACGCTATCCTAATTGGGCAAAATTGTTTGCTCGTGTATGGATAATTAGAACATCACGTTCTTCTAAAAGGATTCGTGATGAGTTGTCTGATGTAATTGAGGGTAAAGGAAAAATTGTTGTAATAAACATAACAGATTCTGCTTGGGCTACATACAAAATTCCAGATAACATACTTGACTGGATGAAAGAAAATATTTGAGGATTTACATTATTGGTAAGCTCTTTTTATATAACTAAAGTCTGTATTTAGATTTGTGAGTGGATGTTTCTGTACCAAAATCTATTTGCAGACATTCATAAGGCCTTATACAGCTTTAGTTTATTGATTGTCGCTATAAAAATAACATAAGAATTTGTTTCATATCCATTTGGCTAATTCACCGTTTTTTCGTAACTTCAAATAAAAATCGGTGAAAAATGAGTGAAAATTACAACCTTTTCTACTTCTTCAAACAGTTTCCCGATGAGGATTCTTGTAGAAAGTATTTAGAAAAACGCAGCTGGGTCAATACTCCAACTTGTTCGCATTGCGGAAACGCACAGAAAATATACCGTTATAATAATCTCCTTTTTCCTCACTGCATCGGTGACTTTATCCCCGAGAATGACCCTGTCAGTGTCCTGGATGTGATAGTCAAGTATCTGGATGTCAGCGCAATAGAAGCCAAGTACAAAGGCAACTGTGCCAGCAGCTTCGCCCTGCGCAGGCTGGTGAAGGTCATCCTTTACGCATATCTTGAGAACATCCACTCAGGTAGCAAACTGGAAGCTATGCTCAAGCGCGACGTCAACTTCACGTGGCTGAGCGGTATGCATCACCCGGACTTCAACACGATCAACCTGTTCTGAAAAAACGCCTTTCAGATGTCATGGGCGACACTGCACTCAGGTTGTCCGTATGCTTGTTGACGCCAAGTTCATCAGCCTTGAAGTTAGTATGTCGACTGCACTAAGATGGAGGCGAATGCAAACAAGTTACACTTTCGTATGGAAGAAAGCCACCTATACAAATCAAAACAAGCTTGATCTGAAGGTGAGACCAATCCTTCGCGAAGCAGAGAGGGTGCTCGAGATGGAGCTCAAGGGAGAGCTCGTCACTGTGATGACGGCTGATGAGATGCAGAGTCGCACAGACGGCATCCTTGCTCTGATGGACGAGAACTACGTTAGTGATAAGAAGTTACGCAAGGGAGTGGCCAAGGTGAGTGAGGAATCAGTGCCGAAGATGAAAGAATACGAGGAAAAGCTTGAAATCGCAGGCGAACACGGCAGCTACAGCAAGACCGACAATGACGCCACGTTCATGAGGATGAAGGAGGACGCGATGAGTAACGGCCAGATCAAGCCGGGATATAATGTCCAGATCGCCACCGAGAACCAGTTTATTACAAACTATGGGCTATACAGCATGAATACGTCCTAAGGCGCCGCATCCGGAGGCCCGTTGAACTAGAGGCCGTGTTTGGGCAGATAAAATACGACAACTACTTCAAGGGCTTCACTTATAGAGGTAAGAGACTCGTTACAGCCGAGTTCGCGGCTATAGCTGTCGCTCACAATATACGAGATGATATCGAACGGCTATAGCGCACCCGAAAGCGGTGGTTGGCTGAGCCCGGATGGCGTAGCCGCATGTGGCCCCCTGAACGGGAGGTCGTGAGCGATAGGAGAATCATCCGGTGGATGTTCGTGGCGAACAGACGACGAAGTCGTGGGAGGGATGAAGGCGGAACTTGTTCCGACGGAACCAAGCCAAACTTACGCTATCACCTCTGTCAGTAGACTAACATAAATATAAAAGAGACCGACTAACACTTTTTAGTCGGCCTCTTATTTTATTTATGCATGCAGATATTACTGCTCGTCAACTCCCTGGTCATCCTGGTTGCCCTGAGGACCGCCCTGGCCTCCCTGGAATGGTCCCTGAGGTCCTGCCTGGCCAGACTGTGCAGCTTTTGCCATGTCCTCTGAAGCGGCATGCCATGCGGCTTCAAGCTCAGAGTTGTATTTGTCGATGTCTGCAAGGTTCTGTGACTTCACTGCCTCTTTGAGGTTGTTCATTGCAGATTCGATGTTGTTCTTTTTCTCTGCAGGAATCTTGTCCCCGTACTCTTTGAGGTTCTTCTCTGTCTGGAAGCACATCGCGTCTGCATTGTTGATTTTCTCAATGCGCTCCTTCTCAGCCTTGTCAGCGGCCTCATTAGCCTTTGCCTCGTCCCTCATCCTCTGGATTTCCTCTTCAGAAAGTCCTGATGAAGCCTCGATGCGGATATTCTGCTCCTTGCCTGTAGCCTTGTCCTTGGCTGACACGTTGAGGATACCGTTTGCATCAATGTCGAAAGTTACTTCAATCTGAGGGACACCCCTTGGCGCCGGTGCGATGCCGTCAAGTATGAACTTGCCTATCATCTTGTTGTCCTTTGCCATAGGACGCTCTCCCTGAAGGACATGCACATCTACTGCCGGCTGGTTGTCAGCTGCTGTAGAGAACACCTGAGACTTCTTTGCCGGGATTGTGGTGTTGGCCTCGATAAGCTTGGTCATCACGCCTCCGAGTGTCTCAATTCCGAGTGAAAGCGGAGTCACATCAAGCAGAAGCACGTCTTTCACATCACCTGCAAGCACACCTCCCTGGATTGCGGCTCCGACAGCCACTACCTCGTCCGGGTTAACGCTCTTGTTAGGAGTTTTGCCGAAGAATTTTTCAACGATAGCCTGGATTGCAGGGATACGTGTAGAACCTCCCACGAGAAGTACCTCGTCAATCTCTGATGCGTTGAGGCTTGCATCCTGGAGTGCTTTGCGGCATGGCTCTATTGTCCTCTGAATGAGAGAGTCAGCGAGCTGCTCGAACTTGGCTCTTGAGAGAGTCTTCACAAGGTGCTTAGGCACTCCGTCAACCGGCATGATGTATGGCAGGTTGATTTCGGTATTGGTCTGGCTTGAGAGCTCAATCTTCGCTTTCTCTGCAGCTTCCTTAAGTCTCTGAAGGGCCATAGGGTCTTTCTTGAGGTCGATTCCGCCGTTCTCTGCAGCGAACTCTGCAGCAAGCCAGTCGATGATTACCTGGTCAAAGTCGTCACCTCCGAGGTGTGTGTCACCATTGGTGGAAAGCACTTCGAACACGCCATCTCCAAGCTCCATGATAGAAATATCGAAAGTACCGCCTCCGAGATCATATACGGCCACCTTCATGTCTTTGTTTTTCTTGTCAAGGCCATATGCAAGAGCCGCTGCTGTAGGCTCGTTGATGATTCTCTTCACCTCGAGGCCAGCAATCTTGCCTGCCTCCTTGGTTGCCTGACGCTGAGAGTCTGAGAAGTATGCCGGCACAGTGATGACTGCTTCGGTAACTTCCTGACGGAGATACTCCTCAGCTGTCTTCTTCATCTTCTGGAGAATCATTGCTGAAATCTCCTGAGGAGTGTAGAGCTTTCCGTCAATGTCAACGCGCGGGGTGTTGTTCTCACCTCTCACGACCTTGTAAGGCATTCTTTCGATTTCCTTGCCTACCTGGTCGTATGTCTCGCCCATGAATCTCTTGATGGAGAAAATGGTTTTGTGAGGGTTGGTTATTGCCTGGCGCTTTGCCGGGTTACCGATTTTCCTCTCGCCGCCGTCTGTGAAAGCTACGACAGAAGGTGTGGTCCTCTGTCCCTCATTGTTGATGATGACGGTAGGCTCGTTACCTTCCATCACTGCCACGCATGAGTTCGTGGTTCCAAGGTCAATTCCGATAATTTTTCCCATAATATTTTGTCTCCTATTTTTAAATTTCTTTTTATGTACATGCGCCTTGTGGCGCGACGACAACCTCTTATCGAAACTTGTGCCAACGCCGGCCATGTGAAAATATATGCCAAAATGGCAGTTTTTCATGACAAGAAGAAGACGGCAATGACATATTTTGCGTATTTTTGCACGCATCTGCTGCCGCTATGACATTCCGTGATGTCCGTGGACGGCCGATGCGGGAGACTGTTCCTGTATTATAATAATGAAATAATCCGGATATGATATATCGTGAACTTTCGGCGGGAGAATTTGCCGACCTTTCCTCGAGGATACTGTATGAGGACAATCACTTGCTTATAGTCAATAAGAAAGTCGGTGAGATTGTGCAGGGGGACAAGACCGGGGACGAACCGTTGTCCGATACGTACAAGGCATTCATCGCAATGAGGGATTCCAAGCCCGGACAGGTCTTTCTCGGCTTGCCTCATCGTCTTGACCGCCCAGTGAGCGGAATAACAGTGCTTGCGAAGACATCCAAGGCACTCGAACGCTTGAACGCGATGTTCCGTGACTCGCAGGTGCACAAATTCTATTGGGCCATGGTGTGTGCCGAGCCGGATTCTTCCGAGGGACTTCTGGAGGATATGCTTTGGCGTGACGAGCGCCAGAACAAGTCTTTCGTCTGCCGTCCTGGGGCTGCCAGGCGGGATGCCAAGATGGCGAGGCTGCGCTATATGCGTCTGGGAAGGACGGACAGATATGTGGTGCTGGAGGTTGAGCTTATGACTGGAAGGCATCATCAGATACGCTGCCAGCTTTCCCATATGGGGTGTCCCATAAAAGGAGACCTTAAATATGGCGCCCCGCGCTCAAACCCGGACGGAGGAATAAGCCTGCATGCAAGGAGAATTTCTTTTGTTCATCCGGTCAAGAAAGAGCAGGTGACTGTAGAGGCGCCTGTCCCGGCCTCATGGAAAGGAGTTGCGGACGGCTCTTTTAACGGTTAAATAGAGAAGCCGATTGAAAGGTCAGAATAACTCTCTGAGAATTGAATATTTGGAAATCAGGTCAAGGTTGACCTCACCGAAAAACAAGGAAAAGGGGCTGTGCTAATACTTTTTAGTCAGTCCCTTTATTATGGTGGCATCATTTGAGGTTAGCCATAAAGAATTCTTCCATCTTGTCAAACGGAATCTTCCTGTCGTACAGGTCGGTGTGGTTCGCTCCAGGAATAATCATCAGTTCTTTGTTGCTGCCGCTCAGACGTCTGTATGCGTCTTCACTGAAATAGCGGGAATGAGCATTCTCTCCATGTATAAGTAGCACTGCGCTTGCGATTTCGTGAATGTATGACAATAGGGGCATATTGATGAAGGAGAGTTCCATTGTAGGGCTCCATGCTCCGTTGGAATTTATTGAGCGAGGGTGGAAGCCCCGTCCTGTCTTGTAATAGTCGAAATAATCTTTGACGAATTGTGGTTCGTCTCCTTTGATGCTGTCCGGAAGTCCCGGAGTTCCGGAAGACGCTGTACCTGTCTGTGCATCTCGTGTGCGTATCGCGTTCATAGCCTTAAGTTTGCCGTATCTGGCTGATGCATTGTCATCGGCGTCGAAATAGCCGTTCGCATTTACGCGGCTCATGTCATACATTGTGGAAGCGACTGTGGCCTTGATGCGGGTGTCCATTGCCGCGGCATTAAGTCCCAGACCACCGAAACCGCATATCCCGATGATGCCTATGCGTTCTGCGTCAACCTCAGGAAGCGATGTGAGGAAATCCACGGCCGCGCTGAAGTCTTCTGTATTTATGTCTGGCGATGCCGTGTTGCGCGGTTCACCGCCGCTTTCTCCCGTATATGAGGGGTCAAAGGCTATCGTCAGGAATCCCCGTTCCGCCATGGTCTGGGCGTAAAGTCTTGATGCCTGCTCTTTTACGGCGCCGAACGGTCCGCTTACTGCAATGGCCGGAAACTTTTCATCCTTGTTTGCCGGTTCATACAAATCTGCCGCAAGAGTGATTCCGTATCTGTTCTTGAACGTGACTTTGCGGTGATTCACTTTGTCGCTTTGCGGGAATTTCTTGTCCCACTGCTGTGTAAGATTCAATTCTGCCATGTTATAATCATTTTGTTGTCCTGTTCCTGTGCATCCGGCAATCATGGCGCTTAAGGACATGACTGCCGCTGCCGCTTTGAAATTTCTTGTTTTCATTTCGTGTGGTTTTGTTTTGAATGCAAAGGTAAAGCGAAAGCCCCACGGCGTTGTTGCTGTGAGGCTCAAAAGCAATTGTCCAGAAGTTCAATTGTGACAATCTATACTAAAATCCCGGTAGGCGGTATTCCGTATTGTTTTTTGAATGCGGTGGAAAAATGCGACTGGTTCTTGAATCCGACGTCTGCATACACGTCCGCAACCTTTTTGCCGCCTTCCTTAATCATGGCATAAGCGACCTCCAGGCGTTTGCGTATCAGCCACTTCTCGGGAGTCAAGTCGCTGATTTTCTTGAAGTCCCTCTTGAATGTGGCAAGGCTGCGTCCCGTATAGTGTGCCATTTCTTCCAGGGTAAATTCGAACATGTAGTTCTCTTCCATAAATTCCAGAATGTCAATTTTCCATGGCTCGTTGAAATCGAAAAGCATCGGAGCGAAGCGCTTGTCGATATGCAGCAATGCAAGGAGGCCTTCCTGCAGTTTGAGGTCCATGAAATCGTCATTTGGCTTCACCTCAGGATTAAAATACGGTGTCATGGAGCTGAACAGGCTTGCAAGTTCGGCCGTTTTGGGCAGCTTGAGCACACCAATGTCAGGCTTAGGTGTGTCCGATTGAATTTTATGCCGCCCGAGCCTGCCGTACATCTCCCTCAGGAAGCGTCTTGTAAACATGAGGAAGATGCCGCAGTACCGTTCACCGTCCTTGGCTTTCTTGTACATGGTGATGTGGTGGTCCCTCGGTATGAACACGCATTCGCCTTTGCCCACATGTATCTGCTCAGTTCCATTGTCCAAGACCATCTCCCCGGAGTAAACATAGTTGACGGCATACTCCCGTGAGCGGTGCACGCAACCCCCGAGAGCGTCATAATAGAAACTGTAGAAAACATTGTTGTAATTGAAAATGAGCGTCATCTGCCCGTCTTTCCCGTCCGTCATGTCCTTGTTGTTTTGTTCTTGGGCAGACTAAAAAGTATTAGTAAAGCCCCTTTTTCTTGTTTTTCGGTGAGGTCAACCTTCAACCTCAGCCTGGTTCCCAAATATTCAATTCTAAGAGAGTTATTCTGACTTTTTAGCCGTCCTCTCTTTTCAAGCATCAAGGTTTGCAACACACAAAAGTAATATATTTGTGCAGATTAATATCGTGATATGCCAGCATTGACAAATTACAAGTTCATTGGACTTTGCGGTTGCGAGGTGTTGGCTTAGTGGCATCGTAATATTGTAAGTGTGATTGGCGCGTGATTGTGATTTGTGGCTAACTGTTTGCACTATATTAGGTTAGGGTGCTTGTTGAATATGCCCGTTTGTCAGTTCTTCTGCAAAAACGGTTTAAGAAAACGTCGGATTTTTAACGGAATGTTTCCGAAAAGCAATTCGGTTTAAAGATCGGCCGATTCTTAAACCGAATTGTACCAGGGACGGAATGCAAAGTAAAGAAGATTGCTTGCGGGATGCCTCCGGTCGCTATTTCGCCATAATCAAAAAGCAAGCAGGATTCTTACTGTGAATGCGAATATGATTTTCAACAGAGATGGAGCATCGGGCTTTGTTGCCATGGTGTAAAGATAGTTTTTTGCTTGATTTAGCAAAACTTTCCCGAATTTTCCCAATTGTTATCGAAATTGCAGGTGAAACGCGGCAAAAATGTGCAACCATGTGCAAAAAAAGTGCAGCGCATCGCTTTTTTTGAGCAAATTGGGCCGCACTTTGTAGCTTGAAATCAAGTTTCTGTAAATTGTAAATACTCGATTTACAGGGTTTTGTTTCTTTTGAGCGGAAAACGGGATTCGAACCCGCGACCCTCAGCTTGGGAAGCTGATGCTCT
>CAJUEK010000026.1 GCA_910585445.1 uncultured Bacteroidales bacterium | reverse complement strand
AATATATAGTGAAAACATTTGAAGAACTCGGGGTGTCTCCCGAAATCAGGCGTGCCATTGAAGAAATGGGCTATGCCTATCCGATGCCGGTACAGGAAGAAGTAATACCATATCTTTTAGGAGAAAATAATGATGTCGTGGCCCTGGCCCAGACAGGTACCGGAAAGACCGCAGCTTTTGGTCTTCCGCTCATACAGAAGATAAATGTCGATGAAAATTATCCGCAGTCGCTCATATTGTGCCCTACGAGGGAGCTTTGCCTGCAGATAGCAGGTGATTTGAACGACTATTGCAAATATATCAGCGGGCTTAAGGTGCTTCCTGTCTATGGAGGCTCGTCAATTGAAAGCCAGATAAGGGCTCTGAAGCGTGGCGTGCACATCATTGTGGCCACTCCTGGCCGTCTTATTGACCTGATGGAGCGCAAGACCGTATCGCTTGCCACAGTTAAGAATGTCGTGCTTGATGAGGCGGATGAGATGCTGAACATGGGATTCACGGAAAGCATCAATGCCATCCTTGCGGATGTTCCCCAGGAAAGGAACACGCTTCTCTTCTCGGCGACAATGAGCAAGGAAATCAGCCGTATATCGAAGAACTATCTGCGTGATGCAAAGGAAATTACTATCGGACGCAAGAATGAGGGTACTGCCAATGTCAAGCATGTGGTCTATGTGGTCCATGCCAAGGACAAATATGAGACTCTCAAGCGTATCGTGGATTCATGTCCACAGATATACTGCATCATTTTCTGCCGCACCAAGATTGAAACACAGGAGATTGCCGACAAGCTGATGCATGAGGGATATAATGCGGATTCGCTGCACGGAGACCTTTCACAGGCGCAGCGTGACCTCGTCATGCAGAAGTTCCGCATACGTAATCTTCAGATTCTCGTTGCAACTGACGTGGCTGCAAGGGGACTTGATGTAGATGACCTGACGCATGTAATCAATTACGGCCTTCCTGATGATACGGAGAGCTATACCCACCGCAGCGGCAGGACAGGGCGTGCAGGCAAGACAGGAACGTCTGTTGCCATCATCAACATGAAGGAGAAGAGCAAGGTGCGCAACATTGAGAAGGCAATAGGCAAGGAGTTTGTCCCTGGTGAGATTCCGACTGCCAAGGAGATTTGCAAGAAACAGCTGTTCAAGGTGATAGATGACCTGGAGAAGGTTAAGGTCAATGAAGATGAAATAAATGATTTCATGACTGAGATATACCGCAAGCTTGACTGGCTCAGCAAGGAAGACCTCATAAAGAGGGTGGTCTCGCATGAGTTCAACAGGTTCTATGAGTATTATCGTGACAGGGATGACATTGAGATTGCAGTTGACAGCCGCAAGAGCAGGCGTGACAGGGATGCCAAAGGTTCACGTAAAGCAGAGAAAGGCTATTCGAGGATGTTTATCAATCTCGGAAAGATGGACGGTTTCAATCTGCGCGGTCTGATGGGCATGCTCAATGAGTCCACGCAGACGCGGGTCGATGTCGGCCGTGTGGACCTTATGAAGAAATTTTCTTTCTTTGAAGTTGATGAAAGCCGTGCGTCTGAGGTGCTTAGGGCATTTGACAATCTTGCATGGAATGACCGTCCTGTTGTGGTTGAGATGGCCGATGATGTGAAAGAGACGCAGGGCGAAGACGAATGGATGCCTTTGAAGGAGTATAAGAGGTCACGTGCCTCAAAAGCCGGAAGGGGCGGACGTAAAGACGGTCCTGGAAGAGGTGCCGGCAGAAGCGGAGGCAGAAGTGCAGGACAAAGGTCCGGAAGGGGAGAGCGTTCTTCTTCAGGCAGGTCCGGACGCAGCGGCAGGTCTTCGGGAAAGAGGAGATAAAATAAGCGGTGGCATGAATGATTCATTTTCATGCCACTGTTTTTTTATATGAGTAAAGCCTGTTGCCGGAAACTGCCGGTTTATTGACAAGGTTAACACTTGGTCTGGGCAGAGTCAAAATAAATTTTGCTTTTGCACTTGACATATTATATATTTGCCGTCATGAAAATCAAATGGAACAAAATGCGCATGTGGTCTGACGGGGCTTTGACGAAGGCTCTTAAGGCTGGGGATATGGGGGCGTATGAAGAGTTGTTCTATAGGTATTATGCGTTGATTTTCAGGTTTGTATCCCGTTTTGTCCGCAATGAGGCTTTGGCTGAGGATGTCGTGCAGAATATTTTTATGAGGCTTTGGCTCAATAGGGAGAATCTTGATGAAAACAAGTCGGT
The DNA here is from genome assembly GCA_910585445.1 of uncultured Bacteroidales bacterium. GTDB lineage: Bacteria > Bacteroidota > Bacteroidia > Bacteroidales > UBA932 > Cryptobacteroides. The sequence continues at coordinate 28,871 of CAJUEK010000026.1, read as the reverse complement.
AAAGAATTTCCTGTATGTGTCTGCAAGAAATGAATCTTTTGATATCCTGAAATCACAGAAAGAAAACATGATGTCTCTCCGGACAGTTTTGGGCGGCGAGTCCGATTGTTCCGATGTCAACATAGAGGAGGATTGCAATTCTGCGGAAACGCTTGGGATTGTTCTGCGTGGCATTTCGAAACTTCCTCCGCAGCGTCAGCTTATTTTCAGGATGAGCCGTTATGAGCATCTTTCAAACAAGGAAATAGCTGACAAGCTTAATCTTTCAGTCCGTACAGTTGAAAAGCATATCCAGCTTGCCATTAAGGATTTGAAGCAGTCTGTCAATTAGAGTACTTGCCAGGCTGCTTTGTTTGTGTTATTTGAGGCTGCTTTTGTGGATGTTTCGTGGCTTGGTGTATGTCTTGCTGTTTTTCATTCTGACCTGTATTTGCTTTATCTGATATTTATTGTGGGGCCTAACGCATTGAATGTCAGTGGAGTCTGTAATAACGATTCCCCGCCACAGGGGCATCGTTATTTTGTAATGCATTGGTGCTTAGGGATTTGTGCTCCATTTTGCACGGCGCTTGCGGAGGGGAGGGAGGAGTCGTGGAGAGATTTTTCAAAAAAATATATTCCCGGATTACGTAGTAGGGCGGAGATAGTCGTACTTATTGCAGACGTGAGATTATGCGGCGGATGTTTTGATATGAAGCCGGACAAAATATTTTGCAGGGAATACGCCGGATATATCTTGGAAACGCCAAGGGATAAAAAGAAAAAACTATAGCGGTTATGCTGTCAAGAATCGAAAAATATTTCAACGGAGAGCTTTCTGAGAAGGAGGCTCTTGAAATTCAGATATGGCTTGCGGGCCATTCTGATGACCCTGAGGTCGTGAAAGAGATTGACCGTGTTTTTGACGCAATGTCGGAAACCGCTATGGAGGATGGCAGCTGTGATGCCGGGTCCAGGAGAGCCTTTGCAGGAATCCGGGACTGGCTCGGGCTTGGCAGGGCATCGAAAAGAAGCGCTGATATTTTCCGCCGCATAGAAAGGGCGGCAGCCATAATGGCGATTCCGCTTATGCTTGCTGCCGGCATCTTTTACATGAAATCAGAACGTCCGGAAGTTGCATGGCTTGAGGTTAATGTGCCATCCGGGCAGATAGACACGGTCTGCCTTGCAGACGGGTCCATGCTTGTGCTCAACTCAGGAAGCCGTGTGACATATCCGCAGCAGTTCAAAGGAGCGGAAAGAAGGGTGTTCATAGAAGGTGAAGTCCTTGCGGACATAGCCAAAGACCCTGAAAAACCATTCATAATACAGTCCGGAGACGTTAATGTGCGTGTGCACGGAACCAGATTCGACTTCAAGTCATACGGCAACAACAATTGCGTGGAGCTGCTCCTGATGGAAGGCTCTGTAAGCCTTGACCTCAACTGCGGTGAGGCTCCGCGGGAAGTCCGCATGAAACCCGGAGACATGGTCCACTACGACCGCAATACGGGAGACATAAACCTGACATCATTCAATCCTCAGGGATTCAAGACATTCGCAAACGGCTCGCTCCATTTCATCAACCTGAAGATGAGCGACATAGCCAAAGATCTCGAACGCATATTCGATGTGCGCATAGCCATTATGGACAAGGCATTGGCGGACACCCGCATATTGGCATTCTTCTCCAACAATGAGGACCTGGACCAGATTCTGTCCTCCATGAACACTGACCGCAAGATGAAAATCCGGAAGAAAGACGGCATAATCTATCTTTCTTCATCAAGATAACATCCAAATAACACCATTAACCAATTAAAATGAAAAGAATTGCGCAAATTTGGGCAATTCTCGCATCCTTACTGCTATATACCTCCGTTTCGGCGCAGAATATCTCGCTGAAACTTAGGAATGTGACCGTACAGGAAGCGATTACGGCCCTGAATCAGACGGAAAGCTATTCCATCATTCTCAATTCTGACGCTGTTGACCTCAACCGGAAAGTAAGCGTTTCAGCTCAGAATGCTCCCATCACCGAAGTCCTGGCCCAGGTGTTTGCCGGCCAGAATGTGGACTTTATCATCAACGGCCACAGCATCTCTGTTATTGCGGCCCGTACAAAGCCGCAGTCACAGCAGCCTCAGCCGGCCGGAAAAACGGATTTCAGAGGAAAGGTCACCGACTCTTCCGGTGAGCCGCTCATCGGAGCCTCCCTTAAAATCGTCGGCACGGACAAAGGCTTCATTACCGACATCGACGGGAATTTCAGTCTTACGGACATGACCTTCCCTGTAGAGGCAATTGTCTCATTCATAGGATATTCGGATACCAGGGTCCGCATAACGGGCAAAGAACCGCAGCCCTGGCACATCACTTTGGACGATTCGCAGAACCTGCTTGACGAAATCGTGGTCGTAGGCTACGGAACACAGAAAAAGTCAAGCCTCTCAGGCTCTGTCTCAGTAGTGAGCGGAAAGGAACTCAATGCAAGACCTGTCGTGTCGGCTGCCAATGCCTTGCAGGGAACCGACCCTGCCACGAACATCTCATTCGGAACCGGTTCTCCCGAGGGCAGCTACAGCATCAACATCCGTGGCGCCCTATCACTCAACTCCGGCTCTCCTCTTGTGCTTGCTGACGGGGTTGAAGTCAGCCTCAGCCAGATAAACCCCAATGACATAGAATCCATCTCGATACTGAAAGACGCATCATCCTGTGCGATATACGGAACAAAGGCATCCGCCGGAGTGGTGCTGATAACGACAAAGGCCGGAAAGCGCGGTGACAATGCGACCGTAAGCTACAGCGGACGCGTCGGCTGGCAGATGAATACCACATCGACAGACTTCATACGCACAGGATATGACCATGTGAACATAGTCAACAACTTCATGAACAACTCTTCGGACGCCACTCATGACATTTTCCAATATACCGAGGCAAACGGCGGGCTGCAGATGCTTTATGACCGACGCAATGACCTCACGGAAGACCCCTCGCGCCCATGGACAATAGTGGATGAGGCTACGGGAAAATATTATTACTACGGCAACTTCGACTGGTACGGATATATCTACCGCAGGGTCCGTCCACAGACTGAGCATAATATCTCGCTTCAGGGAGGTTCGGAAAAGATAAGCTACTATGCCAGCGGAAGATACCTTTATCAGAAAGGCATGATGAGGCTCGCCGACGACACTTATTCCGACTATGCGTTCAGGGCGAAGCTGAGCGTCAATCCGCTAAAATGGCTGAAATGGTCCACCAACATTTCATACGACAAATCAGCCTACAGATACGGAGGATACTATAACTACGAGCAGGTCTTCGGTGCTCTCCAGTCTAATATCTGTGCGGCATGGCTTCCGGAAAACCCTGACGGAACTATAGTGAGCTATGTCAACCAGCTTGCCAAGAACTCTCCGATGGGAGGCGGCCGTGTCGGCATATTGTCTGCCGGCAAGAACAGCAACAGCCGTGAAAATGAATATCTTACCTTGACAAACTCCTTGGTGGTCAATTTTATGAAGGAACTTTATCTGACAGCCTCATATGACTACAGGACAAGGGACAGGCTCTACAAATACCGCAGCATGACATATGACTACTCCCGCACGGAAGGTCTTGTGGAGACAGCAGCGGCTACCGGAGCCAATGAGAACATGTACCAGGAATCCAACTTCAGGCACAAGGGCCACAATGTGAATATATACGGCACATACGAGGACACATGGAAGAATGCCCACAATTTTAAATTTGTGGCCGGAGGCCAGTATGAGCATTACCGTTCCACAAACCTGACGGTCAAGAACACGGGCCTTACTTCCGATGACCTTGCTACATTCGCAGTGGCTACCGGAACGCCTGTCCTTACCCAGAACATCGAGGCCTACAAGACTCTCGGCTTCTTCGCAAGGGCTAACTATGACTACATGAACAGGTACATCTTTGAGGCAAGCTTCCGTGCGGACGGCTCCTCAAGATTCGCTCCAGGACACAGGTGGGCATATTTCCCGTCTGCATCGGCCGCATGGCGAATCTCCGAAGAAAAATTCTATGCTCCGGTCAAAGGCGTCATGAATGACGCGAAGATACGCTTCTCGGCAGGAAGCCTTGGCAATCAGCAGGTTGACAATTATTCCTATATAGTCCAGATAATGACCACAACAGGAAGCGACAGCACTTCCGGCTTCCCATCGACATCTCTTGACTGGACATTCGACGGGGAAACTAAGGCTCCTTACTCAAAGCTGTCCAATCCGATTTCCTCTGACCTCACATGGGAGACTGTCACTACATACGATGCCGGAATTGATCTTTCGTTCTTTGACAGCAGGCTGACATTCACCGGAGACTGGTACCTCCGTGAGACAAGAAACATGCTCACGACCTCGCTGACCCTCCCGTCCTCATACGGGGCCAGCACACCGAAGGCCAACTGCGCCAATCTCCGCACGGACGGCTGGGAGATAATGCTCTCGTGGAACGACACTTTCAACCTTGCCGGACGCCCGTTTTCGTACAATGTGAGCGCCGCTCTCGGAGACTATATCACGACCATAACCAAATATCACAATCCGGACGGCCTGCTTCCGAATTATAACGGCTACAACACAAGTGCCGGCAATTATTATGAAGGCATGCGTCTGGGAGAAATATGGGGCTACCATGTCAGCGGGCTTTTCAAGACAGACCGCGAGGCTGCCGAATATGAGGCAAAATATGACTACAGCGCAGTCAACAGCCGCATCAAGAGCGGAAATCCTGAATGCGGAACCTACCTGCGTGCCGGTGACCCGCGCTTCGAGGATTTGAACGGTGACGGAATCATAGGCCCAGGATCCGGTACGCTTAAGGATTCCGGTGACATGAGGGTAATCGGAAACTCCCTCCCGAGATATAATTATTCATTCCGCCTGGGATTCAACTGGCTGGGACTTGACTTCCAGGCCTTTTTCCAGGGAGTAGGACGCCGTGACTGGTACGCCAATACCAGCTCGGACTCCTCTAAGAGCGCCTCTGATTTCTGGGGACCGTTTGCTTTTCCGGTGACCTCTTTCATACATGAGGATTTCATGGACAACGTGTGGTCTGAGACAAACAGGAATGCGTATTTCCCTCGTCCGCGTGGCTACAATGCCTATTCTACAGGTGCACTCGGACATGTCAATGACAGGTATCTTGTCAATCTCGCATATCTGAGACTGAAGAACCTGACCATCGGCTACACTTTGCCGGAGCATCTTACCATGAGGGCGAAGATAAGCCAGGTCCGCCTTTATTTCACCGGAGAGAACATATGCTACTGGTCCGCACTGAAGAAATGGTCAAAGACCATGGATCCGGAGATTGCAGGCACATCCGGCACAAACGCTTCGGGAACAGGAGTCGGCTACGCATATCCGAGGACATTTTCAATAGGCATAGACATCAAATTCTAAGGCAGAATCATGAAACTGACATTAAAACCATTATTTCACAGGATATTCTTGTGCATGCTGCTTGCCGCCTGTGCTCTCTCGTGTGACCTTACGCTCATACCTGAGGATACTGTCACTCCTGACACCTCATTCAAGTCCAGGACTGACCTTGACAACTGGTGCAACTATTATTACAACATATTCGAGTCTGCGGAGACGTATTCCGGAAGGAATGCAGATGACCTTGTGGACAACAGCTTGGGAGACATTATACTTGGCACGAGATACGCCACCGATGATCTTGACGCCAAGAACGAATGGTACTGGAAACATCTGCGCAACATCAATTATTGTCTTGAGAGGGTGCATCAGTGTGAAGACGCCCAGGCGGCCAAAGAATATACGGGCGTATGTTATTTCTTCCGTGCCCTGACGTATTTCGAAAAGGTGATGCGCTTCGGGGATGTCCCGTGGTATGACCATGTGCTCGGCTCGGACGAGACGGGGGAGCTGAGGCATCCGAGGGATGACCGCGGATTCGTGATGGACAAGGTTATGGAAGATCTGGACAATGCGATAGAAATGCTGCCTGAGGGCAAGGATGTCTATCATGTCACTAAATGGACTGCGCTTGCCCTGAAGTCCCGCGCCGCCCTGTTTGAGGGCACATGGAGGATTTATCACGAGATGGAAGATGCGGAAAAATATCTCGCTCAGGCAGTTGAGGCTGCGGAGACGTTCATCGATGACAGTCCGTATTCGATATGGTCCGGAGGAGAAAACCCTTACAGAACCCTTTTCAACAGCCTTGATGCCGTGGAGCAGGAAATAATCCTTGCAAAGAGGTACAGCCAGGCGGCTGCGGTCTCGTCCAGCGTGCAGTTCAATCTGCGCAATGCCAAGATGGGATTCACGCGCCGGTTCATGAACCATTATCTTATGAAAGACGGAAGCCGTTTCACGGATATTCCCGGACATGGCACTATGATGTGGAGGGAGGAGACTTCCGGAAGAGACCCGAGGATGGCCCAGACAGTCCTGTGTCCCGGATATGACCTTCTGAGGAATGTGAATATAATCGGAGTCAGCAAATACGGCAATGATTTTTCGGCCCTAACGGGATATGAGCCTGTGAAATTCGCCCTGGACTGCTCTGTGCAGGACTACTCGGGTGCCAGCAAGTCATTCAGCGATTTCCCGCTTTTCAGGGCGGCTGAGGTGTATCTGAATTTTGCCGAGGCAAAGGCCGAGCTTGGGACATTCACGCAGGATGATGCCGACAAGTCGATAAAGCCGTTGCGTGACCGTGCAGGAATGCCGAATCTTGATGTTGCGGCAGCCTCTGAATCTCCGGACCCTTATCTTCTTGCGTGTTACCCGAATGCTGCGGGGCGTACGGTACCGGGGCTGATTCTTGAGATACGCCGCGAGAGGACGGTCGAGCTTGTCATGGAGGGTCTGCGCCAATGGGATATGCTGCGCTGGAAAGAGGGATTGCAGATGGTAAATGAAAACGCACCTTATTACGGAATGTATGTCCCTGGTCCCGGAATCTATGACCTTGACGGAGACGGCGCCAATGATACGGAATTCTATACGTCTTCGCCTGCAAGCAGTGCCAAGGACAAGCTCGTGACCCTGAAGATAGGCTCTTCTGTCATTTTGTCGGAGGGGGAGAGCGGCTATGTGACGGCATGGGCAGGCAGCACGTTCACCTTTGACGAGGGGCGTGACTATCTGTGGCCTATACCGGCGGCCCAGCGTGTCAGCACGGGAGGCATGCTTACCCAGAATCCGGGATGGAATGACGGATTGAATTTCTGATGACTGTCACTGGATTTGATAGACGCTCGGGCCGGGAGCATGTGCAAGTTAGCTTGCCTATTCCGTGTCGGGAGCGATTCCAAATGAAAAACAAACACTTTCCAAACAAATGACCATAATGAAAAGAAACCGCATTTTGCCGATATTTGCGTCTGCCCTCATTGCCATGACGGGCTCATGCAGCGGCTTCGATGATTCGGCACTATGGAATGATGTCGATAATATATACACTTCACTGACAGAACTCTCCTCGCAGCTTGAGCAGACAAATGCGCAGCTCAGGCTTTTGGGAGCGGTAGTACGTGGAGGTGCGATAACCTCAATCACCGTTGACTCTGACGGTAACCATGTCATAAGCTATGTCGGCGGGGACAATGTCGAGCATACCGTGACGGTGGCCGTTAAGGAGGATGTCAGCGCTGCGCCCCTGCTTGGCACGAAGGAGGATGGCGGTGTCCTGTACTGGACCTTGACTTCTTCCGGAAAGACTGACTGGCTGAAGGACGTGGACGGAAGCCGCATCCCGGTGGCCGGCAGGACGCCTCAGCTGAGGATTGATGATGAAGGATACTGGACTTTGAACGGGGTAAGACTTAAGGACCATGCCGGCAATCCGGTGAAAGCCGAGGGCAAGTCAGTGTCCCTTATAACCTCTGTAGTCCAGGACGGGGAAAAGGTCGATTTCACTCTTTCGGACGGAAGCATAGTGTCCGCACCTGTCTTCGGCGCATTCGGCATCGTTCTGAAATATGCCGGGGAGATTATCTCCCCGGGAATATTCAGAATGGAGGATTCATCAGAGGGCAGGGCATCTCTCACTTATGAACTGACAGGAAAAAATGCCGGGACAACGGCAGTGAGGATAGTTAAGGTTTCGGGACTTGGCGCCGTGCTTGACAAGGATGCGGGAATAATTTCGCTCACTTGGGAAAAGGGTTTTGAAGAGGGACATTTCACCCTGCTTCTTGCTGACGGAAGCGGAAATGTCCTTGTCAAGAACATAAAGGTCGTGGCGGCGGATACCGCTCCTGAATATTATGGCATCAAGACCGCCGGTGATTTCATCAAATTCGTTTCGGCAGTCAATTCCGGCGCTTCTTTGGGACGCTGGCGCGGGCCGGACGGCAGCATCGTGCTTCTCGGGGACATCGATTTTTCTGGTGTTGGCACTCTGGAGCCAGCCGGCGGTCAAGAAATGCCGTTCACTGATGTTTTTGACGGAAATGGTTATGCTCTTATCAACCTTGACATCAGCTATGACTTGTCCGTGAATGCCCATTGCGGAATATTCGGATATGCATGCGGGGCAGTGATAAGGAATCTTACCGTAGGCTCGGAAGGAAGCCGCATGAGAGCTGACGGAAGCGGTGCGGGTGCAACGGGAATCAGGACATTGGCCGGTGTGCTCGGGTACAGTGACGGATGCACGGTTGAGAATTGCACCAACAACTGCGAAATAACTACGGGACGCCTTGCCAATACCGGTTCAGGTGCGACCGGAATACAGCTCGGAGGCATTGCCGGCTTCCTCAAAGGCAAGGACATTATAAAATCTTGCACCAACAACGGCAGGCTTTCTGCGCCGGCAGGGCGCCAGGGAGGCATTGTGGGCACTTCCAATGCAGCAGGATGCACAATAGAAAACTGCACCAATAATGCTCTTGTGGAAGATGATGTGATAGGCCAGTTCGCTTCGGAGAACACTTCTGTCAAGAGAATGGGCGGAATTGCCGGAGGAAACGCGGGCACAATAGCCGGCTGCTGCAACAACGGGACAGTGAAGACGTGGCTAAGCAGCCGCACGGGAGGTTTCGTCGGACATAACACCGGTACGATAACAGGTTGCACCAATAACGGTGACATCATCGGGGATTTCACCGCGAACCATGAGCACGGGCCCGGATGGGCATGCGGATACAGCAACCAGTTCGCTTCTGTCACCGGCAACAAAGGTTACGGACATGTGAACGGGGAGCCTGCCATGTATAGCAATGCGCTTTGCTATCAGGTGTACAAATTCTTTGACACAGAAAAGAATACGGTGGACTGGACTCTTGACGAGTATTTTGCATGGACTGAGACTGAGACGAGGAATCTTCATCCGGCTGTCGTATATCATCATTATTCATGCACATACGTGCCAAGGCATATAAATGTGCTCGAGATTGACATGACGGACCCTTCGCTGGAGCTTACGACTGCGTATGCCGATGACATAGTGCCTAATCCGAATGCGAACAGGAATGCCAACAACGGCTTCTGCATACGTGAGACTCTCAGCCAGTTGTGCGAGCGCAAGCGCAGTGAGGGCCAGAATATAATAGCAGGAATAAATACAGGCTTCTTTGATTCCAATGACGGAATTTCCCGCGGACCGCATATCGAGGAAGGAGAACTGGTATATGCCAACAATCCTTCCGTCCGTGCAAGCTTGAGCAATCATGACTGGGCATTCACTGTCTTCACAGACCGGACTTCGAGCTGCGGAAAAAAGACGTTCGGCGGGGGAAAGTCAACGGGGCCTGTCGGAAAGTTCTCCCTTGAAGGAAAAGAATACGCTTTTTATTCCGTCAATGACACGATTCTGCGCCATGCTTCCCCAAGCTGGCAGGCCAACGCCTATACTTCGCGCTACAGGAAAACCCCTCATCCGGAGCATCCCGAGATTGTCAATCCGCTTGCAAGGAATGTGCTTTATGTCGTGGCGGAATATGTCTCTGACATCGCGAGAGTCAATGCCGGATATGCGGAGGCTGTGATAACTGCTGTGCATGACGGCAGGTCTTCCGCTCTGGCTGAGGCTCCATATCTGGATAACCCTAAACAGATCGCGTTTGCCTTGTACGGTAATGTCGCTGAGGAGGTTGCGGCATCTGCAAAGGCGGGGAATACCATAAGGATAAGGACTGACATGGCGGTAGACGGCGAGAGCAAGCCTGTATTTACGCAAAATTCCGCAATGTTTTCATTCATGACAGACGGGCAGGACAAGAGCGAGTCATGTTCGGCCAACCATACGAACAGGACCCAGCATGATCCCGTGACTTTCGTTACGGTCAGCGAAGACAGGACAAAGGTATGGCTTATAGAGGTGGACGGCAGGAAAAACGACTGGTCCATGGGCCTGAAGAGCTACGAGATGTACCGCATAGCAAAGAAGCTCGGCGGATGGAACCAGACCCGTTTCGACGGAGGAGGCTCTTCGGCGATGTGGGTCTATGACGCCGCTGCACAGTCCGGCTCGGTGGTCAATGTTATAAGTGACAGCAAAGGTGAGCGCAGCTGCATGAATTATATTCTTCTGCGTGCTAAAGCTAATTAAAACAGACATTATGAAACGGATATTATACAGAATGATGCTTCTTGCCGCGTGTGCTCTCGTTGGGGCCGGGTGCGGCTATGATGATTCCGAACTGACAAGGAACATAGATGCCATTGACAAGGAACTTTCAGCCCTGGAAAAGGCCGCGGCTGAAATGAATGCAGGTCTGAAGGAACTCAATGCCTTGATCGGCTGCAGTTTCATATCATATATAAGCGAAGACGGCAGCGGAAATGTAATCATATGCTACCAAAATGCAGGAGGTGAGGTCAAGACGATTACGCTTGCCCTTGGCGGTGACGCTGTTACTGTCCCTATCGTGATCGTGGCCAAGGACAGCGACGGGCAGTGGTATTGGAAACTGACTGACAACAATGGGGAGAACGGAAGATGGCTGCTCGATTCCGATGGGCGGAAGATTCCGGTGGGAGGACAGGTCCCTGAGATCTCGATAAGTGACGGCGGATTCTGGACTGTCAACGGCGAAGTCACGGATGAATTGGCTACGGATGTCTCCAACATGATTTTCTCTTCTGTCGTGACAGACGGGGAAAGGGGGGTGGCAGTGTTCACGCTTGCTGACGGGACATCTTTTGAAGTAAGTCTTTTTGAGGCCCTCGGAATCGCTTTTGATGCGCCGCACATAGTGCCTGTATCCTCTTGGGCCGTGCCTGTGGAAATAGGATATACGGTAAGCGGAAGCCTTGCAGAGGATGCTTATGTGGACTTTTTCACGGCATATAATGTTGAGGTGGAGATAAACAGGTATTCAAGGACGATTGCAGTAAGGCTGAAAGAGGGAGCTATGGAGGGGAACACTGTGATTATGGTCACGGCTGGGGAGACCACGGTGCTCAAGCCTCTGTTTTTCACATATGGAGATGCCGTGATAAATGATCCGGAGTCAAGCTATAAGCAGGGCACTGCAATCTGTCTTCCGGGTGAGCTGACAGAGTTTGACATAAGTGTCTCTCATAATATTGATTATGAGGTGAGCGTTTCGCAGGAAAGTTCTTCATGGCTTAGGGAGCCCGTGACAAAAGCCGGGATGGTTACTTCTGTCCATAAGTTTGTGGCTGACTATTATGAGAACGGGCTCGGTCTGGAGAGAAAGGGGACAGTGACTTTCAGCAACAGGCATTATGGTGTCAATGTCAGCATTGAAGTGTGGCAGTCTCCTGTGGAGCCGATAGGGCCTGTTGTGCCGGGAATTTCCACTCCGGGGGATTTCGTGTCATTTGCAAAGGCCGTCAATTCGGGCGCTTCTACAAGCCGCTGGCAGAATGAATCGGGTGAAGTGGTGCTGCTAAATGACATCGATTTGTCCGGCGTGACTGAGTGGACTCCGATTGGCTTTGCAAAGTCAACAGGAAACCCTTCATATAAGAATCTTGTTTCTCCGTTTACAGGAGTGTTCAACGGCCAGGGATATGCCATAACCGGAATCAGGTGGACATTCGATGTCTCTGATGCTTCAAATAACCTGTGGGGCATCTTCGGGGCGACGTCAGGTGCTTCTCTCAAGAATCTTGTGATTGGTGCAGAAGGCGACCGGATAACCCTTGCGGGAATGAATGCGGAGGATGTGATATCCGCAGGTGCACTTGTCGCTTATGCTGACAAGACCATAATTACGGGTGTGGAAAATAATGTCAGCATGATCCTCGAGGGGGATGACGCGGCAAACAAGCTTTTTGTCATGGGAGGAATTGTCGGCACTTCAAACGATTCGCAGATAGGAGGCAAGGACGCCCCTTGCGTGAATTACGGAGATGTCGTCACAGGGCGCATAAGCAATGAGCAGGCCGGAGGAACCGGTATGCAGACGGCCGGAGTATGCGGTTGGATAATGGCTGGCGGAACGACACTCGAATATTGTGACAATTACGGCTCGATAAGTTCTCCAACAGGGCGCAGCGCCGGCATTGTGGCTTCCCTCGGAGGCACTGTTACGCCGGAGGATTTCTCCACTGTAAGCTATTGCAACAATTACGGCACCGTGCAGGACGATGTTGTCGGACAGTATGGTGGAGACAAAACGAAATACGGCTTCAAGCGCATAGGAGGCATCTTCGGCGGAACGGACGGAACCTCCAACATAATCGCAAACTGTACCAATTACGGCAATGTATTCTCACAGCTCGGATGCCGTGCGGGAGGAATTGCAGGGCACAACAAGGGCCAGATAAAGGGATGCGTCAACAGGGGCATAATCCTTTCTGACATCACGATTGATTCTTCTATAGACTTGTCCAAGAATCCGACCCAGGCGACTGCCGGTCCGGGCTGGTGCACGGGATATACTGCAGCAGACTGCATATTCCAGTGTGCCGTCGGAGGAAAAGTGGGTGAGTGGAGCACTTGGAAGGACAATCCTGAGGGTGCGCCGGACGCGACTGTCGAGAATACCACATGCTACAAGAACGGCGAATATGTTGACTATAATGAGATTATCAGATAAAAAGTCATTCCGATGAAAAAAATATACAGGATAATTATTGTCATGGCAGCCTCTCTCGCGGTGTGCGGCTGCCTTTACGACGACTCCAATCTTGTGGGGCGCATAGACGATTTCAAGGACCGCATAGAGGCGCTTGAGAATGGCATTTCGGAGATGAATGCCAGTCTTGAAGCCTTGGGGGAACTTACTGGAGGCAATGTCATAACTTCCGTTATGGAAGACAGCGAGGGCAATTATGTCATTTCGTATCTTGACGGCAGCGGCGCTGAAAAAAGCGTTGTGATAGCCACGGCTTCGCAGATGCTGAATGTTCCTGTGCTCGGGGTGCAGCTTGACCCTCAGACGCAGATATATTGGTGGACTGTAACGGACCCCGACGGGAATACGTCATTTCTGATGATAGACGGCAAGAAAGTGCCCGTGAGCGGGAATGCTCCTGAGATTTCTGTAAATGAGGACGGCTTCTGGACGGTGTCCGGTGAGGTTCTGAAGGATTCGAAGGGCAATCCGATTGAGGCAAAGGACGGGGAGTCGTGCATATTCCGCTCGGTATCTGTAAATGCTGACGGCAATCTTGAGATGGTGCTTGGAAACGGCACGACCATTACTCTGCCGGTCCAGAATGCATTTAACCTTACTCTTTCAGCTGTCGTTAACAATACTGTCGCCGATGCTTCGGTACCTGTGGTTTTCAGTTATGATGTCAGCGGAAGCAATGCCGACGGAGCAATTGTGGCTATAGCGAAGGCTGAAGGCCTGGATGCTGCAATGGACCGGGATAATAAGAGAGTGACCGTAACTTTTCCGGAAGGCTTTGCAAGCGGAATTCTGATAATGGTGGGTTATGATTTGGCGGACCATACTGTCATACGTCCGCTGTTCTTCTCTGCCGGCTCCCAGGATGCCCGCAAGGGAATATCCACTGCCGAAGATCTGCTTGCATTTGCGGATGCAGTCAATTCGGGTGATGCTGAGGCACTTGCGGCATTCTATGACGGTGATTTCACTGTGAACCTGCTTGCTGACATAGACTGTTCTTCCGTTACGGAATGGGTGCCGGCGGGAAATTCCGCCCATCCTTTCTGCGGGCGTTTCAATGGCGACGGGCATAAGATAAAGAATCTTGCGATGTCTTTCAGAGGTTCAGACAATGTATATGGCTTCTTCGGGAATGTCGGCCCGGGTGCGGTAATCGAGAATTTCGTGCTCGGAGAAGGATGTTCGATGACCGTTTCCCCGTCCCAGCCGATAAATTGCGGGACTGTGGCGGGAGTCGTGTCGGATGCAGTAATACGTGACATTGAAAGCCATGCGCCGATAGTTTTCAAGGAGTCCTCTATAACTGCCGCTTCTGTGCGTTCGGCTATAGGGATGATAGGAAGCGTGACTTCTGCCGAAAATTCTCCCGTCATTGAGAATCTTGTCAATTACGGCAATGTCAATGTCGTAGAGAATGCCAATACGCAGTCCGGGGGAAATTGTGTGCATGTGGCAGGTGTCGTGGCTTTTGCAAACGGCAAGGCCGGCAATCCTGTCCTTGTGAGGAATTGTGTCAACCATGGTGACTTGAATACGACTGTGGCACGTGTGTCGGGGATTCTTGCAGGTCCCAATGCATATTGCTCTGTAAGCGGCTGCGTCAACAGGGGCAATGTGTTCAACAGGCATAAGAAAACCGGTGCCGGCAGGCTCGGCAATATATGCTGCAATCTTGGAAACGGTGTTGAACTCACTGGGTGCATCAATTACGGTGACATTGTCTCGGCTTCGGCCGACCGTTGCGGAGGAATATGCGGTAATGTCGGAAATGCGACGGCCGTGCTTTCCGGCTGTGAGAATTACGGGCGTGTCATAAGTGACGAAAAGACATACCGGGGAACCATATGCGGATATTTCGCACAGAACATAAAGGTAAGCTCGTGCATAGCCCAGGGTGATGTAGGCTCTTACAATGGGGGCGCATATCAGATGGAAGGCGTCAATCCGGATAACTATTTCGGCTATATCGGTGCTGTGAAAGCTGGATGTGAGCATGTGACTCCTATGAACATATGGTGGTCGGCGGATTCTGTGACGGCCTCAGACGAGTTCGGGACGGAGCCTTCGGACGTGTCGTTCACATACACCGGAGGAACTGCCCTTGTGGGGCTTTCATCCAAGACATGGGACTGGACGGTTTCGTCTTCGGACAGCTGGCTTAGCCTGGTGGATGCTTCAGGAAATGAAATCAGAGGAGGCGGGATGAATGCTTCCGTGCAGAGGCTTTATGTGAAGGCAGGGCTTAACATGACTTCTTCGGTGCGTACAGGAACCCTGACTTTCTCTTCCGTGGACGGAACGCAGACTGCCACGGTTAATGCAAGCCAGTCTCCTGCAGTTGCGACAGACGCTTCGAAATGGATGTTCACTTCGACAGGAACGGGAAAATACACTGATTTCTGGACGGGACCTTCCCATATCATTCCTGCCACAGACGGGACGTCCGGGACGATTTCCGCAGTGAGGGGCGAGACGAATGCCATGGTTCCGTTCACATATTCCGTTTCTTCCGGCAAACCGTATGTCGGGACTCTTGTGAAGGATGATTGTCTGCTTTTCAGCATGCCGGTTGAGGGCGTTGAGGCCGGAACATGGTTCCAGTTCAATGCGATAATCGGAAGCAAGACCAATGCGCACAAGTATTTCGTGCTGGAATATCTTGACGGCGGGCAGTGGAAGAGCGTTGAGGGGAA
Source organism: uncultured Bacteroidales bacterium (assembly GCA_910585445.1). GTDB lineage: Bacteria > Bacteroidota > Bacteroidia > Bacteroidales > UBA932 > Cryptobacteroides. The sequence goes on along the minus strand of CAJUEK010000026.1, from coordinate 13,130 downwards.
TCTGCGCACCGCGTCAGAGGACGCCTCGTTGAAATATACTTTCATGAACTCCGGCGTGCAGTCGGGAACTGACTATCAGCATGCTTCCGTGTTCCAGATGTTCAAGGTGGACAATGCGCTTGCTGAAGGCACTTTGGAAGTCCGTCTGCGTGCAGTCGGGACATACACATGTAGCGGCATCACAGAGAGCGTGTCCAATATATCGGCTGACATTTTCATCCCTGCATTCGGTTTCTCAGGAGCATATTGCAGCAAGATAGGCACGGCAGCTCCAAAGGTGACCAGACGTGTGCTTGCCCTCGGAAATTCGTTTTCATATTATAACAATCCTCTGTGGTATCTTCAGGAGATTGCCGCACGGGAGGGTAATTTCGTTGATTTGCAGGGACATGTGAAAGGCTCGCAGAATCTGTTCCAGCATGCTGCGCTGTCTTTGTCGAATGAGGCAGTAGGGCTTGGAGGATATGATTTTGCCTTTCTGCAGGACCAGAGCGAGAATCCGGCAATATTTGCGCTTTCCGGCACTGCTTCAATCCGTGATGCGGCAGTGGCTCTTGCTGATAAGGTGCGGGCTGCCTCTCCGGCATGCCAGGTTATTCTTGAGAATACTTGGTCATTCAACGGCAAGGCAGGCTCGTATGGAGGTTCGCTTGCGTCATTTGACGGATATCTTGCGTCTGGAACAAAGGCCATGGCGCAGGCCGCTTCCGCATGGGTGTCTCCGATAGGCCAGGCTTTCGCGCGTTGCCGTGAACTGTATCCGTCTGTGAACCTGTATCATACGGACAATAAGCACCAGTCCGCATATGGAGCCTATCTGAAGGCATGTGTGAATTATCTCGTGCTGTTCGGAGAGAGGTTTTCAAGCGACCCTGCGGACTGCGGCATAAATCCGCAAGTTGCGGCAGATTTGCGCGCCATAGCTGAGGAAATAGTTTTGGGACATGAACAAGATTACCTTATAGTCAGATGAGCAGGATATATTGCCATGGCTCTGCCCGAATGGAGCCGCTTTATTGCAAAAGACAAATCTTGCTGGCCGTTTTGCTGTTCCTCCTGAATGTTCCTGCATCAGGATGGGGCAGGGAAGGCCATGAGACCGTCACGCGTATAGCCGAAAGGCACCTTACGGCAAAGGCGAAAAAGAACATTGCCCGTTATCTGGACGGGCATACCATAACGTATTACGCAAAATGGATGGACGAGTACCGCTCCACTCCGGAGTACAGCTATACTGACGGCTGGCATGTGGCTCCTGTCAATTCGGACCTTGTCTATGCTGACAGCCTTTTGACGAAAAAAGGAAATGCGATTTATGGCCTTGAGCAGGCTGTGAAGGCTCTCGGGGATTACAGGAAGCTGCCTGATTCCCTGGTGGCATTGAACATCAGGTTCATCATCCACCTTGTCGCTGACATGCATTGCCCTGCACATATAAAATATGAGTCACATGAGATGAAATATGATGTCTATTTTGAAGATGCATATCATAAGCCCCATAAATTTTATGTGCACCATGTGTGGGACAATGAAATCATCCATGTCTCGCGCGTATGGTCACCGGCCGAGTGGGCAGGGGAGATTGACATCCTGTCCCGCTCCAAGGTGAAGGAAATGGCTGCCGGGACACCCCGGGAATGGCTGCACGACAATGCAGTGCGATGTGAGGTCCAGTTTGAATGGGCCGCTCCGGACCGGCAGCTCGGACAGGATTTCCTGAACAAGGCTCTTCCGCTTGTCGAGACACAGCTTCTGTACGCCGGGTACCGTCTCGCGGGACTTCTGAACGGGTTATTCGGGTAGGTGTCCTGTTGAATATAAACTCATAAAAATACCATTATATGAAAAAATCATTTATCGCGCTTTTGTCGCTGCTTCTTGCGGTTGCCGGATGCTGCGGCAGCCATGATTGCCCGTCATATGCAAACCGGGCCGAAAAAATAGTTTCCCGTCTGCATGACCCTTCCGCAAAAGATGTCATTGTTGTAGTGCACAGGGGAGACTGGAGAAACTGGCCGGAGAACACTATTCCTGCCATAGAGTCAATAATCAGAATGGGGGCGGATGTCATGGAGCTTGACCTGAAGCTTACCAAAGACAGTGTCCTTGTCCTCAGCCATGACAAGACCATAGACCGTTGCACTAATGGAAAAGGCCTTGTGAGCGACTATACATACGATGAGCTTATGCAATTCCGTCTTAAGCGTGCCCATGGTGTGGTGACTGACTCGATGCATATATGCACTTTTCGTGAGGCCTTGGAATGCTGCCGTGACAGGATAGTCGTGAATGTTGACCAGGGATACGAGTATTATGACTTGGTGCTTGCCGTTACGGAGGAACTTGGGGTTACAGACCAGATTCTTATAAAGGGAAAGCGACCTGTCCGTGAAGTTGAGGCAAAGATGGCTGAGCATGGCAGCAATATGATGTATATGCCGATAATTGACATCCAGAAGGAGCATGGACAGGCTCTTTTTCGGGAGTATATGGAAACCGGAACTGTCCCTCTCGCATATGAGGTATGCTGGAGCAGGATGACACCGGAAGTGCAGGCGGCCATGGACCGAATGGTGGAAAGCGGTTCCAAACTTTGGGTTAACACAATATGGGGTTCGCTCTGCGGCTATCTGGACGATGATGCGGCGTTCTCCTGCGCAGACCCTTCATTGATATATGACCAGGTGATAGCGACCGGAGCCACAATCATCCAGACTGACCGCCCTGAGCTGCTGCTGGATTATCTCCGTTCAAAAGGCCTGCACGACTGACCCTGTACTAAGTTTATTGCCCGTTACAAAAGGCCCACCTTGGCTATTTTGTTATTCGCTCGCGACCTTTTATGGGTGTTTCGGGCTTCCGGCCCGGTCGCATCGCGACTTTTTACTCACTTTGCGCACGGGCCGGTTCCTCATTTTCCGCACAACCTCACCTTGTGTGCAAAATGATGTGTTCCTATTTTGTATTTTGAAGTAGCCAGGTGCTGCAAAAATGCACACTTGAATCACTGAACAGTTGAATGATATGGGAAAATTTTTGGATTTTTATAAGATAAGTTCTCCGTCACCCTGCAAGGTGTCACAAGATAAAGTGCAGGGCCGTTATCGCAATCTGCGTATGCAGACATTTCTGGCAGCCACATTCGGGTATGCCCTTTACTATGTGTGCAGGACATCCCTCAATGTGATGAAGCAGCCGATAATCGACTCAGGTTTCCTTACGGCCGGTCAGCTCGGCCTGATAGGCGCATGCCTGTATTGGACCTATGCCGTCGGCAAATTTGTGAACGGCTTTTTGGCTGACCATTGCAATATAAAGAAATTCATGGCAACAGGACTTGTCGTATCAGCAGCTGCCAATTTCATCATGGGAATCCTTGGCGTTTCATGCAGTGCGGCAGGTGCCAGCGGCATGGCCATGTTGATATGTTTTGCCATAATGTGGGGAATTAACGGATGGAGCCAGTCAATGGGTGCTCCTCCCGCCATAATTTCCCTCTCACGATGGTTCCCTCTTGATGTAAGGGGAACATGGTACGGATTCTTCAGCGCAAGCCATAATTTCGGGGAGGGACTGTCTTTCATATTCGTAAGTCTTATGGTCTCGCTCGCAGGCTGGCAGTGGGGCTTTTTCAGCGCAGCCTTTGCAGGCGTGTTGGGAGTAGTCCTTATCATATTATGCCTCCATGATACCCCGCAGAGCAAAGGCCTGCCTTCAATTGAGGTGCTGGCCGGAGAGGAGGTGTCAGCTCTTTCTTCGGAAAAGTCCGGTGTGTTCCCTGAATCATCTGAGGTGCCTTTGGAATCATCTGATGTCTTATCTGACCACTCCGGTGACTCCTCCGCACTTTCCGGCATTTCCTCCCAGCATTATGTGCAGGATACGGAACCGGCTGCCGGCAGTGGACGGAATGACGATGCCGCAAGGATACAGAAAGCCGTGCTGCGGAATCCCGGAGTGTGGATATTGGCCCTGTCAAGTGCATTCATGTACATGAGCCGCTACGCCATCAATGAATGGGGCATGTTCTTCCTTCAGAAAGTAAAGGGATTCGGCTTGAAAGAGGCCGCGTTCATAATAGCGGTCAATACGGTGATGGGAATAATCGGAACAGTAGTGTCAGGCTATATGTCAGACCGTATTTTCAAAGGTGACAGGAAACTACCGGCCCTTTTCGCCGGCATTTTGGAGACTCTTGCACTTGTCCTCTTCCTGTACGGAGGTGACGGCTGGCTCGTGAATGTGCTTTCAATGACCCTGTTCGGCATATCAATCGGAGTCCTGATCTCATTCTTAGGCGGACTGATGGCCGTTGATCTTGTCCCCCGCGAAGCAACAGGAGCCGCGATAGGAATAGTAGGACTGGCATCATACATGGCAGCAGGCCTGATGAATGTAGTAAGCGGCTGGCTGATAGACGGCCAAGCCCTGACCGATGCCGCCACAGGAGAAGTCCTGAGCTACGACTTCAAATACGTCTCCCTATTCTGGACAGGCTCCGCCGTAATCTCATTCCTCCTGCCCCTCCTGAATTGGCATCGCCGTCCGGCTGATTTTTGAGTTGGTGTAATCAATTTGCAAGTTTTTGAAAAGGGGGTGACTAAAACTTTTTAGTCAGACCCCTTTTCCATGGTTTTTCGGTGCGGTCAATCTCGACCTTGCCTGCTTTAATTCCCAGAGAGTTATTGTGGTTTTTAGCCGGTCTCTCTGTCGTTTTTTACCTCAAAATCATCAATATAGATCGGATCGGGCAGAGCATGTCGAACCGAAAGAATCCTGTCCATAAAAACGGCTGTTTTCGTGGACAGGGGACGTGATTCGAGTGTTCTGTCCACGAAAAGGCTCCATTTTATGGCCGGTGAACTACTATGACAACAGCCTCATCGGATACTTCTTCAGCAACCTGAAGACCGAGACAGGATACCGTGGGAAGTTTAGGACCCGACTGCACAGAACGTACCACAACGAGAAGAGGATACAGCTGAATCTTGCCGGCAGGAGCCCGAAAGAGTATATGGCGCACATGATGCGCCAAGGAGTGGCATGACGGCAAGTGTCTGGCTGCCCTCCGGCAATGCAACCGAGGATAGCAGGGACCGGCAGGACAGAATTGAGAAGATGGGAATGAGATGTTGTTAAACTCGTCCAATATTGATGATTTGCATGATATCCTATGACAATGACATAATGAGGCCTATTATCGCAAAGAAAGCAATTATGATTATAATGGAGATGAGACACCCTAATGTGGAGCCTATCGTATTGCCCATCTTATCTCCGAAGTTACGAAAGAATGAAACTTGGAAATCATCACCTTTTTTTGCCACATCCGAGTGTTCATCAATGATTTTTATTTCGCTTGGAATATTTACACTGGGTGGTATGGACGGTGATTTAGGATAAGATGTAGGAGGCTCGTAGGGCTGTGCCATTGTATGTTGCTCCATAAAATAACTCATCCAGGGAATACATGTATTGCCAGCCTTTACAATATCTCCCTGATGCAATATTTGCTTTCCGTTTACTTTATGTCCATTAATATATGTGCCATAAGTACTTGTGTCAATTAGTTCATATTGGCCATTGTCATGATGGATCAGTTGGCAATGATATCTTGATACATAATTGTCATTTATAGTGAAATCATTGTCAGCAGCTCTTCCTACATTTATAACTTTCATATAAAAAGGATTATTGGAGTTGTATAGGTGTCCCCATACAACTCCTTATAAATTATTTAATTGTAGTGCTATTAGGAATAACCTCAATCTTAACTATGATATATGTCTTTTTTACCGAATCATAAGTCATGTATATTCGTTTTTGAGTATAGTCGCTGTATGTTTTGCTCTTATATTCCTGATGGACGGTATAAGTTAAAGAATCCCAGTTGGAATTTATGAGTTGCGGATTGTCAAAAGTCAAATTCAACGAAGAGCCTTTCAGCAATGAAAGATATTTCTGTATAGATTTCGTATTTATTTTCTCTAAACCACGCTTAGGCAGGTAGGATACTTCAATTGTGCTTTCATCCGTCTCAAACATATTCTCTATAAACGCTTTTTGTGCTGCATCACGAGTATTTACGTATGTGGACAATTGTTTGGTAAATTCAGTGATAACGGCATTTGCAGTTTTGCTGCGTTCTGTTTTTGTCTTGTCAGTGATAGGTTTGACAGTCTCTTTCACAACATACGATGTTGATATATCCGCTTTATTGAAAGTATCATCGACCGAGACATTGAAAATAGGGGCAATAATCATATATGCTTCCGGATTCGTATATAATTGCCTGTCATTGTCATTGATGAATTGATATGGATCAATCTGCACTTTTATGGCAGGGACATCAGTTACAGTAAAATTCTGGCTTTCAGGCAGATTCATTTTTATTTCATCGTAAGATACATTCATCGCCTTGATTGCAGTCACAGATTGTCCTGCATATTTCTCGTCAAGTGTTTTTGGGAGATTTGCATACCACTCAATGATTGCATTCTGCGTTGCGATCTTCATGTCTTTCTTATCAGATGTGAGATATTTGATAGGATTTGCAACAGACGCGACTAAAGTCGGAGTGCCATTCTGGACATAACGGACAATCCGGGTTGTCTTTTTACCGTCAACAACCGTCTTTTCTGTTTCGGCTTTAACTTTCACCTGCCACTTAAAAGTAACGGCATATTTAACATCGCTTATACCATCTTTCGCTACCGTATGCGCTTGGAATGATATAGGGACAATAAGAGTCGTAGAATCAACCTTCTCTATTCCTTTCTTCTTAAATGTCTTATATGCAATGTTATTGATATTGATTCCTTCATAAATCAAATCGGTCGGCATATTAGAATTATCGCATAATTTTACATAAACATCTTTCAAGAGATGCGATTTTGCTTTTAAGACAGAGTCTATCAAATTCTCTTGATATAAGAACTGCTGTGCCTCGGTCATTTTTTTATAAAACTTGACATTAGGTTCATTCCGATCTTTTAACCGGAGTTGCATCTTGTCAAGCAACTCTTTTTGGCTCTTTTCGGCAACCGTTTTCGCCAAATCCTTCGGATTGACGTTCTCGATTTCATTCGTCCGGGAAAATCCCGCCACACCAATGCCTAACATCAGTGCAGTAATTAATACTTTTCTGTACATGCTTTTAAAAAATTTATTAATAATTGTGTTTTAGTTAATTACAAGCCTAAATCCTATATATGGCCGGGCCGTATTGTCGGCATCCCTATAGTATACCGTAATGTATTCTATATCATTATCGTTAAAGCTTCCACCTCTAATCACGTGATATTTATCTTTTTTAGTATTAACCGGATTTCTGCCGTTATGTGATGATTCATAGAAATCAGCATTGTAGTAGTCCATGCACCACTCGGCGACATTGCCGCTCATTTGATAAATTCCAAGTTCGTTTACAGATGAATTCAATTTTATTTTAAAGGGATTTTCTTTGTCGTACCAAATCGTATTCGGATATTCTGAGCCGGCATAAGAGGTGTTTTTGCTGTCTATACCGCCACGTGCTGCATATTCCCATTGAGCTTCAGTAGGCAGAGAAAAATTCTTTCCAGTCTTGGCATTTAACTTGGTGATAAATGATTGTACATCATCAAAACTTACGTTTTCGACCGGCAAGCTGTCCTTGGCTGCTGGTAACTGATATGCTGATGGGTTATCGCTCATTATTTTTTCCCATAATCCCTGCGATACCTCAAACTGACCTATATAAAAGTCACTGAGAGTTACATTGTGAGGTGTACAATCATCCTCTTCCGTATCATTTGTACCCATCATAAAAGTACCGCCCTTGACTTTAATCATCGGGTAAGCATTCATGCCTGTAAAATCATAGGTCTTATATTCGATTTTACCTTTTTCCACTTCAATGATTTTCTTCGGCCGGAAGATTAGATATCCAACCAGAATGACGATAATACATCCGGCAACAGCAAGCACTTGCCACAACTTTTTATAAGAGGTTGTTCTTCCTATCGTTTCGTCGACAAGTATAGACGGTCTTACATTGCGCAAATCGTCCATGAATTCCTGAACGGTTTGATGACGATTCTCGGCCTTGAGCTGCATTGCTTTCAAGATTGTACGATTGGCATCATCCGGAATGTCAGGAGCTATTTCTTTTGGTGCGACCATCTGCTCTGTCAGACGTGCGGCAGCCTCAAGCGGAACCTGCCCGGTAAGAACAAAGTACATTGTCGCGCCGATTGCATAAATATCCGTATAAGAACCTTTGCGACTTTTGGCTGTATATTGCTCTGTCGGAGCATACCCATGAGTGAGCATAGATGTGTGAATTTGAGTCTTGTCCTGCTCAAACTCTCTTGCAGAGCCAAAGTCAATTAATATGGCCTTATAATCAGCCGTAATCATGATATTATCCGGCTTGATGTCACGGTGCAGAATATGGCGTTCATGGAGATATCCTACGGCATTTGTTACCTGGGCAATATAGTTTACTACCTCTGTGTACGGTAAGCGTCCACGTGCATCCACGATGCTTTGCAGGCTCTTGCCTTCTATAAAGGCCATAACCATATAAGAAGTGTTGTTCTCGTCAAAAATGTCTATCACTTCAACGATATTTGGATGATGTAGCGTAGCCAGCATCTTGGCTTCTTTAACAAATGCTTGCCGGTATTTTTCAAATACGTTTTCGCTTGTGCCCTGTACATATACGGTGCAAGCGTGAGTGGCGCGTGCGCACTTTCCTGCCGGGAAATATTCCTTGATGCAAACTATTCTGTTCAGTCCGCTTTGCAGTGCTGTATATGTTATACCGAATCCTCCCTCTCCGATTTTCTTCCGGATGGTATATTTACCATCGCATAGAACAGTATCAGGTTGCAGTTCCTTATAAGTTTGTGTATTGTTTTCCACTCTCATCTGTCTAATTGACGCTTGCGCATATAATCATTAATAAAATTTCCAAATTCTTCACATGATTGATATCTCATCATCGGGTCTTTGGCCAATGCTCTCTCCACTATGAATTGCAAATCAGAGTTGATGGGCGGATAAAAATCTTTCATTTTGGGTGTCGGCTCGAATTTGATTCTTTGCCTAAGTTCTTTGGTGCTTTGTCCTGTAAACGGCATGCGTCCGGTCAACATTTCAAACAGCATTATACCAAGGGCAAATATATCAGTATATTGTCCGCATTGCCCCTGTTCAGATTGTTCCGGAGGCATATACGCCGGTGTTCCGAAACCTGTGCTGTTGCTGGCGTCGCTCATTCTTGAGGCAATGCCGAGATCTATCAATTTTATTCTTCCGTCCGGCTGTATCATGATATTGTTTGATTTAATGTCTAAATGCAGAATGCCATTCCGATGCAGATATGCAACAGTGTCAAGTATTTTGAGGAACATCGGCAATGCAGTCTGTTCCGGGATAAGCCCGATTTCTCCATAGATGTACTGTTCCAAACTTTTTCCCTGAATAAATTCCATGACGATATAAAGTTTTTCACATTCGTGCATGTCGATGAAATCTACCAGTTTCGGAATGTTAGGATGCTGCATATACAGATATAACTGAGTCTCTACTGTTTTGAATTTTTCGCGTATAATATGATTCTTAAAATGCCGTATCTTTAATTCTTTGATAGCCACAGGAAATCCGCTGCGTAAATCTATTCCCCAATAGACTTTCGCAGTCCCGCCCTCTGCTATCAAATGATCAATATGGTAAAACGGAATTTCAGGTAAATTAGTCATCGTTTTCTACAACCATTTTATCATCAGCCGAATCTTTGTCTTTTGAGAACTTCAAAGAGTCCGATTTTATCTTAGGCTCATTGGTTTCAGTTTTACTATTCTCTCGCTTTACAATTTGTATCGCATCGATGATTGATTGTTTGTATTTATTGTCCGATTGATTGAACAAGTTTTTAAGGGCCGTTTTAGCATCATTTTTAGGTAATTCGTATTGGAGTTGCCTATAAACTTGTTTCGCAAAATCAGACTTCATGTCAGCGTACTCTTCATAGAATTTTTCTGTTAATTTTGCTTTCTCATTTGCTGAATCACGCTCCGCATTGGCTTTAGAAATGGCTTGGCCGGCTTTCTCCTCAGCATCCAGAATAGCTCTTTTGCTATTTTGCTCCGCTACAGCCTTTTCTCTATCCGCCTCTTCTTTAGCTTTTTCTGCAGCTATCCTGGCTGTTTCAGCTTTGCGTTGAGCTGCAATGGCATATTCCGCTTGTTTCTTTGCCTCTGTGGCTTCTTTTTGTTTAGCCTCGGCCAACGCTTTGCTTTTGTCGCTTTGCGATATCAATGCTTTGCGAAACAATTCATCTGCTTCATCTTGCAGTCGTTCAGCCTTCTCTGCTTTTTGCTCAGCTTCCTGACGTAATTGCTCTTTCTGAATCTCTTCTTGATTTTGTCTGGCTGCCTCAATCTTTTCCTGCTCTTTCCCGCTATAATGGAAATAGAGTCCTATGCTGCCGGCAAGCAAAACAAGTACAACACAAGCAGCAGCGTACCACCATTTTCTGTTTGTTTTTGTAGGAGGAGCAATTCTAATGTTGTCTGTAATATCCTTTGGTGGTTGTCCGACTGCAGAAGATGGCTTGATATACTCTTGCCACGGTAGTGTTGTATTTCCAATACGAATTACATCCTGTGGTTGCAACCGTACTTCGCATGTTATTTTTTGTCCATTGACAAATGTGCCATTTGCAGAATTCAAGTCAACGACAGAACAAATGCCGCTATCGTTTTGAACCAGCTGCAAATGTGTTCTTGAAACTTTAGCATCGTTAATGACAATGTTATTTTCCGAGCTTCGTCCTACTGTAATAACTCTCATTTTTTAATTTTTAGTTTATTTCTCAATTTGATATTATCCAATCGTATTGAATCTGTTTCATACGCTTGTATGAGGCTGTCCCTCCTGGTATTATTTTTTGTTATCTCTTTTTTAGCCTTAATGAGCTCATCTTTGAGCATTTGGTTTTGTGCATTATAATTTTCTTGTCTCTGCTTGCGTATAGCTGCATCTTCAATAATGGATATATCTGACTGGTATTGAGTTGTCAGCTTGGTTATATTTTGTTCGGATTCATTGATTTTACTGCTGTTCACGCTGATTAAGCCATCAATCTTAGTGATTTCTGCCTTGGTAGTAACAATCTGATTCTCTATCCCTTTAACGGTATGTTTATATAAAATGAAGAGACACAGTAGCGTAGCAAAAACTGTTACAGCTACTGTCAAAATGATAGATCTTGATTTACTATGTGTCTGAAATTTTGCGCATGTAGGATTGTGGCTTCTGAATACACTTTTTGAATGCGGACTATTTGCGATTTGTACTAGTTCAAGTGTAATGTTGTCAAGACCTCCTGCTTCCAATGCGAGGTTGACAAGTGTTTCCCCTTTATTCTCAACCACCGTATTCTGCATAAGAACATCTCTCATCGTAGAATCGGAAATCATTCCACTCAGTCCGTCACTGCAAATCAAGAATACATCTCCATTCTTCGGTTGAATCCTATCGAAAGAAGGGGCTAAATCAGGCTTTATTCCGAGAGCCTTTAAAATTCGATTTTTGTTCGGGTGATGTTCTGCTTCTTCATCAGTTATTTGACCGGCATCCACCAATGTCTGCACGAAAGAATGGTCTTTGGTAATGCGATGCAATTGTTTCTCTTTCCCAAGATACAGATAGATGCGGCTGTCTCCTACATGAGCGATATATGCCTCTGAATCCTGCAATAATACGATGCAGGCAGTTGTACCCATCCCTTTCAGTTCCGGATGCTCATTTGCATAACCGATAATCTGCATATTTGCAAATTGCAGTGCATCATTGAGTGCCTGTATCGGCTGAGGATACCGCTCTTTTTTCAGATATTCAATAATGCTCTTGACGGCAATAGACGATGCCTGTTTTCCGCCGACATGACCGCCCATGCCATCGCATACAACAAATACATCCCCATTGGGCGTTAATGCAGCGATATCATGACTGTCTTCTTGTGCCTTGCGCACATTGCCTATCACATCTTTTTGAAAGATATTGGCACTATCTATAATCGTCAAACTCATACCTAAAAGTATTTTATTGAATTGTTATCTTATTGTTCTCTTATGACAAATTCTATTATATAATCCTGTACATCGCCCCAGCCAAATGTGCCGCCAACAGAACCCGAGTCGTGAGGACTAACCGGACGGCTAAATTTTTGCCATCCATTATATGTTCTTATCTGGCCTCCAACGACTAATGTACATTCACTGACATTACATATACTTAAACAATTGACACCACCCCAACCATCATCAGCAATTTCACAAATAATGCAATCGTCATATTGTCCATCAGATATTACAGACATTCCCAAAGAGTTTACATAATTCAACACCCAACCATAGCCATAGTTTATATATCTGATTTCGGCCCTGGTATCATAGCAGAAGTTGTTTCCCCCTTTAAGACGAAAAGAGGCAACAATCTCATAAACGTAATTGTCATCTATAAGAATCTCATCGATATTAAAATTGGTTATGGAATTATTCTCAATCAAATATGTCCAGTCTTTCTTATGATATCCTTTTGATACACCCTCGGATAGCTTGTGACAAATCAAATCATATGGTATGCTGCTTATTGAAGGTTTTTCATTTGTACCCGTAAAAAATGGCAGTATTTCGTTGTAGTCTTGGAGTGTTTCTCCGGCATTATTTATTCTCCAGAAATACACTCCGCCACAACCCAGCAGTAATATCAGTATGATAATTATTATATACAGAATTGAATTGTTCCTATGCTTGACAGTGGTACTTGAGAATATATATTTTTGCCATGGTAATGTTGTGTTGCCAATTCGTATGATATCGTTTTTTTGCAAGCGTACTTTACCATATATTCTTTGGCCATTAACATATGTGCCGTTTGTCGAATTCATATCAATGACATAAATATTCCCGTCATTATCCAAAACTATTTGCATATGTACTCTTCCGACATATGTATCATGGATAACGACATCGCTTTTAGGGCTTCGACCTATCGTTATAACTTTCATTTTTTATATAACCAGTTATTAATGTGAATCAGTAGTTAAAAATTAATGTTATAAAAGCGATGGCCACTTT
>CAJUEK010000025.1 GCA_910585445.1 uncultured Bacteroidales bacterium | reverse complement strand
GTTCGAGCCATACTTTATTGCGCTATTTGAGTTTTATCGGACAGCAATAAAAAAAATGTATTTTTTCAAACCTACAGCTTACATTCATTACGTACCGGCAAAACTCCATGATACCGGGGATGTCTGGTATATTTCCTACTACGTCATAAATCCTGCAACAGGCAAGCTGAAGCTAATGCGCTTAAAGCTCAATCACATCAAGCCTGTCAGAGAAAGAAAAAAGGCAGCCAAAGCAATCATGGCCAGCCTTAATGAGAAACTGGCTTTGGGATGGAATCCCATGCATGATGCAGCTTCTCATAATATGTCTGTAAAAATGTTCGATGCCATGGATGCTTTTCTGCGTGTAAAAGAAAAGGAATCCGAGCACAGTACGATGCGAACTTATCGCTCTCAAGTCAAGATACTGAAAGAATGGCTGTTAAAGAATGGGTTTGACAGGAATGGCTGTGCAAGTGCCTTTTCAAAGATTGTGGCAATCCGTTTTATGAATGATGTTGATGAGGACGTAAGATTGTGTGCGCAGACTTATAACAATCGTTTGCGATTTTGTAGCATAATGAGCAATTGGATGGTTGAAAAAGGATATATGTCTTCCAATCCTTTTGCTTCTTTAAAACGAAAGCCTAAAAAGCTGACTCATAAAACCAGAAGAACGTTTAATGATGACGAACTGAAGCGTCTGTGGGATTTTCTTGAACAAGAAAACCGTGGTTATCTTTTGATATGCCTGTTCTGTTATTGCTGCTTTATGCGTCCTAAAGAAATTGTGTTGCTCAAGTGCGGAGATATAGATGTCGGGAGACAAATTCTTAATGTGAGAGGCGCTATAGCAAAAAATGACAATGATTCACAAAGAACTATCCCGGATACAATGATGAAGTATTTGCGGGAGATAGATTTGAGCCATAGTGACTGCTATCTGTTTTCCGGTAAACATGACTTTTTACCCGGTGCTGCAAAGATATGGAGCCAGAGGATTTCGGACTATTGGTTTAAAAATGTGCGTCCGGCTTGCGGCTTCTCAAAAGATTTGCAATTTTACTCTCTTAAAGATACAGGTATAACTAATATGCTCGGTCAAGGCGTTCCAGTCTCATTTGTCAAGCAGCAGGCTGATCACAGCAGCTTAGCCATGACTTCTTCGTATTTGGGTAAATCGTCAAAAGCCAATGACAAACTGAAGAAGGTCGATATTATCAATGTGGATTGCCCTGTGCGCTCTCTATGAGGAAGCTGCCAGGCAAGGTAAAGGATTGCTGTTCACTTTTTAGTGGTTTTACATAATATTTGTCTTTATGGCACTTATGTGCTTGCGTCTCGGCAGAGTGAAAATAACTTTTGCTATATTTGTCCTAACGGACATATATACACTTGGTCTCGGCATAATCAAAGCGAGCTTTGTTTCTGCTCTCAGCTTTTTCCTATATTTGTCCTGACGGACATATATACGCTTGCGTCTCGGCAGAGTGAAAATAAATTTTCCCTCTGCTCTCAACTTTTGCTATATTTGCGCTTCGCGCACATATACTGATGCGCTTCGGCAGAATCAAAGTAAACTTTGTTTCTGCTCTCAGCTTTTTCGTATATTTGCGCAGCCGGAAGGCAACCGATGATGAAAATGTATTAAAACCGACAGCTGATGAAAAGATTCAGACCATTGATTCTTGCGGCCGCCATAGTGCTGGCCGGTCTCCTTGCCTATGGGCTTTGGACTCTTCCGAAGCCGCAGAATGCAGATGCGGAGGGCTTCTCTTCCGCTCGTGTAACAAATGACATAAAAGTGATTTCCCGGAAGCACCATTCCGTTGCCCAGCCTGATGAGAGGGCTGCTGTAAGGGATTATCTTGTCTCTCGCCTTGAGCAGCTCGGCGCCGATACGGTCATGCTGTACAGGTATGATTCTCTGAGAGGGCCGCAGAACAAGCATGTGGAATATGTTTTTGATGCAGTCAATGTCATGGCGCAGTTCGCTCCTGCATCATCTTCGGAAGACGATACATATCTCATGCTGGTTGCGCACTATGATTCAAGATATTCGCAGCCGATGCCAAAGGACACTGTGTGGTCATATGGAGCTGCCGATGACGGATACGGCCTTGGTGTCATTCTTGAGACTGTCTCGCAGGTCCTGAAAAGCCGCAATGACTGGAGCCAGGGACTGAAAGTGCTTTTCACCGATGCCGAGGAGGCCGGGATGATGGGCATGAAGGCGGTTGCCGGAAATGACCCGGAAGTCTTTGGCAATGTAGGCCTGCTGATAAATCTTGAGGCCCGCGGTCCATGGGGACCTGCCCTGCTTTTTGAGACAAGCCCGGGCAACTCAAAGCTTGTCGGGCTTTACGGGAGCGCTGCATCATATCCCGTTACATATTCCCTTACAAGTGTGGTTTACAATTTCATGCCGAATTTCACGGATTTCACAGTCGTGAAAGATGAGATTCCTGGAATGAATTTCTCTACGGTAGCCGATGTGAACCATTACCATACTGACCTTGACAATTTTGCAAATATAAGCGAGAGGTCCATCCAGCATTATGGCGTGCAGGTGCTGCCTGTAGCGGAGAAATATCTTACATCCGCGGAATATGCGGACAAGTCATATCTTGCCTCTGACAAGGACTTGACATATTTCACCGTGCCTTTGTTTGGACTGGTGACTTTCAGCAAGACAGGCTATCTGATTTTCAATGTCGCCGTCTTTGTGCTCTTCTTGCTGCTTTTTGCATTGGAAGGAGTGCGCGGTCGCCTCAAGGCTGCAAAAGTGTTCCGCACCTCGGTTGCCGTGCTTGGTGCGGCTGTGGGAGTGCTTGCCCTTGGTGAACTGACTGCATGGATTTGTGCCCTGTGCACAGGGGCGAAGTTCAAGCTCTTCGGAGTTGTGGCCGGAATAGGATTTGACAATGCGGCCATGATTGCATTCATATCCGTTATGGCCGCCGTATGTGTGCTGGTTTATGTCTTGGGAAGAAAGAAGGCCATGAGAAAGGTGTCAGGCTCCATGAGGACAAGTGCTCCGGCAAACGCGGCATTGCAGCATGCGTACAATGTGCTTTACGGAACTGCCGTCCTGGTGTTTGTCCTTGCAGCAGTCCTTGTGGGCACCTTGGGAGAGAATCTGATGTTTTTCATTCCTCTGCTTTGCGTATCAGGTGCAATGGTATTGTATCACCTTACTTCACTTAAGCTTTGGATGCCTCTTGCAATCGGGCTGGTGCTGCTCCATGCATTCTCTTTCCTCTATGCCTTGGCAATGGCCCTGACCATAGGTGCCCTCGGTGCGGTAGCCTTGCTTGCTTTCATGGACGTCATGCTGCTTGTGCCGCTGGCTGACATATACCTTATGAACATGAAGAAAAAATAAGCATGCCTGTCTCGGGCAATAATCAAGGCAACAGTATGAAAAGAATAGCATTGGCGCTTGCTGCCGTCCTGATATCGGCATATTCCTTCGCGCGTGAATATTCATTTGACAAAGATATACCATATATAAGCACATCTGACGGGTATCTTGCCAAGATGTGCCGTCTTGATGTGGCATATGAGGAGGGAGGGGAGAACCGTCCTGTCATTGTCTGGTTTCACGGGGGAGGCCTGACCTCAGGTCACAGGAGCTGTCCTAAGAAACTTCAGCGTGACGGTGCCGTGGTCGTAGGCGTAGGCTATCCTTTCGCCACCGAAGTTGAACTTCCGGAAATACTTGATGCGGCAGCGGCTGCCGTGGCTTGGGTGAAGGATAATGCCGCACGATATGGCGGTGACATTTCGAAAGTCTATCTTGCCGGTCATTCGGCCGGAGGCTATATCGTGAACATGCTTGCGCTTGACAGGCATTACCTTGAGAAGTACGGCATAAATCCGGACCATGACATAGCGGCTGCAATTCCTTACAGCGGACAGGTCATCACCCATTTCGCCCAAAGGCGCAAGCAGAATATTCCGGAGCTGACTCCGACAATCGACTCGCTTGCCCCACTGTTCCATGTCAGGGGAGACTCTGCCCCTCTGCTTGTAATCTCCGGAGACCCGGAAATGGAACTTTACGGACGATATGAAGAAACTGCATATTTCGTAAGGATGATGAAGCTGAACGGACATAAGGACATCGTATTCCGCAGACTTGACGGTTTTGGACATGGGGATATGGTCGAGCCGGGCCATCTTCTTCTCCTGAAATATATCCGCACGAGGAATGAGAATTGACCTTTGCAACCGGCGCAAAATAAAAAAGGAGGCAGAAAAAGCCTCCTTTTTTATTTTGACCGCTGTCCGGAATGCCGGAATGGTACAGATATGCGTCAATATCCGAATATCTCCTCAAGAGTTAGTCTCTTTACAGGGCCGAGAGAGCTCAGGTACGTCATGTCTATATCCTTCTCGTCACCGAGTATGCCATAAATGTAATGGCGTCCTTTCACCCATTTCTCCTGTGCCGCCTTTACATCAGCAAGAGTCATGTCCTGAATCTTTTCGAAAATCTGTTTCTCACGAGGCTCCTCAAGCTCCAGGTCCCTGGCGTCATAATAGCTCCAGAGAACGTCATATCCAGTTGTCCTTGATGTGCGCAGACGTGAGATGATGGACTCTTTGGCGACCTCAAAAGCCTTTTCAGACTCCGGCATATTGTTGATGATGTCATCAAAGGCCTCTATAGCCTGCTTCATCTTGTCATTCTGGGTAGCGATGAAGGCCATATAATAATATGTGTCATCCTTGAATCCCGGAGTGCTGAGGTCTGCATATGCGGAATATGCGAGACCGCGGGCCTCGCGCATCTCCTGGAACACGATTGCGTTCATGCCTCCTCCGAAATATCCGTTGTAAAGCTCAATCTCAGGGTCAGCGCTGACGTCGAATTTATCGCCCCTGTTTGAATACTGGATATAATAAAGCTGCTTCGCATCATAAGGTGCAATATAGACCTCCGACTTATCCGTGAGGGCTGTTGCAGTGCGTGATTTCTCAAGAGGCTCAAGGGCGCCGGCCGCATGATGGCCTGAAAGCGCTTTCTTGAGTCCGGATTCTGATTCCGGGCCATAGTACAGAACCTCGTGCTGCTTGTCCGTAAGTGAACGTACCTTTGCCAGCAGCTCTTCTGAAGTGATACGGGACAATTCGTCATTTGCCAGTGTGGTTTTCTTGATGAATTCCGGTCCGTAAATCACATAACGCTGGAGTGCACTGAAGCAGCTGCGCTGTCTCAGCTTTGAATCTGCACGGCTCTTGAGCATGTCGGATTTGAGATTTTCAAGAATTTCCTCATCCGGCAGTGCATTTGCCAGCAGGTCTTCCACTATGTCCATCGCCTGCGGGATATTCTCACTCAGGCCGTTTATCGTGATGTGGGAAGTGTTTGTTCCGGAACGCATTGAGAAAGAGCATGCGAGCGAATACATTTTGGACGCAATCTCTTCCGCGCTCATTGTCGGAGTGCCGAGATAGCTTACATATTGGAATGCAAGATTGAGTGCCGGGTCATTTTTTGCTCCGCTCTCGAAAAGATAGCTCAGGTTCGCTATGTCGTTTGTGACATTCTCCTTGTACAATACTTCGATGCCTTCCGCCGTCTTGAATCTGGACATGTCCTTTTCCCAGTTTACGAAGACCGGCTCAATAGGTTTTACTTCAACAGACTGAATCTCAGTGAGGAAATCGCTCTGGATGTCCCTGTTTGTCACTATCGGAGTAATTTCCGGAGCGGCAATCTTCTGCTCGTTTTTGTCCGTGCCGACACGTTTGTAAACAACTGCATAGCTTTGAGGTCCGAGATACTCATTTGCCCATGCCACGACATCGGCCTTGGTAACCTTGGAAATCCTGTCAAGCATTTTCACATCATCCTCCCAGTCGCTGCCGTTTATGAACGACTCCACGTACATCATTGCCCTGTCCTCATTGCTTTCGAGCTGGTTCTGGATGGAAAGACGGAAATTGTTCACCGTTGACTCTATCAGGCTTTCGTCAAAGTCTCCGCTGCGCAGCTTTGCGATTTCGCCGAGCAGAAGCTCCTTCAGTTCATCAAGGCTCTGGCCCTGCTTTGGCATGCCGCCTATAAGGAACTGTCCATAGTCCGGCTGGAGTGAAGAGTATCCGTATGCCGAAAGTGCCTTCTGCTGCTGGTTAATGTCCAGGTCAAGCAGGCCTGCCTGGCCGTTGTAAAGTATTTCGCCTGCAATCTGCGCTATGTCATTTGAACTGTCAGTAGCCTTTGGCAGTCTCCAGCCTATCATGATGTTCTCAGCCTCAGGGCCGGACACTTCGCGCACGACAGGGCTTTCTATCGGTTCCTCCTGCTTGAAATCAAGTACAGGCAGTTCCGGATTCGGCTGCATGTCACCGAAGTATTTCTCAATCACCTCCACCATCTTGTCCGGGTCGAAATCTCCGGAAAGGCATATCGCCATATTGTTAGGGACATACCATGTGCGGTGATAATTCTTTACATTTGTTATGGAAGGGTTCTTCAGGTGCTCCTGGTTCCGAGAACTGTCTGTGTACCGTAAGGATGATTCGGGAACAGGGCCGCGTCAAGGGCTTCCCAGATTTTGCGGCTGTCCTGGGTGAGGGACATGTTCTTTTCCTCATAGATTGTCTCAAGCTCCGTGTGGAAGCCTCTGATTACGGGATGTTTGAAACGGTCAGCCTCAATCCTCGCCCAATTATCTATCTGGTTGGAAGGTATGTCCTCGACATAGACCGTCATGTCCTGTGAGGTGAAGGCGTTGGTGCCGGCAGCCCCGATTACGGACATGAGCTTGTCGTACTCGTTTGGTATCGCCAATTTTGACGCCTCGTAGCTTATGGAGTCTATGCGGCGGTAGATGCTGTTCCTTTCCGTCTCGTCGGAAGTTTTCCTATACACCTCGAAAAGCGATTCGATTTCATCAAGCATAGGCTTTTCCGCTGCATAGTCCGATGTTCCGAACTGCTCCGTGCCCTTGAACATAAGGTGCTCGAAGTAGTGCGCAAGCCCGGTCGTTTCCG
Organism: uncultured Bacteroidales bacterium; assembly: GCA_910585445.1. Taxonomy (GTDB): domain Bacteria; phylum Bacteroidota; class Bacteroidia; order Bacteroidales; family UBA932; genus Cryptobacteroides. Next base: position 24,245 of record CAJUEK010000025.1, on the reverse strand, counting down.
AAGGGTCATTCTTGCCTCCGACCTTCACGGCTATGTAGGTCTGGATGCGCGGGGTTTCCTTGTTCACGCTCATATACACTTTCAGACCGTTGTCCAAAGTATAGATTTTCGTGCCGAGGGGATCATTTGCCACAGTCTCGTATCTGTACTGTGAGCAGGAGGCTGCCAAAGCCATTATGGCAATGACTGCCGGAAATAAAATCCGTTTCATATGGTTGTGGTTAATGGTTGTTGCATTATCAAATAGGGCCCAGGCGTCAGTCCCTGCGTGCGATGCCTATGTAATAGAACAATGTTGCAAGAGAGCCGATAGCTGCGATTACATACGTGTAGGCTGCCCATTTGAGCGCGTCAATGGCCATGGGGCGTGTGGTCTGGTCTGTCACTCCCGCAGCGGACAGCCATGAAATTGCCCTTGTGCTGGCATTTATCTCAACAGGAAGGGTTATGAGGCTGAATAGCGTAGTCATGGCGAACAGGCCGATTCCTATCCACAGCAGTGAAGGGAACACGTTTATCAGAATCACTCCGGCCAGGAGTACCCATTGCACGATGCTTGATGAGAAAGTCACGACTGGGACCAGTGCCGAGCGCATTTTCAGGGGAGCATAACCTGCCGCATGCTGTACCGCATGTCCGCATTCATGTGCCGCAACGGCTGCCGCTGCAACGCTTCTGCTTGCATATACTCCTTCGCTCAGGCTGACAGTCTTTGTCTGCGGGTTATAGTTGTCTGTGAGCATTCCGCGTGTGGCTACGACTTTAACGTCATATATCCCGTTGTCGTGCAGCATCTTGAGGGCGACTTCTGCGCCGGACATCCCGTTGGAAAGGGGCACTTTGGAATATTTGTTGAAACGGCTCTGCAGCATCTGCTGAATAATTAGGCTCAGTCCCATGACTATGAGCATTATAATCCAAATGTTCATTTTGTTGTTTTTTTAAAAAATTGAATTCATGACATTATGTCATCTCCCGGAAGCAGTTCCTCCGGCCAGACGGCGCGGCCAATATGTGCAAAAAACAAGCCTGCTACAAAAATAGCATTTATGTCATAATATTTAGTAAATTTGCGGGCGTTTTTTGGCTGCCGGGAACAGTTTTCTGGACAGTCTGTCAAAAATTTGGAGATGTTTAGTGAAAATGATTTTTCGAGGTTGGAAATTAATCTTGACGGTTGCCTCGGGAACTACAGATATTTCAGGGCGGGCCTGAAGCCTTCAACCAAGCTGCTGGTGCTTGTAAAGGCAAATGCATACGGGCATGGTGCCGTGGAGTTCGCTGCGCTTATGGAAGGTGCCGGGGCTGATTATCTTGCGGTGGCATACCCTATTGAAGGCATGGAATTGCGCCAGGCAGGGATTAAGGTCCCGATAATCGTACTCACTGCCGGAACGGATTTCTTTGACGGGATAATTGACGGCAATCTCGAGCCGGGCATCCCGAACATGTACACTCTCAAGGCTTTGTGCGAAGTGCTTGAAAAGAGGGGTATCAAGGACTTCCCGATACACATCAAGCTTGATACAGGCATGCACAGGCTCGGTTTCATGACGGCCGAGCTTGATGAGCTGGCCAGCTTTCTCAGCACATGCGACAGGGTGCGCGTACAGTCGGTATATTCTCATCTCGCTGCATCGGAAGACCCTGAGTGTGACGAATTTACTCTCGGGCAGATACGGATGTTCAGTGAGAATGCAGACCGGCTGACAGACGCCCTCGGGTACAGGCCGATGTATCATATCCTCAATTCGGCCGGAATTGAGCGCTTTCCCGAGTACCAGTTTGACATGGTGCGCCTGGGAATCGGAATATACGGAATCAGCGCTCTGCCGGATGTGAAACTTGATGCTGTCGCTTCATTCAAATGCAAGATATTGCAAATCAAGACCCTCAGTCCTGAGGACGGCACGGTCGGGTATGGCCGCCGCGGAAAAGTCGCACCGGAAGGTACCGTAATTGCCACAATACCTGTCGGCTATGCGGACGGGATAGACCGTCACCTCGGCTGCGGAAATGCTTCTTTCATGCTCAACGGACATCGCGTCCCGACTATCGGGAACATATGCATGGACATGTGCATGCTTGACATAACGGGCGTGGATGCGGAGGTCGGTGATACGGTGACTATTTTCGGTTCTGACCCCACGGTCGGAGAACTGGCCGGAATACTTGGCACCATCCCATATGAGGTCTTGACCTCAGTTCCGCGCAGGATAGAGAGAATCGTAATAAAAGGGGCAGCCGAATAATTCAGGCTACCCCTTTTTCAAAGTCACTGAAATGTGAACTTGTGTCATTTGCTCTTCATGAAACGCAGGCATTTCATGACCCACGTAGGAAGCGGCTTGCTGTCATCGCGTTTCTCAAGATGAAGATATATGCCGAGTTTCTTGAGGATAGGAATCTTGAACGTCTCGACAAACTCAATCAGTGTTCCGTCCGGATCTTCTATATAAGTGAAATGTCCGTCCGCCTCTCCCATCTTGAAGTCACGTCCGCTGTCGCATACGAATTTGTGGCCCAGGGCTTCTGAGGCCTTGCGTACCTGCTCCATATTCCTGATGTCGAAGCACAGGTGGATGAAGCCCGGGTCGCCCCACAGACGTCCTTCGTAAAGTTTGCGCGCAACCGGCACACCCTCTTCGCTGATTCTCTGTACAAGCTCGATGTGTGATGTTCCCATGACTTCGCTCAGAGGACCCTCAATAGGCCTTGAACGCGAAAGCATCACCCTGCGCAGCTTGTATTCTCCTCCCGGAGTGCCTTTGAGGTCATCGAAAACGCCTGTCACATCGTACTCAACCTTGTCATAGTCCATGATGGAACTGTAGAACCTGATTGACTTGTCCATATCGGAAACTCCGAGAATCGCACCGTTGTTGCCTCCCGTGTTCTTGTCCTCGTCTATGAACACATAGCTGTCTGACTCTATGTCGAACAGGTTGTTCCACGGGTCGAGCACAAAGAAATGCTCTTTGCCTGAAGGGGATGCGCAAGGCTCGGTAAGCACGTTCACACCCTTGGCTTTCATTTGGCTATATGCCGCGCGCACGTCGCGTGACTTGACCTTGCATGCAAAAATGCCGAGATCTCCGAATTCAGGCGTGAACTGCACATAGTTAAGCTCCCTGCCGCGCGGTTCCCATACCTCGAATCCGCCGCCTCCGCGAAGATTGAGCACCAGGATTGCATATCTCGGCTGAGGTTTTCCTCCGGTATATGGAAGCATCCTTTCAGCCACTCCCTCATCTCCGAACATTTTGAGGTCGAAACCGAAAACGTCCTTGTACCATGCCCAGGACTCTTCCACGTTTCTGACTCCTATGCCGACCTGCTGTATGCCGCAGATAACTTTTCTCTTTTCCATGTTTAGTATTGAGTTTTATAAGAATAATTGCTTGTTAAACCTTTAATGTGCCGATATCCTGCCGGCAAGTTTCCAGTACAGCCATCTGAAATATCTGTAGAAATGCGCCATCAGAAGCTCCGTGCCGCCTATCAGCTTCTGATGCTTTCTTTTAGCTATGGCCCTGATGGCTATCTCGGCGCATCTGTCAACGTCCATTCCGTTTGCCTGGCCCGGGTCCATCTTGCCGAACGCGTCACCGGAGGATGTGATTGCGCTTCTGGATATCTCTGTCCTTATGCGTCCGGGCACAAGAAGTGTCACATGGATGTTCGGATATTCCAGGTCGAGCGACTCATAGAAACCGTGTATCGCATGCTTGCTCGCACAATATGCGGAGCGCAGCGGAAAGCCGAACAGCCCTGATATGGAAGATACCACGGCTATATGTACGCTGTCACATGCGAGAATCATGTCTTTGAGTCTCTTTATGAGAGACACACCTCCGAAATAGTTGACTTCCATTAACTTGCGGTCTGTCTCTATGCTGGTGTCAAGAGTCTTTGCCCTCTGGGACACCCCGGCATTGAGCAGGAAGAAGCTTACCTGTATCCCCTCTGCCACGAGCCACTCGGCAAGAGCGTCGATGGACTCTTTTTTCTCAAGGTCAACACTCTTGAAGCGTGCCCTGGCCCCGAGGCTCATACATTTCTGCGCGACTCTTTCAAGCTGGTCTTCACGGCGTCCTGTCAGTATCACTTCCGCTCTTTTTTTTGCGAACTGATATGCGAGTGCCTCTCCTATTCCGCTTCCTCCGCCGGTCACGAGGACGGTCTTGTCTTTGAAAATGACTTTTGGCATATTAACGTCTGTTTTTCTGGACTTTACATCTGGCTCTCAGAGCATAAGGCCTGCCTTGACTTTGGCTGCAATCTCGCCTCCGCGGATATGCTCAAGTATCTTCAGGCCGAACTGCACTGCCCAGCCCGGGCCGCGTCCCGTTATCATGTTACCGTCTGCGACCACGCCTTCCTTTACGTATTCCGCCCCCTTTTCATTGAGCTTCTCCTCAAAGCCGTCATAGCAGGTCATTCTCTTTCCGCTTATATCAGGAAGCAGGCTGAGCACTACGGCCGGTGCGGCGCAGATTGCCGCGACTGTCCCGCCTTCCGCATAATGCTGCCTCATTATGTCCATAAGCTTGCCGAATGCTGCCAGATTGGACGAACCAGGCATTCCTCCAGGGAAAATCATCACGTCGGAAGGGAGGCACGGGCCGAATGAAGTCGCTGCCCTGAACTCTCCGAATGACATGTCGGCAATTACCGGAATCCTGTTGGAACTTGTCACTATCCTGTCCGAGTATATGGAGACGGTCTTGACATTGACCCCTCCTCTGCGGAGCATGTCCACTGTCGTGAGGGCCTCGGAAATCTCGAAGCCGTCAGCAAGGAATATGTATGTGCCTTTCATATCTTGTTTTGTTCTTGTGTCTTGGATTACAGGCCCCAGTCTGAGGCCGTATAGGTGCTCTTCGGCGCTTGGGGAACATTCGTGAAATATCGGAGTCCGGTTATTTTTTCCAGCTCGCTCACGGACAGCATGTCTTTCTCGCTTACGGATACGCCTCTCGGAGTCGCATGTCTTCTGACGAAAGCCGCGCACTTTATCTCCGATTCCTTGCACTGCGAAAGGGCTTTGCCGCTGTTGCCGGCCTTTGTCCTCATGAGGACATAATAGAACATTGACGGCTTTGTGACGTCGTTCCTGCCTCCGAATGATATTGTTTTCGGGGAGTCAGTGTAGCCGCGCCTGTCAGTGTATGTCTCGAAATATGTTCCGATTACCACATAGAGGGTGTCCTGGCAGACCTGGTTGTCCACCCAGTCCTCGAGGTTGTTCCAGCCTCCTCCACCCGTGTTGAAATTGTTCATTTCCTGAGGGGCGATGTTGCTGTAGTAGAACACCTGCCTGTTGGTTGCTGTTGAGGATGTGCGCTCCGCAGAGCCGAGCATATGGCCCTTGTTGCAGCCTCCGCCTACGGTTTTTGAATTATACTGGATGTTTGACGGAATCCCCGGGTCTGTCGCATAGGCGTTAGTCCTGTTGGCGCTTCCCTCGTACATCTTGTGTCTCGGTGCGGCAACCCAAAGCGGGCAATGATGTTCAGCGCTGTAGCAGACTGTATAATTCCTGGCTTTCTTTCCGCCCGGGCCTTTCTCGTTTCCGTCGCAAAGATGATGGGCATACCATATCTGGGGATTCTGGTTGTCCCTTATATAGCCGTCCTGTACCTGGGTGTCCATGGCGGGCAGCTCATACCACCCGTATCCTCCCTCGGAAGGGCCGGGATTCGGATCTGGATCTGGATCGGGATCTGGCGTCGGGTCCGGGTCTGGATCTGGGTCAGGGTCAGGTGTCGGATCCGGGTTTGCGCCGGAACCATAGCCTTTCTCATATAATGTCAATTCGTTTTGGCTGCCTGTGTAGCAGGCAAAGCGGGGAGCATTGCTGTTCCACTGGAGCCGGCGCTGCGCATTGGATACGCACGAGAGCGTTATGAGACCGTTATTGAAAGAAATGTCCCAAAGATATTCAGCATCACTTGCCGAAGGCCTTGATGTGCTCTTGTACAAGGCGTTTTTCGTGCCCTGGAAACCTATGAAACCGACACCCTCCACATTGATTGCGTAATGTTCGCCTTCCTTGGAGATGATGCTTTTGTGCTTGTCTCCTTCTTCTGCCGGGATGCCCTCGGAGGTAAGATGCCCGAAAAGGTCGGATGAAGAAACTCCGTAATTCCCTTCTCCCCAGCTGTCGAATACAGTAATGGTGGAATTGTCTGAGTATGTTATCAGAAAGTCTCCGCTCCAGTCTTCACGGTTTTGCGTGACTTTTTTATAGAATGCTTCTTTTTCCGGCTGTTCCGGTTCCGGAGTTGACGGGCCGGCCGGTTTTTCCGTTTCTGAGTCCGGCAATGTCTGGCATGAACAGATGCCGATGACGGCCGCAAGGAAAAGTCTTGTTAAATTTTTCATGGATATTCTTATAATAGCATATCTTCACAAAGGTACAACAATTAAACGAAATATATTACTTTTGCATCCATACATTTTTCATCATGGAAATAATCCGTTTTGACGGCATTGACAAAGGGCTGTATGAACTGGTGGCCCCTGTCGTCATGAATCCAGCCGTATTGCGGCAGAACAATAATTATCCGTTCAAGACAACTTTCAGGTATGTCTGGCATGTTGCTGTGGAAGACGGCGCCGTGATGGGGTTCATGCCCCTGAAGCCCTCCTCCTCAGGCATCTGCATAGACAACTATTATATACGCGATGATGACGCCGTTGTAGCGGACGCCTTGCTGGAGAGTGCCGTAAAAGAATGCGCCCATTCAGGGGAACTGTCTGCGCTTGTCCACAAGAGGCATGTTGAATTGTTTTCAAGGCGCGGGTTCAGGACTGTGCTGGAATGGAAGAATTATGACAAGATGAAATATAATGCCGTCCGGGATGATTAGGCCGCTTAACGTATATGAGGCCGCGATGGAGCGGCTGAGGGTTGTCTTCGATTATTTTGACTATGTATATGTGTCTTTTTCCGGGGGCAAGGACAGCGGTGTGCTGCTGAATCTTTGCATCGAATATGTAAGGCGTTATGCCCCTGGCCGCAAGGTAGGGGTCTTTCATATGGACTATGAGGCGCAGTACAGCCAGACTACGGAATATGTGGACAGGGTCCTTGCCTCAGACAGCGACATTCTTGAGGTCTATCGCTGCTGCGTCCCTTTCAAAGTCGTGAGCTGCACTTCCATGCACCAGTCCTATTGGCGTCCATGGGAGGAGGACAAGCGGGACATCTGGGTCCGTGAGCGTCCTTCGGGATGTCTTGTCGCTGAGGATTTTGATTTTTTCAGCGAAGAACTGTGGGATTATGACTTCCAGCTGCTTTTCGCCCCTTGGCTGAGGCGCAGGAAGAAATGCAAGAGGATATGCTGCCTTGTCGGGATACGCACTCAGGAAAGCTATAACCGTTGGAGGGCGATACACAGCGACAAGAATTATAAGCGGCTCGGGAATTTCAAGTGGACCCACAGGATTGACAATGACATCTACAATGCCTATCCGCTCTACGACTGGAAGACTGATGACATTTGGGCAGCCAACGGTAAATTCGGCTGGGATTACAACAGGCTGTATGACCTGTTCTGGCAGGCCGGTGTTTCTGTCGCGCGCCAGAGGGTTGCCAGCCCTTTCATCTCGGAGGGCATGGCCTCGCTGAAGATATATCGTGCGATTGACCCGGATACATGGGGCAAGATGGTCAGCAGGGTCAACGGTGTGAATTTCGCGTGCATATACGGCAATACGTCGGCTATGGGCCGCAAGTCGGTAAAATGCCCGCCCGGATTCTCGTGGAAAGAGTACATGTATTTCCTGCTGGACACTCTGCCGGAGGATGTGCGTGCGAATTATCTTGACAAGCTGAAGGTCAGCAAGCGTTTCTGGCGCGAAAAGGGAGGTTGCCTCGGGGAAGATGTCATCGGGAAGCTCAGGGAGGCCGGAGTGGAGTTTACTGTAGGGGAACATACCGCCTACAGGACGGACAAGAGGCCGGTGAGGATGGAATATCTGGATGACATTGACATTGCCGAGTTCCGTGAGATACCGACCTACAGGCGCATGTGCATCTGCATATTGAGGAATGACCATGTGTGCAAATATATGGGATTCGCCCTTACCAAGCGTGAGAAGGAAAGGAAGGACGAAGTCATGAGGAAATATAAAAAGATGAAAGATGGGAGCATTTAGAAGTCCGGTATATCAGGTCCTGGCCGTGCCTGTGGAGAAAGTCGTGGCCAATAATTATAACCCCAATGTAGTGGCTCCGCCTGAGATGAAGCTGCTTGAACTTTCCATATGGGAGGATGGCTACACTATGCCGTGCGTATGCTACCATATCAAGGAAAAGGATGTGTATGAGATAGTTGACGGCTTTCACCGTTACATGGTAATGAAGACTTCACGCCGTATATATGAGCGGGAGCGCGGCCTGTTGCCGGTAACGGTCATTGACAAGGACATCTCGGAGCGCATGGCCTCTACGATACGCCATAACAGGGCGCGCGGGACCCATTCTGTGGAATTAATGAGCGGAATCGTGTCAGAACTTGTCAAGTCCGGCATGTCTGACGCATGGATAAGCCGCAACATAGGCATGTCCAAGGATGAACTGCTGCGCCTGAAGCAGATTTCAGGGCTTGCTGAATTGTTTGCGGACAAGGAATTCAGCAAGTCTGAGGACTGGACTGAGGAGGAGTGACGTCTCAGTCAGCGTATCCGCAGAACATGTCGCGGGAGGGGAGTGCCGCCCCATGTTCCTCCCGGCAGCTTTGGAAGAGCGCTTCAGTATATCGTGAGAGTCCAGGGCCGCGCCATGTGCTCGTGTTTGTTATGAGTATCCAGCATTCTCCGTCCGGATAATGTCTTACGAGCGCACTTGTTCCGGAAAATGTACCGGTGCGGCTCCAGCCTTTGGACGGATTGGTGTCATTCCACCCAAGCGAGAAGGTCTCCGTGTCGAAATATTCTGTCATGAGGGCGACGCTTTCCGGTGATATTATGTCCGGGATTCCTGGATGGCCGTCTATCGAGGCAACGAATCTCGCAAGTTCTGACGGAGAGCCGCACCAGGCTCCCGCACCGGAAAGCACGGGGATGTTGTTTCCTCCGTAGCAGCGCTCGACAATGTTTCCGTTTCCGCTGTAGTCCTCTATATATTTCCCGTCACCTTCATGGGTGTAGTATCTCACCTCATTCGGCCTTTTGTCCTGATAATAGTTGCCGGCTATATGCATGTCAAAGCATCCGGCCGGATTGAGGACATCCTCCTGCATAAACTGCGCGTAGGGCTTTCCTGAGACCTTTTCAATGACTTTGGAAAGGAGCAGATATCCGAAATTGGAGTATTTCTGTGAGGTCCCGGGCATGAATCTGAGCGGACGGTTCAATACGACGCGACAGAAGTCCTCCTCATCAGGAGGGCAGTTCAGTCCTAACTGTGCCATCACGTCCAGGGATGAGAAGAGAGGGTCGCGCCAGAATCCTGCCTGATGCCTCAGAAGGTGCTCTATCGTGATTTCATTGAAATTGCAGTCTTTTATAAGTGAAGAGTAGAAAGGGTCATCGAGTATTCCGTCGGTACCGAATACCTTGTCCTTTATGCACAGGGAATCCCTGTCCTGCAAAACCATTATTCCTGCTGCGGTAAGCAGTTTTGAAACGGATGCCATCCTGAGTATATGCCCCGGAGTCATCTGAGTGCCGTTTTCCTTGTCTGCCCAGCCGTATCCCTTTGCATACAGGAGGGAATCGTTGCGCATTACTGCAAGTGAAACGCCGTTCAGCTGCCATTTTCCAATGAAAGCCTTGACTTTCCGGTCAAGTCCGGCAAGTGCGGGAATCTCGGACATTCCGTTTTCCAGCCTGTCATTCAGCCTTATCCTCGGAGGCATTACAGGCTCCGGTTTCGGCAGGGGCTTGTGTATCACCGCCGAGCCTGTAGCAATAAGCACTGACGCAAGTATGACTGCGGCAGCTATGGCATGCCATTTTCGTTTCATGCTTCTATGAGCCCAGCCTTTCTGGCAAATTCTATTATGAAATCTGCTGTGCCGTCTATCCCGAGGATGGACGTGTCAAGGCACAGGTCATAATTGGAAGCCACGCCCCAGTTGCCGAAAGTATAATAGTTGTAATATTCAGACCTGTTGCGGTCCATGCTGGTGATGAGTGCGCCGGCTTTCTCGTCGCTCAGTCCTGTCCTCTCCACTATGCGGCCGATACGCACCTGCTCAGGCGCTGTAAGGAACACGTCAAGTGTGCATCCCATGTCCCTGAGGATATAGTCTGAGCAACGGCCCACTATTATGGCCGAACCGAGTTCCGCGATGTTGCGTATAGCTTCGCTCTGCAGCTGGAAAAGCCCTTTGTCGCTCACATAGCTTTCTGCGGACGGCTCGAAAGTGCCGGTGAACATTGATGAGATGGAGAACGGCCTGCGCTTCTCGTCGCTCTTTCTGAAAAGTTCCGGGCTGAAGCCGCTGTCCTGGGCAGCCTTGCTTATGAGTTCATTGTCATATACCGGGATGCCGAGCCTTTTGCCCAGCCCGATGGCAACTTCTTTACCTCCGCTTCCGAACTGCCTTCCCACGTTTATAATGATTTTCTTTTCCATAAGTGAATCTCCTTATAATTGGCTGCCCAATATGGCAGGGTCGTCCCCGTCATTGAGCATGCTGAATTTCTTGAACAGCCTGCTTATCATGAATATGGTCATCAGGGACGCAATCAGGTCGGAAATCGGAAAGCTCATCCATACGCCTTTTGCCTGAAATTCCATAGGAAGAATGTAAAGCAGAGGCAGCAGGAAGACAATCTGCCTTGACAGAGAAAGGAAAACTGACTTCGAGACCATTCCGAGGCTCTGGAAAAAGTTTGTCGATATCATCTGGAAACCTACGATAGGGAAGAACATTGTGGTTATCCTGAGACCTTTTGCGGCCATGTCAAGAAGCTGCTCGTCATGGGTGAATATTCCGCATGCGATATGCGGGAAAAACATGCCGATGATGAAGCATAGGGTCGTGACTACCGTTGCCAGCTTGGCGGTTTTCCAGAACACTTCCTTTACGCGGGAGTATTTCCTTGCCCCGTAGTTGTATCCGGCTATCGGTTGCATTCCCTGGTTGAGTCCGATGCATATCATTATGAACATGAACGCGAACCTGTTGCATATGCCGTATGCTCCGATTCCTAGGTCACCGCTGTATTTCCTTAGCTGCTGGTTAATGAACAGGGTAACTATGCAGGCTGCGGAATTCATCAGGAAAGGTCCCATGCCGATGGCAAGTGAATCCTTGGCTATCCTGGTGTCCAGCCTGAATATGCCTTTCTCAAAATGCAGCATTTTTGTACGGTCGCTGAAATGCCTCATTACTACTGCCAGGGCGCAGCATTGGGCGATTACCGTAGCCCATGCCGCACCGGATATTCCCATGTCAAACACGAAGATGAATATCGGGTCAAGTATGGTGTTGAAAATGACAGTGAAAAGAGTCAGTCCCATGGCCTTCTTCGGATTGCCTGAGGCACGCATGGCCGAGTTCAGTCCGAAATAAAGGTGCGTCACCACATTTCCGTAAAGTATTATTCTCATGTACTCCCTGGCGTATGGCAGAGTGTTTTCGCTCGCTCCGAAGAAATATAGTATCGGGTCAAGGAATGTTATCGCCACTGCCATGAATAAGATTCCGATTATCGTGTTCAGGCTGACCACATTGCCGAGCACCTTGCATGCCGCGCTGTAGTTCCGCTGCCCTAAAAGGACGGAGAGCATTGTTGAGGCTCCCATGCCGACAAGAGTTCCGAAGGCTGTCGTGAGATTCATCAGCGGGAAAGTCACGGCAAGTCCTGAAATGGCGAGAGGGCCGACTCCCTGTCCGATGAATATGCTGTCAACCATATTATAGAGGGATGCGGCCGTCTGGGCTATGATGGCAGGCAGGGCGTATTGCTTGAGCAGCCTGCCGATGTTTTCTGTTCCGAGTTCTGTAGGTATAGCAGATGAATGACCTGTCATTTTACTTCTCCGGCTTTTCAACTATTTCGATTTCAAAAACCAATGGCGAATATGCCGGGATGCTGTTGCCGCTTCCGGAATTTCCGTATCCGAGGTCAGACCAGAAGATTCCTATGCCTTTTTCCATAGCGCGCATCTGCCATAGGGTGTTGGAGAATCCGTTGATGACGGTATTGTCTCCCATCTTTATATCAGAGAATTTCTCTCCCCAGCTGACTTTGACCGGAGCATATGTCCTTGATGAAGACCAGATTCCGTTGTCCTTGGCTGTCTTCTCATCGGTAGTGTCGAACACAAGGCCGCTGAGAAGCTTTCCCGTATAGTTTATGTAGATGGTAGTGTCCTTAGGGAATGATGTCGTGTCAACGGGAGCCTTCACCTGCTTGTAGTAGAAGCCTTTCTGCTTGAGCGAGTCTGCGGCCGTCATAGTGCCGAATATGTCGCGGTGACTGTTGAAATAGCCTCCGATGCTGTCAATCTGCCACTGCTGTATGTCCTTGGTGAAATCCGTGACCTTTATCTCATAGATGGCGTTTGCGTTTTCGGTCTCTTTTTTGAGATACTCATCTGCTGTGCCATAGACTGAATATGTCAGCAGCCATGAAGGGACAACCGCCTTCCTCGTGGCGCCCGTCTTCATTCCGATTACAATGTCTGCCACTCCTGCCATTATGGTGTTGTCGGCAGTAGTCCAAGCCTTGGGACCATAGTAGTTGGCTTCCTTGTATTGGCCGAGCATCTTGGCGGTTTGCGCCGAGGTATATGATGATATGTTGCCGTCAAGGTCAGTTACTGTATATTCTACGAATGCATAGCCGTCTTTTGTCACGGCGATGCCTGTGCCTTCGCTTTCCTCTATAATATAAATTCCTCTTCCTGAGGGAACGGCATCAGGGTGATTTACATGGAGCCATGCGTCAAAATAGCGCTTGCCGGCTTCGTTCGGTCCTGTCGCCACTTGCTTTGCGCAGCTTGACGCGGTTAGTGCCGCAACTGCATATAATGCGTACAGAAATATTCTCTTCATTCCTATTCTGATAATAAAATTAACGGGCAAAGATATTAAATTTTTTTATAAAACTGGCTCTTAAATCGGCTATTCGTTTGAAACTCCCACGACCCATATCTTGTAGAGGAGGGCTGAGTTTGCAGGAATTATGCCAAATGTCTTGTTTCCGTAGCCGTATTTGCCTGAAAACAGGATTTCGCACTCTTCGCCCGCGCGGACACCTTCCAGTCCCTTGCGCAGTCCCTCAAGCAGCTTCTTGTCGGAAAGTCCCGTCTCGAAGAGGCTGAAATCGCTCTCCGTAAGATTCCATCCAGCCTGTTCTGCCGTGGCCTGGTGGTTGGTCGCGAACATGGATGTCGCGCTGACACTTCCGTTGAATACGTATCCTGCATAATGGAATGACACGTGCCCGTCTGCTGACAAAACCGCTCCTTCTCCTTGCACACGTGTCATACGGCTGGCCCCTCCGTTATATGTGACGGTTATGGCCGGGTCCTTTCCCACTTCGGACTCTATGTATTTGTCAATGCGCGCCTCCTGGTTGCTGTATGTGATGGCGAGCTGCTCTTTCTTGCACGATGCTCCGGCAGCCAATGTGGCGGCGAGCAGCAATATTCCTGTAATCCTTCTCATTTTTCTCCTGTCATAAATATATGGGTGTGTTCCTTGACATAGTCCCCGGCCTGCGAGATGCTGTCTATGTCTTTGCCGAAAAAGAGGCTGCCGCCGGATGCGTTCTCATGTCCTCCTCCGTTGAAATGCTCACGTGCGCACCTGTTGGCGGAAATTCCTCGCTTTGAGCGTATTGATACCCTTGCCTTGCCTTCGTCTTCCTTAATCATGATGCTCATCACAACCTTGCCGATGGAGAGCGGAAGGTTCACGAATCCTTCCGTGTCGCCCTCTGACAAATGGTATTGCAGCTGTGTCTCCCTGTCAAGAATGACATATGCGACGCCATCACCGGTTATTTTCAGCAGGTCTTTCAGAACATGCCCCATGAGCCTCAGGCGGTTTTCTCCGAAATGCTGGAACAGGTTGCCGAGTATCATGTCGCGGTCAACTCCTGCGCTTATCAGGGCCGAGGCCATGGCAAGTGTCGATGGATATGTCGAGTTGGCGAAATTGTTGGTATCCGTCGTCATTCCTGTCATGAGGGCCTCTGAGGCCCGGAGCGGAAGGGCGGATGCGTCTGACCCGATTTGTGGCATGGCCATGAGGATATGGAACAGAAGCTCGGATGCGGATGATACTTCAATGTCTGAAAAGCATATCGTGAATTGTCCCGTGTCCGGGCCGATATGGTGGTCTATGAGTACCTTCGGGGCCTTCGATTCTTTCAGGACATCTTCCAGCATGTCTGTCCTTGAGAACGAATTGCAGTCGAGGCAGATTATAAGGTCGCTTTCACTTGTCGCGCGGAATGCGTCATCGCGGCTGTTTTCGCAGATTATTATGTCTTTGACGCTCTCTTCGTCTGCGAGAAAACCAACGGGTGCAGGGTAGGGGTTGTTCAGCACGACTCTCGTGTCCGTCTTTCCGCATTTCACGAGAAAATGGTACATTGCCATGCTGCTGCCGAATGCGTCCCCGTCCGGCTTGAGGTGAGTCACGATGACAGGCCTGAGGGCCTTCTCCGTCAGTGATGAGAATATTCCGATGTCATGTATGTCCAACGCTTTCATTCTGTGTCAAGTTGTTTCTGATTGTCTTTGCAGCCGCCTTGTCTGCGCCATCGTTCAGGCGGGCCTGGCTCTGTTTGCGGCCTGGCTGTTTGTTTTTGGGAATGCAAAATTACAAATTATATTGCATTTCATAAATCAATTTGCTAACTTTGTCCGGCATTTTGGAAAGAAAATAAAACACAAAAATAATGAGCACAATTTTCAGAAAGGTTTTGACCTATTTCATTCTCCCTGTATGTATTGCGGGGCTGGTCTATCTCAATGTAAAGAGCATAAGCGAACCTGTGGAGTTCAAGAAGCACAGGGAGTATCGTGAAAGCATCGCGGTACAGAGGCTCAAGGATATCCGTGACCTTCAGGTCGCATTCAAGAATGTCAACGGTAGATATTCACCTACGATTGACTCTCTCAAAATGTTCTATGGCGAGGGCAAGATGAAGATTGTGATGCAGGTCGGCTCGAAGGATGACTCTGTTGCAGTAGAGCACACCAAGCAGATGAAGAACAAGTTCCGCAATCTCAAAGGCGAGCAGCTCAACCGCAAGCTCAATGAGCTTTATCTTGCAGGTGACAGGGACCTTGTGTTCCAGGTGAACAGCGAGGTCGCAGTAAAGGACACCCTCTTCAAGGGACGTACAGACTTTAACATCGACTCTCTCGCTTTCATTCCTTTCAGCGGTGACTCTGTTCTCATTGCTTCCACCATCAAGACTGTCTCTGGTGTGAAGGTTCCTCTCTTCGAGGCTTCAATGCCTTTCAAGTCTCTTCTCAAGGGTCTTAATGAGCAGCTCAGAATCAACCTTGACGCAGAGAGGGAGGATCAGGGCAAGTACAAGGGCCTTCAGGTCGGAAGCATCTCTGCACCTAACAATAACGCAGGTAACTGGGAGTAGTCTCTCCTGATGTCCGGAGCGGCATCTCAAAGAATAATTATGACAATACATAATGACAGGATATCCATTCAAGTCGGCTTGAGTGGATATTCTTTTAAAATATGGGCTGACGGCAATCTGCATTCATCCGGCTGGATGGGTGCGGACCGCATTTTCACTGCGAAGGAACTTCAGAGGCGCTATGATGTGGTTGACATCTCTGTCTTTACCCCGAAGTGCACGCTTGTGCCGTCCAATTTCTTTTCGCCAGAGCGTGCGGCGGAAATGCTGGCCGACGTCGTGGCCATAGGGCCTGGTGACCCTGTGGATTATGTGGAGATTCCTCATCTGGCTTCTGTCCTTGTTTATTCTGACATGACGGGCGGCATGCTCACCAAGGTTCTCACGGAAACGGTGCGGCGTCCTGACGGAAGTAAGTCAAGGCCCCTTCCTGAGCTGTATTATATGCTGGAGCAGCTTCCTGACCTGCAGGACTACAACAAGATACTCGCGTCCTATATGGACGGCTATCTTTATCTGACGATTGCGCAGGGCAAGAGCCTTCTGCTTTGCAATACATATGCGGCTGCCGACTTCACTACGGCGGAGTATTTCCTTTTCCTGGCAATGAAGAAGCTTCAGCTTAACCCGGAGGTGTCAACGGTCTTTTTCCGGACTCCTCTGCTGGATGACCAGGAGATGTCCCTTTACCGTTATTTCAAGAATGTAGAGCAGCTGTGAGAATAATAGGAGGAAAACATAAGGGGAAGGCGATACTGCCTCCCAACGGATATAAGGCGAGACCTACTACTGATTTCGCCAAGGAGGGCCTGTTCAATGTCCTCGACAATGAATACGAGCTTGAGGGCCTGAAGGTGCTTGACCTTTTCGGAGGGACAGGTGCCATATCGTATGAATTTGCCTCGAGAGGGGCCGACAGGGTCTATTGCGTTGAGATGGCGCCGCTGCACGCCTCTTTCATAAAGTCGCAGGCCTCAAAGCTCGGGATGGACAATCTTACTGTCGTAAGGCATAATGTGTTCGAATTCCTGGACATATGCAGGGAGAAGTTCGACATCATATTCGCTGACCCTCCGTATGCTATAGAAGGGCTTGTGGATATTCCGAACAAGGTGTTTTCTAAGGATATCCTGCATAAGGGGGCCTATTTCATCCTGGAGCATCCGGACACGTTTGACTTCAGTTCCCATCCGCACTTTTTGAAGGAAAAGAAGTACGGTAATGTGCATTTCTCCTTTTTTGAGATGCCGGAGACGGAATAATTCTTATTTTTGCGGCTTGAAAAGGATTTGCATTATGAAAAAACTCGCGGCAAGCATTATCTTGTCCCTATGCGTGTGTGTCACATACGCCCAGACTGCCAGAAGTCTTTTCTGGTGCAGCGATTCCCTGCAGGTGGAAGAAATCGTTTCAGAGGCAGCGGACCTGCATGAAAGCGTAGGCCATTGCGGCCCTGCTGTGGAGAACAGCCATATGGCGTTGCGCATATATTTCGATGACAGCGGCTGTGTTGACGTCTATTCAAAGAGCGGACGTGGCATGGAACTGCTGGAGTATAAGTGGAATACTACATCAGGACAGAGGGATACGCTTGCGGCAGGCTGCTGTGAGTATTGTGCTGCAGGCACTGTCGGGCTTGGCGGAATAGCGCTTTGGGACGGGGAGAAGGAAGTCAGGCTCGCGGCTACAAAAGGCCGCACGGCACGTGTGGGTGATACAAGGAACGGGTCTTTTGCCGAAATGATTGCCTATGGAGTGCCTTATATGGATGATTTTGTGGATATTTCCATAAGGATTGACATGACTGTGAAAAGCCGTGAGGCTGTAATCACCGCTGTGGAACTGTCGGGAAAGAAAGTGCAGTTTATGACCGGAGTCAATTTTCATGACGGGCAGCGGGTGTCTTATGATGAGAATCATATAAGCGTGTGGGGAGTGCATCCTGTCGAGGCCTCTTCGCGTCCGGTTCCTGTCGGAGCGGGAATGTTCTTCAGGAAAGGCGATTTCCAGCAGGTTGACCGTACAGATGATATGGTGCGCCTGGTTTCTGTGCCTGTCTCCAAAATCAGGACCCGCGTTGTTGCCGCCTCTTCCAAGGAGGCTGAGCTGAACAATGCGAAACGTTTTGAGGCATATATGGCGAAATAGTGTAGTTGATTAATTATAGAAGTATGAACTTAAAGCTTAGCGATGTGTTCAGACCGAAACTCTTCGGCCTGTTCGGGAAAGGTCAGTATGACAGCAAGACCTTTACGTCAGATTTGATTGCCGGCATCATAGTCGGCATAATTGCTCTCCCGCTTGCGATTGCATTCGGTATAGCTAGCGGTGTGACTCCTCAGCAGGGACTCATTACGGCAATCGTGGCCGGTTTCCTGATTTCGTTTTTCGGAGGGTCGAATTTCCTTATCGGAGGTCCTACCGGAGCATTTATCGTGATTGTTGCCGGAATCGTGGGCCAGTATGGCATGCAGGGACTCATAATCGCCACCATAATGGCCGGAGTCTTTCTTGTGGTCATGGGCGTGTGCCGTATGGGCGTGATTTTCAAATTCATTCCTTACCCTATCGTGGTCGGTTTCACGAGCGGTATCGCACTGACGATTTTTTCAACCCAGATGAAGGATTTCTTCGGCCTGCCGCTTGATTTGTCCGTGCCTGCCGGTTTCATCCCTCAGTGGGGATGCTATTTCCAGAATATCGGTAACATAAGCCTTACGGAATTGCTGATGAGCACGGCATGCCTGCTGATTTGCATTTTCTGGGGACGTGTCACAAAGAAGATACCCGGCTCCCTGATTGCGCTTATTCTCGGTACAATCGCTTCTGTACTGCTCAGCCGCTTTGCCGGAATCGAATTTGCGACTATCGGCTCTAAATTTCCGGAATTGGCGAACGGCCTTCCTATGCCGAAGCCTGTTGCTCCGGAATTTGATTATGACACCATCAAGGGACTGGTGTCTCCGGCTTTCACAATTGCAATCTTGTGTGCCATTGAGTCTCTGCTCGCTGCCATGGTTGCGGACGGAGCTACCGGAAAGCACCATAATTCAAATACTGAGCTGATAGGCCAGGGTATAGCCAACATCGTGACTCCGCTTTTCGGCGGAATTCCTGCTACGGGAGCACTTGCTAGAACCATGGCCAGCATCAATAACGGCGGAAAGACTCCTGTGACCGGTCTTGTGCATGCTTTCGTGCTGTTGCTGATTTATCTCTTCCTCATGCCATATGCGATATACATTCCGCTTTCATGTCTTGCCGCCATACTTGTGATGGTTGCATACAACATGAGCGAGTGGCGTACTTTCAGATATCTGCTCAAGGGTGACAAGTCTGATGTGGCCGTGTTGCTCATCACGTTCTTCCTTACCGTAATAGTTGATCTTACTGTCGCTATTGAGGTGGGCGTCGTGATGGCTATCGTCCTGTTTGTGAGGCGTGTAATGGAAACTTCTTCAATCCAGGTGCTTGAGGGAGACCGTGTCGCGGCTACTGAGAATGAGGAGATGGCTTCGCTTGAGGATACCGAGCATCTTGACATTCCGTCCGGTGTTGAGGTCTATGAGATAAACGGGCCTTTCTTCTTCGGTCTCGCAAGCCGTTTTGAGGAGTTTGAGAAGATGAAAACGGCAGATACTAAAGTCAGGATAATAAGGATGCGCAAGGTTCCTTTCATTGATTCAACCGGAGTGAACAACCTCCGCAACCTTTGCGAAAGGACACGCAAGAGGGGAGTGACTGTAATCCTTTCCGGAGTGACTGAGAATGTGCGTGCAACTCTTGAGAAATTCGGCGTTGACAAGGAAATAGGTGCGGACCATATTTTCCCGCATATAATCCCTGCGCTTGCAAAAGCGAACGAAATCGTTACGAAGTAATAGAAAACGGCGGCTGGAGATTCCTGGCCGCCGTTTCTAATATTATATCATGCCGTGCTCTTTGAACCAGCTGAGCGCGTCTTTGACTGCTTCTTCCGTCGTGCGGAATCTTATGCCGAGCTCACTTTCCGCCTTGGCATGCGAATAATAGTTCCCGACGCATAGCAGCTTCATGTTTGTCAGAGTTGCCTCTGTTCTGATACCTATTTTATATAGGGCGCTGCATATGCCTCCGGCAGCCAACAGGACGGGCTTGGGGACCCTGATTATTTTCATCGGTTTTCCGGACAGTCTCGAGAGTGTGCTGTAGAATGCCGCATAGTACATATTTTCCCCGGCAAGCAGGTAGGACTCTCCGTTGCGTCCTTTTTCGAGTGCAGCCACTATGCCTTTGCTGACGTCTCTCACGTGCACGAAATTCTTGCCTCCCGGAGGGGCTGCCATGATTTTTCGTCCGTAGCCCATGGTGATGATTCTTCCTGAGCTTGGCTTGGCATCCATAGGCCCGAGCATGAATGTGGGGTTGACTATGACGATTTCCATGTCACCGGTATATTTGCATATGCATTCCTGGGCGCGTGCCTTGCTCATGGCGTACATGGATTCCGTAAACGGTGCGATTGTGGGCCTGGTCTCGTCTCCCGGATTTTCCATTGTTCCGTATGCGAGGGCATTTGCGGAGCTTACATATACCATTCTCCTGATTCCGGCCGCGATTCCTGCCTGCACAAGATTTTCTGTGGCTTTGACATTGACCCGTTCATATTCCGAGCTGTCTCCGGCCTGTCCGGTCATTGCCGCAATATGCACTATGAAATCGCAGCCCTGCACAGCTCCGGTTATGAAATCCCTGTCCGTGAAATCTCCTTCGACAAGTTCAAGGGCCTTGTCCGCCTTTCCTATGTATGCTTTCTTTCTGCGCAGGATTCCGCGTACACTGTAGCCTGCTCCGGTCAGTTCTTCTATCGTGTTGGTGGCCAGGAATCCGTTTGCCCCTGTGACGAGCACTTTTCCTTTGCTTTCCATTTCGTATGTTTCTTATGCTTACATGAGATATCCGGACATGTCTTTGCCTTGTGCAATGGCTTCCCTGATTTCCGTTGATGAGATGTCAACATTTGCGGCGTCCATGATGTCTATCCTGCTGTCCGGTATTTCTTCCATGAGACTGCGCCTTATTGAGTGCAGGTCAAATCCTTTTCTCGGATATGCCATCACGCCATATTCGGTAAGTATCCTTTTGTAGTCGCGCCACCTGCGTATGTCAGCGAGATTGTCGGCTCCCATAACAAGAGTGAAGGTGTCGTCCGGATGTGCCGCCTTCATGGCGTCCAGAGTGCGTATGGTGTAATGCGGCTCCGGCATTGCCAGCTCTATACCGTCTGCAATCACTTTGCGCGAACCATATTCCGGGTCTGTTCCTCCGAACTCTCCGGCATGCCGTGCTACTGCTTCAAGAGCCGCTTTATGGCGTTCCTGGCCGGTCGAGCTGCTGATTCCTTCTTTCAGCGGATTTTTGGGGGACACGACAAGATGCACCCTTTCAAATCCGGCCTCATTGACAAGGTATCTTATGATTGCGAGATGACCTATATGCAGGGGATTGAATGAGCCGGAATATACTGCCGCCCTCATTTTGAGAGGAATGCGCTGACGATTTTCTCCGCTTCCGCAAATGCCGTCTCGAGGTCGTCGTTCACGAGTACATGGTCAAATTTACCGTCTGCGAACTCCATCTCGGACTCGGCCTTGGCAAGTCTCCTTTCAATCGCCTCAGGAGAGTCCGTGCCACGTCCCGTGAGCCTCTGCCTCAGTATTTCTGCAGAAGGAGCCTTTATGAGCACAGAGCAGGCATTCTCGCCGAATATTCTCTTGAGATTCACTCCGCCTTTGACGTCAATGTCGAATATTATGGCATGTCCTTTTGACCAGATGCGTTCTATCTCGGATTTCAGCGTCCCGTAGAACGAGCCGGGATAGACCTCTTCGTGCTCGATGAATTTGTCTTCCGCAATCATTGCCCTGAATTGGTCAGCGGAGAAGAAATAATACTCTTTTCCGTGCTGTTCCTGCCCCCTTGGCGCGCGTGAGGTTGCGGATATTGAAAATTCAAGTTCAGGATGGTTTTTGAGTATATGGCTTACAATGGTACTTTTGCCTGCTCCGGACGGAGCCGAGAAGATTATGACTTTATTGTCCATGTTTTTCTATTATAAGGGAATATTTTTCTATATTCCGCAAAATTAGCTATTTTTGCAGAGTTTTCGGACAGACGAAATAATTTTTTAACAAATTATAGATTATGATTTCATACAAAGAACTCGGTCTTGTGAACACCAGAGAGATGTTTGCAAAGGCAATTGACGGCGGCTACGCCATTCCTGCGTTCAACTTCAACAACATGGAGCAGCTCCAGGCTATCGTTCAGGCTGCTGCCGAGACAAAGTCTCCGGTTATTCTCCAGGTTTCAAAGGGTGCCCGCCAGTATGCTAACCAGACTCTTCTCCGCTACATGGCAGAGGGTGCTGTAGAGTATGCGAAGGAGCTCGGATGGGAGAAACCTCAGATTGTTCTCCATCTTGACCACGGTGATTCATTCGAGACTTGCAAGAGCTGCATCGACATGGGCTTCTCTTCAGTAATGATTGACGGTTCTCACCTCCCTTACGATGAGAACGTGGCTCTCACAAAGAAAGTTGTTGACTATGCTCACCAGTTCGACGTGACTGTAGAGGGCGAGCTCGGAGTGCTTGCAGGTGTTGAGGATGAGGTAAGCTCAGACCACCACACATATACAAGGCCTGAGGAGGTAGTTGACTTTGTAACAAAGACAGGTTGCGACTCTCTCGCCATTTCAATCGGAACTTCACACGGTGCATACAAGTTCACTCCAGAGCAGTGCACTGTTGACCCAGAGACAGGTCTTCTCGTTCCGCCAATGCTCGCATTCGATGTGCTCGAGGGCGTAGAGAAAGAACTTCCAGGCTTCCCGATTGTCCTCCACGGTTCTTCATCAGTTCCTCAGGACGAGGTCGCTACCATCAACAAGTTCGGCGGCGCGCTCAAGTCAGCAATCGGTATTCCTGAGCCTTGGCTCCGCAAAGCAGCTGAGTCAGCAGTTTGCAAAATCAACATTGACTCAGACTCACGTCTTGCAATGACTGCAGCTATCCGTGAGGTCTTCGCAGAGAAGCCGGCTGAGTTCGACCCTCGCAAATATCTTGGTCCTGCACGTGAGAACATGAAGAAGCTCTACATGCACAAGATCATCAACGTTCTCGGATCAAACGGAAAGGCAGAGTAATCTCTCTCTCCGCAAATCCATACACCAGGCCGGTTCCGCTTTCGGAGCCGGCCTGTCTTTTTCTTTGACAACTGCCACACTTGCACGCGGACACACTTACACCTTACCCACGTACATACCACGCCCCACGCTCCACGCTCTACCCCTCCCTCACGCACACGCCACACATACCACACCCATACTACACATCCCCACCCACACACATAGAAAACGATTCTCTGCTGCCCGCTCCTCTCGGTTAACCAGACTATTTTGTCATTCTCTCACGACCCTTAATGGTGTTTCGAGTAATTGATGTCTCGAGACTCCGACCCAGTTGCATCGCAGCTTTCTTGTCCCATGTCTTTTTCTTGGGGGATGTCACCTCAATTTGCTTGCGTAGTAAACTTTTCAGGATTGGACCCTGACCATGGCAAAAATTAGCATGCGGGTCATTTGATATAGAGCCTGCACACATATATGGAAGAACACGTGCCCGTCTGCTGACAGCACCGCTCCTTATCCTTGTACCCGTGTCATCCGGCTGACCCAGCCGTTATATGTGCAGAAAAACGGTTTAAAAAACGCGCCGGATTTTTACGGAATGCTCCCCAAAAGCAATTCGGTTTAAGAATCGCCCGATATTTAAACCGTTTTGCCGTTGTCCTATTTTCCATCATCCCCATTTTCCGTTGCGCTTTGCATTTATTTTGTGGTTGTTTTCTGACGGGCCACAAAAGAGCGTGCTTCTATGACTATAGCAAGGCGGTCGCAGACATTCATATAACTTTGACTTGTCATAGAAAGTTATAATACCTTTGCTATCGGAAAGCAAGCAAAACATTCCTTTGAAGAAGTCCTGACTCTCTCATGGATCAGTCTTAATTATTTCTAAGAAGCCTTACAACCGTTGAGGAAGTAAGGCGTCTAAAAGAGAGTGTGTCAATGTCAATCAGTTAAGTATATTTTTTGAATACTTATTGAGAAAATCCACTAATTCACGAGAAGTCAGTTGTGTGAAATTAGCATTTTCTTCGTTGAGCATATCTTGGAAATTGTCCAAATTCAAACCATTTCTCTGCATCCTTCGTTTAGTGTCACCCTTTAACAGACAAGTGCAATTGCTTTCCATCTCAAGCTCATTCAGATATGCGTAATTTTCAGCATAATCCATAATACTTTGCTCACTAACCCATAAGGTTGGATGTTGCTCAAAATATTCAAATAAGACATCCATAACTTCCTCCAAAGTTCTGCAGTTTTTCAATAGCGGAAGAAATTGAGATTGCCCCTGTTCAATTGCTGACCTTGCTTCTTTTCTTATATAAGGCATTGTTGCAGCAATATTAATAGGTGCAGTCTTAAAGTTTTCTATTTTACGCGATAGACGAAGACGACCATTTTCAAGATATTTTTTGATAAATTCATCAGCCGTGAAATTGTCTATATTAACGTCAGTTCGACGAAATTAAGTTATTAATTATTAGTAAAATAGCAAT
>CAJUEK010000024.1 GCA_910585445.1 uncultured Bacteroidales bacterium | reverse complement strand
AACTTATTCAGCTGTCACTCTTTTAGTTATAATTCATCGAACTCACGTTAAATACGGTCATTCCAATTGTCAATACGGAAGAATCCCTGGCGCAGAAACACGGAAACAGCCGAATCACGATATCCGCCTTCCGCATAGCCGAGCAGGCCGGTTCCAGAGCAGACCAATGCATTGAATCTTACGGCAGATGAAAACCGCCCGCTGATGAAAGACAGGTCAGACCTGCAGTCCGTCCTGAAAGGCTCACCCCATGTCCTGTAGCGGAATACAAGCCTTACTGACAGTTTCAAAAAATCGGCAAGCATATGTTCCGACTTCATCTTGGCCTGAACCTGCAAGTCTCTTGCAGAACCTTTCGATTTACCATCCGGGAAAAATGCCGCATCGGCAGAAAAAGTGCCCACATGCCGTCTTATGCTTGCTCCATATCCCTGTTTTCCCCTAAGCCTCACCCATCCTCCGGCAGAAAACTCTCCGCTGAGAGAAGCAGCATACTCATTTGAGCACTTGGTGGAACTTGATGCCGCACCGGACTGCGCTGCATGATACCCGGGAGGATAATATCTGGCCATCGCAGCCATCCTGAATCCCTCGCAAACCGGGAAAACCGTTCCGGCAAGTACAGCAGGAACCCATGACAGCCAGTCAAAAGACACTTCTGAAAAAACATCGGTCCCACGTATGCAAAAAGCAGCATCCAAAGAAGTCTTCATGTCCGGTATGCCGTCAAGCCTGCCGGAAAACACTCCGGACATTTCAGCGTAATGCGTGACAGAAACCTGCCCGCTCCGGCAAAACCAGGCAACATTGATTGCAGGAAGCAAAGAAAGCTCTCCCGGAGCATAAGTGAGTTTCTTCAGACCAGGAATCCCCGCAGACACAGATACGGAAAAATTGCGAGCCGCGAACTCCGCAGCCACACCTGTGTGCGCCATGCTTCCCGTATATGACCATGACTGGGATATCCCGGTGGGCTTTTTCATAAAAGACGACGGCGATTCCAGGGCACCCATCGTCATGCCATTCCACAATGCAAGCCCCTGCCCGTATCTGGCATTGAAATCCCCAAGGACAATCCTTGAGCGTATCCTCCTGAAATCCATAGCAAGACTGCCAGTGAAAGCAGTGGGAAGAGGTACGGGAGCTGAATAGCCATATGACACTCCGGCAAGAAAGCCAAGTTGCTCACCATACGTGACCCTTGCCTTCACGGCACTGCTCCATTCCATCCCGGTATCAGCAGAACCTCCATCACACAAGGGCCAACGTGCTCCCGCCTTAATTGCCGCATCGGAATGAACCGCACCTCCCGATTTTCCCAAGCCTCCAGCCTGAGACATGCTCTCAAGGGAGACAAATGGTGCAAGTGCCTCGGTAAAGGCCTCCCCGAAACCGTCAACTGCAGCAAGTTCGGAATACGACATCACATCCCCGTGTCTGGAGCGGTAATCCGCCAAAGATGCAATCTGATACCTTGACAACAGTCCCGATGCTGCCAAGGCACGCTCAGAGGCCATGTTTATACGCAAGGGCCTTGAGAGCAGAGCCGAAAGCCGCTCAATTTCATCTGGCTCCATTTCTTCCGGACTTGAGCATCCCGAAAGCCTCATGATAAATTCCAGCTCATGAGTGCCGTCAAGGCCTCCTACCGATGCCCGCCCGCGTTGTGCCCCGCATGTCATTTCTGCCAGAACCACCAGAAAAACCATAACAATCATCCGCCGCATATCCGTCATTTTGAGTCAGCGCAAAAGTATGCAGCACGGAAGACAATCATGTTGTCTTTGGCAAAAACAACAAGCGATTTTTCTTTTTCTTTAAAACTAAAAAAAATATTCAGTTCATTTTTTAGCTTTTTTTAAAGCGATTATGAAGGTTTTATGTTAATTTTGCCGCTTGTTTTAGTAAAAATTCCTATGGAAAGAATAAAATTGCATGACAAGACGTTCAAGACATTCATTCCTTATGAAAGAATCATCGCCTCTATAGATGAGGTGGCAGCAAAAATTAATGAAGACTTCCGCGGATGCGAGGACATTCCAGTCCTTCTGTGCGTGCTGAACGGATCCATCATGTTCATGGGAGAACTCATGAAAAGGCTTGACTTCAACTGCCAGGCCGTATCCGTCAAACTCACCTCATACGAGGGGACAAGCACGACCGGACGTGTAAAGCAGGCCATGGGACTTACTGCCGACATAACAGGCAGGCGTGTCATAATAGTGGAGGATATCGTGGACTCGGGAAACACTATCGTAGAGCTGAAGAACATCCTTGCGGAGCATGGAGCCTCAGAATCACGCGTGTGCACCCTTCTTTTCAAGCCGGCAGCACTGCAGAAGGAAATCAGTCTCGACTATGTGGCAATGGAGATTCCCAACGACTTTATCGTCGGATTCGGCCTTGACTACAATGAGCTGGGAAGAAATTATAAGGACATCTATGTCCTTGACGAATAGTTCCCTCCCAATATCCACCAACAGACAAAATGAAAAGCCGTACAGGAGCGCCAGCTGTGCGCATCCGCCGGCATGTTATCGACTATAATTTTTGACAAGATGAAATATTACATTCTTTTCGGCCCTCCGGGCGCCGGCAAAGGCACCCAGGCAACTGCTATGGTTGAGAAATACAATCTTCACCACATTTCCACAGGAGCGCTCCTGCGCAAAGAGATTGCAGCAGGCTCAGAACTCGGTCTCAAGGCCAAGGCACTTATCGAGCAAGGCTGCCTTGTGCCGGACGAAGTTGTGGAAGGCATGATTGAAAATGAATTCAGGACAGTAACCGGTGTTGACGGATTCCTCCTTGACGGATTTCCCCGCACCCTTCCTCAGGCAGAGGCGCTTGACGCAATTCTCGCAAGAAATTCAGACGAGGTTACAGCCACCGTGTCAATCATGATTCCTGACGCCATGATAATGGAGCGCATCAAAGGACGCGCACTCAAGGAGGGACGTGCTGACGATGCAAGCGAAGATGTCATCAACAACAGAATCGCCACCTATCACAGCCAGACTGAACCTCTCATAGGATACTACAGGAACGCCGGCAAATATCACGAAATTGACGGCACCGGAACAATCGAAGAGGTGCGCGACAGGATTTTCTCCGCCATGGACAAATTCTGAGCATCACTATAAAGACAAGCAATCAATAAGGCTCCTGCCTCCAGTTGCGCCATGCAGCATGAAGGCAGGAGTCTTTATTGCATTTAATCCGGCATGTATCCAAAAGATTCACTATCTTTGTAGATTATTCTGTTTCATTTGCATAGGGTTCGGACGACATATCGGGTGACGGACGCGGGATGGAGCAGGACAGTTTATGATGCATGTTTTGCCCGTTTTTTGCAATGGTTTCGCACCTTGTGGCACAGACGGGCATACATATTGGACAAATTATTGACAACTAAAGATTTATGGCAGACAGCAATTTCATTGACTATGTGAAGATCTATTGCCGCTCGGGCAACGGAGGAGCAGGATCCACACACATGAGAAGAGAAAAATACATTCCCAAAGGAGGTCCTGACGGAGGAGACGGAGGACGCGGAGGACATATCATATTAAGGGCCAATCCGCAATTCTGGACTCTCATCCACCTCAAATACAGGAAGCATATAATGGCCGAGCATGGAGGAGCAGGAAGCGGACAGCTCATGAAAGGAAAGAACGGAGCTGACATATATCTTGACGTTCCGCTCGGAACTGTGGCCAAGGATGCCGAGACAGGAGAAATACTTTTCGAACTTGTGGAAGCCGGAGAAGAGAGGATTCTCGTAAAAGGCGGCCGCGGAGGACTCGGAAACAACAATTTCAAATCGGCCACAAACCAGACCCCGAGATATTCCCAGCCAGGAGAGCCTTTTGAGGAAGGCTGGTTCATACTCGAGCTGAAGCTTCTTGCAGACGTGGGACTCGTGGGATTTCCGAATGCGGGCAAATCCACATTGCTCTCAACCGTATCCGCGGCAAGGCCTAAGATAGCGGACTACCCTTTCACGACACTCGAGCCGAACCTCGGCATAGTCAGCTATTATGATGACCAGTCTTTCGTCATGGCCGACATCCCGGGCATAATAGAAGGCGCTCACGAAGGCAAGGGCATCGGAATGCGCTTCCTCAGGCATATTGAACGCAATTCCATACTGCTGTTCATGCTGCCGGCGGACGAAGACGACATAAGCAACGGATACAGGATACTCCTGAACGAGCTTAAAGAATACAACCCAGAGCTCCTCGTAAAGGACAGGGTGCTTGCCATCACGAAATCCGACATGCTCGATGAGCAGCTCAAGAGCGAGATTGAGGCCGGGCTTCCTGGGGACATTCCGCATGTGTTCATTTCTTCTTTTACGGGAGAAGGAATCAAAGAGCTGAAGGACATGCTTTGGGAGGCACTGCATAAAGAGACTGAAGACATAGGGGCACCGACGGTCCTGTTCCCTGGCGACAGCAACCAGATGGAGATTCCGTCACAGGATGAAAACGAAATATAGCAGGACATGACTTGGCAGGAAATACACATGCTTGACCAGCGGCTGACTTTGGCCATAAACAGCTGGAACAGCCCATGGAGCGACAAGATATGGGCGTTTTTCTCGGACATACCGGTATGGATACCGCTTTACGTGCTCATAGCCGGCTATGCCTGCTTCAGGCTTGGATGGAAAAAAGGGCTTATCGTCATTGCCGCAGCGCTGCTTACGTTCGGATTCTGCGACCAGTTCTCGAATCTCATCAAGAATCTCGTATGCAGAATCCGGCCGCTGAATGACGGCTATATGATATCCCAGGGCCTGAACATACTGGAAAGAGGAGGAGGCTACAGCTTCTTTTCCGCCCACGCGGCAAATGTGCTTGGTCTGGCAACATGCACATATACCGGACTTCGTGAGGACACAAGAAAGAGCTACGGCACATACGCTGCACTAATATTCACATGGGCGGCCCTCGTTTCCGTAAGCAGGATATTCGTAGGAAGGCATTATTTGGGTGACGTGCTTGTCGGAGCGGCCATAGGAGCGGCTGCTGGACTGGCATTCGGGCTTCTTGCACGTGCCGTAATGAAGCGCTTGCCATCAAAAAAGTTAGCATAAAACATATCAATCATGAATATTAAGAAATGTCTAAAGCCAAAGTGGCTGATACCGGCCCTTGTGCTGATTGTTGTTGCAGTTATTGTGTTATGCATCATCCTGAGACCTGAGCATCAAGAAGTTGTGCTGCCTACAGTGGCGACGGAGCCGGTCAAGACCGAGGATGTTTACATATACGGAGACTATGTCGGACGCATACGTGCCCAGCAGTTCGTGGAAATAAGGGCCAGGGTGGAAGGCTATCTTGAAAAGATGCTTTTTGAAGAGGGTACCTATGTGAAAAAAGGACAGACCCTGTTCATAATTGACCCTCAGCTTTACCGCGCCCAGGCAAACAGGGCCAAGGCACAGCTGAACAAGGCCAGGGCGCAGGCTCTCAAGGCAAAGCGCGACCTGGACAGAATAAGGCCTCTGTATGAGCAGAATGCGGCCAGTCTCCTTGACCTGGACAACGCCATGGCGACATATGAAAGCGCGGTGGCGGACGTTGCCGTATATGAGGCGGACCTTACACAGGCCGAGATGACCCTGAGCTATACGGCAGTGCAGTCCCCTATCTCCGGATATATATCGGAACGCAACGCTGACATAGGAACTCTCGTCGGCCCAGGCGGTAAATCGCTTCTTGCGACAATCGTAAAGAGCGACACAGTGCGCGTGGACTTCAGCATGACAGCGCTTGACTATCTGCGCAGCAAGGACAGGAACGTGAACATAGGACACAGGGACACCACACGCAAATGGGACCCTTACATAACGGTGACGCTTGCGGACGGCTCACAGTATCCATACCGCGGCCTGGTGGATTTCGCGGACCCGCAGGTTGACCCGCAGACCGGAACTTTCTCAGTGCGCGCTGAGATGCCGAATCCTGGACAGACGCTGCTCCCAGGGCAGTTCACCCAGGTAAGGCTTCTGCTTGACGTGCATGAGAATGCGGTAGTGGTCCCTTCAAAGGCTCTGCTGATTGAAAAAGGAGGAGCGTACATTTTCGTTGTGCGCCAGGACAATATCGTAGAAAAGCGTCTTGTTGTCACAGGACCGGAAATCCCGGGCAACAGGACAGTCGTGGAAAGAGGTCTCGTATCTGACGAGAGGATAGTGGTAGAGGGATATCACAAGCTTACACACGGAATGGAAGTAGAGCCAGTCAATACGGCATCTGAAGAAACGCAGGAAGGAGGGAATTAGCCTATGAAAAGCGATTTTTTCATTGACAGGCCGGTGCTTTCGGCCGTATTGTCCATACTCATAGTCATAGTGGGATGCATCGGACTCGTGATGCTTCCCGTTGACCAGTACCCACAGATAGTTCCTCCCGTGGTGAGGATTTCGGCTTCTTACCCGGGAGCTGATGCCCAGACAGTGACCCAGGCAGTAGCCACCCCTATCGAGCAGCAACTGAACGGCTCACCGGGAATGATTTATATGGAGTCTTCGAGCACCAATACCGGAAGTTTCTCGGCAATGGTGACCTTCGACATTGACACAGACCCGGACCTTGCCGCCGTTGACATACAGAACAGGCTCAAGATGGCGGAATCACGCCTGCCGGCAGAGGTCGTGCAGAACGGAATCAGCGTCGAGAAGCAGGCCGCCAGCAAGCTTATGACGATTACACTTTTGTCCTCGGACCCGAAATATGACGAGATATATCTGAGCAACTACGCCACATTGAATGTCCAGGACATGTTGAGGCGAATACCGGGAGTCGGAAGCATATCCAATGTCGGAAGCCGTTACTATGCTATGCAGATATGGGTGCAGCCGGACAAGCTCGCAGACATGGGGCTCACAGTGCAGGACCTGCAGTCGGCCATAAAGGACCAGAACCGCGAATCAGCCGCCGGAGTGCTCGGCCAGGCTCCAATCAGAGATGCGGACATAACCATCCCGATCACGGCGCAGGGCCGTCTCTCTTCCGTCAGCGAATTTGAGGACATCGTGGTAAAGGCATATCCGGACGGTTCGATAATCCGTCTGAAAGACGTCGCCAGGATTTCACTTGAGGCATCCTCATATGCGACGGAGAGCGGAATGAACGGTCTGAATGCGGCTGTGCTTGACATAAAGATGCTTCCGGGGGCGAATGCCATGGAAGTCGCCGAGTCCGTCAAGAATGCCATGGAAAGCATAGCCGCAAATTTCCCGGAAGGCATCTCATACAAGATTCCTTTCGACATGACGACCTATATATCACAGTCAATCCACAATGTTTACAGGACCCTCTTCGAGGCGCTTCTGCTTGTGATTCTGGTCGTATTCCTGTCTCTGCAGAACTGGAGGGCTACCGTGATTCCGGTCATTGCCGTCCCTATTTCCCTTATCGGAACATTCGGAGTGATGCTCCTGTTCGGCTTTTCCCTGAACATGCTGACCCTGCTGGGACTTATTCTTGCCATCGGTATAGTCGTGGATGACGCCATTGTCGTTGTGGAAAACGTGGACCGCATCATGAATGAGGAGGGACTGTCCCCTTATGAGGCGACCAAGAAAGCCATGAGCAACCTCGGAGGCGCCCTCATAGCTATGTCACTCGTGCTGTGCGCCGTATTCGTTCCCGTAAGTTTCCTCGGAGGAATCACCGGACAGCTTTACCGCCAGTTCACCATCACGATTGCGGTTTCCGTGATAATATCCACTGTTGTGGCCCTGACATTGAGCCCGGTGATGTGCTCATTGCTTCTCAGGCCTGACAACGGGAGGAAGAACAAGATTTTCAGACGCATCAATTTCACCCTTGCGGTAGGCAACAAATTCTACGGGCGCATGATTAAATGGGCCTTGAACCACTCCCGCAGGATGTTCGCGGCCTTCGGAATCATAATCATAGGAATATGGATGATGAACCGCATACTTCCGCAGAGCTTCATGCCGAAGGAAGACCAGGGCTATTTCACTGTAGAGCTTGAGCTTCCCGAAGGAGCGACTCTCGAGAGGACAAGGGAAGTCACAGACAGGGCCATGGCCTATCTCCTGCAAGATTC
Source organism: uncultured Bacteroidales bacterium (assembly GCA_910585445.1). GTDB lineage: Bacteria > Bacteroidota > Bacteroidia > Bacteroidales > UBA932 > Cryptobacteroides. The sequence goes on along the minus strand of CAJUEK010000024.1, from coordinate 23,253 downwards.
CGACATAGAATATGTGCTGAATGTTACAGGTTCAAGCCCGAGGCTCGGTTCCAGCCCTGCACGCAGCCAGATGACCGTAATCCTGAAGCCATGGAAAGAACGCGAGACCTCTGAAATCAGTGAGATAATGGAAAGGGTTCGCAAGGAATTGTCACGCTACCCTGAGAGCAAGGTATATCTTTCCACTCCGGCGCTCATCCCGGGCCTCGGAAACTCCGGCGGCTTCGAGATGGTCCTGGAGGCAAGGGAGAACACCAGCTATGCAGAATTGCAGCAGGCCGTTGACACCTTGCTCCATTACGCAAGCAAGCGTCCTGAGTTCAGCGGACTGGTGTCATCTATGCAGAATGACATACCGCAGCTGTATTTTGACGTGGACCGTGACAAGGCCAAGCTGTCGGGTGTGCCTATCTCGGACATATTCTCTACGATGAAGGCTTTCACCGGTTCAATCTATGTCAATGACTTCAACATGTTCAACCGCATATACCGCGTGTATATACAGGCGGAGTCCCCTTATCGTGCACGCAGGGACAACCTCAACCTGTTCTTTGTGCGTGGCTCGGGCGGGACAATGATTCCAGTGACGGCACTCGGAACCACCCACTATACCACAGGTTCGGGCACAATAAAGAGGTTCAACATGTTCCAGTCGGCAATAATATCAGGAGAGGCCGCCCACGGATACAGTTCCGGACAGGCCATGAAAGAGCTGGAACGCATTGCGGCAGAGCATCTTCCTTCTTCCATCGGAGTGGAATGGAGCGGATTGTCATATCAGGAGAAGCGCGAAAGCGGAAAGACCGGCATCGTGCTGGCCCTTGCCTTCCTCTTCGTGTTCCTCTTCCTTGCCGCCCAATATGAAAGCTGGTCGATACCTATAGCTGTCATACTGTCATTGCCGGTAGCCGTAATCGGAGCATATATAGGAGTCTGGTGCTGCGGTCTCGAGAACAACATCTATTTCCAGATAGGACTCGTGATGCTTGTCGGACTGGTGGCCAAGAATGCCATACTCATCGTAGAATTTGCGAATGAGGAGGTGAAGAAAGGCAAAGATGCGGTTTCGGCTGCACTCATTGCGGCACGCCTGAGGTTCCGTCCTATCGTGATGACCTCCCTGTCTTTCATTCTAGGACTGCTTCCGCTTGTATTCGCGTCAGGTCCAGGCTCTGCCAGCAGACAGGGAATCGGAACGGGAGTATTCTTCGGAATGTCAGTGGCAATCACCGTGGGCATTGTTTTCGTACCGTTCTTTTTCGTGTGCATATATAAGATAAAAGCAAAATTGAAAAGAAAATGAGATTCCATATAATAATAGCAGGCGCGGCTTGCGCGGCATTGTCATGGGGATGTTCCGCTGTCAAGAAATGCGTGGAACCCCAGCTTGACATACCGCAGGCATATGTGCAGGCTCCGCAGGACTCGCTGACGATAGCAGACATGGAGTGGTGGCGTTTCTATGGGGACTCCACCCTGTGCAGGATGATAAAGACGACACTGGAGCACAACAAGGACATGCTTGCAGCCGCTGCCAGGGTCGAGCGCAGCAGGCAGATGTACAGAATCAGCAAGGCTGAACTGCTGCCAGAAATAGGAGGAAAGGCTGCCGCAGACTACGAGACCAACGACTATTACGGAGGCAAGTCCAGCCGCGACGCTGAGTTTGACCTCAAGCTGACAATAGGCTGGGAAATAGACCTGTGGGGCAACCTCAGGTGGGCCAGGCGGAAAGGAGAGGCGGAATATCTCGCATCTGTAGAAGACGAAAGGGCGCTCAGGATGACCCTGATTTCTGAAGTGGCCTCCGCATATTACCGTCTGACGGCTCTCGACGACGAGCTTGACATAGTAAAAAATACCTTGCAGACGCGCCAGGAAGGTGTGAAGCAGGCAAAGCTGCGATATGAAGGCGGCCTAACCTCCGAGACTGTATATCAGCAGGCCCAGGTGGAATATGCATCTACGGCAGCTCTGATTCCGGAGCTTGAGCACCAGATTTCCGTAGCAGAGAATGTCCTGGCACTGCTCATGGGCAAATATCCGGACTGGAAAGTCGAGAGGGACTGGCACAGCAACAGCATTCTTGAAGACGTGAGGATTCCGTCAGGAATCTCATCGGAGCTTCTGCTCAGAAGGCCTGACGTAAGGGCTGCGGAACAGCGGCTCAAAAGCGCAATGGCAGCTGTGGGAATGGCCTATGCGGACAGGTTCCCGAGGCTTGTGATTGACCTTACGGGAGGACTTGAGAATGATGCCCTGAGAGGCTTCCTCCGCTCCCCTTTCTCTTATGTGGCCGGTGCCCTTACCGGACCGATATTCGGTTTCGGGCGCAAGCAGGCCAAGTACAAGGCGGCAATCTCCGCATATGATGAGGCCAGGTACAAATATGAGCAGAAGGTACTGGAGGTGTTCAAGGAGACGGATGACGCGGTTTCGGCCTACAAGAAATCACGTGAGAGGGTTGAGCTGAAGCGTGCCCTGCGCGACGCATCCTACAAATACATGAACCTTTCAAGGCTGCAATACAGAAGCGGAAGCGTGATGTATCTTGACGTGCTTGATGCGCAGAGACATTATCTTGAAGCCCAGATAAGCCTCGGAAATGCAATACGTGACGAGCATCTGTCCCTCGTACAGCTTTACAAGACACTCGGAGGAGGCTGGAACTACGTTGATGAATCCGTTTCCAAGGCCAAGCCAGCCAAGACGAAGGCGAAATAGGACTCACCGTATATGATAATTCGACAAAGGGTATCTGCGAAAAACAGATACCCTTTATTATAGCCATCTAAATCACCGGGAACTACAGCATCTCAATGACTTTCTCCATGCGGATTCCGCGCGAGCCTTTAATCAGGACCGCATGCCCCGCCAGAGGATTGCCGGCGAGCCAAGATGCCAACTCCTGAGACGACGCGAAATGAAAAACACGCAAACCCTCACATACGTATTCAGACATGTCAGCGGAACATGAAACAGTTTCAGCACAATGCTTCCCTGCAAGTTCCGTGAGTGCTTTTCCAAATTCAGTTCCCACGAGGAACAGGCTGTCAAGCCCGGTTTCCATGGCCTTACTTACGATGCGCTCATGCTCTGCCTGGGAATCGCTTCCAAGCTCAAGCATGTCCCCGAGCATGGCCGCCTTCCTGTCCGCACTGAAAATCCCGAAGTTGCCGAGCGCCGCCTCCATGCTTGTAGGATTCGCATTGTATGCATCCACTATGAGCACATTCTTTTCCGTCCTCACCATCTGAGAGCGGCTGTTTGAGGGAACATAAGACGACACGGCGCCAGCAGCCTCTTCGAGTGAAATGCCGAAATGCTGGCCGACCGCTATTGCAGCCATGACATTGTCCGCATTGTATGCCCCGACTAGTCCCGTCTCAATGACAATTTCCCCTGTGCTTCCGTCCGCAGGCACAGCCACCCTGAGATAAGGATGCTCTGAAGACGGCTCAAGCACACGTGCCTTCCGGTATTCAAGACCGTATGGAAGAACCAGAGAGTACGGACGCTCCGGGTCGTTGTGCAGATTGCGTTCTGATGCCATGCGGCACAGATAAGGATTGTCCGCATTCAGAAACACCTTGTCACCGGTGCGCCGCAGGTAATCATAGAGTTCTCCCTTTGTATTCATAACTCCCTCAAAACTTCCGAAACCGAGCAGATGAGCCTTGCCGACATTGGTGACGAGTCCATAATTCGGAAGCGCGATGTCAACCAGTTCCTTTATGTCACCAGGATGGCTTGCTCCCATCTCCACGACGGCAATCTGAGTCTTGTCATTGATTCTGAGCAAAGTAAGCGGCACGCCTATGCTATTGTTCAGATTGCCCTCGGTTGCAGTGACATTGTATTTCACCGAAAGGACTTCGCGTACAAGTTCCTTTGTGGTGGTCTTGCCGTTTGTTCCAGTAAGGGCTATGACTGTCAGCGGCTTTCCGTCAACGAATGTCATGGAGCGGTGCCAACGCGCAAGCTCCTGCAATGCTTTCAGTGTATCCCCGACAGGGATTATCCTCGCATCATCGGCTGAACATGCCGCCACAGCGGAATCTGCGGCCACTACAGCATAAGCGGCACCGGACTCCAGAGCCTTCATAGCATATTCGTTCCCGTCAAAATTCTCCCCCTTAAGGGCAAAGAACAATTCCCCGCCCTTCAATGTACGGGTGTCAGTGGCGACAGCCCCGCATTTCTTGAATATATCGTATAATGCAATTATGTCCATCATCTTCCTGTGCTTCCGAATCCGCCTTCTCCCCTTTCTGTAACATCAAGTGACACGGACTCGTCCCATTCAACTTTCTCATATCTTGCAACCACCATCTGTGCAATCCTCTCCCCGGGATTCACCACAAAAGGCTCATCTGATAGATTCACCAGAATGACTTTTATCTCACCCCTGTAGTCAGCATCTATTGTACCCGGCGAATTAAGGACCGATATTCCATGCTTGGCAGCCAATCCGCTTCTGGGGCGTATCTGTGCCTCGAGACCTTCCGGCAAGGCTATGAAAATTCCTGTAGGTATGACTGCCCTTCCAAGGGGCGCAAGAGATACCGGAGCGGAAATGTCGGCCTTGAGATCCATCCCGGCAGATTTCTCCGTAGCATAGGCAGGCAAAGGCCATGCTGACTTGTTCACGATTTTGACTTTCATCACTATAGATTTTATATTCACTTCCAGAACCGGCAAAAATACGTAAAATATTCCTAAAACCATCGGTACATCTGAAGCCATACACCTGCATCCGTAAAATTATAGAAGAGGCACACTTTCCATTAAAAACAAAGTCCCATTAAATAAAAATAATTATATTTGCACGCACTAACAATAAAATATTTTAATAACATAATAACCGGCACTACCCAATGGCAGGCAAAAATTCAAGAGGCCATCTGATATTCATGGCTGTCACAGCTTCAATAGGAGGCATTCTTTTCGGCTATGATACGGCCGTGATATCAGGAACGACAGAAATCGTAAGATCCCAGTTCGCACTGGGCGACATTCAAGAGGGATGGTATGTGGGCTGCGCACTCATCGGGTCAATTTTAGGAGTCCTTGCTTCAGGCATGCTTAGCGACGGTCTCGGACGCAAGATGACGATGCTCATATCAGCTGTCCTGTTCAGTGTCTCGGCCATAGGCTGCTCAGTCTGCCCGGATTTCGGCTCTCTTGTAGCTTACCGCATAGTCGGAGGCGTCGGAATAGGCATAGTATCGGTCGTTTCCCCGATTTACATCTCAGAAGTGTCTCCCGCAAAAGTCCGGGGCACCCTCGTGTCACTCTACCAGCTGGCAATCACGGCCGGTTTTCTTCTGGCTTATCTGACAAACTGGATAATAGGCTCCTCTGCCGACGCAAATGCCACCGCCGGCCTTTCACATGAATATGGCGCAAGCCTGACATACAGGATGTTCAACTCGGAGTCATGGCGCGGCATGCTCGGAAGCGAGACGATACCGGCCCTCCTGTTCCTTGTCACAATCCTGTTCATACCGGAAAGTCCCAAATGGCTTATCGTGAAAGGACGGACCCAAGAAGCGGCCGCTGTCCTCAGAAAAATCATGCCTTCTGAAAAAGAGGTCCGCGAAGAAATGAATGCGGCCGCAAGCACTCAGGGAACGGAGTCCTCAGGCTCATGGAAGGATTTGCTCAGGCCCGGCATTCTTACGGCTGTAATCGCAGGATGCGCCATAGCTATGCTCGGCCAGTTCATGGGCGTGAACGCCGTCCTGTACTATGGGCCGAAGATATTTTCAGAGGCAGGTTTCAGCGACCCTATGTTCTCGACAGTCCTTGTCGGAGCAGTAAACATGCTGACAAGCATACTCGCGGTCCTTATCATTGACAAGGCAGGACGAAAAAAGCTGATATACTGGGGAGTGTCTGGAATGATAATATGCCTTCTCTGCATCGGCACCTATTTCGCATGGGGCGGGAAACTCGGTCTCGGCAACGGGTTCATGCTCACGTTTTTCCTGGCCTACGTGTTCTGCTGCGCGATTTCCATATCCGCGGTAGTGTTCGTGCTGCTGTCAGAAATGTATCCGAACAGCATAAGGGGACGCGCCATGTCTGTGGCAGGCTTCTCCCTGTGGACCGGAACATACCTTATAGGCCAGCTGACACCTGTGCTCCTCGGATGGAGCCAGGCAGGGACATTCTTCCTTTTCGCCGTCATGTGCGTACCTTATATGCTCATCATGTGGAAGATAATTCCGGAAACCGCCGGAAAAACCCTCGAAGATATTGAAAGATACTGGAATAAACATTAGATTTGTGCCATTAATCTTCCCGCATGATGAACAGTTCCTTTTTAAGCAACATAGACGGCAAGAATGCTGTCCTCAAGCAACAGATACTCGGTCTGTGCATAAATGACGGCGATTACAGCATAGCCGATTTGAGCAAAGAGATGAATACGAGCGTCCCGACCATCACAAAACTTGTCGGAGAGCTGATTGAAGACGGCTTCATAACAGAGTTCGGCAAAATCGGGACGGGAGGCGGACGCAGGCCGAGCATATACGGGCTGAATCCGTCCGCCGGGCATTTTGTAGGAGCGGATGTCGGACGTCATCATGTCAGCATAGCTGTCACCAATTTCAAGGGACAGCTCCTGGATTTCATACCGGGCATTCCTTTTGTGCTCGAAAGTTCAGAGGAGTCATTCAGGAAACTGTGCGAGGTAATCAGGGGACAGCTCGACAAGCTGGACATCAGCGCGGACAGCGTCAGGGCATACGGGATAAACCTTACGGGGCGCGTGAACAACAGGACCGGATACAGCTTCACATATTTCATAGGCGAGGACATGCCTCTTTCAAGTGTCCTGGAGCAGGAACTCGGAAGCCCGGTGTTCATAGAGAACGATTCAAGGGCAATGACCTACGGAGAGTACATATGCGGCGCATGCAGGGATGAGAAGAATGTACTGTTCCTCAACGTAAGCTGGGGACTGGGAATGGGGATGATAATTGACGGAAGGCTGTCATACGGCAAATCCGGATTCAGCGGCGAGATTGGACACTTCCCTCTTCTGGACAACAACCAGATATGCCGCTGCGGAAAGACAGGATGTCTTGAGACCGGGGCCTCAGGCTCGGCCCTGCACAGGATTTTTCTCACCAAACTGCATGAGGGAAGGAATTCGATGCTCTCGGACAGTTTCAAGAAAGGTGAGGATATATCGCTTGATGCAATCCTTGATGCCCTGGCCGAGGAGGACGTGCTCGCTATTGAGGCTGTAGAGGAAACAGGAACTGTGCTCGGACGTGCCATAGCGGGACTTATAAACATCTTCAATCCGGAGCTTGTAATTATAGGAGGACGCCTTGCGGTTGCGGAAGAATACCTCCTGCTGCCTATAATGAATGCAGTCAAAAAGCACTCGCTCAACATGATAAACAAGGACACGGCCATAAAATTCTCAAAGCTCGGCAGGAAAGCCGGGGCCGTGGGAGGGTGCATGCTGTCAAGGAGCAAGCTGCTCGGCCTGCTCTGAAACAACGTTCATCAGTGCATGGGTCTGTGACGCGAGACTTTCCACTTGCGTATATTTTCCATAAGCGTCACGTGCTCACACTCAGGGAGAGCCCAGTCAAGGAATCGCTCGCAGATATATCCCACAGCCTGCTGTGATGGATGGCACATGTCTTCCGCATAGAAACGGTAATCACGCAGTTCGTCATTCATGATTTCGTATGACGGGAAATAGTCCGCCTGAGGAAAATTCCCCAGCACCTGCTCCACTCCGAGCAGAAGTGTTGACTTGCTTATCTGGTTGGCATGCGCACCGTCACGGAAATGCCTGATAGGACTGACCGTGAAAATGAATTTCTTGTCAGGGCACATGCCCATAATCCCGGCCAAGGCTTCAGCAACCCTGCCGACCGGGCATAATTGCCGCTCAAATTCCCTTGCATCCCGCTTCAGGCAATTCGAAACTACCACATCCCTTTCCCTGTGGAGGTAGCACCAGGCCGTGCCGAGAGTTATTATGACTTTATTGCATGAACTGAAAAATGCGGAAGCCACAGCAAGTCTTTCATTGGCCTCACGCAGGAATTCCTCCGCCGTATCCCTCGCGGAAAGAGTCCCGTGGCTGAATGAGCAGAACAGTCCTGAACCTGCTCCGAGCTGCACGACATCCTCAGAGGTATAGTTACGTCCGCTCACAAGACGTTCAACAGAGTCCGCTATGGACAGAGGGTTATACAACGTGCCGAACGGATTGCGGCATACGTCAAACCCGTAATTCCCAAGCAATTCCCCGATGCTGTCCGTGAAACAGCTTCCGAGCATCATCATCTTGTCTGAATAGGATATGCCGGTCTTGCACTTGACATCGGCAACAGGAGTCTGCAATTTCATCATAAATACGGATTTCATAAGGCGGAGCGGTCCGCCGGGCAAAATTACAAACAATTCCGGCAATAGCCTACCGTTTACGATTACATTTGTCTTTCTTCACCATCCCGCATGCCCGCCACCAATGTAATGCCAGTAAGAGACCTGATACTGAATTTGTGGCAAAAAATTAAGCCGCATCCTGCAAAAAAGATTATATTTGGAAGATTTTTGTATATTCATGAAAATTAAAGGGAACATATTCAGATATGCGGCCACAGTCCTCACTACGGCACTTCTTGCCGCATATGCCATGGCTGCGGAACCGGAAGGAAAGTCCGCGGACTTCCGCTTTGCATATGACGTGGACTTCGAAATGAATTTCGACAACAGGGAACTTTACAAGAGCAGGTTCTCAAGGTCCATGACCATATTCGGTGCCCGTCTCACCCCTTCCGTAGGCCTTGCCGTAAGACAGAAAAACGGCATGTCCCATAAAATAATGGTCGGGATTGACATAATGAAGGATTTCGGCAACTCTCCTGTCCCGCCGGAATTTACTTCAGGCTCCTCAGGCGAGACATCAGAGCGCCTGAACAACACGTCCCTGCTCCGCGAGCTTACACTCTATTACAGATTGGACAAAAGATTCGGCAAAACTGCAATGACAATGTATGCCGGAATATTCCCGCGCAGGTTCACCGATGAAAAAGAATATTCTAAAGCATTCTTTTCGGATTCGCTTGCATTCTATGACAACAATCTTGAAGGACTGCTCATAAAGTTCACCCGGCCGAAAGCGCATTTCGAGATTGGCTGCGACTGGATGGGACAATACGGAGTGGCAAGGCGTGAGAAATTCATGATATTCTCCCATGGAGAAGGCAAGGTTGCCCCGGTACTGTCAATCGGCTATTCCGCCTACATGTACCATTTCGCTTGCTCGCAGCTTTATGAAGGAGTCGTGGACAATTTCCTTGCGAATCCTTACCTGAAATTCGATTTCGCCCCTCTGCTTGCCATGCAGAGGTTTTCAGTTAGATTGGGATGGCTCCAGTCCCTCCAGCAGGACAGGCTGAATGTCGGAAGCTACGTTTTCCCGTGCGGAGGCGAAATGGACGTGGACATCAGGAAATGGAATGTAGGAATATCGAACAGCCTTTTCTATGGCAATGACATGATGCCGTATTACAACAGCAAGGATTCCTCGGGATACAAATACGGGAACATGCTATATATGGGAGACCCGTTCTACAGGGTGCATGACAACGGCTCCACTGCCCCCGGATTCTATGACAGACTTGAAGCATACTACGAGCCGCAAATCGGGGATTTCCTGAAAATAAGGGTCTCGGCAATGTTCCATTTCAACGGGCGGAACTACTCGGGATGCCAGCAGACAGTCTCGCTCAAATTCAACCTGCAGCGGCTTCTGGACAGGAAAAAAACGATAATGACAAACAATTTATGATATGAGAAAAATATTTATTCCAATCATCTCGGCTATTGCTTTCGCGGCATCCTGCTGCGGTCCCAAGGACGGAGAATACACGTTCCGTATCATGACGACAAATGACGTGCACGGGCGTTATTTCGATTCGCTTTATGTCAATGACAAGACAAAGGAGTCGCTCCTGTCGGTATCATGGTACGTGGACAGCGTGCGAACTGCGGACGGAGCTGAAAATGTAATAGTCATTGATGCCGGGGACTGTCTCCAGGGGGACAATGCCGCCTACTATTACAATTATGTTGACACGACATCCAAGCACATCTATGCAAGGATGGCTGAATATATAGGATACGACGCCATAGCAGTAGGAAACCATGATATAGAGACAGGACACCGCGTCTATGACAGGCTTCTCAAGACAATGGACGTGCCTTTCCTTGCTGCCAACGCGATACGCACGGACAACGGAAAGCCATATTTCCCCGAGTTCGTCACCCTTGACAGGCACGGGCTGAAAATCACAATCATAGGATTCACGAACCCTAACATAAAGAACTGGCTCTCTCCCCTGCTTTGGGAAGGGATGGAATTCGAATCCCTAATTCCGCTTGCCCAGGAAACCGTTGACAGAATCAGGAAACAGGAGAAATCAGATGCAGTGATAGTGGCAATCCACTCCGGAACGGGAGAAGGAGACGGACAGCAGTACGAAAGCCAGGGACTTGACCTGTTCAAATCACTCAATGGCGTTGACTTCGTAATCTGCTCACATGACCACAGGCCTGCCGTACACATGAGCGACAGCATCTGCCTGATAAATTCCGGCAGCCATTGCCGCAACATAGGTTTCGGCACGATGACCCTCAAGGTTGAGAAAGGTAAAGTGGTATCCAGGGCCTTGTCGGCAGACCTGATAAACGTGGACAAGAAAAAGGTGGACGTGAAAATGCGCGAGCTGTTCAAGCCTGAATATGAAACAGTAAAGGCCTTCACGCTTACAGAAGTCGGCGAGCTTAAGACGGACCTGCGCACACGTGACGCATATAGTGGCATGTGCGACTATATGAATCTTATACATACTCTCTCACTCAGCTGCACACCGGCCCAGATTTCATTTGCGGCTCCTCTTACATTCAACGGCTTCGTAAAGGCTGGTCCCCTCCTGTACAATGACCTTTTCACCATATATCCTTTCGAGAACCAGCTGTTCGTAGTAAGGATGACAGGCCAGGAAATAAAGGACTACCTGGAATATTCATACGGAACATGGGTCAACACACTCGGACCAGAAAGCCGGCATGTACTTAAGATAGTGAACGAGCCGGACCCGCGCACAGGACAAAAACGCTGGTCTTTTGTCAACAGGGCATATAACTTCGACTCGGCGGCAGGCCTCATATATGATGTGGACATAACTAAGCCGGAAGGAGAGAGGGTGATTATAAAGTCTCTTGCGGACTTTTCGCCTTTCAGCCTGCAGCAGACCTACAATGTGGCCATGACCTCATACCGTGCCAGCGGCGGAGGCCAGATAATGCGCATGGGAGCCGGAATCGATACGGACAGGATAGGCGAAAGGGTCGCGGCATATTATCCGGAAATAAGGAACATCCTGTACAGCTATCTTATGGAACACGGAAGCATAGACCCGGAAGTCATATCCGACCCGGCTGTGATAGGACATTGGGAATTCATCCCGAAGGAGCGTGCCGGCAAGCTGATTGACAATGACATGAAGCTGCTTTTCCCGAGACACTGACGCTCATGACAAAAAAGAAAGAGACTGTTCCTGGGCCGCAAAGCCTTGAAGCAGTCTCTTTTCATTATCCGGGAATACATCAGAAGTTCACGGCGACTCCGGCAGTAAACACGTTGGTGCCGAGCCTGTATCCGTCAACATCTCCAGTATAGCGGTTCAGAAGTCCGAAATTATACCCTACCTTGACATCAAGAATATCGAAGAGGGTAACTCCTGCACCCAATCCAATCTTCAGGTCGAACCATCCGTAGTCCTTGATGCCGGTATCAGTCGTGCTTCCGGATATATTGTCACCTTTTGTCACGATTTTTCCGGAATAATTGTGGCTTGTCACAGAATATTCCTTGTCATGTCCGGAAACGGCCAGCTTTGAAGCGGAGTCCAGACCGAAAGAGAACACCGGCCCTGCAAAGGCAAACACTCTCACAGGCGTAGCGACTTTGAAAGAATACCTGAAATTGACCGGAACATCGAGATAATGCTCCGTAAGGCTCGTCTTTGTGACAAAACCGAGCACCTCGTCACTCTTGTCAGTCTTTCCGAAATAAGAATACCTGACACCCGGCTGGATGCCTACAGCTCCCCAACGTCCCTCAGCAAGAGGAATCCCGTAATATGCCTCAAGATAGAAGCCGTTGAGGTTGTCCGAAGATTTGCTGTCGGAGACCTTGGTGGTCATGGTTTCAAAATTATAGCCGGCACCTATGCCGAGCTGGGCATTGGCCTCAGCCGCAAAGAACATTGCGGCGATGGCAGAAATGATGATACTGATCTTTTTCATACTTTTAATATATTTTAAACTGTGTTTACAATCACTCTCGCCTCGGCATAATACAAATGGATTTGTCTTCTGCTCTCGGATTAATCGTTTATTTTAGATTTTCAATCTACAATAAACTTCACCTCGGCATAGTCAAAACAAGTTTTGCCTCTGCTCCCGGCTTAATCGTTTATATTGTTTCCCTGCAAAAATACGGCATCGGCAAAGCAATATGAATACCAACGCTTGCCACTTGGAGCAAAATTCTTGTCAAAAAGTTGAAAATATGCTTGCAATAATAAAAAATGTCATTACATTTGCGGTGTACTATTTTACTAAGACACATAAGCAAAGAATAAACATCTAAACTCTTGGAATATGATAAAAATTGAAAACCTCGGATTCAGCTACGGGGACAACGTAGTGCTGAGAAACATCACGATGACTCTTGAAGAAGGCAGGATTTATGGTCTTCTCGGTGAAAACGGAGTCGGCAAGACAACTCTTCTGACCCTTTTGTGCGGCTTGAAACAGCCCAAGGCCGGAGAGATAACAATAGACGGCCACACTCCTTACAAAAGGGAGCCTTCTTTCCTGTCTGACCAGTATTACCTGAGCGACGAGGTGTCCGCAATCAACATGAGGGCAGAGGAATATGCAAAAAGCTACGGCAAATTCTGGGACAAATTCGACATGGGCAAATTCCTTGAAATAATGGAAGTCTTCGAGAATGACGCATCACAGAAGATGAACAGGATGTCATTCGGCCAGCTTAAGAAGACTTACATTTCATTCGCTCTCGCATGCAATTGCCGCTACATCTTCATGGACGAGCCTACGAACGGCCTTGACATACCTTCCAAGGCGCAATTCAGGAAGGCAGTGACAAAATACACAAGCGAAGACTCGACGCTTCTCATATCCACGCACCAGGTCCGTGACCTCGAAAACATAATAGACCCGATAATAATCCTCGACAGGCAGGATGTGCTGCTCAATGCCAGCATCAGGGAAATTGCGGAAAAACTGACATTCGACTACAGCAATGAAAGGAATCCGAATGCCCTTTACAGCGAAATGACGCCAGGAGGCTGCGTACAGGTCTACCCGAACACCGGCTCCGAAGAAAGCAAGGTCAACATCGAGGCCCTGTTCAACACAGTACACCTGCACAAGGAACTTATAAAAGGCATGTTCAGAAAATAAAGCCTATGAAACCCAACGAGAATTTCAACAGCGGAAGATTCATGCAATATCTGGCCCAGGACCTGAAAATATGCGTCAGGAAAGCCGGCCTTACAACATTTGCATGCTCTCTCGCACCTGCAATCATCCTGGCATTTACCGCATGGTCGTCCAGCATGGGAGGCAACACGGAATGGAAAATCTGGCTTAATTTCAGCGACATGGCGGCAGCCATAATTTCAGTCTTGTTCTTCCTGAGGCTTCCCATCACGTGCTACGGACATCTTACTGACAAGAGGAAAGGCGCCGCGCACCTGATGCTTCCCGTCTCACATACAGAGAAATACGTAAGCATGATACTTGTCGGCATTGTAATATTTCCCCTCGCATTTGCCCTCATGTATCTGTCAGTTGACGCATTGTGCAACGTATTGTTCCCGACAAGATACGAAGGTACATTCGCAATCGCCATGGCACAGGACATCGGTGACAACCACTTGCTGTCAATGTTCTTCACTCCATGGATGGTATCGTCAGCCGGCTGGCCGGAGCTGTGCTTTTCAAGAAGAACAAGGGAGCAAAGACATTCTTTACGGCGGCCTTGTCATTCATCGCACTACTGATAATCCTGGGCACAATAGAAAGACGTTGCAGCATCCCGTCCATATTTCCGTACAATATTTACGGATGGTATATATTCCAGGCAATCTGCACCGTACTCCTTATGACATACACTTATTTCAAAACAAAGAAAATCGAACTCTGACATGAACGGCACATTCAATATAAAAAGATTCGGAAAATGGTTTGTTTCCGACTTGAAGGCATGCATCTCCAACTACGGACTCAGCTTCATGCTCATCAGCATGATGGGGCTGATAATATATGCAGGCACAACGATAACAGGACTTCTTATAAATGGCACTTGGGGAGGCCCTGGAATAATATTCCGCACCTTTACCTTCGCAATCTGCATGGCAGTGATGATACTTACCCTGCCGCCGAAATGCTACGGGCACATCACGGACAAACGCGCAGGAGCCACATGGCTGATGATACCGGCATCTTCATTTGAGAAGTTCCTGTCCATGGTGACTATATCAGCCATTCTGGTCCCGGCACTCTTTACCGGCATATACCTTGGATTTGACACTCTCCAGTGCACACTCGACTCGACATGCGGAGACACTATCATCTCAATCGCACCCCGGATATTCAGCGACATCCCCGATGCTCCGGCTGAAGTCAGTTCGTTCATCGGCATGATGACCAATCCCCTCACATACATAGATGACATCATAGGAACCATGCTTGTATTCCTGCTTGGTGCAATATGCTTCAAAAGCGCAAAGACAGTAAAGACCATACTTTGCCTCATGGCCCTTTCGACAATATTGAGCATGATTATGACTCCTTTCATGAGCAGCTATATGCAGGAGATGATAACCAACCCGTCCATCTCAGTGGAGGAGATATTCGGAAGCCGGCTGTTCCGCAACCTGCCCCTGATAGACACAATCAGTGACATAGGCACGATTGTAATAGCATCAGCGGCTATATTCTTCCGCATCAAGACCTTGAAACATTAAAAGCACAAATCATGGAATTTGACTCAAACAAATCAATATATCTGCAGATTTGCGACACTATCTGCGAGAATATCCTAAGCGGTGACCTCGCACCGGACTCTAGAATCCCTTCCGTGAGGGAATACGGGGCAGACATCGGCGTAAACCCCAATACGGTGATGCGCAGCTACGAAAAACTGACAAGCGAAGGCATAATATACAACAGGCGCGGCATAGGCTACTTCATAAGTCCTGACGCGAAGGAGATTGTCCTCCAGTCGCAGCGCAATGAGTTCCTCTGCCAGGAGCTTCCGAAAATAATCAAGAGGATGAAGCTTCTGGGAATCGACCCTTCAGTGCTTAAAGATGCCTGAACAGGATGACACCATAGTGGACAGGCCGGGATTTCCGGCCTGTTTTTCATTCCCCTTCATTACAATAAAGCCATTTTCTTTGCATTATCCTCCAAAATGACTAATTTTGCGCCGTATTTAAAACCTGAGCCGGAGATAAACCATCCGGAATGACTGACTTTTTTAGAAATATCATCATACTGCTGGCAGTTTCAGCAGTATTGTTTTCATGCAGCAAGGCTTTCACTGCCATGGATGCTTCCTATTCCAAAGGAGGCAGAATAATAATAACGGGAACCATATCCGAACTTGAAAGCGCACAGCCTCTGAAAGACATGAAGATTGTATTCAAGGCATACACCACTGACAATGCTATACCTGTCCCGGTATATTCCGATGAGGTGTATTCCGGCAATGACGGCGTATATGCCATAGATGCAGCAGCGGACGGAGGAAAGCTGCGCTGCGTAATAACAGCCTCAGACATGAGCGGAGGGCACAGCAGCCAGACTCATGAAATCATGGTGACATGGAGCGGCCCGTCATACGACAAGTACAGCAACTCATTCGTGGTGAATGACTGCAATTTCCAGTTGCCCAAGATTAAAATCCAAGCTGAGTAAAATGAAAAAGGTCATTATTGCGCTTGCCCTCGCGGCAATATGCTCATGCATGAGACCGGACTATATCGGTGATGCTGACGGCAATCTGCCTGTATATATAGAAGGTACGGTTTCGTCAGAGGAACTGGACCCGCTGAAGCACATAAGGGTCACCGTCTCATTCGAGGGCGAGGAAGAAAATTCCGTCGTTTATACATCCTCAAAGGGAATATTCAGGACAGACACGTATATTGACCCTAACGACCTCCCGCTGACCATCAGCATCAATATTGATGACATCGACGGAGAAGAAAACGGAGGACTATACAGCCCTCTGTCGGACAAGATAACCATTTTCAGTGAAGACATCAAAGGACTGTCTGTCGTCAAGCTTGCTCCTGATTACCGCATGACTCGCGCCACTGCTTCGGAGAGCAGCCAACAAGTTTTGTGAACTGCCTGTGGAAATTGGACCTGTCACTGAAGCCGGACAGTTCCCCGACAATATGGGTTGACATGTCCTTGTTCTCAAGCAGCAGGCTCTTAGCCTCCTCAATACGGAGCGCAGTCCTCCATGACTTGAAGTCAACGCCCTTTACGGTCGTGAAATAAAGGTGAAGCATCTCCTTTGTCGTGTTCAGTTCACGGGCAATGTCCTCACGGCTCTTGTCATATTCACGATAGCGCTTCTGGGCAATCCACTTTTCAATTGAAGCTTCAAGTGCGGCATATTCAGCCTCTTCAACCGCCGCAGGAGAATCCTCACGAATATCTTTTGCAGGTTTGGGGTGCGCCTTTCTTTTCTTGTGCTTGAAATCCTTGCCGGAAAGGGTCTTGTAGGCAAATGCATCAAGGAGGAGCTTATGGCTGCCGAGGAAAGATATGAAATTGGCCGTGAAATAAAGTATGAAAAGAGAATAAAGAGACACATATACCTTCATGAATCCTGAAGGCAGGAGCATATATACAAGGATGAACATCTGCGTGAGCATCATTATGATATAGCAGAAGCGTATCCAGCGTATCTTGTCATCCTCTTCCTCGTCATAATACTGCTCAAGCTGCCTCAAGCTGTTGACATAGACCGTATTGAATGAAATGATATGGACGATGCACTGAACAAGGAAAAGCACGATTGCAGCCACCAGGACAGCTGTCCTCGGCCAGCCGCCGTCCCACCAGAAAGACTTTATCAGCACATAGCTCATTATGCCAGTGACGCCCACGTTCAGATAGAACTTGTCATTGTCTATGAATTTCTCATCCAGCACATTTATCAGCGAATATGACAATATGGCTGACGACATGGCCGTTATCACAAACATCATGATTGACACGAAAGAGTCGTATGACGGTATGCCAGAATAGGTTAGGGTCACGAAGAATAGCACGGTGCAAACAAGAAAGCACGAGGCTATGGTGTTCTTCCCCCTGGTTATTTTCTTGGAATATTCCGTCTGGGGAATCTTGATGAGCACCAGCAGAAGTCCCAGCACGAAAGACGTGAGGACTCCGAGCAGAAGGCTCAGCTCTATATTAAATACGACATCTATCAGGCTTGTCATTTCAAGTTGCGGTTGGGTTAAGAATCAAGAGAGGATGACTAAAATTCATTAGCCATCCTCAAAAATCAAATCTTCAGAAGGCGATTACCATCCGAGGACATATGAGAAAATCAGAGGCGCTACGATAGTGGCATCCGATTCCACGATGAAACGCGGAGTATCAATGTCAAGCTTGCCCCATGTAATCTTTTCGTTCGGAACAGCTCCGGAATACGAGCCGTAAGAAGTGGTGCAGTCTGAAATCTGGCAGAAATAAGCCCAGAGAGGAACATCAGGCCACTCAAGGTCCTGTGCCATCATAGGAACGACGCAGATAGGGAAATCTCCGGCAGTACCGCCGCCGATCTGGAAGAATCCGACGCCCTGTCCGCCGCAGTTCTCACGATACCACTCAGTCAGGAAAATCATTGTCTCGACACCGTTCTTTATCATGTTAGGCTCGAACTCTCCCCTGATGCAGTGCGCAGTGAAGATGTTTGCTGTGGTACAGTCCTCCCATGCAGGGACTACGATAGGAATATTCTTTTCACATGCCGCGAGCACCCAGCTGTCCTTAGGGTCAATCTCATAATACTGCTCGAGGACACCGCTGCGAAGGAGCTTGTAGATTACCTCCCACGGATAGAGCCTCTCGCCTGATTCCTTCATCTCGTTCCACACGTCGATGAGATGGTGCTCAAGACGGCGGAAAGCCTCTTCCTCAGGAATGCAGGTGTCAGTCACACGGTTCATGTGGTTGTTAAGGAGCTCTTTCTCCTGCTCAGGAGTGAGATCCCTATAGTTAGGAACCCTGTAATAGTGGTTGTGGGCAACCAGGTTCATGATGTCTTCCTCAAGGTTGTTTGCGGAACATGACACGATCTGGATTTTGTCCTGACGGATCATCTCGGCAAGCGAGAGGCCGATTTCTGCCGTGCTCATGGCGCCTGCCATCGCCAGCATCATCTTTCCGCCCTTGTTCATGTGCTCGTCATAAGCCTTTGCAGCATCAACGAGCGCCGCAGAGTTGAAATGACGATAATGGTGTGTAATGAATTTTGAAATAGGTCCTTTTTCCATTTTCATCAGTAATTAGTAAACAGACCACGAAATTAAGGATTTTTTCGCTATTTTTGCAATCGTTTTTGCCCGTTTTTGGCCAAACAGTCAGAGTTTGACATAATTTTGATATGTAACATGTTAGATTTCAACTCAATAGAACAGCTGGACAAAGTTGCCACCCCTTTCTGGTATTATGACATGGACCTGTTCCGCAGGACGGTGGACCATGTGGCGGAACTTTCGGCAGAACACGGGATAAAGGTGCACTATGCGGTCAAGGCCAATGTCGAGAAAAGGCTGCTTGAATACATAAGCGGCAAAGGCTTCGGCGCGGACTGCGTCAGCGGCAACGAGGTCCTGCATGCACATTCATGCGGATTTCCTGCCGACAAAATCGTATATGCCGGCGTCGGAAAGAGCGACAAGGAAATATACCAGGCACTCCAGCTCGGAATCGAGGCATTCAACTGCGAGTCGCTTCAGGAGATTTATGTGATAAACGAGATGGCCAGGGTATGCGGGCTCAAGGCCAATGTATCCGTCAGAATCAACCCGGACATAGATGCGCACACCCACAAATATGTGACTACAGGACTGTACGAGAACAAGTTCGGCATCTCACGTCACGAGTTCGACAAACTGATAGGGCTTGTGCAGAAAAGCGAAAACATCAACTTCATAGGCCTGCATTTCCACATAGGCTCGCAGATAACGAGGGTCGAGGAAGTATATGCGCTGGAATGCCGCAGGGTCAATGAGATAGTTGCTTATTTCGAGAGGAACGGACTGGAGGTCAAGAATATAAACCTCGGAGGAGGACTCGGTGTGGATTACGACGACCCGGACGAGAACCCTATAGCGGACTTCGGAAAATGGTTCGGAACCATCTCATCCAACATCGCCCTGCACGAGGGGCAGACGGTGCATGTGGAACCGGGACGTTCATTGGTGGCACAGTGTGCCGCGCTCATTTCAAGGGTACTCTTTGTCAAGAGCGGCGAGACCAAGAATTTCCTCATAATGGACGCCGGAATGAACGACCTGATAAGGCCGGCCCTCTACGGGGCATACCACAAGATAGAGAACCTCTCGGCAGCCATGCGCCCGTTCTTCCCCACCCACCAGGCCTATGACATCGTGGGTCCGGTATGCGAGTCGAGCGACGTATGGGGCGCGGGAAGGCTTCTTCCCCTGAGTGTGCGCGGAGACCTGATGGCGATACGCAGCGCAGGAGCTTACGGGCAGGTCATGTCAAGCAGATACAATATGAAGGACATGGCTCCCGCTGTCTTCTCTGACGCCATGGACGAGGCGCCTTCAAGGACGGACTATTTCGCCGTATGATTAATGAATAAACAGAAAAATAAACGATATGTTTGAAAATTTGAGTGAAAGGCTCGAGAGGTCGTTCAAGATTCTCAAGGGCGAAGGCAAGATAACGGAAATAAACATCTCGGAGGCGATGAAGGACATCCGCCGTGCCCTCCTTGATGCCGACGTGAGCTACAAGATAGCAAAGCAGTTCTGCGATGACGTGAAGAAGAAGGCCATCGGCCAGAATGTGCTCACGGCCGTGAAGCCGCAGCAGATGATTGTAAAGATTGTCCATGACGAGCTGGCCGCGCTGATGGGAAGCGAGTCTTCCGATATAAATGTGAAAGGACAGCCTGCGGTCGTGCTCGTGGCCGGTCTCAACGGTTCGGGTAAGACGACTTTCTCAGGAAAGCTCGCCCTCAACATCAAGAGCAAGAGAGGCATGAAGGTCATGCTGGCTGCCTGCGACTATTTCCGTCCTGCCGCAATTGACCAGCTGAAGGTGCTTGGAGAGCAGATAGGTGTGCCTGTCTATGCTGAAGAGGGCGTGAAGGACCCTGTGCAGATTGCGCGCAATGCCATAAGCAAGGCCAAGTCCGAGGGATATTCAGTAGTCATTGTCGATACCGCCGGCCGTCTTGCAGTCGATCAGGAGCTGATGGATGAGATTTCTACGCTCAAGAATGCGGTGAACCCGACCGAGACCCTGTTTGTGGTGGATGCCATGACGGGACAGGATGCGGTCGAGACTGCCAAGGCATTCAATGACAGGCTCGATTTTGACGGAGTGGTCCTGACTAAGATGGACGGTGACACCAGGGGCGGTGCCGCACTTTCAATCAAGGCCATAGTCGGCAAGCCTATCAAATTCGTCAGCACGGGAGAGAAGATGGAGGCCCTTGACGTTTTCCATCCGAGCCGTATCGCAGACAGGATTCTCGGCATGGGTGACGTCGTGTCCCTCGTGGAGAAAGCACAGGAGCAGTTTGACGAGCAGCAGGCACGTGAGCTTAAAAAGAAGCTGGCAAAGGACCAGTTCACCCTTTGGGACTTCTACAACCAGATTCAGCAGATAAAGAAGATGGGCAACATCAAGGATTTGGCTTCAATGATTCCCGGCATGGGAAAGGCACTCAAGGACGTGGACATGGATAACGACTCGTTCAAGGGCATAGAGGCCATCATCCTTTCCATGACTCCTTATGAGCGCGAGCATCCGGAGATTATAAACGGAAGCCGCCGCAAGAGGATAGCTGACGGTTCCGGTACATCGCTTCCGGAGGTGAACAAGCTCCTCAAGCAGTTCGAAGGCACGCGCAAGATGATGAAGAGCGTAATGGGCGCCGGTGCCATGGGAAATATGATGCGTGGAATGCACGGCATGAAGAAACGCCGCTAAGCCCTCCCCTCCTCACAATAGAAAAAGGCCGGAATTGCTCCGGCCTTTTTTGTTTCCTATAACTTGTCGCTCCTTTGAAATTTGTGCAGACGCTCCTGATAAGACTGCCTGTACATGCGCTTTACCTTAGAAGATGTTGGTACTTATTGAGTCAAACGAAGGTATCGAACCCAATAAGCACCTCCTATTGTAAATTCGAATACTCGCCTTTGTTGTGTATGGTTTGCTGCTATACTAAAATTTATAGTATGCTCCGATTGCTCAAAACATCCCCAGTCTCCGCTTAGCGAAGTGATTGGCAATGTCGGGTCGTTCTGCACAAAACCATCTATTGTTATGTTGCTTACACAAATCCGACTGGCATATTCTCCTGCACCTGTAATAGAAAAGTCCAAACCTTCGATTGGTATTTCTGCCGACAAAGTAAATATATCATCCTCAATAAATTCAATACCATCTATCGAGAGTTCAATCGGAAAGAATTCTTGGTCAGAGGTACAGGATATTATTGGGAACGCCACTAATAATACAAGTATTTTTAATAATATTTTCTTCATCGTGAAACAATCGAGTATTCAAGGTTATATTGAAAATTTCCTTCGTTTCCTTCATCCTGACCTTCACCACTACTTTTGGTCACTTCCCAATCATAGATTTCTGCATAATTGTTAGTATTGAATGCGCCACTAATATAATATCCATCTTTAGATCCACCCCATCCCCAATTGCAATGAAGCAAGTTAGATATAGCTCCTCCTGATGATGCAGAAACATAGCCATCATACACCCAGGCGTGTCCTCCTGTATAACTTACGGTAATACCCAAAAACTTTTTTCTTCCAGAATTGCCACGGGCATATACCAGTTTATTGCTTTTTATGGCACTAATGATAGGTGAAACACTATAATCTGCCAGTTTAGTCGCATTGAGACCACCCCAATCGTTCATCCAATTTATCGCTTTCTTTTTATTAACGGCCGTTCCATCTGATTCATAATCAGCACTCATTGCCACACCCAAGTACCTCATCAAATGAGCAACTTCACTTGATGAGGCATAATATGATGTTGTATTCAACATACCATAATTACTTTCACAATCACTTATAATGCGAGACCAATTTAAGGTCGCTGATCCGCTACGCCCATTATCAGACCAACTAACAGACCCTATGGTTTGATAATATGACAATATTTGAGCGGTTGCAGTTACAGTACAACCTGTATATCGATTGTTTGGACAATACATATTGTAAGGGGCTGTTTGGTTCCACCTTGTTTTTAACATTGCGGGATATTTCTCAATTATGGTCCAACCATTAGTTGTTGCTTTAGTCTCAATTGCATCATTTGTGTTTACATCTTGAACTATCTTACCAGCGGCTCCTTCAAGGAAAATCAGAAAACCAATGTTCTCTTCACTCTCTAAATTGTCAAAATCCAAAAAACCGCTGTCTACAATTGCGTAAATCGGAGTAGTTCTTTTATCTGCAGCAACAAGTGCAAATCCTTGATCATCTGAAAAATTTACTACATATAATAATGTATCAATACAGATTTCATTATATGCGGTTTCTGAACGTGTTATGATATTGCGACTACGCAGAGGCTGTACATTAGCCACGCTTAAAATCCCTGTCTCTCCAATACGTGTTCGTTCATTATCGCGCATAACAGCAGCAAAATCCAAAGCAATATTTGCCGCTTCGTCCGGAGTAATTGAATATAATTCTACATTTTCTGGCCTATCCAACAAAATGTAATTATCATTAACACATCCACATAATGTAAGCGTAAGCATCAAGATTAATGAAAATCGTTTCATAGCTACAAAATATCATACATGTCCGGTAAACTCCGGACGGTTTAAATAAAGTTTAACAATTTAAAATA
>CAJUEK010000023.1 GCA_910585445.1 uncultured Bacteroidales bacterium | reverse complement strand
TTCTAATTTCTATCTTCTTTACCTCGTTATCTCTCTCAGTATTGTCAGTGAACTTACCGTTGTTTCTCAAACGGGCTGCAAAGATACGCACTTTTTCTTTACCTCCAAATTTTTCTGCAATATTTTTACATCTTTTTTTTGAAGTTTTTACGACCATTTTTGCCATTTTCCTATATATCAACATATTACGCAAAATGCGCTTCGAAAAACTTTTTAAGCTAAAAAATCGTCTTCCGAACGAATCCCATAAAAATCGTCATTAACCTGCGGCAAGCACTATTCACGAAATACCGTCTGGCGGATAGGATAATTTTCAAAACAGATTATTATATTTGCTATCCTTTTGAAGACGCATGCCACATTTTACCGGTTACGTCTCATCCGGGCAAGCATCATAAGACACAAAGCCCGTGTTACGGAATAACTATAACTTATTATAATATGACAGAAAAAAAGACATCGCTTCCTGAGAATGCGCACAGGGAGCTGAAGACGGGCGAAGAGTACAGGCCGCTCCTCTCACCCGGGAAGAACTGGCCTGAAGTCACGCCTTGGTCGGTATGCCTGGGACTTCTGATGACCGTGCTGTTCTCGGCTGCGGCAGCTTTCCTCGGACTGAAGGTCGGACAGGTATTCGAAGCCGCAATTCCGATTGCGATTATCGCCGTGGGACTCTCCAATGCACTGGGCCGCAAAAATTCGCTCGGGGAAAACGTGATGATACAGTCCATCGGCTCATGCTCGGGAGCAATCGTAGCCGGAGCGATATTCACTTTGCCTGCCCTATATATATTGCAGGACAAATATCCTGAGCTTACGGTCAACTTCACGAAAGTGTTCTTCTCCTCACTGCTCGGAGGCATACTCGGAATCCTGTTCCTTATTCCGTTCAGAAAATATTTCGTCAAGGAGATGCACGGCAAATATCCTTTCCCTGAGGCAACGGCCACCACACAGGTGCTCGTAAGCGGTGAAAGCGGAGGAAAAGGCGCCAAGACACTCCTTGTGAGCGGACTTATCGGCGGATTGTATGATTTCATCGTATCGACTTTCGGCCTATGGGGCGAGACGCTGACAACAAAAGTCCTTCCATGGGGAGCGGCCCTGGCCGACAAGGCAAAGGTCGTGCTCAAGATAAACACCGGCGCCGCCGTCCTGGGACTCGGGTATATCGTGGGTCTTAAATATGCCTTCATCATCTGCTGCGGAAGCTTCCTCGTATGGCTTGTAATCATACCTCTTATGAATCTGATATGGGGAGGACAGGTCATAGACCTCATGAACTCAGGCATAACGCAGACAATCGGAGAAATGTCCGCAGACCAGATATTCAGGGAATATGCAAGGCATATAGGCATCGGAGGCATAGCCACGGCCGGTATCATCGGCATAGTAAAGTCTTTCGGGGTCATCAAGTCTGCCGTCGGACTGGCAGTAAATGAATTCAAGAAAGGAAAGGGAGCAGGAGAAGCCGAAGCAATAAGGACCCAGAGGGACATTTCCATGAAAATAATAGCAGGAGGTATCGCACTCACACTTCTCGCAGTATTCCTGTTCTTCATGTTCGGTGTCGTGGACAACATATGGCATGCTGTCGTAGGAGTGCTCGTCGTGGGCGTAATTGCATTCCTCTTCACTACAGTCGCCGCGAACGCGATTGCCATAGTAGGTTCGAATCCGGTCAGCGGAATGACACTGATGACGCTCATACTCGCTTCGCTGATAATGGTGTCGGTCGGACTGAACGGAACAGCAGGAATGACGGCCGCCCTTATAATAGGTGGAGTGGTATGTACAGCGCTGTCAGTGGCCGGAGCCTTCGTGACCGACCTTAAGATAGGATATTGGATAGGCTCCACACCGCAGAAACAGGAAGGCTGGAAATTCCTCGGAACCCTCGTGGCAGCCGCTACGGTCGGAGGAGTCATGCTTGTCCTGAACAAGACCTACGGATTCACAGGGGACAATGCTCTCGTGGCGCCTCAGGCCAATGCCATGGCAGCCGTCATCGAGCCGATGATGAACGGAGGCGGTGCTCCTTGGCCACTCTATGGAATCGGAGCTGTCATTGCGCTCCTGCTGACTGCATTCAAGATTCCTGCTCTTCCGTTTGCTCTCGGAATGTTCATTCCTATAGACCTCAATCTGCCCATGCTTGCAGGAGGAGTCATATCATGGTATGTGGGAAGCCGCAGCAAAGACAGCGCACTCAATAATGCAAGGACCGAAAAAGGCACACTGATTGCATCCGGCTTCATCGCCGGCGGAGCGCTTATGGGAGTGGTCAGCGCAATTCTCCGCTTCGCAAAGGTTGACGCATTCATGGAACCTTCACCATGGACAGAACCTGTAGCCATAATACCGTATGCGGCAATAATCATATATATGATATGGTCATCACTCAAGGCAAATAAAGAATAACAATAATGAACGGAGTCATTACCGCACTGCTGCTGACTGTGGCGGCCGGACTTTCCACCGGCATAGGAGGCGCGCTCGTGCTGTTCAAGAAAAAGATAAGCAGCGACTTCCTCGCAGGGGCTTTGGGCCTCAGCGCGGGAGTCATGCTGTTCATATCACTCGCTGAGCTGCTGCCACAGTCACAGGCGCTGATGGCTGCATGCTGGAGCGGAAAGGGAGGAGGTGCAATGGCCTTGGTCGCATTCTTCATAGGAATGGGAGTCATAACGCTAATTGACTTCATTGTCCCGGAATATGAGAACCCGCACGAGGCCACAGGGCTGTCTCTCGACGGACATGCCAATATAAAGAGGCTCGGGGTGATGTCTGCAATAGCCATAGCCGTTCACAATTTCCCGGAGGGCATCGCAACTTTCATAGGAGCGCTGAATGACCCTCAGACTGGTGCGGGAATCACTTTCGCCATAGCACTGCATAATATTCCGGAAGGAATTGCCGTGGCGATACCTATATATTATGCGACAAAGAAAAAGGGCAAGGCTTTCCTTTGGGCCATGCTGTCCGGACTGAGCGAACCCGCCGGTGCACTTCTATGCTACGGTGCGGCCGCGCTTTTCGGGGCGGACCTTGCAGGAGGCGGCCCGGCCTTCCCTCTTGTGCTTGCCGCCGTGGCCGGAATCATGGCTTACATCTCGCTTGACGAGCTTCTTCCTACTGCGGAAAAATACGGAAAGCATCATGTGGCCATTGCCGGAGTTGTGGCAGGAATGGCAATCATGGGCGCAAGCCTTCTTTTCATATGACAACTAAAAATGATATAATGGAAAACATTTTAGACAGATTTCTCAGATACGTGGCTGTGGACACGCAGTCAGACCCTGAATCAGACTCGCAGCCGAGCGCGGCAAAAGAGTTCAATTTGCTCAAGATGCTCAGGGATGAGCTGCACGCAATGGGCGTTGAAGCGAACTTGGACGAGTATGGATATGTAATGGCGAAAATACCGTCAAACTGCGGCAAATATATTCCGGCAGTCGGGTTTATCGCACATGTGGACACCGCTCCTGATGCTTCCGGAGACAATATACATCCACAGATAATCAGGAATTATGACGGTTCCGACATTCCGCTGAAGGGCGTGGAGGGGCTTTATCTTAAAGTGAGCGAGTTCCCGGAACTTGCGGACTACAAGGGACAGACCTTGATTACCACCGACGGGACTACTCTGCTCGGAGCCGACGACAAGGCCGGGGTCGCCGAGATAATGGATGCAGTGCAATATATCATGGCACATCCTGAGTTCAGGCACGGTGACATTATGATAGGCTTCACTCCTGACGAGGAAATCGGACGGGGCGTGGCCAAATTCGATGTCAGGAAGTTCGGTGCGAAGTATGCCTATACCATGGACGGAGGAGCGCTCGGAGAGCTTGAATACGAGAATTTCAATGCGGCCGGAGCTACGATACGCATACAGGGACGCAACATCCATCCCGGCTATGCAAAGGGAAAGATGCTCAATGCCATACTCATCGGAATGGAGCTGAATGACATGCTGCCGGCATGGCAGCGTCCGGAATATACAGACGGCTATGACGGCTTCTATCATCTGATAAGCTTCAAGGGAGAGGTTAAGACCGCCACTTTCTCCTATATAATAAGAGACCATGACATGGACCTGTATGAGCAGAAAAAGGCCTATCTGGAAAAATGCGTGGAGTTCATAAACGGCAAATACGGAGAGGGAACCGCCTCAGTGGAGATAAAGCACCAGTATTACAACATGCGCAAGGAGGTCGAGCCGCACTACCATATCGTGGAGAAAGCGGTCAAAGCCATGGAGGCAGAAGGGATACGCCCGAAGATACAGCCTATACGAGGCGGTACGGACGGGGCCAACCTGTCTTTCATGGGGCTCCCGTGCCCGAACATTTTTGCAGGAGGGCACAACTTCCACGGCAAGATGGAGTTTGTTCCGCTGGAGAGCATGGAGAAGGCGTCCAAGGTTATACTGAACATCATCTCGCTTTATGCTGAAGAGTAATGACGAAAAACGATTCCCCGAATCCGGGGAATCGTTTTCGCATATTACATTATGAATCAGATTATTACATTCCACTATAGCACAGATCTTCCTTGGTGAACGGCCTGCGTGTGCCGTCAGGGAGTATGAATCCGGCCTCCATGAAGCCGCCTCCATGGTCAAAATAGCGGATTTCAATTGGATGCCAGCCTTTACGCAGGGCAACCTGGCCGCTTTTCTCGTCGCGTGAATGCAGTCCGTCATTCTCTACGGCCGTCCTGCCGGAGATTGTCATGACAGACCCGTCATCTGTATATGTGTAGAATGACCATATGCCATCCTCCGGAATCCTTACATAGCCTTTGAACATAAGTCCGAAATCACTTGACGGCTCAGCAGGAAGAACAACAGTCTCCGACACGAACTCCGCATCTGGAACCGCGGAAGACAAGGCCATGCAGTCCGGGAATTTGCCGTCAAAGCGCCATGTCATAAGGCCTGCCGCACATCCGTCAGGATAGGCAGCCCCGGCATCACAGCCCGAAGATTCCCCGCATCCGCCGCAAGATGAATTGGAGAGGCAGCCGAAAGCAGGCTCCACATAATCCGAAGTGCTCCAACGGGCAGTATAGGTCTGTCCGCCTATTCCGGATGAGGTGAAAGGACGGATTTTCAGAATGCAGTCCTCTTTTATTGTCATCGGCCCGTCCATCACATCAGAATCAGGCCCCGGGACACTTCCGTCAGATGTATAGCGCACAACAACCCCGTCAAAAGGAACCGTAACACTGACAACTGCAGAATCCGTGAACACATTGAGGTCACAGAAACCGTCCGGGTCAGGTATCCTGTAATTCCATCCGCACTCATCGAGTTTCTCAAGATGGGCAATCACCCTCCTGTTGAAATCTGCCGCATCCTTTTTCTCCGGCTCAGACCATGCTGTCTCGCTCACTGCAAACATGCGCGGGAAAAGCCTGTCGCATACCCCTTCGAAAGAAGTCACATATTCAGTCCACAGATTTCCATGCACACCGAGCACCTGGTCCTCATGACCATACAGAATCTCATCCACAGGCTCATGGCAGTACACCTTCATAAGAGTATTCCTGTTCTGGG
Organism: uncultured Bacteroidales bacterium; assembly: GCA_910585445.1. GTDB lineage: Bacteria > Bacteroidota > Bacteroidia > Bacteroidales > UBA932 > Cryptobacteroides. The sequence continues at coordinate 27,650 of CAJUEK010000023.1, read as the reverse complement.
CAAGGTCCATATAATAAAACTCATTAGGGCAGAGTATGATTCCGTTTCCATTCTTCACTGCGTTCTCCTTGGTCGCAGGAGCCCACGGTCTCCACCACTGAACGACAGCATCCTTGGAAAACTCCGGCTTGGAAGCTATCTCGTCCCATCCTATGATTGTCTTTCCGTTATCATTGCAGAAGTTCTCCAGTTCTTTCACGAACCAGTCCTGAAGGTCATGTTCATCCGCAAGGCCATATTCCGCCTTACGTGCCTGGCACTTCGGACAGGCTGCCCAATGCGACTTCTCGACCTCATCTGCCCCTATATGCACATAGCCATAAGGGAAGAGCCCGAAGATTTCCTTATATACATCCTTGGCAAACCTGATTGTAGCATCGTTGCCTGGACACAGGGGAACAGAGAAATCCTTTCCCCATACGGCCCTGCCGCTGCAGCTAAGCTCCGGATAGGACTCTATTATATTGAGAGAATGGCCCGGCATATCTATCTCCGGAATCACGTCCATGCCCAATGACGCGGCATATGCCACGATGTCACGAATCTCATCCTGGGTATAATAGCCTCCGTACAATGTCTTGCCGTCCCTTGAAACAAGGCGGTCCTGGGGAAGCAATGAGGTCGGGTCATTTTCATCCGCAGCCCTCTGTGCAGCCATAATGTCATGATTGTGCAGCGCAGGGTCACGGAAACCGCCCTTTGATGTAAGCTCCGGACGGGACTTGATTTCCACTCTCCATCCCTGGTCATCAGTCAAGTGCCAATGGAATTTGTTGAATTTGTACTGGGCCAGCTTCGCAAGCATGGCCTTGACCTCCGCCGGAGTGAAAAAATGCCTTGACACATCCAGCATGAATCCCCTCCATGCAAACCTCGGTGAATCCTCGATACGGCACACAGGCACTTTTCCGCCGGATACAATCTGGCCGAGGGTAGCCACAGCCGCCACAGCACCGGAATATGAACCGCAGGCAATGCGTATTCCCTTTTCCGTAACATCAAGCACATATTCTCCGTCAGGTTCAAGCGAACCGTCATGCGCAAAGACGATGTCTCCCTTTTTCCCGGCCCTCATATTGACTGTGCATCCGCCCTCCGGGGTGGTTCCGTCAGCATAAAGGCATCCGTCCAGATTCATTTTCAGGAAATCCGCGACAGCAAAAAAGGAACTGTCACCGCATGCGGCCTCAACATTGGCCGGCACAAGGAAATGCCCTGTGCCCATACATACAGAAGAAGGCACCGGAATAATGTCCGGGACAGGATTTTCCTCCCCACACGAACTCATCAAAGGCAGCATAAGCACTGCCAGCAGCAAAAAACGTTTCATTTCAATATATTGTCATTGTGAATATCAACACCATTATAGACCACTTCCCCGTCAAGCACAGTCTCAGCCGCGGCAGGGAGTGTCTTATTTTCTATCAAATCTACAAGAGCCGCAATTGCATTGCTGCATATCGCCCCTATCGGCTGCCGCACATACGGAATCGGAGGAGAGAAGCAGTCATAGACATCGGAATTGTCAAAGCCGACAAGCATAATGTCCCTCTGCACCCTGACATTCATGGCCGACAGCCTCTTGATGGCCGCGATGGTCAATGAATTGGTGGCGAACACAAGTCCTTCCGCTCCCCTTTCAACGATGGAAGGCAGCACCTCGGCAGCCGCAGCATCAATGTTTTCGAACGGGAGACGGTGTATCCTTATGTCATGTTCATCATATCCGAGCGCCTTCATGCTCTCCACAACCCGGCCTCACGGTCGGCAATGCTTGACATGCGCATCGTGTAGGACAGCATATCGATTTTGCGTATATTCCGGCCCACAAGCAGTTCTACGGCCTTTTTCATAGCACCGCAATTGTCGAGCAGGATTCTCGGCACAGGCAGGTCAAAGTCTTTCCTGTCCATGACAACAAGAGGAACCCTCATGTCTATAACATGTCTCAGGCTATCCTCAGAGCCTTCGCAGGGAACTATTATGAAGCCCTCAACGCCTTTGTCCATGAAAGAGCGCACCAGAACGCCAAGCTTATCCGGACACTCGTCAGTGCTTCCGAAAAGCACGGTATAGCCGTGAAGAAAGGCCATTTCCTCCAGCTGGCGGGCAATCTCCCCGTAAAACACATTGGATATGTCGGACAGGAGAACCCCGATGACCTTGGAATGGCCGCTGCGCAACATGCGTGCAGCAGAACTCGGCTGATAATTGAGCCGGCGGGCAACCTCAAGAATTTTCTCACGGGTAGCCTCATTCACACGATATTTCCTTTTGCCGTCAGAGCCGATGCGGTTGTTCATCACGAAAGAGACCAACGCTATGGACACTCCGGCTTCCGCTGCTATATCCTTTATAGTAACATTCTTTGGCATGTCTGGAAAGCCTGGTTTAAGTTTCAGAAAGGGACGGAACCACCGGTCCCGTCCCTCAAAAATACGTATTTTCAACGATTATTCAAAAGTATTGCATTATTCAGCCAGAATGCCGAAGGCGGAAACGGCATAGGTGTCCGTACTGCTTGTGCGCAGAGGGGTCATGCGGATATAGCGCAGCTCCAACAACGACGGGAATCGGACTTCCTGAAGAATTGGGTTGTTCACGATATTGTCGAACATCTTGTCGCGGAAAACCGGAGTCCAAGTGTTTCCGTCCGTACTTATATCAAGGTCATATGTGATGACACATCCGTCTTTTCCCTTATCGGCAGGAGCATAGAAAAACCCTGATGCAGTCCTGATGCCGCCTAAATCAAGCACCTTGGCCTTTGAAGAAGCAATGATTTCCGCTGTCGGACAGCCTATTTCAAGCACTTCATCCTCCGTCACCACGCCTCCGTTATCGCTGGAACTGCCAGCACACGATGAGCCTGCGTGGAAAAGAGGCTCGTCAGGAGCGACTCCGCTTACACGGTCAAGATACAACGCGACCCTGTTCAGAACAGGACAGGCAAGCGCGCCTGTGATGTTGATGCGGAGAGCCTCGGCCTCCGTCTCCGGAATCAGAACGATTCTCTTGTATCCGATTGTAGTCTCGCGCGCGATTTCACGCCACTTCCCGTCTGTCCCCAAAGCTTCGGCCGAGAAGCCCGTGACCCTCTGTCCGAGCGGGATATACTCCTGGAGCATTATCCTGTTGAATACGCGCGGAGTGTCAAAGGACAGGGTGAATGAAGGAGTCAGCACATCGTCATCCACTGTCCAATAGCTGTCATAGTCAGCATCAAGCAGGTTTTCCGCGGCAAATCTGCGGCCGTGGCCACGTACATGGGAAGCCTCAACGGAAGCTCCGTCTGCAAGGTCAACGGAAAACACCTCATCCAAAGCTGCACGCATCTCCATGAGCCTGACAGAATCAATCTCATGTATATGTCCCCGCGTGTCGGCAGGAACATTCAGCAGAAGCAGGGAATTGCGGCCTACGCTTTCATAGTAAATCTTCATGAGATGCTGCAGGGACTTCACCCTGGAGTTCTCGGACTCACGCCAGAACCAGCCCGGACGTATTGAAACGTCCGTCTCAGCGGCGACCCAGTGAGTACCGTCCATTTCTCCGGAATTAAGCTGCTCCTGGCTGATATGCGAACCCGGAGTGCCGTCACCTATATTCATAGTGCCCCAGCATGTGCGCCCTGCGCTTCCGTATTCATTTCCGACCCAGCGGCATCCAGGGCCTACATCACTGAAAATCACGGCATGAGGCTGCATCTTGAACACTGTCGAATTGAACAGGTCCCAGTCATAAACCTGCCTCTTCCCGTTCGGGCCTTCCCCGCATGCCCCGTCAAACCACTGCTCGAACACTTCACCGTAATTTCCGAGTGCGCTCTCGAGTGTCTGCCTGAATACATCGTTATATTCGTCCGTACCGTAATGAGGGTCATTCCTGTCCCAAGGGGAAATATATATGCCGAATTTCAGCCCATATTCACGGCATGCCAGGGCAAGTTCCCTCAGGACGTCCCCTTTTCCGTCCATCCAGCTGCTCTGTGCAACAGTGTGTGCGCATACAGGGTTAGGCCACAGGCAGAACCCGTCATGATGTTTCGCCGTTATTATTATTCCTTTCATTCCGGCAGCCTTGGCGGTAGCGGCCCACTGGCGGCAGTCAAGGTCGGACGGAGCGAACACGTCGGCACTTTCTGTACCGTCTCCCCATTCCGCGCTGGTGAAAGTGTTCGGGCCGAAATGCACGAACATGTTGGTCTCCATTTTCTGCCATTCCACCTGTGCTTCGCTCGGCAAGGCCCCATAAGGCTCCGGAGCTCCGGGAGCACATGAAACTGCGGCAAAGAGGGATGCCCAGGCAAGAGCCACGAGACCACCGGACTTTGATTTGTAGATTTCTGAAAAATTCATCATACCATTTGATTTATTCACGTTCATGCGGGTTCCTGCAAAAACGTTTTAGCGTTATTCACGACAAATATAGTCATTTTCCATTTTCCTGCCCAAGAGACCGTCATGAAAATTTTGGACGGGATTTACGTAATTCATCTATTTTCAGACAAATATATTGTTCTTTGCATTGCAATTATCATATAAACTTCATACATTTGGGCAATATGCGCCCAAGCACCGGGACAAGCTTAGGGACAAGCTTAATTTTACGTTCCCGGCCCCTTGCCATATGCCATGACTGACATAATACAAGTTCCATGAGAGCCATACCATTCATTTCCGCCGCCATGACATTTCTGGCAGCGGCAAGCGCAGCCCTGTCTGCCCAGCCTGTAAAAGTCAACATGAAGTTTGACAAAGTTTCCCGCGCGGAAGTGGAAATGCAGGCATATGAGCCGGACACGACTGCCGCGGCTGTAGTTCTGCTCGATGCAGGAAAGACTGCCATCACTTTCGATGCCGAGGGCAGAATCTGCCTGCAGACCTATCATCACGAGCGCATAAAGATACTCAAGGAGGAGGGCGTTTCCCATGGCGACTATGAGCTTGTGTATTATACCAAGCTCGGCCTGAACGACAAGATATCAGGAGTGACGGTAATCACTTACAACCTCAACGACGGAGAAATAGTGCGCACCAGGATGTCGAAGAATTACATCTTCGACGAAGAGTTTGCCGATAATTACCGCAAGCTCTCTTTCTCTGCCCAGGACGTGAGGGCCGGTTCTGTTATAGAGGTCGAATATGACATCACCTCATACACGTTCTGGGACTTCGACAAGGTGTATTTCCAAAGGTCCATTCCGGTGAACCTTTTTGAGTACGAAGTCCGCATACCGGAGTTTGCTGGAGTGAACAAAAGGGTGTCCGGATACAACAGGATAAACCATACTTCAGAAAAGGTAAATGAGCGCTATACGTTAGGAGGCGGATATATTGATTTCACGACAACCGTTGAGCGTTACAGCGGACATGCGCTGCCTGCGATGAAAAAGGAACCGTATTCGTACAGTTTCCAGCAGTACCTCTCGGCTGTTGACTACGAGGTGAGCAACCTTGACATTCCGGGAAGGCTTCCGCAGCATTTCAGCGTAAACTGGGAAGACGTTGACAAGGGCTACTACGAGTCGTCCATAATCAGCAGGATGAATGAGAAATGCCTGTTTCCAGAGGAAGTCAAGGCAATAGCCGGCACGGCGGACACGGACCAGGACAAGATAATGGAGATACGCAATCTTGTCCGCTCCAAGATAAGCTGGGACGGCAAATACAGGCTTTTCCCGAAACGCGGCAGCCAGACATACAAGGAGAAGACCGGCAGCAATGCCGACCTGAACGCAATCATCGCCTCATGTCTCCGTGCCGCAGGCTATAAGGTAGAGCCTGTCCTCATAAAAATGAGAAGCTCCGGAGTATTGATTCCGGGACTTCCAGAACTAAATCCGTATGACACATACATACTCAGGATAGATAACGCCTCAGGCAATCCGCATTACCTTGACGGAGGTTCGGCAGACCAGTACCTGAACATATTGCCACCCGAATTTCTCGTTTCAAGCGCAAGGCTTCTGCGCGAACCGGGACGGTGCCAGTGGATAGACCTGACAGGCATCGGAAAGAACATGGCAGGCTACATCATTAACGCCAGGCTGGACGAATCAGGCGTGATGACAGGTGAGATGAATGTAAAATATATCGGTGAAGACTGCTGGGCTTTCAAGAAGGATGTCAGAAAAGCCGGCTCGCAGGCCGAATATGTTACAGCGCTTGAAAACATTTGCGCGATAAATGCGGAAGAATACAAATTCGTGAACTTTGACAAGCCTTCGAAAGAATGCACCTTCTCATGCAAGTTCGAGAAGGAAATCGACAATGCGGGCAACCTGCTGTATATAAGCCCGTTCCTGCGCAAGTTCCATTCTGTGACAGATTTCAGTTCGCCGACAAGGACCTGCCCTATAGAGTTCCCTTACAAGGGCATGATAACCTATATCATGAACCTGGAGCTGCCGGAGAATTTCAAGGTGGAACAGCTTCCGGAAAGCGACGCGATAGGCCTTCCTTGCATGAAGACGGCATGCAAGGTCCTCTACGGGGCAAATGGGAACAAGGTGCAGGTGTCATTCAACTTCATAATGTCGGAGATGCTTGCCGCCGCAGATGATTACCAGCAGATAAGGGACTTCTGGCAGCTTCTGTGCGGCATATATGACGATATGATAGTCGTTTCCAAAAACGCGGACTGACATGAGACGTTTCCTGGCCATACTTTCAGCACTTGCGGCATCAATCATCCCGGCTCTCGCGCAGACCGGGATGCCTGACGCGATAATCGAGAATTATGACATCATCTTTGACATGAACTCGCCGGAGTCCGGAACATGCAGCATTACCGTGCGCACGCATATAATGAAAAGCGACGGGGCACGGGCCGGTGACTTTATCCTTTATACCGACACGTTCCATGAGCTGACGTCATTTTCAGGGGAGATTTCATCCGCAGGCAAAACAATCAGGAAACTGAACATGCAGGACCTCACCAAAGTATCCGCTTCATCAGGACTTGCCGATGATACTTTCCGCTATGCCTACACCCCGACAATCCCTATTCCTTATACAATTGAGTACCGGTACAAAATCGCATACAGGAGGGGAATCGCGTCGTTCCCGACTTTCATTCCGGTCAGGAGACCGGAGACAATGCTGCTCTCGGGAAGCTACAGAATCAGCGCCCCGGCCGGCACTGAAATAAGATACAGTTCCAGGCTTGTGCCACAGACAGAGACCTCTGGCAAGAAGACCATCTGGTCATGGACCATCAAGGATTACAAGGGATTTTCAGATGAGCCTCTGATGCCGGACATCAGAGAGCTTGTCCCTTATGTATATGCCTGTCCGGCCAAGTTCTCATTGGGAGGCGTGAAAGGTTCGCAATCAAACTGGGAGGAGCTGGGAGCATGGCTTTATGGCCTGCAGAAAGACACGAAGACGCTTCCTGAGCCGTTCCGTGCAAGTTTGCAGGAAATGACAGCAGGAGCACAGTCTGACCTGGAGAAAATAAGAATCATATACGGCCATCTGCGTAAGACCACACGCTATGTCAGCATACAGCTCGGACTTGGGGGCTTGCGTCCGTCACCGGCCGAAGATGTCCTTAAAACAGGATTCGGAGACTGCAAGGCCTTGTCCAACTATATGCAGGCCATGCTGGATGCCGTGGGGATAAAGTCAGAATATCTGATAGTGCAGACTGACGAAAAGGACCTTTTGCCGAATTACGCGTCTCTCGGACAGATGAACCACGCAATGCTTTGCGTCCCGATGGCATCAGACTCGCTTTGGATTGAGTGTACGAATCCGTCGTACCCTTTGGGATACCGCCACGACGGGATAGGCGGCCATGAAATAGTCCTCGTGACACCGGAAGGCGGAAAGAAAGTCAGGGCAAAAGGATATACGGACTGCCACGAAGCAAGTTCGGAATCCATGACGGTACGGCTTGACGGGAACGGCTCAGCCAAATGCGATGTAAGAAGGGAGCTGTTTGCGGAGGATATTGAGCCGTATATAGAATTTGAGAGCCTTAAACCGGACCTCAAGCGGAAACGTCTCACCTCAAGGTACAAGTGCCTGTGCAACAATGCAGTCTTGACAGGGATATCTGACAATTTCAGCGAGCTGACCAGCGGAGAGACACCTCAGATGAGCGTGTCGTTCCAGATGGATATCCCGGCATATGCAAAGGTTTCCGGAGACAGGATGTTCATTCCCATCAGCCATTCAAGTCTTAAGGTATTCCATGACAAGGCGGAGCGCGTGAACCCGATATGCATTGATGAAAGCCTTTCAATAATAGACACGGTGAGAATCATGATTCCTGACGGGTTTGAAGCGGAGCATATCCCTGAGAATGTCAGCATGGAGTCAGAACTTGGAGTATTCGTGTCAAATGTAAGCCTGTCTGACGGAATGATAACGATTAGGCAATCACTCGTATTCAACAAGGGACGCTATCCGAAAGAAGCATATCAGGAATACCGTTCATTCGCCAAGTCTGTCTCAAAGACAAACGACAAGAAAATAGTGCTTGTGCGCAAGGCCTCAGGCAATCCCTGAGAACATCATTCCACAGCCGAGATAGCCTTGACATTCAAATCCTTACCAACCGGTTTCCCATTTATGGAAGGCCTCAGAGCAAATCTGAGGGTATCACCTGAGGACAGACCTGCAGGCATGGTGAACCTGAAATGGAGAGTGTCCCTGCCATGGGCATCGAGCGTCACCTTCTGACGGTAAGCCAAAGTCTCAGGGAGAGGATTATCGAATGTGACGGTCATCTTCCTGTCCGTGTCATTGGCAAGCCTGACATATATCATATGGCTTTCTCCACATCTTGAATTTCCGAAATGCAAGGTCTCATGGCTCATATACAGTCCGCTGCCGAAATTGTACGGATGGTCATCCGTTACGGGATGTACGCAAGGAATCACCTCACCTTTGACGACAAGGCTCATGACATCTCTCCGGCCATTGAACCTGACCTGCACCTCCTCCATGAAAATGCCGCTGCGGTATGCTGGATTGTATGTGACGTCAACCCTGACATCTTCGCCCGGAGCCACAGGAAGCGGACTCACAGTGGCCGCGGCACACCGGCAATGAGAATAGGCAGCCACAGGAAACAGAGTATCTGCAGAATTGTTGCGCACAACAAGAACCGTCCTTGCAAGCCCGTCTTCCTCATAGATGGTACCGAGGTCTGCCTCCGTGTTCTCACTTGTCACAATCTCCTCCGGCACACTGCCGCGCTTGCCCTCTGAAGAGTGGCTGCACATACAGGAACCTACAACAAGACATATCACAGCAAACGGCAAAACAATACGTATCTTTTTCATCATTGCATAAAATGAAGACAGCTTCAGATTATGATGAAATCTCTGAAGCTGTCCGGTTCAATAAAAATCAATATGCGAATTTCACGGCACGGGAGCTCCTCATGACCTTATGCGGAACTATCGTGAATCCGAAAGAATAATCCCTGTCACTCCAGGCCGTCCTCTCAGGCTCGGCCTTTGCCCACCAGCTGTCATATCCTCCGATTCCGGAATGCACACCGTCAATGCAGACCTCCATGTAATCCTGCGGCACGACATCATCAATATGATGCTGGCGGCGGCGTACATTGCGGGCAGCCTCCATATCATGCACCTCGTCAGGCGAGAGGTTATCCCATTGATAGTCATGCTTCACGACCTCTTCCGAGTCAAAGTCCTCCACAGAGTTCCTGAGGACATTGAATTCAAACATGCCGTCTCCCACTATGGCAAGCCCTCCGGTTTTGAGCCATGAGCAGCCGGTATGGTGCCCGTTCTCCTGAGGACGCACATAAGGCACATATTCCCCGGATGCAGAGGTCTCATATATTCCCTTACGCGCACCGCTCTGCCTGTCCCAGTAGCATTCCTGAGGACCGCGTCCGAAATAGCTGAACCTGTCATCCTTTGCCGGAAGCCTGAAACGAAGACCTACACGCGGCACTTCAATGGCTTTGCCATCGGCCGGAACTCCCCGGAAATCCGCATGCACCTTGACGATTCCGTTTGCGAGAACCTCATAAGCGACATGATATTCATTTCCTGAAGGCAGGTCATAGCAGACGTTCAGGACTGCACCGGAAGTAGTATTTTCAGCCGTTGCAGAAGCGGAGAACTCCCTGGAGGCAGTCTTGAAGTCCTGTGTCCTCGCAGGCCAGCCGTTTCCATAGTCATTATCAGTCGGGGCACGCCAGAAAGAAGGCCTTATGCCGAAGCCGTCAGCAAGCATCTCCTGTCCCCTTACCATATATGAAGTCACGATTCCCTGTTCCCTGTCAAACACGAAGCGGACTTTGGAAGAACTTATCACAATGGAATTACCGTCATCCTCAATCTTGCACGAAGCCTTCCTTGCCTTGTAAGGCTTGTGGCCCGCCTCTTTCAAAAGGAACTGCTCAGTTGCCGCCACATGTCCCTTTTTAAGAAGCGCCGATGCTTCTGTGGTCACGACATCAAAATTGATGAGATAGCCTTTGCGTTTGCGAAGCTTAGGAAGCCTTATGGTGAAATCTTCGTCACACTGGGCCGGGGTGCTGAATTTCAGACGGCCCTTTCTGATGGACTTGCCGTCCGCCAAAACCGTATAACGCACTTCATAACCCTTCAAAGACTTGAAATAAAACCTGTTCTGTATATTGAATCGGCCCGACGCAGGGTCATCAGAAGTAATCTTGACATCCTGATAGACATGCTTCACCTCCGCAAGTCCCGGATGAGGGTCACGGTCAGGTCCCACGACTCCGTTGCATACGAAATTGCCGTCGCTCGGCATATTCTCCCCGAAATCGCCGCCATATGCCCAATACATGAATTTTCCGTCAGCATCATACTTCGCAAGGGCCTGGTCCACCCAATCCCAGATGAAACCGCCCTGCATATGGTCGTACCCGTATATCCAATCCCACTGCATATCAAGAGAGCCTGTCGAGTTGCCCATGGCATGCGCATACTCGGACGGGCACACAGGCCTGTCAGGAGCATTCTGCGCCATCTTCATGAACCATGAAGCCGAAGGATACTGCGGAACTATCATGTCCGTATTCCACTCGAACTCCGCCCTCTCATAGCACACCGGACGGTTCATTCCGGCTTTTTCAAGAGCCTTGATTTCTTTGTAGGCATCATAGAAATTGCAGCCGTTTCCTCCTTCGTTTCCAAGGGACAAGATGGTTACGCAAGCATAGTTCCTTGTGCGGAAATACATGTTCCTGATGCGGTATATATGGTTGCCATACCATTCCGGCTTGTTTCCGAGCGTCTTGTCAAGGTCATAGAACATACCGTGAGACTCCACGTTGGCCTCGGAATAGACATAAAACCCAAGACTGTCGCACAGGTCATAGAACATCCTCTGCTGCGGATAATGGCAGGTACGTATGGCGTTGACATTGTTCTCCTTCATAAGCCTCAGATCCTGGAGCAGCCTCTCACGGCTCACATAGTGGCCGGTATATGGCTCGGTCTCATGGAGATTCACGCCCTTGAACTTGACCGGCTTGCCGTTGACAAGAAACTTGTTGCCGACAATCTCCAGACGGCGGAACCCGACATTCATCCTTGCATATTCACCGTCCACTTCCAGGAGAAGGGCATACAGCTCAGGTGTCTCGGCACTCCACTGCCTTGCGCCAGGCACTACTCCTGACATCACGGCCTTGCCGTCCGTCACGACTGCACTGTCTTCAAGCACAATCTTGCCGCCATTGTCAAACAGCTTGTATGAGACTTCACTGCCGCGGTCTGAAGTGACTTCAAGACGGAAAAGACCGTCCCTGCAAGCCTCATCCAGAGACGAGACCACGTTCACATCGAAATCACAGTCATATTTCTCAGAGGAAAGATAAACATCCCTCTCTATGCCGCTGATCCGGAAAAAGTCCATGCACTCAAGGTAAGAACCTGTGGTAAAGCGGTATATCTTGAGCACGAGGGTATTCTCCCCATTTTTGAGATAAGGCGTTATATTGAAGCGTGCCAAATCCTTGGAATCTTCGTTATAGCCGACACGCCCGCCGTTCACATAGACATAAACCCCGGACTTCGCGCCGGCAAGGTTAAGATAGACCTGGCGCCCGTCCCACCCCTGAGGCACTTCGAAAGTACGGAAATAGACTCCGCACGGATTCTCGTCAGGGATGAAAGGAGGCTGCGGATTTACAGTGGCAAATTCGAAATCAGTATTGACATAGATTGGAATGCCGAAGCCCTGCATCTCCCAGTTGCCCGGAACATGTATGTCATTCCATGAAGCGGCAAGCCCGGCAGAAGCCTTCTCAAGACCGTCAGGCATTGTCCGCTGAGTGTCAAAATACAGGAATTTCCACGTGCCGTCAAGGTCCAGATAGTTTTCACTTTCAGTAAAACTGCCTGTCATGGCATCCTTGGCGTCAGACCAGAATATCAGTTCGGTGCGCTCCGTTTCAGCATTGACCGAAAAAACATCCAGGTTCTTCCATTCGGGCTGTTGTGCAGAGACCGTGACTGCAAAAGCTGCAGCCACGGTCATCATTGTACAAGTCTTTATCATTTTCTATGAAGTTTCTGTGTCATCAAACAAGGCTAAGCCTCAGGACTCATGAAAAATTCAAGAGTTCCGCCGGCCATTATCTCATCATAGCTTACATATGTCCTGTCGAGCTTCTTGCCGTTCAAGGAAGCGGACTTGATGTAGATATTCTCCGGAGAGTTGTCATGTGCCATTATGGTGAAAGTCTTGCCGTCACCGAGATTCACCACGGCTTTCTTCACAACAGGCGAGCCGAACTGGAACTCCCCACACGCAGGGTCAACCTGATAAAGGCCGAGGGCAGAGAGCACATACCATGCTGACATCTGGCCGGCATCCTCATTTCCGCAAACTCCGCTGTGGTCATCGAAATAAAGCTCGTCAAGAATATAGCGTACCTTTTCCGCGCATTTGTCCTGCCTTCCGATATAGTTGTACATGTAGGCCGCATGGTGGCTCGGCTCATTTCCGTGCGCATACTGCCCCACAAGGCCAGTTACGTCATTCGCCTCAGGGCCAAGGTCGCCCTCAACGGTGAAGAACTCGTCAAGCTTGGCCTCGAACGCCTCAGGGCCGCCGATTATCCCGGCCAACCCGTTCACATCCTGAGGAACGAGGAAAGTGTATTGCCATGCGTTGCCCTCGGTAAAGTCGCTCTTCATGTGGATTGCCTTGAACGGGTCGAAAGGAGTGCGCCATGAGCCGTCGGCAGCCCTTCCGCGCACAAATCCGACCTCCGGGTCATAATGCTTTTTCCATGCCTGGCTTCTTTCGCCGAAATATGCGGCAGCCTCCATGTCACCTGCCTCACGTGCCACTTTCGCAAGCGAAGCATCAGCAATCGAGAACTCCATTGCCTTTGACACAGTCTCAAGCTCAGCGCTCTTGTCAAACGGAATATATCCGTATATCTTAAGGAATTCCTGTCCCCTCTCGTCAAGCATCGAAGACGTTTTCATTGCCTCGAGAGCCGCCGTGACATCTTTTGCAAACCCTTTCAGGCACATGTCAGCCATCACGATAACTCCAGGATTGCCTATCATGCAGTCGGTCTCGTTTCCTGCGAGATGCCATACAGGGAGCTTGCCCTGCTGGTCATAGATATTCATCAGGGTTGAAGCTATTGCTGAGGACATCTCCGGATTGATGATTGTCATAAGAGGGTATTCCGCCCTATATGTGTCCCACAATGAAAGCACGGTATATTGGTTCTCATCGCTGGTGTGCACCTTTGCGTCAGCTCCGCGGTACTCTCCGTTCCTGTCGCTGAAAAGTGACGGGGCAATCATCGTATGATAAAGCGAGGTATAGAAAAGTTTTCTCTGGCGCGCATCCATCTCCTCAATTTCAATGCGGCCCAGCTCTGCGTTCCAGCGATCCTTGGCAGCCTGTGCCACTGCTTCAAAATCCCATCCGGTCTGCTCTGCGTTAAGGTTTTCCCAGGCATTGGCACAGCTTACAGGAGAAAGTCCCACCTTGACGGCAATCTTTTTCTGTGACGAAGTGTCGAAAATGATTGCCACGGCATATTCATCACCCGTAATCGGAATGTTCTCGTACTCCATAACCGGAGAAGAAAACTCCGCGGCAAACCATATGGTGTGGTCTTTTGCCCAGCCGGAAGAGCGCCTGTAGCCTTCTATGCGGGTCGGGCTGAGCCATGAGAAGTCCCAATCGGTCACGCCGTCCCAACCGATTCCTGTACAAAGGTCAAGCAGGATGGCAGAACGGTCACCTGTGAAAGTATATTCATGGAGTCCAGTCCTGTCTGTGGCGGTAAGCCTTGCTGCAACACCGTAATCCGGCATCTCAAGACTGTAGAATCCCGGACGCACCTCTTCTTTGGAATGGTCAAGAAGCGCGTATATGTGCGTCGCATCAGCATTCTTCCTCTTTGCCCAGCTCGTGTCATATTTCACTTTCGCCGGGTCGTATGGCATCATGAGCACATCTCCGAGGTCACCGATTCCGGTTCCCGTAAGGTGAGTATGCGAGAAACCGATGACAAGGGTATCGCTATAGTGATAACCCGAGCACCAGTCCCACTCGTCCTTAATCTGCTGAGGCCCGAGCTGGACCATGCCGAATGGCACTGAGGCGCCAACGAACACATGTCCATGTCCACCGGAACCGATGTACGGGTCCACAAATGCGGTATAATCCTTTTCTTCTGTGCAGCAGGCAGAAAGCGCGGCCGCAGCAAGTGCTATAAGCAATGATGACTTTCTCATCTTAATGTTGTTATGGGTTAAATGTTATTTGTTCATTATAATGCGATGGTCTCCGAGAGCCTTATGTCCGTCGAAGAAGCCCCCACGGATATACGGAATTCACCCGGCTCGACCACAGTCTCCATGGAAGAGCCGCACAAGGAGAATGCGTCCCTGTCAAGCATAAGCTCCACGGCAGCGGTCTCCCCTTTGCGGACATGAATCCTGTCAAATGCACGGAGTTGGACGCGCGGGCGCACAGTCGAGGCCACAAGGTCAGTCACATAGACCTGCACGACTTCATCCCCGTCACAGTCTCCGGTATTGCGAACATTAAGGCTGACTTTGACGCCCTGGTCACCAAGGTTGCTCACGGCAAGTCCGGAATACTCGAACGAAGTATAGCTCAACCCATAGCCGAACGGATAGAGGGGTGCGGAAGGCATCTCCACATAATCGTGTCCCGCCGGAAATTTCTTGTTATAATATACGGGAAGCTGTCCCACATCAACAGGAACGGACACAGGAAGACGGCCTGCCGGGCTGTAATCTCCGAAAAGCACGTCAGCAAGTCCCTCTCCGCCCTGCTGGCCCGGATAGAACTGCGTCAAAAGCGCATCAGCATTGGCGCTTGCCCACATCTTGTCCAAAGGACGTCCCTCTATATATACTACAACCATCGGAGTTCCGGTCTTTCTGACTGCCCTGAGAAGCTCCTCCTGAAATCCTAAAAGCGAAAGGCTTGCGCGGTCGAAGCCCTCTCCGGCCTCCATGTCACTTACCGCATCCTTATCCGCAACCGCGGCTCCGGTCTCCTTGTATGTGGTCTTGAAGTCACGGGCGCTTGAACCTCCCACTACAACAACTGCCACATCCGCCTTTCTTGCAGCGCGCACGGCTTCCCTTATAGTGTTGCCGCGGGTGTCACGAATTGCACAGCCATGCACATAATCAACATTTTTCTCCCCGGCCTTCGAACGGATGCCGTCCAGGACAGTCCTTATGTTCTCCCTTGGCTGCGGCGCAGTATAGTCTCCGAGCTGATTGTACATATTATCGGCATTCGGACCTATTACAGCGATTTTCATGTCTTTCCTCAAAGGCAGTATGCCGTTGTTCTCCAGCAGCACCACACCTTCACGTGCCGCCTGCCTGGCCACCGCCACATTTTCTTCACTGCGGACCGTTTTCATGGCAGCGGACGGCTCCACATACGGATTGTCGAACAGGCCAAGCTCGAATTTGAGCCTGAGCACCCTTCCGACAGCCTCGTCAAGCACTTTCATGCTGACTTTCCCGCTTTTCAAGGCATCATGCAAAAGGGAATAGCAGTTCGCCCCGAGGTCCACATCGACTCCGGCATCCAGAGCCATGATTCCGGCCTCCTCCTTGTCCCGTGCGATGCGGTGGTCTCCACAAAGCCCGTCAATGCTCACAAGGTCAGAAACCACAAAGCCCTCAAATCCCCATTTGTCCTTCAGGATTCCGCGCAGAAGTTCCGGATTCGCCGTGCTCGGCACCCCGTCAATGGAATTGTATGAAGTCATCACAGACAGGGCCCCGGCATCAATGGCAGCCTTGAACGGAGGAAGGAAATTTTCATGAAGGTCACGTATCCCGACATTTGACGGATTGCCGTTGTGGCCGCCCTCAGGTATTCCGTATGCGACAAAATGCTTCAGGGTCGAAACTATGCCCCTGTCCCAGCCGTTGTTCTTGGGGCTTGTTCCGCGGACCATTGCCGCAGCCATCTCCGAAGTGAGGCACACGTCCTCACCGTATGTTTCCTCGACTCTTGACCATCTTGGCTCACGCGCAAGGTCTATCACAGGGCCATATCCGATATGTCCTCCCTGCGCCCTCAGCTCAGATGCAATCGTGCGGCCGACCTCCTCTATGAGGTCCTTGTCCCATGTGGCGGCAAGAGCTATGCTGGTCGGGAAAACAGTCGTGCCGATGGCCATATGCCCGTGAGGGGCTTCCTCAGCGAGAATGACAGGAATGCCGAGCCTGGTGCTGTCAATGGCATATTTCTGCATGGCATTATAGGCTTCGGCAGCCAAAGCAGGATTCAAGCCGTTCTCAAGTGTCTTTTTTGTCCACGGGTCAGCACGGAAAGTGGCCCAGAGCATTCCCCCTTGCTGCTCGCCTACGAATTTGCGGAACTCGTCAGATATACCAGCCGTCTCACGGCCGTCAACCATGGTTTTATCATACATTGGCCAACCGAGCGGACACAGGAGCTGCCCGAGCTTTTCATCCACGGTCATCCTCGCAAGAAGATCTTCCGTGCGCTCCCCTGCACTGAGAGCCGGATTCTTGTATGCCGGAATCCGGTCTGACATGCAGCCCGCGGCCAAGGCGACGCATGCGGCAAAAGCCACAAAAGGTTTCAGTGTCATTATGCGGTATTCTTTAAAGCGCCAGTCCTCTTGCACGCAGAAGGGCGGCTGGGTCAGGCTCCGCGCCCCTGAAGCGTCTGTACAGCACCATCGGTTCTTCGCTTCCTCCTTTTTCAAGGATATTGCGGCGGAATGACATGGCAGTGTTACTGTCGAAGATTCCTTTTTGGCGGAACAGCTCGAACGCGTCCTTGTCAAGCACCTCAGCCCACAGGTAGCTGTAATATCCGGCACTGTATCCGCCGCTGAAAATGTGAGCGAAATATGTGCTGCGGTAGCGCGGTATAATCTCGTCAATAAGCCCCATCTGACGGCAGGCCTCAGCCTCGAACTCCATCGGGTCAATGCCTTCTGCAGAAGTAAGCTCATGCCATTTCATGTCAAGTATGGAAGCCGCTACAAGCTCAGTAGTCATGAAGCCCTGGTTGAATGTGCCGGCAGCCTCTATCTTTGCCACAAGCGAGTCAGGAATGACCTCACCTGTCTCATAGTGGCGGGCATATTCCGCGAGCACTTCCCTGCGGAACGCCCAGTTTTCCATTATCTGAGACGGAAGCTCCACAAAATCGCGGGCCACTGCTGTTCCGCTCACGCTTTTGTAGCGGCATTTGCTCAGAAGCCCGTGCAGGGCATGTCCGAACTCATGGAACATTGTGCCCACCTGGTCAAGAGTAAGCAGGGAAGGCTTGTCTGCCGTCGGCTTTGCGAAATTGCCTACATTTACGACGACAGGACGCACATCAACACCGTCAGCATTCACTTCCTGGTTGACGAAGTTGCTCATCCACGCGCCGCCTCTCTTGGTGCTGCGAGGGAAATAATCCGTCAGGAGCACTCCTATCAGAGAGCCGTCGGCATCAGTGATTTTGAATCCCTCGACATCAGGATGATACGCAGGGATGTCCTCAAGTTGCTCAAAATTGAGCCCGTAAAGCTTGTGAGCAGTATTGAACACTCCCTCACGGACATTTTCCATTTTGAAATAAGGCTTGGTCTGCTCCTCATCAAGCGCATACTTGGCCTTGCGTACCTTTTCTGCATACCATGCCCAGTCCCAAGGCTGTATAGTGCTGCCCTCAGGAAGAATACCTGCCTTGATGTCCTCATCCATAACGGCCTGCATGTCAGCTATCTCCTCGCGGGCCTTTGCCACTGCCGGAACCATCAGGTCTCCCAAGAATTTGTCAACCGAGGCTGGAGTGCCGGCCATTTTGTCAGAAAGTATCAGTGCGGCAGGAGTGTCGTAACCGAGCAGCCTGGCCTTTTCTATTTTCAGTGATACGATTTTCGTCAGCAGTTCCTTGTTGTCGTTCCTGTTGCCGTTGTTGCCTCTCGAGGCATATGCCTTGAACATTTTTTCCCTTACCGAACGGTCCTCCTGCGATGCCATAGCTTCCGGATATTCCGATACCGTCACTCCGAACTGCTCCGCAAAAGCATTGTTTTCCGCAAGCAGATTATTTCCGAACGTGTTGGAGAGCGAAGAAAGCTCCATGTTTATCTCACGCATGCGTGCCTGTCCTGCCGCATCCAAGGCGACTCCGTTTTTCACGAAGCTGTCATAGAGATTCTTCAGGGCCATCTGCTGTTCCCTGTCCAGCCCGAGTTCATCCTTCTTGTTGTAAAGTGTCTCGACTTTGGCAAATAAGTACGGATTCATGAATATGTTGTCGCTGTGGGAGGAGAGCATCGGAAGGATTTTCTCGACTATCCTCTGCAGGGATTCCGTCGCATCCGATTCGGACACATTGAAGAGAACGTCTGTGACACGGCCAAGAATGGCTCCTGAGCGCTCGTAGGCCTCCACGACATTCTCAAATGAAGGAGTCTCGCTATTTGATATTATTGCATCTATCTCACCCTGCTGCTGGCGTATGCCAATCTTTACAGCCGGGAGGTAGTCCCTTTCTTTTATCTGCTCGAAATCAGGGATTCCGTAAGGTGTGTTCCATTCCGTAAGGAAGGGGTTGATTCTGTTGCATGCGATTGCCGCCATGATCATAAGAATTATCAGTCCAGGTTTTTTCATTGTATTATTTTTTTCGTTTATTCAGCTTGCGGTGATGTAACGGAGCGGTTCCGTGTCTTCACCGGGGTTGAACAGACAAAGTTATTAAATTTGTGCTTATTATGAAAGTCTTACGGAACACAATAAAGCCGTGCGGTTCGCATTTTTTGCAAAATATCCGGCAAGCGGCGGAAGCAAACGGCAGGTCCGAATTCCGGTGGAACATTCGATTTTTCTGCACACCATTTCACAAGGCAATGCTTATATAATCATCTGATTATCAAGGTACACATCAGTCCACAACATTGTGGACCACAAAGTTGTGGACCACAATGTTGTATACCAAGAATAAATTATCTACATTTGCTGGCATAAGAATCACAAAAATGGATAAGACATTCATATTCGGAGTATCCGTCACAGGAGACAACTTCACAGACCGCGTAAAAGAAACCCAAAGGCTCAAAATGAATTTCGGAGCAGGGGTCAATACCATACTCATTTCCCCGCGCAGGATGGGTAAAACTTCCCTTGTGAAGAAAGTAATCAATGAAACGGATAGAAAAGACCTGAAAATCATATATATGGACATATATGATTGCCGTGATGAATATGATTTCTACAACAGATTCGCCTCCACTGTACTAAAAGAGACATCCACCAAGGCTGAACAGATTTTCGATACGGCAAAAGATTTTCTCAGCCGGATTGTACCGAAGATATCCGTAAGTCCGGACCAGAGTTCCGAGTATTCCGTTTCGCTTGGAATAACACCAAAGAACAGTTCTCCGGAAGAAGTCCTTAGCCTGCCGGAAAAAATCGCAGTCAAGAAAGGCATCCATATAGTCGTGTGCATTGATGAATTCCAGCAAATCGGAGAGTTTAGCGACACGACGACAATACAAAAACGTCTGAGAGCGGTATGGCAGCACCAGCAGAATGTGTCATACTGCCTTTTCGGCAGCAAGCAGCACCTGATGGAAAAGCTGTTCCAAAGCAAAAGAATGCCGTTTTACCAATTCGGCGACACGATATATCTGGAAAGAATCCCAACCGATGACTGGAAAAAATACATCACAGGCAGATTTGCAGCCAAAGGAAAGTATATCTCGGACAGCCTTGCGGAAGAAATCTGTTCAAAGGTCGAGAATTATTCATCATACGTGCAGCAGCTCGCATGGAATGTATTTCTGAACACTGATACAGAAGCAACAGAGGAAAACCTCAAAGACGCAATCGCCGAATTGCTGGCACAGAATAGCGCTCTGTTCATGCAACAGATTGGCAACCTGACGACATATCAGATGAATTTCATCCGTGCGCTGTGCAGCGGAATAAGTTCCGGATTCGGTTCAAAAGAGGTACTTGAGACATGGAACCTCGGCACAAAATCCAACATAGCCCGCATACAGAAAGTGCTCATACACAATGAGCTTGTGGAGAAAAACGGCAAGACCATCACCCTTGCGGACCCTGTCTTCAAACTTTGGTTTACAACAAACTATATGTAACGGCTGCCCCATCTTCTATGGCGTTGCGGACGGGACATGGCAAAAAATCGGGCGGCCCCGCAAAGGAGACCGCCCGATGGTATGTTCTGGCAGAAAACTGCCCAAAGAATCTGCTGATGAGACCCTAATTGACCTTAACGTCAGCTATGTCAATCAGAGTGAACTGGATGCTGCCCTGATAGAGAGTAATTACTCCGGTCACATCTATGGTCTTGTTGCCGTTCAGCACTTCAGGGTCGATTTCAGTGTCCGCAAAACGGGAATAACCGCTCGTGCGTATCTGGATTTCCTTGTTGCCCATTGTGAAATACTGGCTTACAGAATATGCCGAAGCATTCTTCATCATCTGCTCCTTGTTTGTTTCGACAGTACCGTAATTGTAGTCATTTCCATTTCCTACTTTTGCCTTGTCCCATACGCCGGAAGAGAGATATTCAAGGTATTTGTTCTTCGACATGGCCCATGTGGTTATGCCCCATGTCCATGTGTCCTCGTCCTTGTCATCCCTCGAAAGGAACACCCTGTTTGAAGAAAGCTTCGTGTCCTTGTTGCTGTCAAGATAAAGCAGGGCAAAAACCTCCTCCGCATACCTCAGCCCCTTCAAAGTCACAAGGCTTCCGACATACCTGTTAGTAGCCTGCGTGTCATCCTTGCCGGGAAGCTGGGACTCAGTAACAACCTGAGGCACAACAGGCTCACCAAACTCTCCGCGGAAAATATGCCTGTCGATGATAGGGGCCACATCAAGATACGAAGTCTCATAATCTCCTGTCGGGTCTTCATAGCCGAGCTGCACCATTCCGCTTCCGCCATAGTTGCCGCTCTTGTACCCGTACATTCCGAGAGTAAGTCCCTCGCATTTCACATATACGGTCTGACCCGGCTTATAGTCATTGTACAGTCCTGTCTTTCCTATCTTTATCTCGATTCCTCCGGTCTCGTCCTGGATGTAGAAGCTCCTGTAGAAATTTCCGGTACGGTCAGACGTAGAGACCTTGCCGGCAATCACAATGTCATCCTTTATGACCTGAGGCTTACCGAGCTTATACATAGCCACAAGCTCGGCTATCGTATGGGTCGGTGTCATCTCGACTTTCTCATATTCGCCCGGCTCAGGATATTTTCCCGTAAAGACCGGAGTGAACTCATCGCAGGAAGTGACCGACATAAAGGCCAGCACCGCTGCAGCTATCTTATATAATGTCTTCATAACTTAGAATCTGAAATAGAGGTTCAACATATAATTGACACCGCTCATGTAGAAATAGCGCGGATCGAACCTGTAGTATCTCTCACCGCTATTGCTGTCAATCAGACGCGTCTGCTCATAACCGCCGGTACGCACATTCCTGCTGTTCAGGATATTGTTGACATTGAGAGAGAAACCGAAATTGTACTTGCGCTGGATATACCAGGACTTGCCCACACTCGCATTAAGCAGGAAAACAGGGTCGAACTTCTCCTGGGCAGCCATATACTCGATTTCAATCGGGGTAGCTATGCCGTCCGGACCGGCCACGGCCATGTCGGTCCTGTAGAGAGGGTTCATGTCAAGATATGAATTGGCAAAGCACTGTCCTTCAAGAGTGAAGAACCAGTATGAGTTCGTGCGGTAATTGAAAGCAAGGCTCGAAGCTATCTGAGGCGTGCTCGGAACATAATGCTTCTGGTTTTTCTCAACGACATAATTGCCGTCAAGGTCAACCTCATATGTCTCCACACCGTCAATCATATACTTCTTATATATAGGATGTTCCTTCCAATATGTCACAGGCTGGTTGTTGAACACCACCGCAGCACTGTTGTCTATCGTCTGGGTCATGCGCGGAGTGGAAGTATAGATATACTCTCCCAGGCTGAGCGCACCCTGAAGCGACAGTCCCTGAAGGAAGAACGGGATACGGAATCCAAGCTCGATTCCCATATGCCTCTGGTCGATTCCGGTCATCGCGAAATTGGTAAATGAATTCTGCGAATCGTCATAGAAGCTCATGAGGTCGGTCTGGTTCATTATCTTGGTCCAGAATCCGGTCACACGCAAATCATAGCCATTGTTGCTATAGCTGTAATTGATGTCCGCAGACACAGTCTTGGACGTCTCCAGATTAGGAATCAGAGTATTTCTCGTCCTCGGAGAAATGAATGACTGCGAGAACGTAGGCGCATCGGTATAATATCCCGCATTGGCATAAAGCCTGTGACCGCCCTGGAACACATAGCTTGCTCCCAGCTTTGCCGACCATGTCAGGAACTGAGCCTTCTCAGAATCGCCTTTTGAAGAAATCACCTTCCCGTCAGCATCATACGAAGTCAGTTTCTTTCCATCATAGAAAATCTCCTGCCCATTGTCATCAAGACCTGCAAAAAGACCTTTGCGAAGAAGGCCCTCCCTCCAAAAACCGGTATATCCTGCTTCCAATGCCAGATTTGCAGCAAGGCCTCCGTGAGTGAACGTTCCGTTGGCCCACACACCCGCATTGCGCACATGGGCATAGTAGTCATATCCGTATTTGCCTCCGCGGCCTATCTGCTCTGCAGTGCCGTGTTCCAGATAATAATCCAGGTCATTCTGAATCATTGTAGGAGAAGAAGCGAAATCGCGCTCCGCAAACTGGTCAATGTTAAGGTAATAGTCACCTCCGAGAAGGTCATCAAGCTTCTTGTAATACTCCGTGCGGTTCCATTTGAAATTGGCTCCTCCCGTGAGAGTGAACAGATTGCTTGCCGTCCATTTTACATTTGCAGCCACATTCACATCATTCTGGTCCACGCGGCGCTCCTCAACGGCATACTTTGACCTGTTCAGGAAAGTTCCGTCAGCCTGCTCGACCGGATTGTTGTAATTGACATTATAAAGCCTGTCCCAATTCAGGTGACATGTGCTGTTCATATTGGTAAGCCATGCTTCCTTGGCCCACTCTGCCTTCAATTCATTGTCCCTGCCATAATCCGGATTAGGATTATAGAAATAAGACGGAAGATTGCGGTAATAGTCAGGACGCGGGTCCGGAGCATCATACCAGTCAAGCGCAGTATATCCGTTCTTTCCCGTACGGTAAAGCACTGTGGCAGAAGCCTCAAGGTTCTCAAGAGGAGTGGCGGTATATTTCACCACGAACACCGGCTCATGAGTCTTGCGCACACGCGCATTGCGCATCTTGCCGCCCTGATAGCCCCAGTTCGAGTTGTACATGTTGTCGCCCATGAGGTCATAGACTTCCTGTGTGGAAGCATTCTGCGCACCTCTCTGTCCAGGGGCAGCAAAAGCCATGAAACTGAGCCTGTGCTCATCACCGAATTTCTTCTCAGCACCTGCATAATATGCGAAATTGCGGTAATAGACACCTTTAACCCAGTCGTTTCCTCCGACGCGGGCAGAAACATTGAACGCATATGACCAGCCGTTGTCAAGCTCTCCCGAGGCATAGGTCGCCATAAGGCGGAGACGGTACATCGCACTGTTGCTCAATACGCTGAACCTCCATCCCGGACGCACGGAAGAAGCAGTAGCAAGGATATTGGTAACTCCGTTGTATCCGCCCGCCCCATACTCCGAAACCTCGTTGCCGACAGTGGTCTCCTTGCTTCTCGTAGCCTCATTAAGGCCGCTCCAGAGAGAATAAGGAGAATAGCCGGTTATGGCGTCGTTCATCTTCACTCCGCTCAGGTAAACATCCTGGGTCTCATTGTTATAGCCCCTGTTCTTGAAACGGATTGCGCTGAACCCGAAGCCTACGATATCGGTATAGACATCATTGGAGAACAATATGGACGGAGCATCCGAATATCCCGAATCATCCATATCAAACTCCGCGAAACTTGAATCGTCCGCCTCCACGACATTGCGCGCAGCTACGAGCGAAACGAACATCAAGTCCTTTACAAAGCCATTCTCGACAGTCACATTGACATTTGCAGGAACAAAGCCAGCAGCTTTTACGGTCATCTGATAGATTCCGTCCTCAATTCCTTCAAACAGGAACTTTCCGTCATTTCCGGACTGTCCCGTAACCACAGTCTCACCCCCGAAAGAAAGCGTAACCTCGGCTCCCGTAACCGGAACCCTGCCGGAACGGTTGACTACGGTTCCCGTCACCCCTCCAGTCTGTGCCCACATAGACACGGAAAGCAGAAGTGCGGCGAACGCAAAAAATATTCTTTTATACATAATGGTAAGTTTATATGCTATTTGCCAACTACAATGAATGTAGGATAATGGTCACTGTAACCGCCTATGAAAGCTCCTCCGGAGAAGGTCCTGAAAGGATAGCCCTTGTACTGGCCCTTCTGTGTCACCATGAACGGGCGCTTGAACACCACTCCGTAGAACCCTTTTTTTCCGACAGGCTGTATCCGCAGGCCCTCTTCCGCATTCGCAAGATTGTTGTTCACAAGAATAAGGTCATAGATGCTCCACTCCCCGCGGTATGCCAAAGAGCCGTATCCGGCCTTGTACATTGAAAGGAACGGCGAGAAGAAATCCTCCCGTGACATCTCTTCCTTCTTTTCCTTTCCGCGCATCCATACGGCCATGCTGTCGTCGGTCGGATTATCATTCATATCCCCCATTACGACTATCTTGATGCCCGGATGCCTTTCTGTCATCATTGCGGCGTGGTTGTAGATAATCTCCGCACCACGGCTCCTGAGATCCTGGCCCTTTCCGCCGATACGTGACGGAAGATGTGCCACATAAAACGCGAAATGCTCACCGTCTATAGTTCCGTGCACCATGAGGATGTCCCTCGTGCGGAAATAGTCCTGCTGCTCTTTGTCAAGCGTAATTTCCACCTTGGTTCCCTCGAATGTGAAAGGGATGGACTCGCTGTCAAGATATGTGAACTGCTCCGGCTTATAGAGCAGGGCCACATCGACGCCTCGCCTGTCCGGTCCGTCATAATGCACAATCTGATAATTGGCGTCAGCAATCTCAGGCTGGCTCACGAGATCCTCGAGCACAAGACGGTTCTCAATCTCCGACACGCCAAGAATCGTGTGATAGCGGCCGTTGGCCTTGGCCATCTCGCTGATTACGCGCGCCATATTGTGCTGTTTCTTGTTATACTTGGCTTCAGTCCACTTGTTCTTTCCGTCAGGAAGGAACTCCTCGTCATTCTTCGCAGGATCGTCATATATGTCAAACAGGTTCTCGAGGTTGTAGAAACCTATGACATAGTTACGCTGTGTCTTGCACTGCCCGAATGCGGCACTCACCGACACGAGCAGCACCAATACTGCGGTCAACGCTCTTTTCATGTTCAGTCTCATGTTATAATTACATTATAATCTTGCCCCGGCAGCGCCGGAACGCTTTTGTTTGTTTTCCAGGCCGGCCCTATTGCCACCAGAAAGTGTCATTCTTCGGGTCAGCAGCCTCCACACGGTCAGCAATCGCGGCTCCGGCCTTGGTCTTGAGGTTCGGGAAGAAATCCATGCCAACCATTTCCTCAAGCTCGTCCACCGACATTGACATGGACTTGTCTATGCCAGTCTGGCTGTAATCCTTATGCTCCAGATAGAAAGCCGCTGCCCTGTATCCTGCATTCTGGGCAGTGACAGTCGATGATTTGGAATACCACAGGAGAGCCTTGAAATAGCCTACAGGCACTGTAACGGACTTTCCGTCATTGTCCCTTGCAGTCAAAGTGCTTCCCTTGACAACACATCCGGTCACGACATACAGAGTATCGGCATTCCTCGACCAGTCCCTTACCCTGGTCTCAAAGCTCGCCCATATCTTCTGATTGAAGTTCGCACCCCTCTGCGGAGTCATGTTCGTAAAATAGAAAGTCTGCTCATTGGCCTCCCTGCAGCACGTCCTGTCCGCAGACGGGAGCTGATGGCCGCGGTCATATCCGCCACCGCCGAAACCACGGAAAAGCACAGGCTGCTGAGACTGCGGCACATTCGGGTCATAAGCCCATTCATCGGTCCTTTTCTGGCTGCCGAGATATAGAGGACACAGCGGATAGGCAACCCAATGGGCCACAAGCGCTTTTTTGTCCCAGCCATAGGAATAGTTCCTGTACCTCTTCCCGTTCATGGAGAAAAAGTTATTGTGATATTCCAGGCTGCCCTGCACAACCGGCAGTTCCATCCATCCGGGAACATCACTTGGGTCCACTACAGGCGGTTCCGGCTCGTCTCCGCCTCCGGCTTTCTGGACAAGCGTACATGTTTGGGTGCGTGATGATGCCTTCACCGTGATTCGGAGAGTCCTGTCCGACTCGGCAGCATTCTCTGCGTATTTGAGAATCACATTGCTCTTGTCGCCAGTCCCTGATGTGGTGCTGAGTTCCGCCCACGGCTCGTCATCCTGCCCGAATTCAAGACTGAGAGTCCATGCTCCGGATGCTGTAACGGACACGAATACGCTTCCGGCATCGGAAGGCAGCTCCGTAAGGCGTGCAGAGACAGACAGGGCGTGCTGCTCAGGCTTTATGCTGTCCCCGCAAGAGGAAAAAGCCAGCAAGATGACAGCCAGAACGACCGCCAAAGCACGATTATCAAATTTTGTCCTATATACCATTTGCCTTAGATAATCAAAGGGTTGCCCGGAGGTCCGGGCAGCCCTTTATTGATAAATACTGTTAGCGATTCTAGTTTGCAGTCTCGTAAACAACTTTTGAAATCTGGATAATACCATTTGCAGTATGAGCCCCGCAATCATAAACAAGTTTATAATAGCCGCCTGCAATAGGTGCATTGATTACGTAATCCATTACACCTTCAGCAATCGGCAAGGAAACAGTCTCTTGTATGTCTTCGAATTGTGAATCTGTAGCGACCTGAAGTATTGCGGAATTTACAGCACTAGTCTTAAGGCATCTGTCAACAGTCACAGACACTTTAGCGACTTTCTTCGATATCGGAGCTGCTGTTGCGATGGATGCTACTGAAGCATTATTCTTACGACCACACTTAATATAACTCCAAAGATTCTTGTTATTATTGAAGTTTGAGATAGTCCAAGTGAAATCATTCAGAGTAACTTCCCAAGTATCTGTATATGAACTGAT
>CAJUEK010000022.1 GCA_910585445.1 uncultured Bacteroidales bacterium | reverse complement strand
TTTGATAATCAATGTGGTAAATTGCCCTAATCTAAAAATTGTCATATACTAAGGTATTTGCTTATAAATATATTTTTGCAGAATGTGTAAAATTCGGACGGCATCCTTTATGACAAGACCACGGACACACAAATCAAGATTCTGATAACCAACAACTTCACAAAACAGCACGATAGCCCGTAAGAATAATTCGGTTAAGTTTTTTTTTGGGGGGGGGATCAAATCGTTTATTTTGTACTATGTCCAACCTGAAACACATAAGTCAATGCCACCACATACCGCATGGCGTTTTGTGAAATTGTTTAATGCCACGGATGACAAACTGAAATGGGAAACGGTTAAAATATCGGGCGATTCTTAAACCGAATTGCTTTTCGGAAGCATTCCGTAAAAATCCGGCACGTTTTTTAAACCGTTTTTGACAAATGCATAAAGCTCAATGTTTTTTGCCCAGCCTCTTGGGACTGCTCACCCGAAATTAGGGTTGCCATGAAAACTCCAACATAACCCGAGAGCATTAGCCAAGATTTGAAGACTGCGGTATGCACTGGAAACATGATTCTGAAAACATACAGGCAATTTTCCAACCGACTTTTCGCTTGAGCCGGCGTTCATTTTTACCCTTTTCTCATTATTTTAATGTATATTTGCAGAGTTTGCATGAAAACAAATTAAAATTTATATATCATGAACCTCAAATTTACAGCATCTGCGGCCCTGCTTGCCATCGCATTGTCAGTGGCCTCGGCACAGGAGGCTCCCAAAGCCCCGGAATATGAATTTACGGTAATAAAGGAGAATCCCATAACCTCAATCAAGAACCAGTACCGCTCAGGAACATGCTGGTGCTTCTCTGCCCTTTCTTTCATCGAGTCCGAGATTCTCAGGACAAAAGGAGACAGCCTTGACCTCTCGGAGATGTTCGTGGTAGGAAAGTCATACCATGACAGGGCCGTGAAATATGTAAGGCTCGACGGACACCTGAATTTTGCAGCAGGAAGTTCATTCGGTGATGTGCTGCATGTGCTCAACGATTACGGCATGGTTCCGCAGGACGCGATGCCTGGATTCAACTACGGTACAGACAAGCCTGAGCATTCCGAACTCGATGCAGTACTCAAGGGTTATGTCGATGCTGTTGCCAAGAATCCGAACAGGAAGCTCACCACTGCATGGGTCAACGGGCTTGACGGCATCATTGCCGCATATTTCGGAGACTATCCGGAGACATTCACAGTTGACGGGAAGACATATACCCCTGAGTCATACAGGGACCATCTCGGATTCAGGATGGAGGACTACGTGAACATAACTTCATTCACCCATCATCCTTTCTACGAGCCTTTCATAATCGAAGTCTGCGACAACTGGAGATGGGACTCGGCATACAACCTCCCTATGGATGAAATGATGGAGGTGATGTACAACGCCATTGACAAGGGATACACCATAGCATGGGGTTCTGACGTGAGCGAGAAAGGCTTTACACGTGACGGACTCGCAGTGATGCCTGTGGAAAAGGCTGCGGCATCAGCAGGCTCTGACCAGGAGCGCTGGGTAGGCAAGGCAAAGGAAGAGACGAAAGAAGAGGTCAAGGCTGAGCTTCCTGAGGAAATGACAATCACCCAGGAGATGCGTCAGGACGGATATGACAGGAAAACCACGACAGATGACCACGGCATGCACATCTTCGGACTTGCACAGGACCAGAACGGGACCAAATACTTCATGGTGAAGAACTCTTGGGGAGAAGCCGGAAAGTACAAGGGAATATGGTATGCTTCTGACGCGTTCGTAAGGTACAAGACCCTTAACTTCGTGGTCCACAAGGACGCGCTTCCTAAGGACATCAAGAAAAAGCTCGGCATAAAATAATTGCCGGCATCCTTTAAGACTGTTTGACATGAACATTGTCAAAAACATACCGAATGCAGTCACATCCATGAATCTGCTCTGCGGACTGATGGGTGTGATATGCACTTTCGGAGGAGACTTCCGCGCAGCCTTCATATTCATGATGGCAGCTGCTGTTTGTGACTTCTGCGACGGGCTTACGGCAAGGCTTCTAAAGGCGCATTCCGAACTTGGGAAAGAACTGGACTCATTGGCGGACATGGTCAGCTTCGGCGTTCTCCCGTCATTGATGACATATAAGCTGATGACAGCCGTCTCAGGAAATTCGCTGCTGGCCTTCACTCCCCTGCTCATCGGAGTATTCTCGGCGCTCAGACTTGCCAAATTCAATATTGACGAACGCCAGAGCGACAATTTCATAGGACTTGCCACACCTGCATGCGCAATGATATGCGGCTCATTTGCATATTATGTCACGAATGACACTTCAAGCGTACTGCACGGCTGGGCAAGCAGCAAATTCTTCATTCCGACTGCATCCGTTGTACTCTCACTGCTTCTTGTCAGCGAGATTCCGATGTTCTCAATGAAATTCAAGAAAAAAGCGAAGCCGGGCACGCCGATTCACAGGCAGAGGGTTTCTTTCCTCGGAGTTGTCTTCGTTTCCACTATCATGACAGTACTTCTCGGGCTGAACTGGTCCTTCATTGTACTGCTCTCTTTCGTGGCATACATCATAATGAACATAGGCATAGCACTGCTGTTCAGGCAGAAATAGCCAC
Organism: uncultured Bacteroidales bacterium; assembly: GCA_910585445.1. Taxonomy (GTDB): domain Bacteria; phylum Bacteroidota; class Bacteroidia; order Bacteroidales; family UBA932; genus Cryptobacteroides. Next base: position 31,112 of record CAJUEK010000022.1, on the reverse strand, counting down.
CACAAGATTGAATATAAATAAGAATGTCCTGGAAGCTCTCGGCCTTCAGGACATTCTTATTTAATCGATTATTCTTTGCAAGAATCAGAAGTTGGTCGGGTGAATCATGAAGTAGCTCTTCTCATGCTTGCATACTGGGCAAACCTCAGGAGCCTTCTTTCCGATGACGATGTGGCCGCAGTTTGAGCACTCCCACATCATTTCATTGTCACGAGAGAAAACAAGGCCTTCCTTTACATTCTTGAGAAGCTTGCGGTATCTCTCCTCATGCATCTTTTCAATCTCAGCAACCTGCTCGAACAGGAGGGCGATATCGTCAAAGCCTTCTTCACGGGCATCTTTGGCAAAACCGGCATACATGTCGGTCCACTCGTAATTCTCGCCCAGTGCTGCATCAAGAAGATTCTCCTCGGTATGGGCAATCTCACCTCCATGCAGAAGCTTGAACCATATCTTGGCGTGCTCCTTCTCATTGTTCGCAGTATCCTCAAACAATTTGGAAATCTGCACATAGCCGTCCTTCTTTGCCTTTGAGGCATAGTAAGTGTATTTGTTGCGGGCCATTGATTCTCCCGCATAAGCAGCCTGAAGATTCGCTTCAGTCTTTGTTCCTTTCAATTTTTTCATCACAATCGTATTTATAAGATGAGTCGTTATTAATGTCACTTCCGGCAATGTGAACTATTCCAAAGCCGGCGAGTCCGGATGCAAAATCAATACCAGCAAAGAATAAAAACAGAAAATTATTTCTGCCGGCGCTTTATGTTATATCCTACAGCCGCAACAAACATGGACATCAACGGTGATATCAAATTGAACAGGCAGTAAGGCAGGTACTCCATAGTGGCCACCTTAAGCACGGTAGCCTGGGTCATTCCACACGAATTCCACGGAATCAGCACAGAAACCACAGTGGCCGAATCTTCCACAGAACGGCTCAACAGACGGCTTTCATATCCCCTGTCCTCATAAAGTTTCTTATACAGGCTGCTCGTCAGTATTATGGAGAGATACTGGTCACCCGTGACCATGTTCGCAAAAATGCCCGTCCCGACAGTAGCCGACACGATGCTAAATCTTCTCCTGATATAAGCCGTGAGCATCTCTGTAAGGCTCTGAAGCATCCCGCTGCCCACAAGGGAACCTCCGAAAGTGACTGCGGAAATTATAAGGAAAATTGTATTCATCATTCCCGTCATCCCTCTCGTGGCTATTAGGTCATTGAGAACGGAGTTGCCCGTGTCAATTGCAGTCGCACCATAGTAAGATATGAACACACCCTTGAAGCCTTCCATGAAAGTAAGCTTGCTGAAAGCCTCTGGAGCATATCCGGAAGCAATTGCCCCGACGATATGCGGCTGGAACAGCACAGCGGCAAGCCCCGCCACAAGCGCTGCAATGAAAAGGGTCAGGATTGCGGGCACCTTACGCACGATAAGAGCACCGGTCAGCACTGGCACAAGCATGAGCCACGGAGACAGGTTGAACGTACTGTCAAGCCCGTCTGCAAACTCGCCGGCCTGTCCGCCTGCCGCGCCGTCATGCAGAATGCTGACGACAAGGAACACAATCATGGCTATCACAAAGGACGGTACCGTAGTTATCATCATATACCGTATATGGGCAAAAAGAGGAGTTCCTGCGGAAGAAGAGGCAAGCACAGTCGTATCTGACAGCGGAGAGACCTTGTCGCCAAAGTAGGCTCCAGATATTATGGCGCCTGCCGTCCAGCCCGGATCATAGCCCTGAGCCGTCCCGATACCCACCAAGGCGACTCCTACAGTGGCTATAGTCGTCCATGAACTTCCTGTCATCACGGCTATAAGCGCGCATATGCCGCATGTGGCAAACAGGAATATGTGCGGGAATATGACTTTCATTCCATAATATATCATTGTCGGGACCACTCCGCTTATCATCCACGAACCGGCTACCGCTCCAATCAGCAGAAGTATCAGCAACGACGTTCCCACCGCTCGCAAATTGTCTGATATCGCCTCTTCAAAATCTTTCCACGGGATGCGGTAGAAAAGCATGGATATGGTCACGACGACTCCTGTCGCAAAAATCAGGGCCACCTGGCTGCCTCCGGAAAGCGCATCAGCCCCGAAGACACGGATTACCACAACCAGCACAGCAACCAGAACGGCAAAAGGGATAAGCGACACTATCCAGGACGGTTTTTCTCCTCTATTGAAAATCTTCATTATCAAACAATTGTCAGTATATAGGAAACGTTCACCGCCTCCAGGTCAATTAAACATATACCCCACAGAAACTCTGCCGGGCCATTACAGAAAATTCCTGCGAAATTAAGAAATAATGTTAATTTTGCCGTCAATTATGGAAAAAAAGAGTACATCCGTTCAGAAGAAAACCAATCGCAGACCAGCATATAAGACTGACGGCACTAAAAAGGCCGGCAAACAGACGGCATCATCAGCCCCGAAGGCAAGAGAAAAGAAAAAAGTCAAGGAGGCTGACAGGTCGCATCAGGTCAGTGTGAGCATATGGGTTGTGACAGGCATTCTTGCGGCCATCGGCATCCTTCTGATAATCCCTTATATAAAAGACGGGGCTTCTCCGCAGACCGGAGACCCGCTACCCCAAGGCCCGTATTGCTACGGAATTGACGTGTCAAGGTATCAGCATGACATAAAATGGGACTCTCTGATGGTGCTTACAGACCGGAGCGGCCGGACAATATATTCAAAGACAAGCGCAAAGGACATACGCCCGGTCTCCTTTGTCTTCATAAAGGCCACTGAAGGCAGTTCAATGAAAGACAAGAGGTTCCACAGACACTGGAAAGATGCAGGAAAAAGCGGAGCAAGACGCGGAGCCTACCATTTCTTCCGTTCATCAAAAGACCCGGTGCACCAGGCGGAAAACTTCATCAGGACAGTAGGAGAACTTTCTCCGGAGGACCTTCCGCCGGTTCTTGACATAGAGACCATCCATTCGGGATGTACTGCAGAGATGCTCAATGACAATGCATTGACATGGCTTCAAATCGTCAGTGAACACTACGGACGCAAGCCAATCGTATATTCATCCGCATCATTCATAAGCGACATGCTTTGCGAGGAAATAATTACGGAGTACCCCATTTGGGTGGCCCATTACACCAGCAAGTCACCACGATGCAAAAAGTGGCACATCTGGCAATTCACTGACAAGGCCGTCGTCTATGGCGTTGACGGGTATGTTGACCTTAATGCCTGCACGCGCTCTGTACTCAAATCACTTTAGCCTGTATCGCGCACGTGCATGAGCGTTATTCTGGCACACGTTCACAATATAATGCAAAAAGGGCTGACCTTTTCCGGTCAGCCCCATGCTATGTAATGCTGTAATCAGATTACTTAGAGATTACGCGTGCCATTTCACAAACCTTGTTTGAGTAACCCCACTCGTTGTCGTACCAAGATACAACCTTAACGAAAGTAGGATCGAGCTGAATACCAGCCTTCTCATCGAAGATTGAAGTGCGTGCGTCATCGCGGAAGTCAGTTGAAACGACTGCCTCGTTAGTATATCCGAGGATGCCTTTGAGCTCGCCCTCAGAAGCCTTCTTCATTGCAGCGCAGATCTCCTCGTAAGTTGCAGGCTTCTCAAGCTCTACAGTAAGGTCAACAACTGAAACGTCAGAAGTAGGTACACGCATAGACATACCGGTAAGCTTGCCGTTGAGTTCAGGAAGAACCTTGCCCACTGCCTTAGCAGCACCAGTAGATGAAGGGATGATGTTCTCGAGGATACCGCGTCCGCCTCTCCAGTCTTTCTTTGAAGGACCATCAACAGTCTTCTGAGTTGCAGTAGCAGCGTGAACTGTTGTCATGAGACCTCTCTTGATTCCGAATGCCTCGTGGAGAACCTTAGAGATAGGAGCAAGACAGTTAGTTGTGCAAGAAGCGTTTGAGATAATCTTCTGGCCTGCATATGTCTTGTCGTTAACACCATATACGAACATTGGAGTAGCGTCCTTTGAAGGTGCTGACATGATTACCTTCTTTGCGCCTGCCTCAAGGTGAGCAGCTGCAAGCTCCTCAGTGAGGAAGAAGCCTGTTGACTCAACAACAACGTCAACTCCGAGAGCGCCCCAAGTGATGTTCTTAGGATCCTTCTCAGCGAAAACCTGAATCTTGTTGCCGTCAACGATGAGGTAGTTATCCTCTACTTTGATGTCATGCTTGAAGATGCCGTGAACTGAGTCATACCTGAGCATGTATGCGAGGTAATCAGCATCGAGAAGGTCGTTGATACCAACAACCTGAATGTCATTTGAGAAATTCTCAACTGCGGCACGGAATACCATACGGCCGATACGGCCAAATCCGTTAATACCAAGTTTAATCATTGTGTTTAAAAATGTTTATAAAGTTAAACTGTAAATTGTCTTTCCCCTCTTTACATATTATCGGCGCAAATTTAGAAATTTTTATGAATATATTAGCTATATTTGTCAAAAAATAAGAAATCAACATGCGCATATTGATAACCAACGACGACGGGTATCAGGCAAAGGGCATCAGCATCCTTGCCAAAATCATGAAACAATTCGGAGAAGTAACGGTAATTGCACCAAAGAAGCACCAGTCAGGCATGTCCATGGCTGTTTCATTGGGATTCAAGCCTATCGCCCACAAAGACTTGGGTGAGGGCTGGCATTATATAGACGCGACACCGGCCAGCTGCATAAAATTCGGTCTGAACGTCCTGTTTCCGGACAATTTCCCGGATGTCGTGGTGTCAGGGATAAACCATGGCTCCAATGCGGCCACTGCATCATGCTATTCAGGCACTCTCGGAGCGGCTGAAGAGGCTGCGCTCAACGGAATACCGGCAATCGGCGTATCGCTGGACACGCTACATCCGGATGCTGATTTCAGCGCGGTGGAAAAATATTTCGGAGACATTTTCACAAGGCTCATGAATGATTATCCGTCAAGGCACGGCATATATTATAATGTAAATTTCCCGGACATTCCGGCCGCTGAGATAAAGGGAGTGCGGACCGGATACCAGGGAATGGGACGCTGGGTACGCGAGTTCAAGGAATGGGACGCGCAGGCATACAGCAAATATGGCATAACCCCGGAACTTCTCGGACAGACCTCCTCCCCTGCCATTGAAGAAGGCGAGGAACTGTATATGATGGTCGGCGACTTCATGAACGACCCGCGCAACAGCCCGGATGCCGACCACCTCATAATGAAAGAGGGCTATATAAGCATAGTTGCCCACAATGTGGACTGCACAGACTACGAAGAATCTGAAAGGCTCCGCAAAAACGGCACCGACACAGACTTCTGACAGCAAAGAAGCTGAATATCAAACCTCTGTCACCATAAACCAACGCGAACATGAGATATTACATAATAGCAGGAGAAGCATCCGGAGACCTGCACGGCTCAAATCTGATGAAAGGCATATATGCGGAAGACCCGCAGGCGAAAATCAGATTCTGGGGTGGCGACCTTATGCACGAAGTCTTCAGCAGATGCCAGGAGGACAATGCGGGAGGCCTTGTGAAGCATTACAAGGAGGGAGCGATAATCGGCTTTGTGGAAGTGCTCGTGAAGGCGCGCCAGCTTCTCGGCAATGTTTCGTTCTGCAAAAAGGACATAGAGCAGTGGCAGCCCGATGTGGTGATTCTGATTGACTACCCGGGATTCAATTTCAAGATAGCGGAATTTGCCCATAAGAAAGGATTCAAGGTCTTCTATTATATCGCTCCGAAAGTGTGGGCTTCACGCGAGGGCAGGATTAAGAAGCTGAAAGCATATGTGGACAAGCTTTTCATAGTATTCCCGTTCGAGATGCCGTATTTCGATTCAAAAGGAATAAGCTATGTATATAAGGGCAATCCTCTTGTGGATGCGGTGGACGGTTCGAAGGCAATGCTTGAGACACGCCAGGATTTCCTGCAGCGCAACAATCTGGAGGACAAGCCTGTGATTGCCATGCTGGCAGGCTCCCGCAAAGGGGAAATCAGCACCATGATGCCTGTTTTGAAGGAATTTGCGCACAAAATGCACACGCTGCCTCAATATTCGGATTATCAATTCCTTATAGCTGGTGCTCCTGCAAGATCAATGGAGGACTATGCAAAATTCCTGAACAGCGGCGACAGCTTCATAAAGGTTCTCTTCGGACAGACGCAGGCTATAATAAGACATGCTGAAGCTGCTGTGGTCAATTCAGGCACGGCATCGCTTGAGACTGTGCTGTTCAACACCCCGCAGGTCGTGGGATACATCGGCAATCCCCTTACATTCATGATAGCCAAGCGCATCGTAAAGATAAAATACATAAGTCTCGGCAACCTCATCATTGACCGGCTCGCATTCAAGGAGTTCATACAGGACGACTGCAATGCTGATGCACTTGTCGCAGAGGTGCGGGAACTGCTGGAGAATCAGGCCTACAGGCAGAGAATGCTTGACGACTACGCCCAGATACGTTCTGCTTTGGGAGGCTCAGGCGCATCATCGGCAGTGGCCAAGGCTATGCTGGAAGAACTTGCTTTTGGGAAATGAATTCTCTTGGAAATACATGATAGCCCAATTGTTGTTATAGTTGGAAATTAAACTTTTATCACTATATTTGATGTACAATAGTTTATTTCTAAGACATTATGGAAGACATATACATGCTATCTGATGCCCTGCTCGCCAAACGAATCGGAAACAGGCTTAAAGCTGTCAGGCTGAAACGGAACATAACTCAGCAGAGCCTGGCAGAAGCATCATCAATCTCACTGTCTTCACTCAAGAAGATAGAGTCCGGTGAAATCGGCACATTTGACTCTTTGCTACGCGTATTGAGAACTCTCGGAATGCTGGAAAACATAGCGGAACTTTTTGAAGAAGAGCAGATGAGTCCCGGCGAATATTATGAGATGGTCAATAAGGCAAAGAAGCAGACACGCAAACGTGCCGTAGGACAGCTTAAAACAGATAAGGAGGAACCGGAATGGTAGATGTGGCAAAGGTCAGGATGTTCGGACAGGATATCGGGACATTCGTCTGGGAAGACTCTTACAGGGTTGCAAGATTTGAATATGACAAAGTTTTGCAGGCAGAACTTGCCATGCAAATAAGCCAATTGATTCTTCCTGCAAAAACACTTTTGAAAAATGATTTCAATTAAATTTCACTTTTCAAAAGTGTTTCGTGTGATTATCAGAAATAATTACCGGCAATCAAGTCATTTGCTTTCAGGCGACGGAATCAATAATGCCAGCAGCAAAAAAGCGAACAGGACAATGCCGTAGTATACCATGCTACTGTTTCCGGTTGCGGAATTAACAAATATTCCGGCTGCGACAATGACAAGACAGTCAACCAGCGTTTTCCAATCTTTGGTCATCCGCTCAACAGCCTCCATTTTGTCTTTCTTGTAAGACAGCCCGGCCAAAACTATTGAGTTTACAATCAGGAGGGCTGACACCACCACAATGATTAATTGCATATACGAGTCTTCCGGAGCGACCGGGGAAATTGCAATCAGCATATTTATAGGAATCAGACGCGTTCGCCGAAAATCATTGAGCCTATGCGTACCATTGTGGAGCCCATCCCGACGGCAATGCGGTAGTCTCCGGACATGCCCATGGAAATCTCATGGCAGTCATGTCTTGGGAAAGCGGCTCGTACCATATCGGACATTTCTGCCAGCTTTGCGAAATCAGAACGCACCACAGATTCGTCATCTGTGAACGTGGCCATGCCCATAACACCTCTGACGCGGACAAAGTCACGTCCATGCCACGCGTCGAGCAATCCGGCAAGCTCCATGCGGCTGAATCCCTGCTTGGAATCCTCGGCAGATACATGACATTCCAAAAGAATATCTATTACCTTACCGTTTGCCCTTCCCCATGCATCAATCGCGTCAAGAAGCCTTACAGAATCAACGGACTGCACCAGTGAGACATATGGCAGAACCATTTTCAGCTTGTTGGTCTGGAGATGACCGATGAAATGCCATTCAATGTCAGACATATAGCCGCGGGCAGCTTCCGCATCGCCTTCCTCCGCCTTAGCATGAAGCACGAGATCCTCCCGCAATGCCTCCAAGGCCCTAATTTTTGCCAGGAATTCCTGGGGACGGCTCTCTGCAAACACGCGCTGCCCTGCCTCATAAGCCTGGACTATTGATTCGAAAGGGTGGAATTTAGAAACTGCCACCAACTTTACAGTTGCCGGCAGTTCCATTTTCAATTCATTTAAAATATCTTTTATCATTGCAGTCTTATCTGCGTTTCTTCTGCTGTTCTTTCATCATCTGCTCCTGCATCTTCTGGGCCTCCTCCAGCTTCATCTGCCATTTGGACTTTTTCTTCGGCTTTCCGGCATTTGCAGCCATCTCGGCGCGCACCTTGTCCTCGGTAACGACAAACTTGCGGATATACCATGTCATCAGCATAGTGATGAGGTTCGAAAGCAGGTAGTAGTAGCTAAGTGCCGAAGAAAGATTGTTACAGATGAACAGCATCATTATCGGCATCATGTAAAGGCTCATGAACTTCATTCCCGCCATATTCGGGTCATTTGACATCTGGCTTGCCGTCATGCGCGAATAAACGAACATAGAAGCTGCCATCAGCAGGGCAAACAGGGACACATGGTCACCATAAAGCGGAATATTGAACGGAAGGTCAAGGATAGAGTCATATGCGCTCAAATCCTCCGCCCAAAGGAAACGCTGCTGCCTCAGCTCGATTGAAGCCGGGAAGAAACGGAACATGGCCCAAAGTACAGGGAACTGCAAAAGCATCGGCAGACATCCTCCCATCGGACTGATTCCAGCCCGCTGATAAAGATCCATCATCGCCTGCTGCTTCTTCATGGCGTCCTTTTCGTTAGGATACTTCTGGTTCAGCTTGTCAACCTCCGGCTTGATTGCAGACATCTTTGCCGAAGACTTGAACGACTTGATTGTAAGCGGAGAAATGATGAGCTTAATCAGAAGAGTCATTATAAGTATGACAATACCGTAATTGCTTACGAAGCGGCCGATGAAATCAAAGCATGGTATGATTACAAAGCGGCTAATCCAGCCTACAAGCCATCCTCCGAGAGGAATTGTCTTCTCGTATTTCCTGTCATATGACTTGAGTATGCGATAGTCATTCGGGCCGAAGTAGAACTCGAAAGGCACTACGACATCTCCTGCCCCACGATTCAGTTCCGAACGCAATTTTGCGGAACATGCCATGAGATTACTGCTTTCATCATCCTCCTGGTAATATTTCAGGCTGAAATCTGCGGAAGAGAAATCATTTCCGGCAGTCATGATGGCAGAGAAGAACTGCTGGTGGAAAGCAAACCACTGAAGCCTTGTGCCGACCTTCTCAGAAGCGTCACGGCCTTTTGCAATCTCCTCAGGCTTCTTGTCCCCCTCGAAGTAATATGCCAGTTTTGAATACTGCTTCTCGTTCTTGTAGCCTTTCTCAAGACGCGGCATTATGACTGACCAGTCAATGTCGAACATTGTCACATTACGCGGAACGTAATTGTCAATCCCGACGAAAGAAAGTTCATTATGAAGCATGTAGCTGCCTTCTGCAAGCGTATATTTCTGCTGAAGGAAGCCTCCCTGCGCAAACGGAAGCCTCATCACTACTGACGAGTCCGTTTTCTCAGCAACCTCGAACACGAGGTCAGCCGTATTGATGTTCTCACCGGCATAAAGGCTGATTGCATAACGGCTCATTTCAGGCTTAATCAGCTCAAGGGCATTGCTGTCCCTGTATGCCTTGTAATCCTTGAGCCTTACCGAATACGGCTGCGCACCTTTTGTGGTAAAGTCTATCTCAATCTTGTCATTTGAAAGGCTTATGATTTCTTCAGCAGCGAGGCGCGCCTCCATAAGAAGGCTGTCCTTATATGCCGGCAATGTGTTCACTTTCACGGAAGTTGTGTTGCCGTCCGCAAGCCCCTGTGCCCTCCAGAGCGAATCTGCGGCCATCGCGGCCATGCGCTCAACTGTAGCTATCGAGTCAAGCTGCGCCTGTATGGCCGCCTGCTCCTTGTACTGTCTCGACTGGTACCATGTAAAACCGAACATGATGACACCGATCAGCACAATACCTATAATATTGTTCTTGTTCATCAGAAAATTTAAGAATTATTACTCTTTTCCTTCCTTCTCATTGAACTCACGAATCTGGTCAGCGAGTTCCTTGAGGGAAGCCTTGGCCTGGTCTATCCTTTCCTGCATCTGCCTGATAAGAGGCTCAGCACTCTTGGACATGGAGAAGAAGCCGATATTGTTCTCGTATGTGACGATATCCTGCTCAAGTGAATGGTATTTATGTATGAGACGGTCCTTCTCAGACATCTGAGGACGGCCTCCGCGCCTGCGTCCGTTGCCGCGTGATGCGTCAGGGAATTTGGCGTTCACCGCCTCCTTATATGCATTTGCTATGCTGTCCTTCTCCTTGAACGGCACGAATCCTATCTCATTCCACCTCTTCTGGAAATCATGCATGGCCTCATTGTCGGCATCATTTCCCTGAAGGGCATATGCCTTTATTTCCTCAATAAGACGCTGCTTGGCCTTGAGGTTTCCGTAATAGTCATTCTCAGCCGGCTTTGCATTGCGGTCCCTTTCTGCAAAGAACTCGTCACAAGCCGCACGGAATCTTTTCCAAAGCTGCTCAGACTTCTTGCGGGGAACAGGTCCGATTTCTTTCCACTCTTTCTGGAGTGCGATGAACTGGTCTGTAGCCTTTTTCCACTCTGTGCTTGACTTGAGTTCCTCCGCTGCCTCGCAAAGTGCAATCTTACGCTCCAGATTGGAGTTCATGCTGCCTTTGTATTCGGTATAGAAATCACGCTTGCGGCCATAGAACTTGTCACATGCCGCACGGAAACGGTCATATATCTTCTGGTTATCTTTCTTTGAAGCGAAACCGATGGTCTTCCATTCTTTCTGGATATCCTCGATTTCCTTTGAAAAAGCATTCCACTCGTTGGAGCCAGCCACTTCTCTTTCAGCAATTTCCTCTACCCTTTCGCACAATACGGTCTTCTTGGCCAGATTCTCCGCCTGCTGGTCCTTGAGCCCCTCGAAGAATGCCTGGTATTTCTTGTTGATTACGGAAGTCGCCGCCTTGAAGCGGTCCCATATCTGCTCCCTGTATTCTTTTGCAACCGGGCCGTATTCCTTCCACTGCTCGTGCAGCTTCTGCAATTCACGGAAAGCCTCCACCACATTAGGGCTCTCGGCAAGTTTCTCAGCCATGCGGCAGAACTCCTCCTTAATTTCAAGGTTTTTCTTGAAATCCAGGTCACGGAGCTCACGGTTGATTTTCACCATATCATAGAACTGCTCGACATAGAGCTGATATGTGTCATTTATATTCCTGTAGTTCTGTGCCGGAACCGGTCCCACTTCCCTCCATCTGTCCTGAATCTTACGGAACTCAGGGAATGTGGCGTTCACATCCTCCTGCTTGTCCAGCAAGGCCTTGAGGTCAGCTATGACAGCCTCTTTCAAGACGAGGTTGTTTTCACGCTCCTTTTCTATCTGGCGGTTGTACTCCGCACGCTCTTTCTTATATCCGGAATAAAGTTCCTTGAATCCTGCCTCTATCTGCGCGAAAGGATTATCTTCTGCAGTTTCTTCCGCCGGCATGTCCTCCGCCTCCTGCATCTGGTCTTCAGTAACCTGCACTGCAAGTCCTGCATCACCCTTTTCCTTGAGAAGCCTCCTGTAAAAAGCAGACTTGATGGCCTCAGCTTCCTTCGGCATTTTCATCCTGTCCTCATTCTGAACAAGCTCTTCGAACATACGGACAAGCTCCGCGAGGCTTTTCTCTGACCAATTCACTGTCTGCAAGGCATTTCCCTCTGTTGCCGATTCAGCATCAACGACGGTCTCAGGTACATCTGACACTACTGGAGCATCAGGAATAATCTCTTCACTCATAATAATGGAGTTAATGTGTTTATTAATTCATACAAGTGGCAAATATACCATTTTTTTAGTAAAACTCATATCAAAATGTTATTTTTGCAGTCCTAACAATTCATTTGTAACATTTGGTATGCGAATAGACATCTTGACTGTTGTACCGGAACTGCTCGAAAGTCCCCTCAGCCACTCCATCGTAGGACGTGCAATCAAAAAGGGCCTTGTCGAAATCCATGTGCACAACCTTCGTAAATACGGCAAAGGGCCACGCCAGCAAGTAGATGATTACAGCTATGGCGGAGATGCCGGCATGGTGCTCATGCTTGAGCCGGTTTACAACATGATATCCGAGCTGAAGGCGGAGAGAGATTATGACGAGGTAATCTACATGTCCCCGGACGGAGAGGTATTAAGCCAGAACATTTCGAACGGATTGTCTCTAAAAGAGAACCTGATTATCCTGTGCGGCCATTACAAGGGCATTGACCACCGCATCAGGGAGCATCTTGTGACTATGGAGATATCCGTAGGAGACTATGTGCTGAGCGGAGGAGAACTTCCGGCAGCCATATTGGCGGACTCTATAATAAGGCTCATTCCAGGCGCGCTGACAGACGAGACATCTGCCCTGAGCGATTGTTTTCAGGACGGTCTGCTGTCCGCGCCGATATACACAAGGCCGGCAGAGTTCAATGGATGGAAGGTTCCGGATGTGCTTCTCAGCGGCAATCCTAAACTCATAAGGGAATGGCAGGATGAGCAGGCGCTTGAGAGGACAAAGTTGCTGAGACCGAATCTTCTGAAAGAATAACTGTAAAATTGTTTGCGAATATCAATTTAATATCTATATTTGCATTCGACATAACACTTTATGTCAATCAGACGTTTCTAACCACTAATAATTAATCATCCCAAAAGGGAATACACTACACTACTAACTAACCGAAAAATCCCGCAGTGATGCGGGATTTTTTACTTGGCCTCATGACCGGTGCAAATCCACATACCCAAAATCATGTAAAAGATTTGTGTCTTCTGCTCTTGGCTTAATCGTCTATTTTATACTTCGTATACAATCACTCCCGCCTCGGCATAATACAAATAAATTTGTCTTCTGCTCTCAGCTTAATCGTTTATTTTAAACTATGTTTACAATCACTACCGCCTCGGCATAATACAAATAAATTTGTCTTCTGCTCTCGGCTCAATCGTTTATTTTAATTACCTTTACACAAATGTTTAATAGTCCTGAAGTCATGCTGTTTAATCTTACCTTCATTATTGTTTCGTGTGCTGCGTTAGTTGCATTGAATCTGACATGCATATATATGCGGAATGTCAAGTCAAAGCAATATCAGGCCTTGGACAAGGCTGCGCAATTTTCGTTAATACTTGTCTTTGTCGCAATCTCACTTGCTATTGTAGATGTGACAGGTTCTGCTGAGAAAGGATTTGGTATCTGGTTGCTGTGCTATCTTGTCGGCGGTCTCTTGGCCGGAACGCTTTTCATGTTGACGGACTTTGCAGGCAAACGCATATGGAAGCAGTCTGCTGAAGGAAAGCGCGTGAAGATAAAGGTGCCGTTCCGCATGCGTTTGGCATTAAAGATTCTCTTTGTCCTGTCAGAACTGAGTCTTGGATCATTTCTGGTTTATGAGTGCATAATGAAAGACGTGCCGCTGCTTGACGCTTCATGGCTTCTGTCTGCGTTAATATTTGGCGGGGCAGCTATTGAAGCCTGGAGTATCAGAACGGAATATCTGAAGCATAAGAGATTATGATGCATTGGCTTGGGTAGCGAAACGGACCGGGTGGATGGCAACCTCGTCTTTTATTCATACTTTCGTCTTGTTTCACTCTGTAGTATCCATCCAAAATGCCATTTCGGTGGATAGAACGTTGTTTCCAGCTATCCTGTCCATACCCAATTGGAATTTCATGGATACAGCCCCACATTTTTGTTTTCTGCATCACCGGTACATAGCGTGCTGGCAATGGAAAAACTGGAAAACGGTAAAAATATCATGCGATTTTTTTACCGTTTTTCTTTTGGTAAGCATTCGGTAAAAATCCGGCCCATTTTTTAAACCGTTTTCCTGACAAATGCACACATGCAGCAAAACACAACTACACAACAATCAATAGTTTACAAAACAGCGATTCCCCTAAAACGGGGAATCGCGATTCAGCAATGAATTAGTAATCAAGTATCTGCGCGGCACAATCCTAACAACTTATTGTCCAATAATCGGTAAAATTATATCAGGACAAGACAAATATTGTTCAGCCAGCTGAGCAAAATCGTGTGGTCAAAGCAGAGACTGCATGTGGCGGCGCAGGTCAGCCCAACGGTAATATGGGCCTGTGACAGGCTTCAGAGCTGGAATCATGGTCTCTTTCTCGTTATACAGAAGCTTCACAAGCACATCGTCACACTTGCGGCTGCGATAGAAAATCATCTGCAGGTTGGAGGCCATAGGTATCATTACGGATGAGTTCCAGAATTTGTGAGCCTCAAATGCATCGTAACGTTCCGACATTCCGGTTATGCCAAGATGGCCTACAAGCGGCAGCAGTCCGGTGTCATGTCCGAAGCGGAAATCACCTGCCACATTGCTTCTGCCGGCAAGCGCATCATCAGCACGTGCTATGAAATCCGCGACAAGGGGCTTGGAGACCTTTTCCACTTCCTCATGCATTTGGACAGAGTTGCCGAATCCTGCATAGAAATAATTGTTCCGCATGGCCCAGAATTTCACAAGTTCCTCCTCTGGGAAGCACGAGAGCATGTCCGGGCGGCAATCTGTATTGGGACTGATGGCCGCTATCATGTACAGGCTCCTGAAAAATTTGGCAGGGTCCTTTATAATGGCGCATGCAGCTTGAGGGTCATTGAAAAATATTCCTGCAAGCCGGTCAACATCCAGATCGGGAAGCAATGAGTCCTCCACCTCGTTGTCAAAGTCCGCCATCGGAAGATAATTGTCCATCCAGTGACATAGATATTCATAATATTTGTCGCCGGTGACGTATGAGAACTCCATTTTACTGCAGGATTTCTCTATAAGGACAGTCATCATGTTTATCATGCTGAATATGCTGCGCTGGACTGTGGTAGAATAGTTACGCACAAGTGTCCGGCCGTTTTTCCCGGAGAAAAGTTCAGGAAAACGCATATATAGCCGCTCCCCTACGCCACGCAGTTCCTCCGCACCTCGGGATGAAAGCATGCCATACATGCCTTGGTGCTCCTCCATGACGGCCATGGCATCCGTATAGAATCCTTTTCCCACATCAGTGAGAAGCCCCAGACTGTCACAAAGCGCAAGCATGTCCATCGGACGGAAGAATCTTGCGCCGGTATGATAGCGTGAGCCGTGACGCGAATAATGGCTGATATAAAAAGGCCTGTATCCTTTCGGTGCCTCTGTCAGTTCCGAATCGGAAAATTCATAATAATGATAATTGGAAGCAGCACGGTCATGATTCTCACGTATCATATCCGCATATGGCTGTGCATAAGCAAGTTGACTGACGAGAATCAGCAAAAGGGCAACACTGCCGGCAGTGAGTCTTTTCATAATGCTATGGTACAAAATCCTACAATGCGAAATCTTCCGGAAGAGGGTTAATGGCGCCATTCATTGTACACACGAATGCTGCGACTTTAACGGCTGTCTCGTGAGCCTGCGGAAGCGGTTTGCCGGAAATCATGGACATGACGAAAGATGCCGTAAATGAATCGCCCGCCCCGACTGTATCGGCCACCTTGACTTTCGGAGTCGGCATATAAGAAAGAAGGCTTCCGTCCATGCCATAGACACTGCTGCATACGGAGCCTTTGGTATATATTACATTCCTGAGCGAGAACATTCCGGCCAATTCTTTCACCTGTGCGGCCTCGTCACCATGCAACGAGAACATGTCACAAACGACAGGAAGCTCGTCCTCATTGATTTTCAATATGTCGGCACGGCGCAGAGAGGCTTCCACAACTTCTTTCGAATAGAAATCCTGCCTGAGATTGATGTCATATACCTTCAGACAGCTCTCAGGAGCAGAATCCACAATCTTCAAGATGCTTTCCGCAGACTTCGGAGAGCGCTGCGCAAGAGTTCCCCAGCACACCACATCGGCAGTTTTCATCAATCCTACAATCTCAGGAGTACACTCAATTGAATCCCATGCGACATTTTCTATGATTTCATATTGCGGTATACCTTCAGCACCCATGTCCACGAGAACCTGCCCGGTAGGCATGGCATTGTGCTGCACATATGAAAGGTCCAACCCTGATGGAGCGAGAGCCTTAAGTGCCTCATCTCCAAGGACATCTTTTCCTACTGCTGAGACCGGATACGCAATGGCACCCAATTCATTTGAGAAATATGCAAAATTGACCGGAGCTCCTCCGATACGTTTTCCTTCAGGAAGCACATCCCATACGATTTCTCCTATTCCGATGATTTTCTTCATTTTCAGTAATTTTTATTTCGCGGCAAAATTAATTGAATTATGACAATCCGCAAGAGCCTGCAACAGCATATTCACCAATGCTGAAGACGATTCATCATTTCAGGGCAAAGCAACTGACGGGCCTAAAGTGCCGCCATCCGGAGCATTAACCTTATGTTCAGAGCCAGAAGCCCAAAGCAGCGTGAGTCTCAAACATATGAGCAGCAACATATTACAAAAACGCGATTCCCCGTTTGTAGGGCATCGCGTTTCAGCATATACATAACTATTAAGCTTTTACACTCCACGAACAACCACAGGAGAGCCACTGCCGGTCGTTGCATGGGTTCTGCCTGCGTTTATATTTGTCGGGACTGCTATTGAGGCCTGTAGTATCATAATGGAATATCTGAAGCATAGGAGATTGTAATGCATGGACTTTGGCAGCGAAATTGACCGGATTGTTTTGTCAAGAAAAGCGGGGTTGCATCCATGGAAACTTAGATTCACATGGATAAGGCTATGACAAAATGCCTTGTATCCATGAAATCCTGTGTTTGGGTGGATAGCAACTTCGTCTTGTTTTCACACTCTGGTCTTGCCCTCACTCACATCTTGTTCTCACTCTCGTCCTGTTCTCAATCTGTGGTATCCACCCAGAATGGCATTTCTGTGGATGGTTTTTCGACTTGAGCCGGTCCTAATAAGCCACCTCCCGCCAGACGGACTTTACGTTAGCGAGAATATGGCCCAATGCAAACACGCACATCCAAAATCGCATAAAACATTACTAATAAACAATTTACATCTTACATTGCCGGTCATACTGTGCTTCAGCTATAGCGGCAGGAAGGCACAAGACCAATCCTGCCTGCCAGGGCGTCAGAACAGATATGTGACTTTCAGCATGAAATTGACAGGGGCCTGTGGATAGATTCCGATACCGTCTATCAGTTCGCCATTATCCCCGTCAGCGATGTTCTTCCAGCACCATCCGTCCGCATAATACATATTATTGAACAGATTGTTCACATAGGCTCCTATCCCGAGCTTGCCGGCATCAAGGCCTGAACCGCTGTGCGACAGGATGAACTCATGGGTAAGAGACAAATTCGACACGAAATATGCAGGTATCGAACGGCTGTCAGTCATTGTGTTGTCCAGGAACTGCTTGCCGACAAATTTTCCGTCAATCGCCAAAGCTGTAGTCTTCAATGAATTGGAAAACATGTTGACAAAAGGAGTGAACGCAAGGCGTGCCATTCCGCACAAGGACGGTGACATCAGCATCCTGGCCTTGCCGTAGCTGAAGGCTGTCGTCTTGCCGGTAAGGTTCCAGTCCCCGTCAAAATGCT
The DNA here is from genome assembly GCA_910585445.1 of uncultured Bacteroidales bacterium. Classification (GTDB taxonomy): domain Bacteria; phylum Bacteroidota; class Bacteroidia; order Bacteroidales; family UBA932; genus Cryptobacteroides. The sequence continues at coordinate 13,374 of CAJUEK010000022.1, read as the reverse complement.
GCACATATTCCGTATAATTCCGAATCATGTTGGTGCTCAACGTAAGATTGGCATCAGCACGCAGCCATGGCAAAGCCTGCCACCCGGCTGCAAGCTCCACTCCCCGTCTCCAGCTCCTGTCGACATTCTCCTTGATTGCATAACCTACATCAGTGAGCCGGCCTGTCTCCAAAAGCATGTCCCAATATTCCATAAGATACACATTCGCAGACAAGGCAAGATGCTCTGACACATAACTGTAGCCGATTTCCAGGTCAAGCATCTTCTCCGGCCTTAATTTCACTCCATCACCGGCAAGCCCGGCAGTCTGGGCAGCACAGTCATTCTTGATGTTTTCCTTTATGTCGCTGCGGCCCGGCTCACGATGCCCGAGAGCCGCTGAAACATAGGCCCTGTTGCGCGGATTCCAACGGAACGACACTCCTGCACGAGGGTTGAAGAACTGCCAATCCGCAGAATGGTCCAAAGGAATACGGTCATCATCCGGTCCTGACATACGCAGCCACACTCCCCTATATTGAAGGTCAGCATAAGCAGTCAGCCATGGCAAAGGCTCATATTCCGCCCGCGCAAAAGCGCTCGCTTCCTGCTTAAGTCCATTGTTGAGATACCAATCGTGCGAAGCATAATCATACGCGTCACCAAGGATGTCGCTCCACATCAGACGGCCGATATGGTCACCGTCATAGCGCGAGAGATTGATGCCGGCAGTCACATTCAGCATATCCGATTTATAGCGGACATCGGAATTGAGAACGAACAAGTTATTGGCCATGGCCTCGCGCACAATGAAGTCCCCCTCTGAGTTTACATCGAAAGTCCTGACAGGATCATTGTCTGAATCATAATGCGTAAACTTGAAGTCAGACGGGAAGTTATAATTCAGAAAAGGTTTTCCCGCCTTGTAATTCTCGAAATGGCCCTTCCCGTTTGTCCAATTGAAGGTTGTGCTCCACAGAGTCCGCTCCCCGAACTGCCGCGTATAATTCAATTGCAGGTGATTCTGGATATAATTGTCAGTTTCATTGTCATAATATCTGACATTGCCGTAAGCGTCATAATATTCACCTGCGGGATTGTACCTCCGGTCCCTGGCATACGCGTCAAGGTCTATTCCTTCCCATGTTATGCCCGAATGCTGCTCTCCGTAGAGCCAAGTGGCACGAAGCGAGTTATTCCCGTCCATCCAGCCGAGAACGGCGAAAGCAGACTGTACATCAGCAAACGCATTGCGGATATATCCGTCAGTGATGCCCTTGGAAAAGACAAAATCAAAATAGATTCCACTCCTGGTAAGCCCCGTGCCGGCAGCAGCAGTCGCCGTAAACGTATCATATGAACCGTATCCAAGCTCCACACGTGCATATGGACCGGGAGAAACCGACGCCGTATTCATGTTGATGCTCGCTCCGAATGCGCCAGGACCGGAGGCTGACGTGCCAAGCCCCCTCTGAAGCTGGACACTGCTCAGCAGAGCGGAAAGCGCAGGAATATTCACCCAGAATACCTCCTGAGACTCCGCATCATTGAGAGTGATGCCGTTCAGGGTCACATTAATCTGTGAGCCTTTGCTTCCCCGGACAGTCATCTTGGAATACCCCAGGCCCGTACCGCCCTCATTGACAGCTATTACGGACGGCTGTAGAGCAAGCGACATAGGGAGTGAATTGATTGGATTTGTCTTGCGCAACTCATCGCGCCCGACCATCGAATAAGTGACCGGAGTTGATTTTCCGGCACGTGAAACAGAAACAACCGCACTGTCCAATTTCTCAGACCTGCCTTCGGGCTCCGCACCTTGTACGATGCCCGGAATCAGCGCACAGAGCGCTGAACAAAATAAAAAACCTCGCATAATTATATACATTATGCAAGGGCAGCGCATAACAGCGCATTGAGATTCGCATTTCCCTTCGTCAGTACTAGCCGCATCAGGTTCAACGGGTATAATCTCAGCCCCTCCATAGGGGCACCCCAGCAAAAAATCATATTGTGTCGGAACTTTTTACGTCCCCATGCCATCCGTTTCTGCAACGTAGGGCTATTTCTTTTCGGCCAGCCTTATCTCATAAAGTCTCGGCCAATTCTTTCCGGTCAGATAAATCTTTCCAGTAGCATCATCAAGGGCAATTCCGTTCAGCACATCCGTTGAAGTACTGCGCAACTGCCTGGGCAACAACCCGCTGCAATCCACGAGACCGTCCACATTGCCGCTTTTTGGGTCAACGATTACAATCTCATCAGACATATAGACATTCGCCCAAATCTTCCCGTCAATCCACTCCAGCTCATTCAGGAGGGTTACAGGCTTCCCTTCAAATTTCACCTGAATCTTGCGCGACACATTGAAACGCGAATCCATGAAATAGAGGTACGATGAGCCGTCAGAGGCAATAAGCTGCTTTCCGTCGGTGGTGAGCCCCCATCCCTCGCGCGGATATTTCCATGTAGCCTTGTATGCCATTGTAGCGGCATCATATATAAAGGCCACACGGCTTTCCCAAGTCAGAATGAAAAGCTCGCCGTCAAGCACCGACGAGCCTTCCACAAAATATTTTCTGTCAAATTCCAATTTTTCAAGGGCCTTTCCAGTCTCAAGCTCAACCTTCCTGAAAGTCGATTTGCCATGCTGCCCGGTGCTTTCATACATCTGGCCGTCACGGAAGAAAAGTCCCTGAGTATATGAGTCAGTGTCATGCGGATACTCCGCAACGACCTCAAGTTCATAGAATTTCACTTTCGCATCAGCGCAGCCGAAAACAACGAACAGCAATACAAGGAATATGACACGACGCATTTTCATCTTACTTTCTTGAAGCCTTATGTTCAAGCGCAGCTTTTACAAACGAAACGAAAATAGGCTGAGGATGCTCAGGCGTGCTCTTGAGCTCCGGATGGAACTGCACACCGATGAAGAACGGATGGGAAGGTATCTCCACAATCTCCACAAGCCCTGTCTCTGGATTCCTTCCTGAAGCCTTCATGCCGGCAGCTTCCATTGCGGAAAGATACTCGTTATTGAATTCATATCTGTGCCTGTGGCGCTCAGAGATAAGCTCCGAGCCATATATCCTATAGGCAAGCGTATTCTTCTCCACACGGCAGTCATATGCTCCAAGACGCATAGTGCCGCCCTTGATGGTCGTGCTCTTCTGGTCCTCCATCAGGTCGATGACAGGAGTAGAGGTCTGAGGATTCACCTCACGTGAGACTGCATCCTTGAGACCGAGCACATTGCGTGCAAACTCCACGACACACATCTGCATGCCAAGGCATATGCCGAAGAAAGGAAGGTCATGTTCGCGTGCAAATCTGATGGCAACGACTTTTCCCTCAAGTCCTCTCTCGCCGAATCCCGGAGCTACGAGCACTCCGTCCATTCCGGAGAGCTGCTCCTCCACATTTCCCTCATTGAGGTATTCGCTGTGAATGCTGTGCACCTTTACCTTGCACTCATTTGCGGCACCTGCATGCACAAACGACTCAAGGATAGACTTATAGGCATCCTGCAGCTCCACATATTTTCCGACAAGGGCGATATTCACCGTATCCTTAGGGTTATTGAGCTTGCCGAGGAAGGCATTCCATTTGGCAAGGTCCGGCTGAGGCAGGCTGTTGAGCCCGAAATGAGCAAGCACTACTTCATCGAGCTTTTCCGCGGCCATGTTAAGAGGGACTTCATATATCGAAGCTGCGTCGATTGACTGGATGACACGTCCCGGCTTCACGTTGCAGAACAGGGCCATCTTGCGGCGCAAGTCCGGAGTAAGCTCATGCTCCGTACGGCACACGATGATGTCCGGCTGGACTCCGGCACGCTGAAGTGCCTGTACAGAATGCTGTGTAGGCTTTGTCTTGAGTTCCTTGGCAGCGCTGAGATAAGGGACAAGGGTCAAGTGTATTGTAACGCAGTCTTCCTCAGGAAGTTCCCACTGGAGCTGACGCACAGCCTCCACAAAAGGCTGGGACTCCATGTCACCTACCGTTCCTCCGATTTCCGTGATTACTATGTCATATTTTCCGCTCTTGCCCAGAAGGAGCATACGGCGCTTGATTTCATCCGTGATATGCGGCACAATCTGGACTGTCTTGCCAAGATATGCGCCTTCACGCTCTTTGTTTATGACTGTGTGATAGATTTTTCCTGTAGTCACATTGTTTGCCTTGGAAGTGTGCACCCCAAGGAAACGCTCGTAATGCCCAAGGTCAAGGTCCGTTTCGGCACCGTCCTCCGTGACATAGCACTCTCCGTGCTCGTAAGGATTCAATGTGCCCGGATCAATATTGATATAAGGGTCAAACTTCTGAATCGTAACCCTGAGGCCTCTCGCCTGGAGAAGCTTTGCAAGGGATGCGGAAATGATGCCTTTACCTAAAGACGAGGCGACGCCACCTGAAACGAATACGTACTTTGTGTTCATAAGGAAAAATTTGTTCGCTAACAGGGGCACAAAAGTAGGCAAAAAAAGTGATTTGAAAAAATCTTTATTACCTTTGCAGGCGTTTTTAACAAGAAGATAAATTGCGGCAGGTATGAATACCTATTATATCATAATGAGTTGCATGGCCGTCATGGCTGTCATAGTTTTCGTGGCCCTCTTTTATTTCAAGGCAGGCTACGGCTACCTGTCCTCATCCAACTGGGGCAAGAAAATCGGCAACAAGACCGCCTGGGTTCTCATGGAATGCCCGGCGTTCCTTTTCATGCTTTACTATACTGTAAAGTTCGCGCGTTCCGGTGCCGATACAGGCAATTCAAACGTAGTGCTCTACATCATGGCGGGCCTGTTCCTCCTGCATTATTTCCAGAGGTCGTTCATTTTCCCGCTCCTTATGCGCGGCAAGAGCAAGATGCCTGTAGTCATAATGCTTTTAGGCCTCGTTTTCAATACTTTGAACGCATATCTCATCGCAGGATGGCTTTTTGTCGAGGCACCTGCAGGCACATATACCATTGACTGGCTGCTCTCGCCGCAATTCGTGCTCGGCACAATCGTATTCTTCACCGGAATGGGCATAAATCTGCATTCTGATTACATCATACGCCATCTGCGCAAACCAGGCGACACCAGGCATTATATCCCACGCAAAGGATTCTATAAATATGTCACTTCAGCAAACTATTTCGGAGAACTGACAGAATGGGCGGGCTACGCCGTGCTCACGTGGTCACCGGCCGGGCTGCTGTTCGTGATTTGGACTTTCGCAAACTTAGGCCCTCGTGCCAAGTCTCTGACAGCCAAATATGAAGAGGAGTTCGGTGAGGAGTACAAGAAGCTTCACAAGAAATATCTTATCCCTTTCATCTGGTAATTGCACGGATACCGGGACATAATTTATAGTTTTAGGATGACGCATCATGAGCGAACTGTTCACACCATATAAGATAGGGCCGGTAGAGCTGAGAAACAGGACAATACGTTCCGCTGCTTTCGAGGCAATGTGCCCTGGCAACCGTCCGTCGCAGGAACTGTTCGACTATCATGTTGCTGTGGCGCGCGGAGGAATCGGAATGACTACCGTGGCATATGCCGCGGTCTGCAGAAGCGGATTGTCGTTTGAGAACCAGCTCTGGATGCGAGAGGAGATTGTTCCCGAGCTGAAAAAACTGACTGATGCGATACATGCGGAAGGAGCCAAGGCTTCCATACAGCTCGGACACTGCGGAAACATGTCGCACAGGAGAATCTGCGGATGCACTCCATTCGGGGCAAGCCGCGGGTTCAACCTCTACTCCCCCACTTTCGTCCAGAAGATGAACCTCAGCCAGATTGAGGAAGTGGCGGCCGCTTATGGCGAGGCGGTGAGACTGGCTATAAAGGCAGGATTTGATGCGGTGGAGATTCATGCAGGACACGGATACCTGATTTCACAGTTCCTGTCACCATATACAAACCATCGCAGGGACATGTTCGGAGGAAGTCTCGAGAACAGGATGCGTTTTATGCGCATGTGCGTAAGCGAGGCGGTGAAGGCAGGCAAAGGCAAGGTTGCGGTTTTCACAAAACTCAACACACGTGACGGCTTCAGGGGCGGACAGGAGACCGAGGAGCTGATTGAGGTAGCAAAAGAGTTGAGGAATCTTGGAGTTGACTCCATAGTGCTGTCCGGAGGCTTCGTGAGCAGGCATCCGATGTATGTGATGCGCGGGCAGTTTCCTGTAAAGACCATAGTGCACTACTTCCCTTGGCGCCAGTGGTGGCTGAAGGCAGGAGTGCTGGTGGGAGGAAAGATAGTCGCTCCTACAGTACCGTTCAAGCCTCTGTTCTTCCTTGAGGATGCGATGAAATTCCGGAAGGCAATGCCGGATTTCCCGTTTGTATATGTAGGAGGCGTTGTGGACCGCAAGGGAGCCGACCATGTCATTGATATGGGATTCCCGATGCTCCAGATGGGACGGGCAGTGCTTGAGGATACGGATTTCGTCAACAAGATGCGTGAGGACGAGAATCATTGCAGCGCATGTGAGCACAGCAATTTCTGCATAGGCAGGATGTATTCGCGTTCAATGCAATGCCACAAGAGTTGCGTTGACATAACACCGGCACTGGAGAAGGAAGTGCAGCGCATCAATGCGCAGAATGACAAGATTGAGCGCAAGCTCGGATATAAAAGATAATGAAGGCGGAATGACCTGTCGCGCCCGTATGGGTGAGGAAAGTCCGGACAGGAAAGGGCACCCTGCTGTGGAAAGCACAGGTGGGAGTAATCTTACGGATGCCGTAACAGAAAATTACCGCCCGCGAGGGTAAGGGTGAAAACGTGAGGCAAGAGCTCACGACGGCCGGTGGCGACATCTGCTGGGTACGGCACCAGGGCCTGCAAGACCAAATATACTGGCATTTGCCTTTCGGGGCTTCGGGGGCTGCCCGTCCCTGCCAGGGGGTAGGTTGCGCAGATAAATGACAGGATAAAACAGAAACCGGCTTACGGTTCCGCCTACTCATCAGGAGGATGACCTTCAGGCTTTGCGGCCTTGGGGCATCCTCTTTTTGTTTTTGGGGACAGACCTTTTCTCCTGGTCTGTAGAGAGCTCTGGTTTGGCTGGAGTGGATGGCCTTATGAAAGTTCAACATATTGGATAGCATATTGAATAAAACATTGAATATCAAGCCAAGCCATAGTATTGGTGGATATTTCCGGTTTGCGGGGCGACTGGCATAAGCCTGTCTTTCATTTTGCAGTCCGCCTACTTTTCAGGATTCCGTGTAAATTTCGTGCGATTCTTAAACCGAATTGCTTTTGTGGAGCATTCCGTAAAAATCCGGAGGCTTTTTTAAACCGTTTTTCGGTCCGATGCCAGGAAGGGGCGATTTTAAATGCGCTTGCTTCTGCTTTATAGCCATGGTTGGGCTACGGTAAGCCGGTGCTTTTGGAGTTGAAGTGAAATCATGGTTCATTTCCTACCGCAAAAAAAAGAACGGCTTAAATGTGATTTTCAGTCCACCTCATGCTCATACCATCCCCTTTATATGTATTGAACTAAGTCTTGCAAAACGACAACAGGACTTTACGTTTCACAAAAAATGCTGACGGTGAGTTTGCTTATCATAAAATCAGTATAAAAAACTCAGCAAACACTCAAAATCAAATTACAGAATATAAATTAAGGGACAATCAAAAATGAGAAATTCATATGGCCACATTAAAGGTAAAGCTAAGACCTTCAACGATAGAAGGCAGAGCGGGAACAATCTACTATCAGATTATCCATAACAGAAAAGTCCGACAGTTAAAGACGGAATACAAAGTGTTTGCAAGTGAATGGAATGCTGCAAGCGGAACAATCGCAACGGCAAATATCAAAAGTGAGCGCATCAGTTTCCTGTCATCAATTCCAGAAGGGATAAGCAGGGATTTGAAAAGGCTAAATGGTATAATTGAGAGATTCGACAAGCAACATCTACAATATACGGCAAACGATATCATCAACGCATTTCACTCGCAATCGCAGGAGCAGTCTTTCTTTAGCTTTATGCAGAGCGTGATTTCCAAACTGAAACTTCTGAATAAATATCACACCGCGGAGAACTACATAACAACGCTAAACAGCTTTACCAAGTTCCATAATAATGAAGATTTATTGCTGTGTGAAGTCAATTCCGATTTAATGATGCAGTATGAAGCATATCTGACAGGTCGTGGCGTGACAAAAAATACCATATCCTTTTACATGAGGATTCTGCGGGCCGTTTACAACCGGGCTGTCGAGCATGAATTGACAGAACAGCAAAATCCGTTCAAGCATGTATATACAGGTGTTGACAAAACAGTTAAACGGGCTATATCCATTGCGTCAATCAAACGAATCAAGCTACTTGATTTGTCGTTTCAGCCTGTCTTGGATTTCGCCCGTGACATGTTTTTGTTCTCTTTCTATACCCGTGGAATGTCTTTCATTGATATGGCATATTTACGCAAAACAGATCTTAAAAATAAAGTTCTGTTCTATAGACGCCGAAAGACCGGACAACAACTTTCCATTAAATGGGAACCATGTATGCAGGAGATAGTTGAGAAATATGAAAGGAATAAGACATATCGTTCAATATCAAGTGAAAGTCCATATCTGCTGCCGATACTTCGAGAACCTTTCGACAATAGCCGTAATCAGTATCGGAGCGCATTACAACAAATCAACAAGACATTGAAAACAATAGCGAAACTTGCAAAAATCGATGTTCCGCTCACCATGTATGTTGCCCGTCATTCGTGGGCCAGTGCTGCAAAATCAAAAAACATCCCTATTTCAGTTATTTCAGAAGGAATGGGACACGATTCCGAGACGACAACAAAGATTTATCTCGCCTCGCTCAACACGTCAATAATTGACCGCGCCAACAACCTGATTCTAAAAGATTTATAAGGATTTTACCGTTAGGAATTTGAGATACCTCTCGGCAAGAGAGGATGTTATGAATGCAAAGGTATAAAAATTATCGCAATCAATTGCAAAATTATAGGCTACAATTGTGGTGAAAGATTCACAATGTTTAATACCTCACCCTCCATTGTTGTAAAAAGCCAATTCCGCCACATTGTATCCTCCTAATTTACAAGCAAATAATACACGGCCATCACCTCTTGCCGAGAGGTGATAAAATATCTTTTGATATTAGCATTTATCGAAATATTAAGAAACTAACAATAAATATTATGCATGGAGAATTCAAACAATGTCCCAATGGACATTATTATCAAGGCATAAGCTGTCCTTATTGCAAGACTGGAAATCAAGCAGGAAATGCGGCATCTTTAAAAACAGAGGTATTTATTGGAGGGAACGGCAATCCAACAGAACCCTTTAATCCATACGGCAACCGCAGCACTATGGGAGGGACAAAAACAACTGTAATTGATAGTCAGGAAACCGTTGTTGGAGGAAAGCAAAAACCGACAGCCGGTTATAATAGCCGTACTATCTTTGGCGATGAAGAAACGGCAACTCAAGAGACGGACATGCAGTCCGGCCCCAAAAAGGAGCCTCGATATGGCCGAAAATTAGTAGGTTGGCTCGTAACCTACTCTTTTGATGAGCTTGGTGTGGACTATAAATTATATGAAGGACGGAATATCATTGGACGCGATGTTGATTGCAATATTACCGTCAATGATGGCCGTATGTCAGGAAAACACGCCGTACTGCTTTTCCGTGCCAACAAATATTCATTGACAGACAGCCAGTCCTCACACGGGACATTTGTAAATGAGGAGGATATAGAACTTGAGCCCCGCTATCTGAAAGACGGTGACATTATCCGTATGGGAAATACGATTTTCAAATTCCGGACATCACTATAATTGCTTCACGATGAAACGTCATATAAAAATATGGATAGGTTTGTTGTCATTATTTTTGGCAGCAGACCTATTTGCACAACAAACGGGAAAAATAGAGAATGGATTTGACGTAAGGAATTATCCTGAAGTCTCGCTTATATATCATAATGACAATCCAGACGTACTGGATAAATCGGACTTTTGGTATCTTAAAGAAGCCGGAAGAAATACGGAATTCAATGTTGAGACATTGCCCGAGGTCATCAATAATTTGCCTCAAACAACTCTCATTTTATGGGAAGACATGGCTCATAACGGATACGGACAATTTAATTTCATACAAAATGTATTATCTGGATTTTTCAGCCGTACAGATATTCCGGCAACGGATAAGTTCGCAGTTTCAGCCTTTAATAGACGCAAGAACACTCCGTCAGCTCTCATTGATATTACAAACGGATTCACGGACGACAAATCTCACGCCGTATCTTCAATAGAGAGTTACAGACATAGTACTGAGCATTATACGGAATACCCGAATCGTTCCGACATGTACACGGCAATTCGTGAGGGTTTGGAACTTTTGGCCCCAATAAAAGATGCAAAAGCAATTATAGTCTTTACCTCCGGATATCCGATGAAGAGTTCCGGCTCAGATTCAGAGGCTCAAGTCTTGTTAAAAGCACAGCAACTGCATATCCCTGTTTATATATTCCAGTATTATTATCGCTCAGGAGTAGCTCCCGAGTCGGAGGGTTTTGCAAGAAGCACTTTCGGAACTTTCAACTCTTATATGGATGTCACTACAGCGGAGACTGCATTGATAAATCTCTATCCTCAGATTCGCAAAAGATATAAAGGACATGATTATAAGGTTTCTTTTACAGCCAAGGCCAAACGTGGTACAGAAGCGCGCATGATTGCATTATCTGTCGGCGGCGTTGAGATACAAGAACAATTATTGCCTCCGCCACATACAGCCGGTACTTGGATAGCAGCAAACCCATGGTGGGCTGCATTGTCTGCAATACTATTAATTTCATTGATTGCCGGTATTATTTGGCTTGTCCGTAAAACCCAAAAGAATACGGCAGAGCACCGTAGAGAGTTGGCTGATTTGGAACAGCGACGTATTCAAGACCAAGAAGCCGCAGAGAGGTACCGACGTGGTTTGGAAAACAAAGCGCGGGAAGAACGGGAAGGACTGAAAATGCAAGCTGAAGATGAACGGTTACGTCGTCTGATGGAGGTTAAAAATATATTTCCCCGCCTGAAATACCGTGTAGGTACAGACACATTCACTTATGAGGTATGTAAACCGAAAACACTTATAGGCAGGGAGCAAGATAACGATTTGACATTAAGCGACAATAAAGTCTCGAGGCATCATGCAGAGATTGTGTTCAACGGAAGCAGCTTCGAGATTATAGACAAGCACAGCACAAATAAAGTAATTGTAAATGGGCAATTTGCAGAACGTGCTGTATTGAGAAGCGGAGATATTATCGGATTGGGAGAGGTAGTAATTACTTTTATTCAGTAATTTTTGATAGACAAAAACACTCGAAACCACAAAACAAGCCAAACTGAAATAAGACACATAAAAATTATGATAAAAAGAGCAGTCTCTATTTATTTGTTTGCAATTTTGCTGCATATAGTCTCATACGCACAAACAGATAACACTCATTTAAGATTTTTTATATCCGAGGCGGAGGTAGCCATGGATAATCAAAGGCCAGACGAAGCTGTTTCCCAGCTAAAAAATGCAGTGAGTATAGCACCTGATAATTTTGTACCGCTGTATATGTTAGGGCAGGTATATATTTATCTCAATGATAATAGTAATGCGGCTAAATATTACACAAAAGCACTAAATCTCATTAACGCGAATACCATTTCACAAAAATACTATGAGTGCTATGGGACAGCAGATGATGTGAGTTATCGGAATATAATGACGAATATTTATGAAGTATTGGCTGAGTATTATAAAAATGTTGGTCAAATAGGATTGGCAAAGCGATATAATAATCTCAACATACAATTAAATATTGCTTCCGGATATAAAATACCCGTATTATCTGCCCTGGAACAGATTTATTTTTGTTATGCAGAAGAATGTAAATGGGCTGAATGTCTTGACTATTTTACTGAAATCCAGATAGTGATTCCTAATTGTGAGGCTTGGAAAATGTGTGAAGCATTATGCCATGCCGCAATAGGAGATTGTTATGCAAACTTGAATCAGGAAAGCAAGATGATAAGTGAATACCAGCAAGCGGCAAAGCTCGGGCATCCAGGCGCAATACACATCATCAATAACATGGGACTCACTTATTAGAATAAACGGCTAAGTAGAGAACAGAGGTAAACTTGCTTGACTATACAGAGGCAAGAGTGATAAGAACCATATTTTCAAATTATGAATGCAATGCGCATATCATCCGCTTGGATAACGGAATTGGCACATAATGAAGTTTTTGTCTTTGGAAGCAACCTGGAGGGGCGGCACTGCAACGGTGCCGCAAGGTTGGCCTTCCAGAAATTCGGCGCTGTCTGGGGAGAAGGCAGCGGCTTCTACGGACAAACTTATGCCATTCCGACTATGCACGGCGGAATCACAGCTATAAGACCGTATGTGGACGAATTCCTGATATTTGCATGGAATAATCCACACCTTATATTTCTGGTTACAGAAATCGGCTGCGGAATAGCGGGATTCAGGCCGTGCGACATTGCTCCATTATTCCGTTTTGCCGTTGACAGACGCATGAATAACGTATTTTTACCGGTGAGTTTTTATAATTACTACAACACACAGATATGATATGGACGAATATACTTTCAAGCATTGTTCAAAAGGTCATTATTATCAAGGTAAAGAGTGCCCGTATTGCAAAACACAAATAACACTTTTGAGAGTAAAAGTAATAATAACGAAACATCAAGATCAGATATTTCGTTGGCTCAACATACCCAACCATGATAACTACAACATTTCCTAACTTAGACTTTGATTATAGAATATCAGAGTAAAATTAATTTCAACAACAATAAACAAATGAAAGATAGTCACTTGTTATATACAAGACTTAGAATAATTATTTCAGATGTATTACTGCTGTTGGGTTGCCGTGGATATGCCTCTGAAACGATAACAGAGCGAGCTATATTAAATTCCATAAAAGAATTTAATTACAATCAAATACCATTGTCATTCGGTCGATTATGGATGAGCGAAGTTAGCGACGATATTCCATACAACGTATGGAAATCCATCAAAAGTTCCGGAGACAGGCATCGTGTGAACTGGTCAAGCCTGACTTTTTATGACTCGTACCAGGAGACCGTTTCTATGAATGGGAAATCATATAAATGCGGTGTTCTTATTCTTAAGATTAATAATGGCAAGTACGCGTCATTAGGTATTATGTATTTGTCGGATTCTAATGGGAAGGTAATCAACATGAGAGATAATTGGTCGCGAGAATTAAGTCTTGTTCCAGAAAGAGCAAAAGAAACATTAAAAAGTTTAGTTAATAATTCCAATCAGTAGTTGAACTACTGTAAAACAGAGTTAAACATGAGCCC
>CAJUEK010000021.1 GCA_910585445.1 uncultured Bacteroidales bacterium | reverse complement strand
GGGCGATAAAGGAATGCGCCAGAGAAGATGGACGTGCTGAGGGAATGGAAGAAGGGATGGCCAAAGGGGCTATGGAGGCCAAAATGCAGATAGCCCTCAAACTGCTCGAAATGGGAATGCCGGTGTCAGATATTTCTGACGCTACCGGGCTTGACCTGGAGCAGGTGGAAGGCATGCGTAAATCTGCCGAGTGATTCTTCTGATTCAGCCGGCGGACAATCAGGCTGGTTGCAAGATTTTTAAAAAAAGGTTTAGGGAACGGCACGTGTTGCCGCTCCCGGTTTATCATTTTTCCAGCCAGATGAGGAAGTCCTCGACGCGGGAGCGGCTTACGGTCATTTCGAATGAGACGGAAGGAGTCGGGATTATCCTCAATCTGCCTCCTGCCTGCTTTATTATGCTGGTTATGGCTTTCATGGAGATTATGCATCCTCGTGAGATGCGGAAGAACAGCCTCGGGTCAAGTTCTTCGCTTATCACGTCAAGCGAAGAGTCAAGTATGTATCTCTGCTCATCGGATGTCACGAGGTAGTTGTTCTTTTCCTCTGAGTAGATGTATGCTATGTTTGAGACGGACAGGGGGATTATGCGGTCATTCAGCCTGATTATATATCTTTCGCGGTACTCTTTGGCATGTCCGTCGTTCTTGACAGCCTTCATCAGTGAGTCAACGTCAATCTGCCCTCCGCTCATGCGGCACCGTGCGACGGCTCTTTTGAGTGCCAGCGGGTCAATGGGCTTCAGGAGGTAGTCAACCGAGCCGGTCTCGAAAGCCTTGAGCGCATAGCTGTCATATGCCGTAGTCATTATGACTTTAGCTTTTACTTCCGCCTGTCGGAAAATCTCGAAGCATTCACCGTCAGACAGCTCCACGTCCATGAATATTATGTCGGCATTGTTGCCCGGAGCTGAGAGCCATGCTATCGTGCTTTTTACGGAATCTGTGCATCCTGCTATGCTTATGTCAGGAAAATGACGTGTCAGCAGTCGCGCCAGACTTTTCTGGGCCATGATTTCATCTTCTACAATCAGTACATTCATGATTATCGTTTTTTGACGTGTCACTTGGGTATCTTGCAGTAGCCCTGCCTTCTAAAGGAGCGGGAGGACGACATGGTATTCTTGCTGTCCATGTTCGATTTCCACCGTTTTTCCTGAAAGGTCGAGATACAGCTGTCTTATGTATTTGAGTCCGAGTCCGGTTGACGGGCTCGTGGTCACTTTCGGAACTATGTTGTTGGTCACCCGCACGGTATCTCCTTCTGCATGGATTTCTATTCTGAGGGGATTGCCTGAGGAGTTGACCGCGTTGTGCTTGATTGCGTTTTCAATCAGCAGCTGGATTGAGCATGGGAGCACGGCCCTGCCGAGCAGTTCCGGCGGTACGTTCACTTTCACATCGAAGCCTTCCGGAAACCTCACTTTGAGAAGGTCCACATAAAGTCCCACGAACACAAGCTCCTCCCTCAGCGGGACGGCTTCCTCTTCCTCACTCTTCAGCATATACCTGTAGATTCCTGCCAATTTGTGGATATAGGTGCTTGCCTGCTCTGTCTTTTGCTCGCAGACGAGGCAGTCGAGAATGTTCAGGGAATTGAACAGGAAGTGCGGATTGACCTGGTGCTTAAGCTTGACATATCTGTATTGCGCCATGTTTGCCTTGCCTTTGGCAGCCTGCATTTCCGAACGTGCAGTAAGGGCATAGTCTGTCATGAAGACGATGCAATAGACAGTAATCTGCGCCAGCATGGACGTAATGAACAGCACGGGGAAATCTTCTCCGAATCCCGACCTGAGGTTGAAAGGCAGTCCCAGGCTTACGAGCAATGTCTCGATGAGTCCTGCGAAAGCCATGAATATTGTGAACAGGACGGCTTTTGCCCACAAAGGCATATGCCTGAAACGGTGCCTTATAAACCTTATATAAAGTATGTTTATGCAGATTAGTATAATGAGGCCGACGGTGTTGGAGAATATTCTGGATGATGCTCCGATAAGGTCTGTTGCCGCAAACGGGCCCTTGGAAAACAGGAACACGATGCCGAGCCTCAGGATGAATATGCCTCCCATGGCAAGTATTATCCATTTCATATAAGGCGAGTCCAAGGATTTGGCCCGGCTTTCATCGTTCCCGTGGCGGAACAGCATGGTTACGGCCGCTATGCTCCACCCCAGGACTTCTGTCGTTATGGCGGTGGACATTGCATGGGACGCGTATTGCGAACTTATTGCCATGCCGAAAATGTCGGCAATCACGTTACCCATTATGTATCCGAGTATGTTCACGGCTATGACTCCCGCGGCAGTGAACTCGATGTTCAGCCCTTTCTTGAGGCATATGATGAGAGTCATGGTCATCGTCAGGATGGTAAGGAGCAGCTCGTCCTCGACGCCTGCCAGCCTGCACAGAAGCGCCACGGCTGCATGCAGCAGCGCGAAAAGATGTATGATTATGCCTGTACTGATGTTTTTCATGGCTCGTATCCGGTTCCTGGACAGCCGGGCTTGTCAAGGCGGTAAGCCGGAAGCCGTCCGATTGAAGTCCGAAGTTAGGAATTTTGCTCCGATATTGCAATTGTTGCTTTATTTTCATCATGAAAAATACGCCGTTCATCCTTTTCTTCAGACCATTCGTCCCTATGCCGTGCGCACTTATTCAAATAATGTCTATTTTCGCAAGACAAGGCAGTTGCAGGCATGGCCCTGCCGCCCCTTGCTGACACCACATAACTAACATAACCTGCAATAACCGCAATGCAAAAAGCCAATCTGAGTTTCCGGCAATTGTGGAACATAAGCTTCGGATTTTTCGGAGTACAAATCGCATATTCGCTTCAGAGCGCCAATATCAGCCGTATCTTCGCCACACTCGGCGCGGATCCGCATGACTTGAGCTATTTCTGGATTCTTCCTCCACTGATGGGCATGATAGTCCAGCCGCTTGTCGGCTCGTTCAGTGACAGGACATGGTGCCGTTTGGGAAGACGCATACCTTACCTCTTCCTCGGCTCGCTGATTTCCATAATAGTAATGTGCCTTCTGCCCAATGCCGGAAGCTTCAGCCTGACGCTTTCCGGAGCGATGATATTCGGACTTGTGGCACTTATGGTTTTGGACACTTCCATAAACATGGCGATGCAGCCTTTCAAGATGCTCGTCGGTGACATGGTGAATGAGGAGCAGAAAGGCAAGGCATATTCCATCCAGAGCTTCCTGTGCAATGCCGGAAGCCTTGCCGAATATCTTTTCCCGTTTGTCTTCGCATGGATAGGCATCTCAAACACTGCTCCTGACGGGCAGATTCCGAATACAGTTGTATATTCTTTCTATGTGGGGGCTGCAATCCTTATCCTGTGCGTGCTTTTCACGACATTCAAGGTGAAGGAAATGCCTCCGAAGGAATATGCTGAGTTCCACGGCATCTCTGCCGCTCCGGAACAGCATGAGTCCGGCAATTGGCTTGTCCTTCTGAAGAATGCTCCAGGAACATTCTGGACGACAGGTCTTGTGCAATTCTTCTGCTGGGCCTCGTTCATGTATATGTGGACATATACGAACGGCGCGATAGCCGATACCGTATGGCATACATCTGATGCCGCATCTGACGGGTATCAGGCTGCCGGAAACTGGGTGGGCGTACTTTTCGCCGTGCAGGCAGTCGGCTCGGTGCTCTGGGCCTTGGTGATTCCGAAGTTCCGTTCCCTCAAGACCGCATATTCGGTCAGCCTTCTGGCCGGGGCGCTCGGGTTCGCATCAGTATTCTTCATACATGACCAGTACATGCTGTTTGTTTCCTTCCTTCTTATAGGAGTGGCATGGGCGGCTATGCTTGCGGTTCCGTTCACCTTGCTTACCAATTCCCTTTCGGGAGACCATATAGGAACTTATCTCGGCCTGTTCAACGGTACCATCTGCCTGCCTCAGATTGTGGCAGCCTCATGCGGAGGCCTGCTGCTCAAGGCTGTGGGAGGAAGCCAGGTGAGCATGTTCCTTATCGCGGGAGTCCTGATGCTTTGCGGAGCATTGGCCGTCGGCCTTATAAAGGACAGGAGCGGGAAAATGATTAAAAAATGAAACTATATACTAACCAAACACAATTCTTTATGAACAGAATAATGGCCATTCTATCGGGTATATTGCTGTTTAGCTTTATTGCCCCCCCGTGTCCGCACAAAGCGGATATGAGGTCAAAGGATTCGTTTTAGACCAGGTGGGTCCCATAGTCGGCGCGACCGTCGTCGAGCAGGGCACCTCCAACGGAACTTCCACTGGTCTTGACGGAGAATATAAATTTAGCGTGTCAGGTGCGGAAGCCATCGTGGAAATCAGCTGCATCGGATACAAGACACAGACTTTCAAGGCGTCCCAGGTTCCGCAAAGACTGACCTTGGACGAAGATGCACTGTTTCTTGACGATGTCGTGGTAATCGGATACGGTACCGTGAAAAAGGAGGACATGACAGGCTCAATCGTCGCCATCAAGAGCGATGAACTCAGCCGCGGAGCAGTAGTCTCAACCCAGGACATGCTCAAGGGAAAGATTCCGGGACTCCATATAATCCCAGGAGACGGAGGTCCGGGCTCAGGCTCTACAATCCGTATCCGCGGTGCCGCTTCCCTCAACGCCTCCAACAACCCTCTCATCGTGATTGACGGTGTTCCTATCGCAGACAACGGAGGTCAGGGAATGTCCAACCCTCTTGATATGCTCAACCCTAACGACATCGATTCTTTCACCGTGCTCAAGGACGCATCTTCTGCGGCAATCTACGGCTCGCGCGCATCCAATGGTGTCATAATAATCACTACAAAGAGAGGACTTACCAGCAGACCTACCGTTTCCTACAACGGAAGTGTCAGCGTACAGCAGAACTCCAGGAAAGTCCAGACAATGAGCCCAGGGGAGTTCCGTGAGTATGTGGCCGATACATTCCTTCCTGGAACCACCCAGGGCGACTATGTCGCAGGACTTATGGGCGATGTGGATACTGACTGGCAGGACCTTATCTTCCGCACTGCCATCTCGCATGACCACAATGTCAGCGTTTCAGGCAACGTGAAAGAGCGCATGCCTTACCGTGCTTCAATCGGATATACCGGACAGCAGGGTACACTGAAGACTTCATCATACGACAGGGGAACAATCGACTTGAATCTCTCCCCGAACTTCCTGGACAAGCACTTGAGCATAGACTTGAACGCGAAAGGAGTATATGCACACTCCAACTATGCCGACGGAGGTACTGTCGGAAACGCGGCTTTCTTCAATCCGACCCAGGACCCTTACTGGAGAAATGAAGACGGAACTATTGACTACTCCACCACAAACGGATACTGGAACTACGGTTCAGGACGTGGCGAGGAGTTTACCCCGAATACGCTTCTCGGTGTGGGACCTCTGTCGCAGCTATATGACAATGTCAGCAATGCGGACACATACCGTCTCGTGGGACGTATGGCGGTTGACTACAAAGTTCATGGCCTGGAAGCCCTCCGCTTCAATGTGAGCGCTGGCATAGACATGTCCGAATCCAACAGCTACAGCGGTGTCAGGCCAAATTCATTCCAGGCTTGGTCTGACACTGAAAACAGGGGTATCGGCCAGCATACGGAAGGCTACAATCTTCGCCACAACACTGTGTTCGAAGCATATGCGAATTACAACGAGAAATGGGGAATCCATCATCTTGACGTGATGGCCGGATACTCATGGCAGCATTTCTACAATGCTGACCACAGTGTCACCTATTTTAATGTGACCAATGAGCAGAAAGGCGAAGATTCAAGGTATCCTTGGAACAAATGGGAAAACTACCTTATTTCATTCTACGGACGTATCAACTATTCAATTGATTCCCGTTATCTTTTCACATTCACTCTGCGTGATGACGGTTCGTCACGTTTCGCCAAATCAAACCGCTGGGGCCTGTTCCCTTCCGGAGCATTCGCATGGAACATCGCTGAAGAAGGCTTCCTGAAAGGTTCAAAGGCGGTATCTGCCCTAAAACTGCGTCTCAGTGCAGGTCAGACCGGCCAGCAGGAAATCCCAAGCTGCTACGGATATCTTCCTATATACAATCTGTCAACAGATGTATATCACCAGTACAATATGGGTAATGCAGGATATTCATTCTACTATACTCCGACCAAATATGACCCTTCCATCAAATGGGAGACCACTACAACTTATAATGTCGGAGTGGACTTCGGCTTCCTCAAAGACAGGATTACCGGTAGCGTGGACGCATACATCCGCCAGACCAAAGATCTGCTGAACGAGGTGCTTACCCCTATGGGAGCAAACTTCGGCAACAGCATACTTACCAACATCGGTTCTATGGAAAACAAGGGTATAGAGTTCTCCATCAATGCAATACCTGTACAGACAAAAGACTGGAACCTCTCAATAGGTTTCAACGGTACTTTCCAGGATACCAAGTTCACAAAGCTGAACAATACCGACAATGAAAACTACTATATTGAAGTGGGAGACATCAACAGGGGTACGGGTTCCAAGCTTTCCCGTCATCAGGTAGGATACGCGCCTTTCAGCTATTATACCTTCCAGCAGGTTTATGATGCTGACGGCAAGCCTATACAGAACGCTCTCGTGGATAGGAACGGAGACGGAAAGATAACCGATGCCGACAGGTACATGACAGGCAAAAGCCCGATACCGGATTTCTATTACGGTCTCAACCTGAGGCTGTCATACAAGGACTGGGATTTCAGCCTCAACGGCCATGGAAACGCAGGTTACTGGATATTCAACGACTTTGCTTCAGCCAACTCGACATCCAACCTTGATGTCAACGCCGGAAACTTGCCGAACTTTGCAAAAACCGTAAAGAAGACAGGATTCACAAAAGCAAACAGCGGAGAACAGTGGTATTCCGACATGTTCCTTGAGAATGCGTCATTCTTCCGTCTTGACGACGTGAATCTCGGATACACATTCCGCAAGCTCGGCAATTTCAATTGCAACATGCGTCTTGCATTCTGCGTACAGAACGTATTTGTACTGACCAAGTACAGCGGCATGGACCCTGAATGCACTAGTTCAACCGGTATCGATGGCACAATATGGCCACGTCCGCGTACATATTCATTCCGTCTGAATTTCAGCTTCTAATCAGGATTCATTATGAAAAGAACACTAAAAACAATATTGACGATAATAGTTTCGGCGACATCATTGTCATCCTGCATCAATGACCTTGACGTCCTTCCTCTCAATCCGTCCGACACTACACCTGAAACGGCATATGGTGCCGATGAGGCAGGATATGTGCAGGGACTTGCAAAATTGTACTATAATTTCGTAAACACAAGCGACTTGGTCGTAAGTGACGGCGGAGCATCAGAGCTGGTGAGGGCATTCTGGTCTGTTCAGGAATGCACGACCGATTTCGCAAAATGCGCATGGGAAAATGATGCATGGGTCCGCGCACTTAACACAAACACTTGGACGGAACAGCAGAATGATGCCACATATGCGGTGTATGCCAGGACTATCCTCGGTATCTCGTTTGTCAACGAATATCTGCGCCAGACAACTCCGGACAAGCTTTCGGACCGTGGTGTAAGCAATGAACTCGCCCAAAAAATCGAGAGTTTCCGTGCAGAGGCACGCTTTCTGCGCGCCTACTTCTATTGGATGGCGATGGATGTGTTCGGAGCAGTTCCGTTCACAACAGAAGATTCTCCTATCGGAGGAGGTTTCCTTCCGGAACAGGCCCCGCGCAAGGATGTGTTCAATTTCTGCGTAAGCGAGCTTAACGGCATCATCAACTCTCTCCCTGAAGTTCGTTCAAACTATCCGCGCGCAGACAAAGGCTCGGCATACGGACTTCTTGCACGTCTTTATCTGAATGCTGAAGTTTACGCCGGCTCGCCTATGTGGAGCGAAGCAAAAGCCGCTTGCGAGGAGATATACAAGCTCGGATATTCAATCTGCCCAAAATATCCTGACCTGTTCAGGGGAGACAACGGAGAGAACATCAATGCACGCAATGAGTTCCTGTTCTCCGTTGACTATAATGCAGAAAAGACCCAGTCATACGGAGGAACTTCATACCTTACCCTCGCGGCTGTAGCTGCGGATGACCTGACATCAGGTGACCTGTTCAACAACCTCAACGGAGTCAATAACGGATGGGCCGGTATCCGCGTGCCGTTCGAATCACTTGAAACAATCTACAACATTTCAGGCCAGGACTACGAGACAGGAGAGTACACCGTCGATGACAAACGCGGGGAACTTTTCTATATCAAAGGCAGAAAAGAGACAATGAAAGATGCGCTCTATGTGTTCAAAAATGGCTGGACATGTCTTAAATTCAACAATACCCCTCACGACAAGACTGCGGAAGAGTGGGTGGAGACAGCCAAGACCAAGGCTTACAGCGATGTCGATTTCCCTCTTATCCGTCTTGGAGAGATACATCTCATCTATGCCGAGGCATGCTGGCGTCTGAATGACGCATCCAATGCCCTTGCGCTTGACAAGCTCAAAGAACTTGCCGCCAGAGCGGGGGTAGCTGCTCCTGCCACCATCAACGGTGATTTCATTCTCAAAGAGCGCGCGAGGGAGCTGATGTGGGAAGGACACCGCCGTACAGACCTCATCCGTTTCGGGAAATATGTCGGTCCTGAGTATCTGTGGGCATACAAGGGAGGCAGTTATGCCGGACAGGAATTCAATGGCTACATGTCAATTTTTGCCATTCCTTTGACAGAGCTTGCATCGAATACCAAACTGGTGCAGAACCCGGGATATCCTGTAAGCGGGACAAATCCAGACAAGCAATAATTTAAAACAATGAAAATGAAACTTACCAGATATATATTAGGAATAGCTGGAGCTGCCGTATTGCTGTCCGGCTGTGAAGAACTGGAAAAGGCTCAGGCCTACGCTCCGGATTCGGACATGATAATCGCTCCCGTTCTCTCAAAACTTCCGGCACAAATAGAACTGTCCGGAGAAAACCTCAACACGGAGCTGACATTCAATTGGGATGCGGCCGACTTCGGAGTTCCGACTCAGGTCAACTATTCCGTAGAGGCATCAGTGGGCGGACAGGACAAAGTCGTGTTGTTCTCAGGTATAGCTGAAACATCATATCTGACAACGTACCAGACCTTGAACACAGCCTTGACAAAGGCAGCGGACAAAGGCGGACTCGGACTTGTTGCCGGCGTGGCGACGGATGTGCATTTCCACATAAGCGCAACCATCGGAAGCACATATCCGAAATACTACTCCAACGCTATACCTGTCAACGTTACATGCACGGATTCCGAGCCTGTCTATCCGGCAATCTATGTCATCGGAGACTATTGCAGCTGGAGTCACGACAATGCGCTGAGGTTGTTTGACTATGCTGAAACCGATGTGACATACACAGGTATGGTGGATTTCATGTGGAAAGGCAAGAATGGCTTTAAAGTCACAGGTGCGAAAGACTGGAACAACGGAAACTGGGGCATAGACAACGGTGCACCGGCTCCTGAAGCCGAAGCTGCTGCAATCCAACTGATTGACGACGGAGGCTCAGGCAATATAAGCGCATACGCCAAGCGTTTCTACAGGTTCTCATTCGACAAGTCAACACTTGTCCTTACCAAAACTCTTTCATTCGATTACATCGGAGTAATCGGCGACTTCAACGGCTGGGGCGGAGACGTCCTCATGTATTACGACAATGAGAGCCAGAGGTTCTTTGCCGATGTGGAAATACCGGCTGACGGAGGATTGAAATTCCGCCTTGACCAGGGATGGGACAGCAGCTTCGGTACATCACAGTCCGACATCGCGATGGAGGGCAAGCTTGACGGCAGCGGCAACATATCTGTCCCTGCAGGAAACTACCGTGTCTATGTCAATATGAACAATCCTGATGACATGACATTCAAGTTCAGTGCTGACGACTATCAGGCGACTGACCCTGGAGCGCAGCCTGAAAAGCCGGAAGTTCCGGCTGAGGATGTCTGGGGACTTGTCGGTACAATCACCGGCTGGGCGGATGGAGCCGACATTGTTCTTGAGGCGGACGGAGACTGGTTAGTGGCGAAATCTGTGGCGCTGACTACCGCCGATGAATTCAAATTCAGGGCAAACGGCGTGTGGGGCAATGAAAAGACCGTCGCGGACGGGACAATCGTTGAAGCAGGTAAGGAATATCCGGCAGTCAAAGGCTCGGGCAACATTAAAGTTGCCGCTGACGGCACTTATGATGTCTGTCTGGCTTCTTCATTGGACAAATTCTGCATAATGCCTGTCGGCCAGAAGCCTTCGGGACTTTGATAAACTTCATGAAGAGTGAACGGCCGTAACAAGCCGTCCACTCTTGTTTTATAATCTGCAGACTCTGACAGGTCCGCAGATTGCCATTTACACAATCATCTATGAAGCGAATCCTTTATCTGTTATTATTGTTTTTCTTCGCATTGTCATGCAAGGAAATTGACGAGACACCGGTAAGTGGTGCATTGGGTGTGAATAATGATATACTTACATTCTACTCGGCTGGTGGTTATGAAATATTGAACATAAAGAACAGCACAGGCAGTGTCTGGACTATAACCAAACCTGAAGACGCATCCTGGTGTACCGTTGACAGGATTTCCGGGAGTGCGGCATCTGTTCCGGTAACCGTGACCGTCGCAAAAAACGTTGAAAGCACAGAACGGAGCACAGTCCTTACAATAACGGTCGATGGAAGCAAGCCGGTAACTGTGGATGTTATTCAGAAAGGGCTCTTGGACATACCGGAAGGATTCAGCCATACGCCTGCGGAGATGGACGCCGACAAGCCCGCTACAATCTACTTCAAGGCTTCCAAGACATCCCCGCTATACGGACATGCCGGAGATGTCTATGCCCACATAGGGATAGTGGACGGAGACACATGGAACTGCGTGCCCGCCGACTGGGACGAGAATATAGACAAATGCAGGATGCAGGCCGCCGACGACAACGTATGGGCATTGGCTCTGGAACCGAGCATCCGGGAATGGTTTGATTCAGGAGAGATTTCCGTAAGCAGCATCGGTATAATCGCAAGGAGTGCAGACGGGACCAAAAAGGGAGTAAGCAATGACACTTTCTTTGCAGTAACGGACAATAAATACACATTCGAAACAGGCACCGTGGTAGAAGAACCTGTGCCGGCAGGAATGCTCCATGGCATAAATTGTCATGACAATTCCGTGACTTTCGTGTTTTATGACAAGGACATCAATGGTGACCATCATGACTATGCATGGCTTATCGGAGAATTCAATGGCTGGAAGCGTGGTGCCGGCTCAATAATGAAAAGAGACAATGCATCCGGATGCTGGTGGTACACTTTAGAGGACATTGACCCAGACAAGGAATACATGTTCCAATATTACCTTGGCAATAAGGACGGAAGCGCTAAAAGGCTGAGTGACCCTTATTCAGAAATAATCTATTCCAGTGACGACAAATGGATTTCATCATCCACATATCCGGGCTTAAGGGAATATCCTGCCCAGACCAACGGCAATGTCTCAGCCTTCAAGATAAATCGTGAGACATACAGCTGGAGCATTGCTGACTATAAGATAGAGGACAAGAATGACCTCATAATCTATGAACTGCTTTTCCGCGACTTCTCGGCGACCGGAGACATCAACGGGGCAATGGAGAAGCTTAGGGACGGGTATTTCACGGAACTTGGCGTCAATGCGATAGAACTGATGCCTGTGCAGGAATTCGACGGTAACGACAGCTGGGGCTACAATCCTAATTCATACTTCGCGATGGACAAGGCCTACGGCACCAGGAAGATGTACAAGGAATTCATTGACGAATGCCACAGGCAAGGCATTGCGGTGCTTTTGGATGTGGTCTATAACCAGGCTACAGGTGCACATCCGATGGCAAAACTTTACTGGGACGCTTCAGCCGGCAAGACTTCCTCCGTCAATCCGTGGTTCAATGTGGATGCGCCGCACCCGTACAATGTATTCCACGACTGGAATCATGAGTCTTCGCTCACAAGGGAGCATGTGAAGAGAAATCTCGAGTACCTCCTGACCGAATATAAGGTGGACGGTTTCAGATTCGACCTCACCAAAGGATTCACGAACACCCAAAGCACCGAGGCGACTGCTGCAAGATATGACCAGTCCCGCATTGACATACTGAAAGACTATAACGCGACCATAAAGGCCGTAAACCCTGACGCCGTCGTCATTCTCGAACATTTCTGCGAAGACAAGGAGGAAAAGGCCTTGGCACAGGACGGGATGAAGGTGTGGCGCAATCTCAACAATGCATATTGCCAGGCTGCAATGGGATACAGCGCGGACAGCGACTTCTCAGGACTATGGACAGGAACCAACGGCATGCCTTTCGGCTCATATGTGGGATTCATGGAGAGTCATGACGAGGAAAGGTGCGCATTCAAATCAGGAGAATACGGAGCAGGCGGTGTCAAAGGCAATGTCGAGGCCAGAATGAAAAGGGCAGCATTGAATGCGGCGTTCTTCCTGACCGTGCCTGGACCGAAGATGATATGGCAGTTCGGAGAGTACGGATACGATATCTCCATAGAAGAAGGAGGACGTACCGGCAAGAAGCCTCTTCATTGGGAATATCTTGAGGTTCCTGAACGGAAAGCCCTGTACGACGCATACTCCGGCTTGCTCGGATTCCGCTCGGATTACCCTGAATTTTTTGATGAGGAGGCATCATTCTCATGGAAGGTGGGAGCTTCGGCATGGGCTTCCGGACGGAGCATCACATGCAGCTCGGGCGCAAAGTCATTCGTAGTGGTAGGAAACTTCGATACCAAGTCCAACGACATAACGGTATCCATGCCGTCTGGCGGAAACTGGAGAAACTATTTCAACAGTTCCGAAACATATACGGTTACAGGAGGCAGCATTACATTCACGGACATGAAGGCGGCTGAATATAAACTGCTGGTGAACTTTTAACATACCAAACAATAGAATATGAAAAGGATAATATCAGGCATAGCAGCTTTAATGGCCGCATTCTCATGCGCGCCGAAACAGGAAAGCGTCCATCCCGACTGGACCTATGATGCGGTGATTTATGAAATGAACATACGCCAGTACACGCCGGAAGGCACATTCGCAGCCGCACAGGCTGAACTGCCGCGTCTTAAGGAACTCGGTGTGGATGTGCTTTGGCTGATGCCCATATACCCTATCGGAGTCAAGGAGCGCAAGGGAACGCTCGGGTCATACTATGCGATTTCAGATTATTGCGCTGTCAATCCCGAATTCGGGAACATGGATGATTTCGGAAATTTCCTGAAAGCGGCCCACAAGGACGGATTCAAAGTCATTCTCGACTGGGTGGCAAACCACACCTCACCTGATGCAAAATGGATAGATGAATGCCCGGCGGACTGGTACGAAAGGGACAGCCTCGGAAACACGGTGGTGGAATATGACTGGACTGACATCGCCGCCCTCAATTATGACAACAAGGACGTGTGGAAGGCCCAGGACAAGGCCATGAGGTTCTGGCTTGACAAGGGAGTGGACGGTTTCCGCTGCGACATGGCCTGCGAAGTGCCTGTGGAGTTCTGGAGGGAGACAATTGCCGGACTGAGGGCTGACTATCCCGGAATCTATATGCTTGCGGAAGGTGAAGACCCAGGACTGCATGAGGATGCTTTCGATGCCTCATACGCATGGGTGCTGCATCATCTTCTGAATGACATCGCCCAAGGGAAGAAAGGAGCGGAGGAACTTGCTGAATATGTCGCTATGGACGCGGAAAAGAATCCTTCCGAGGCTTTCCGCCTGATGTTCACTTCAAACCATGACGAGAATTCATGGGCCGGTACCGAGTTCGAGAGGATGGGAAATGCGGCAAAGGCAATGGCCGTGCTTACATTCACACTTCCGAACGGCCAGCCGCTGATTTATACCGGACAGGAAATGGGATGGAACAAAAGGTTTGAGTTTTTTGAGAAAGACCCGATTCCGGCTTGGGAAAATAACGGATATACCGATTTCTACAAATGGCTTGTGAAGCTCCGGCACGACAATCCGGCCCTTGCGGCAGGTGAAAAGGGAGGGGCGTTCGAAGTCATCTCAACGGAAAATGACATGTTCGTGTTCTCACGCACACTGCCCGGCAATAAGGTTACGGTATCCGTCCGCCTTGCTGAACCATGGAACTACAATGTTGATGTCGAGTAAAAATTTCTGATTTATGCTGAAAAAAATAATTATTGCACTTGTCGCGGCCGGGACTATATCCTGCGCACAACAACCGTCTTTTGACCCTGCGTCAATAAAGGATTCCACTGATGAGATTGCGCATGTGGAACCGCTTTCGTGGTGGGTTGGCATGAAGACTCCACTTCAGATTATGGTTCATGGACCGGGAATCTCAGGATATGATGTGTCTATAGAGGGGGCTGAAGGAGTTTCCGTGACTTCCGTGCATAAGGCTGACAGCCCCAATTATGTCTTCGTGGATGTAAAGGTGGCTGCCGATGCCCGTCCGGGAACTTATTATCTGGTGTTCACTCCGGCTGGCGGGGACACTCCTGCGTTCAAATATCCTTATGAGATAGCCCAAAGGGAAGCAGGGTCCGCTTCCCGAAAGAGCTTTACTACAGCGGACATGGTATATCTCATCATGCCGGACCGTTTTGCGAATGGTGACCCGGGGAATGACTCCGTTGCCTGCATGGATGAAAAGGCGGACCGCAGCGAGCCTTTCGGACGTCACGGAGGCGACATTCAGGGCATGATTGACCATCTTGACTATATAGGCGGCCTTGGAACCACATACATCTGGACCACTCCACTTCTTGAGGACAATGCTCCGGAGGGCTCATATCATGGCTATGCGGCTTCCGACTATTATCACATAGATCCGCGCTTCGGAAGCAACAGCCTTTACCGCACTTTCGTTGAAAAGGCGTCGGAAAGAGGTATGGGCGTGATTATGGACATGGTGCCTAATCATTGCGGAACCGAGCACTGGTGGATGGATGACCTGCCGTTCAAAGACTGGATTCATGTTTTCCCTGAATATACCGGGACGAATGTGTGCTTCTCGGCGAACATGGACCCGAATGCCTCGAAAATAGATCTTGACCTCAATGAGAGCGGCTGGTTCGTGCCTTCTATGGCAGACATGAACCTAGACAATCCGTATGTCCTGCGTTATTTCGTGCAGTGGGCCGTATGGTGGATTGAGTATGCGTCTCTTGAGGGGCTCCGTGTGGATACATATCCTTATAATGAGAAGCAGCCTGCCGCGGACTGGTGCGCTGCCATACTGGATGAATATCCTGACATGAACATTGTAGGGGAGTGCTGGACTTCATCCGTGCCTCAGCTCGCATATTGGCAGGGAGGCAATCCGAATAAGGACGGTTTTGACTCATGTCTTCCGTCAATTATGGATTTCCCGCTCTATGATGCGCTCTGTGCCGGGCTTCCTTGCGACAATCCGGGCTGGGGCCAGGGAATGACAAGGGTCTATGACATACTTTCACATGATTTCGTGTACCATGACCTCTCAAAGATGCTGATATTCCCAGGCAATCATGACACTGCCAGAATCGGTGATATTGTGCGCAAGGACCCTTCCCGCCTGAAGATTGCAATGGCCCTGATGGCCACCATGCGCGGAATACCGCAGATTTTCGCGGGTGACGAGCTTATGTTCGTGTCTTCCAATCCTGGTGACATAGGTAATCATGGCGGTCTGCGTGTTGATTTTCCGGGAGGATGGCCGGGTGATGCCTGCGACTTGTTCACTAAGGAAGGCAGGGATGCCCAGACTGTAAATACGGACGGGCTGCCGGTGTCTGTCGGGCAGGCAGGTGAACTTTACCGTTATGTGTCGGCCCTCTTTAACTGGAGGAAGGGAAAGAAGGTTATTCATGATGGCAGGACTGTGCATTTCCTCTCTCGTGACAATACCTACGGTTATTTCCGGTATGATGACACGGACGTGGTATTTGTGTATGTGAACAATTCGGACGGGCCTAAGAATATACCTTGGACACATTATTCTGAGATTTCAGAGGGATTGTCCGGAGGCCGGAATGTGCTGACAGGTGAGGCGGTTGAGGTGTCTGACACTACTGTGGCTGAGCCGCATTCTGTTCTTGTCGTGGAGTTTAAACGTTAATGATTATATTTATGCTTCGCATACATATACGATGGCGCTTCGGCAAACATTAAAACAAGTTTTTGTTTGCTCTCAACTGTTACGTATATTTGCTCCTCCGTTTTTGTTCTGGAGGTCATGCTATGGAAATTATAACACTGAAATGATATGAATAAAATGTTAATTGCTGTGTCGGCTGCTGTTATCGCGGCCGGCTGCACGACACAAAATCATCCCGGACCAGCAACGGATGTCCGGACTCTGCTTTCACCTGACGGCAACATGCAGATGACTTTTCAGCTTGCCGCAGACGGAACTCCACAGTATTCTTTGAGTTATGGTGAAAAGAAGGTTATCCTCCCGTCTGACCTCGGTTTTGAATTCCGGGGCACATTGAAGGCGACGGAGCTGTCATGGGAGCCTGACGGCGCAATCGGGAAGAAAGATGCCCTTCCGTCTAATTCTTTCCATGACGGATTTGCGCTTGAAAGTGCGGAAACTTCTTCTTTTGACGAGACTTGGGAGCCTGTATGGGGAGAGGAGGCGCAGATACGCAACAATTACAATGAGCTTCTTGTGAATCTTGTGCAGACTTCAACCGGAAGGAAGATGGCGGTACGTTTCCGTCTCTATGATGACGGACTGGGATTCCGCTATGAGTTTCCTGCGCAGAAGAACCTGAACTATTTTGTCATCAAGGAGGAACTTACCCAGTTCGCCTTGGCCGGTGACCATACCGCATGGTGGATTCCGGGTGACTATGACACTCAGGAATATGATTATACCGAGTGCCGCCTGTCGGAAATAAGCAAAAAATACAAGGAGGCTGTCTGCGGAAACTCCTCGCAGACTCTCTGGTCTGACAATGCGGTGCAGACTTCGCTCCAGATGCGTTCTGATGACGGCCTGTACATCAATATCCACGAGGCCGCTCTTGTGAATTATCCTTGCATGCACCTTGACCTTGACCCTGCGTCATTGACATTCACGTCTCACCTTACTCCTGACGCCCAGGGCTGGAAAGGATACATGCAGACTCCTTGCAAGACTCCTTGGAGGACAATAGAGGTGGCCACGAGCGGTGCTCAGATGCTTTCGTCCCGTCTTGTGCTGAATCTCAATGACCCTTGCGCATATGAGGACGTGTCATGGATACATCCGGTGAAATATGTCGGAGTATGGTGGGAGATGATAAGCGGAAAGGGCTCGTGGGCATATACGGACGACTATGCTTCCGTGCAGCTCGGAAAGACCGATTATTCCAAGAGCAAGCCTAACGGCAGGCATTCGGCCAACAATGACAAGGTGCGCAGGTATATTGATTTTGCGGCCGCACACGGATTCAGCCAGGTTCTTGTTGAGGGCTGGAACGAAGGCTGGGAGGACTGGGCGAACTGCTCAAAGGATTATGTCTTTGATTTTGTCACCCCTTATCCTGACTTTGACATCAAGGCGCTGAATGACTATGCCCATTCAAAGGGCGTGAAGCTTATGATGCATCATGAGACTTCTTCTTCGGTCCGCAATTATGAGCGCCACATGGAGAAGGCGTATGACCTCATGAACAAATATGGCTATGATGCCGTCAAGAGCGGATATGTAGGTGATATCCTGCCTCGAGGAGAGACGCATTACGGCCAGTGGATGGTGAATCATTATCTGTATGCGGTCACTGAGGCTGCAAGGCACAAGATAATGGTGAATGCCCATGAGGCCGTGCGTCCTACGGGCCTTTGCAGGACATACCCTAACCTGATCGGTAATGAGTCCGCCCGCGGTACCGAATACCAGGCGTTCGGCGGCACCAAGCCTCATCATGTGACCATCCTTCCGTTCACAAGGCTAAACGGCGGCCCTATGGACTTTACGCCTGGCATATTCGTGATGGATATGGCTGAAGTCACTTCCGGGCGTAACAATTCCAAGGTGAATGCGACGATAGCCAACCAGCTTGCCCTTTATATGACCATGTATTCGCCTCTGCAGATGGCTGCCGACCTTCCTGAGAACTATGAGCGCTATATGGACGCCTTCCAGTTCATCAAGGACGTTGACATAGACTGGATACAGAGCAAGTATCTGCTTGCGGAACCTGGTGATTATGTTGTGGTTGCACGCCAGGGCAAGAAAAACGGCCAGTGGTTCGCCGGCGGAGTGAATGACGAGAACAGGCGCACCCTCGATGTACCGATGTCATTCCTTGACGCAGGCAAGACATATGAGGCTACGATTTATGCTGATGCTGAGGATACTGACTATCAGACCAACCCGCAGACATACAGGATATACAGGAAGAACGTTACTTCTTCTGACGTGCTTAAGATGGAGATGGCCCGCGGTGGCGGTTTCGCGATTTCTTTCCGTGAAATAGAGGAATAATTACTTAAGATTGGTTAAACTTCATGAGGGTGAGCAAAAATTTACTTGTTGCTCACCCTCTGTCGTTTTTTTAAAAGATGTTTGGAAATTTGCCGTAGAATCGTTTGGAAATTTGGCTTGGTTTTGTTTGGAAATTTGGCGAAAAACCAAATGATTCTCGAGCTCGATTTGCGTAATCGAAGTAAACTTTGCCTCTGCTCTCGACTTTAGCTATATTTGCGGGATGAAATTGGAGTCGGGAACGCTGCTTGCATGGTGAGTGCGGCCTTAACTTAAAATTGATTTGTTATGATGTCTCAATTCAAAGAAAACCGTCCGGATGTGCTTCACGGAATCCTTCTGATAGTGCTGTTCTCCTTTTCCGCATTCTATATAGCGGATTTTGAATTTGTAAGGAAACTGTCGCTCAGCCCGCTGATTGTCGGAATCATTCTGGGAATGCTCTATGCAAACAGCCTCCGCAACAAGTTACCTCAGACATGGGTTCCTGGCATCCAGTTCTGCACGAAGCAGGTTCTGCGCCTGGGTGTCGTGCTTTACGGCTTCCGCCTTACATTCCAGCAAGTTGCTGAAATTGGGCTTCCTGCCATTGCCGCTGATCTGGTGATAGTTTGCGGGACTCTTTTGATAGGAATACTCGCGGGACGTATGCTGAAGGTTGACGGTGAGACGTCTCTGATGACATCTGTGGGAAGCGCAATATGCGGGGCGGCTGCCGTGCTCGGTGCCGAGCCTGTGGTGAAATGCCCGCCGCACAAGACTGCCGTAGCCGTTTCTACCGTGGTTATTTTCGGTACATTGTCAATGTTCCTGTATCCTGTCCTTTACAGGAGCGGGATTCTTGACGGGCTGAATGACAGGCAGGTGGCAGTCTATCTCGGCTCGACACTTCATGAGGTCGCGCATGTGGTCGGAGCCGGAAATGCAATGGACGCCGCAGGAGGAAATGTCGCCGATGCCGCTACCGTCACCAAGATGATTCGTGTCATGATGCTTGCACCTGTGCTTGTTGTCATGAGCCTTGTGCTTTCACGCAGAAGCAGGAAGGCCTGCATGGCTTCCGGACATGGAACTGCTGAGGGAGCAGGCGCGTGTGCCGGTAATGAAGAAGCTGATGTCAGGCCGTCAGGGCGCGGCAAGATTACGGTTCCATGGTTCGCGGTACTGTTCCTCGTTGCGATAGGCATCAATTCCATGCTCCAGAGCATGCCGTTCATTCCTTCCGATATTCTCAATGGCGGACTCGGTGCGATAAATGCCTTCGATACATTCCTGCTGACAATGGCAATGACAGCCCTTGGCGCGGAAACCAGCTTTGACAAATTCAAGCAGGCCGGGGCAAAACCTTTTCTGCTTGCAGGCATTCTTTACATCTGGCTCATTTTCGGAGGCTATGCAATAGCGTCCCTCTTGTGATGCTGCATTTGGTTTCGGGCTCTCCGCCATTGTTGCAAGGGGACTTTCCGGAATTTCAGAGTAAGAATTTTTCCTGTTTGTAATGACAAAACCGTATATTTGAGCCGATGTTCATATATACGCCGGCACTCCGGCAAAACTTTACAGGCAAGCTTGGCGTTTATGTATGTCATCATGGATTTTCATTGGGAGGGAATCCGGTTTATAATAACGGTTTGAGCGGATATGGAGAAGGATTCGATTTTTGAAATGGCTGAACGGTATGTCAAGCTTACCGGAAGGTCCATATTCTTGACAGGAAAGGCGGGAACGGGAAAGACCACATTTCTCAAATATATTACACGTACTACCTCAAAAAGGTTTGTCGTGCTTGCTCCGACTGGAGTCGCGGCAGTAAATGCAGGCGGCTCCACGATACATTCATTTTTCCTGCTTCCTCTATGTCCGTATCTTCCGGATGTCAAGGAACTTGTGACGGAGTACCAGATGCCGGAAAGCTACCGGAGCCTCAGGAAAGACAGGGTCAAGATTCTCCGTACCCTGGATCTTATCATAATAGACGAGATATCAATGGTCCGTGCCGACCTTCTGGATGCTGTGGACATGACTTTGCGCAGGTATCGCCGCAGTGACAAGCCTTTCGGAGGCGTTCAGCTTCTGATGATAGGTGATGCGCGGCAGCTTTCGCCAGTGGTGAAGGAATCCGAGAGGCAATATATGGAACAGGTGTATCCGTCCCCGTATTTCTTTCATTCAAAGGCTCTACGCAGGCTCCAGTATATTACTATCGAGTTTGAGAAAGTATATCGTCAGCAGGACCTGGAGTTCTTGGACATTCTCAATGCCGTAAGGGAAAACCGTCTCGAAGGGGAACTGCTCCGTAAGCTCAATTCAAGGGTCGGGGCTGCATGTGGCCATGGAAGCAATGCAGATGACACCTCAGAGCCGATTCGTCTGATGACCCATAACAGACAGGCTGATGATGTCAACAGCCGAAAGCTTGATGCATTGCCCGGGGAGGCAGTCTCGTTTGCCGCTGAAGTTGAGGGGGATTTCCCAGAAAACAGCTATCCGGCTGACGAGGTGCTTGTCCTGAAAAAGGGCTCGCAAGTAATGTTCATCCGTAACGATTCTGAAGGGAGGTTCTACAATGGCAAGATTGGCCGTGTGGAATCGTTTGATTCTGATGACAGCGTAACTGTATTGGATGCCGACGGGAACCTGATATCCGTGCAGCCTGTCGAGTGGCAGAATATAAAATATGCCCTGGATGAAGAGTCCGGGGAAATAAAGCAGAACATAATAGGGCAGTTCAGGCAGCTTCCTCTCAGGATTGCATGGGCCATTACGATTCATAAGAGCCAGGGCTTGACCTTTGACCGTGTCACCATAGATGCCGGTGCAGCCTTTGCTTTCGGTCAGGTCTATGTGGCCTTGTCAAGATGCCGCACATTGGAGGGCATTTCATTGGATTCTCCCATCAGCCCTTCCGCAATATATTCTGATTCTGATGTCTCCTTGTTTGATGAGTCGGCAACTCCTCAGGAAGAGCTTCAGAATAATCTTGAGAAAGAAGAAACCGATTACCGTTTCAGCATTCTCCGTGAAATTTTTGCCTTTGATGATATAGGCAGGTCGTGGGGATGGATGATGAAGATATGGCGGGAGCATCTGCATAAGCTGTATGCTTCAGAATATCAGGTGCTTGAAAATAAAAGTGCAAGGTTTCAGGAAATCAGGAGGACTGGACGGACTTTCAATCTGCAGCTCTCCAAAATAGAGGCAGCTGCCAGTCCGGACGATGATTATCTTAAAGTCAGGCTCGAAAAAGCTGCAAAATATTTCATTACCGAGCTGGAGGAGATGGCAGACCTTTGCTCGAGAGTCTCGTCCCTTGAGATTGACAACAAGGAAGTCCGGAAGAAGATTAAGGATGCTTCAGAAGAACTGGCAGTGAATCTTGAAATTGCATGCAGGACGATGCATATGATTATTGACATGGGCTTTTCGACAGAGGAGTATTCCAAAATCAGGACGGAAGCACTGCTGGAGGACAGGAAAAAGCCGGCGTCTAAGAAGAAATTGAAGAAAATCGTCAGAAAGGAAGGTGAAGCCGGCATTGTGGATGACAAAGTCCGTGAGAAGCTGATGGAATGGAGGACTGCCCGCTTCAAGGCTGACAACGTGCCCGCATACACCATAATGCATCAGAGCACTTTGCTGGAAATAGCCTCCATAGTTCCAAAAACAAAGGAGGAATTGCTCTCCATCAAGGGATTCGGCAAGGCCAAGTTCGAAAAATACGGTGATGAAATCCTCAGCATCTGCCGCGGCAAGTGATTGCTGTCATGACTTCTGTACATGATTGCCGTTCATAATGGTCTTCATGGCTGTTTTTGTGACTATCTTCGTGATTGCCTTCATCAGCATTTACTCTTTCATCTAACGTAGGTCTGGCTATGCTTTTGATTAGCCTGCTCCATTATGTATTTATCAGCAGGTTTATCGGGTCTCGCAAGTATTATTGACAAGGTCCGGGTGTGCCTATTTCTGTCAACTGAGCATAAGTAGCAGATATTTTCGGGCCACAAGCAAAGCAGGAAAACGGTAAAAATATCGTGCGATTTTTTTACCGTTTTGCTTTTGGTGAGCATTCCGTAAAAATCCGGCCCATTTTTTAAACCGTTTTCCTGCCATATGTACCGGCTCAGTGAAAAACGGCCTGCCGCCTGATTTTCCCTGCCGCCGGTTTGAATGGAAATCTATGCTCGCTGTCTGAGGTATATGCGTGTATTGGTGGGAATCTGTAAGCAGCTTGGTGAGGATGCTGGAGCAACCCATAAATCATGAATGGTCATAAGTTTGTTCAAAAATGAGTCATAATTTGCCAAATCTTCAAAATTTTATAGGATTTGGCAAATTATGCATATTGTTTGTGCTATATTTGCGAAGGCAAAAATCCAATGCCGTATCTCCTCTTCATGTTTTCAACTGGCGCGCCCGAGAAATATTCGCGCAACATTTTGATTTGAGCCAGATGCGTTGTCTGATAGAGTTTTGATTGCATAAAAGTGTACGTTTTGTGGTAAACTTTTTCAGGACGGGACATAAGAGAGAAACGTAAATCGGTTGTTATTAACACTTTACATAATCTCGGGTGTGCGAATCTGCACACCCGAGATTATGTAATTATTTGATGGATAATTTGTTGTGGTTTTCTGTGCCTTCTAAAGCGTCTGTCCCGCAATGAACTCCCGGAGTATCGAGGTCGGCGGGATGGCCGAAATCTCGGCGGGGGAGAGGGACACTATGTAGTCCAGGAATCTTAGCATGCGCGAGGCTTCCGGATAGGCGGGGGAATTTGGTGCTATTCTTCGAAGGAGCGGTTCCGCATAATACTTCAGGACCGGCAGCTCGAAAATGTGTGCCGAATTGAAAACCGCGTCCGCGTTCTCCTGGAACGGGAAAATGTTGCGGTTCTCCCCGCGCCTGACGCTCTGCCATCTCATTATGGTGTCCTCCGGCATGATGCCTCGCGTGCGGTTGTCACGTATCATTCGCCTGAGCATCCTGTTGTCGGATGTCGATATGTTGTTGTTCTCGTCAATCGAAAGTGATGTCAGTGCGGACGCATATACGCGGAATACCTTTGAATTGTCAACGTCCGGAATCATGGCCGGATTGAGAGCATGTATTCCTTCCATTATCAGTATGTCCTTCTCGTGAAGCTGCATGAAATTGCCGTTGAAATGGCGCTTCCCTTCCTTGAAGTCAAAGCGAGGAATCTCAACCTGCTTCCCGTCCAGAAGGTCATTCAGCTGCTGGCCGAGAAATTTCAGGTCCATGGCCTCGAGAGCCTCGAAATCATAATCCCCGTTTTCGTCCCTCGGGGTTAATGACCTGTCAACGAAATAGTTGTCGAGCTCTATTACCTTCGGGTTAAGCCCGAGTATGCGGCATTGGATTGCAAGCCTTTTCGATGTTGAGGTCTTTCCGCTGCTCGAAGGACCGGCTATGAAGACGATTTTCACACTTGCCCTGCGCTCGTATATCTGGTCTGCGATTTCCGCATATTTCCTTTCATGCAGAGCCTCGGAGAAATTGATCATGCCGATGATTTCTCCCGAGAGCACCTTGGCATTGAGGGCACCTACTCCACGCACACCCATTATAGAGCACCAGTCGGAATGCTCCTTGAGGGCTGTGGCTATCTTGGACTGCCGTTTCATGGGGAGTACACGTCCAGCGTCGCCGTCCATAGGGTATTGCAGGCAGAATCCGTCGTTGAATCCCATTATATTGAACGTGCTGAGCACTCCGGCTGATGTGGTGAGCGGCCAGTAAAAGGTGTCGGCCATGTCGTCAAGGAAATATACCTCGTATGTGAAATGTCCGGTGGTGCGCAGCAGATTGACTTTTTCAGTCTGGTTGTTCCTGCTGAATATCTCCTCGGCCTCGGCAGCTGCCAGCGTGCGTCTCTTGAACGGTGTGTCTGCATCTATGATTTCACGCATGCGGGCGGATATCTGCTCCAGCTCCTCGTCGGTGGCGAAATATGGTCTCGGCCTTCCGTCCTCCATGCACGCGGTCTCCCTTATTTCGCAATAAAGGCCGCTTGGGAGCGAATAGTCGATGACCAGAACCTTTTCCGGATACATCTCGCGTATGACTTTCTGGAGCACAAAGCACAATGACCTTATATATGTGCGCCGTCCGTCAGGATGCCCGTATCCGATGAAACGGATGTTGTGCGGATTGATGACAGCATAGTCCAGCGAATGCAGCCTGTTGTCCACGAGGGCCGCGAGCACAGGCTGTCCGCACTGCCTGTCCTCTGCAGCCTTGCCGTTCTTGGCCGCATATGGACAAATCCTGTCAGACAGTTCCTTGAGAGTTGTCCCTGCCTGTATTGTTTCGAATGTTCCTGTGTTCTCGCAATATACTTTTACTCCGTTCATGTTCTTTGGGTTTTGGTTGATGATTCTATGC
Organism: uncultured Bacteroidales bacterium; assembly: GCA_910585445.1. GTDB lineage: Bacteria > Bacteroidota > Bacteroidia > Bacteroidales > UBA932 > Cryptobacteroides. The sequence goes on along the minus strand of CAJUEK010000021.1, from coordinate 9,032 downwards.
TTGCCTATGGCAGAATCTCTTTCAGGAACGGTCCTGTGACGGATTCCGGATTGTCTGCAAGCTGTTCCGGCGTGCCCTGAGCAATTATCATTCCTCCGGCCTTTCCGCCTTCCGGTCCCATGTCGAACAGATAGTCCGCCGATTTGAGGACGTCAAGGTTATGTTCGATGACAATGACGGTGTTTCCTTGTTCCACAAGCTTCTGCAGCACATCCAGCAATACCTTTATGTCCTCGAAATGCAGGCCGGTGGTAGGCTCGTCAAGAATGTAAAGGGTATTGCCCGTGCCTTTCTTGGAGAGCTCGGACGCGAGCTTCATCCTCTGGCTTTCTCCTCCGGAGAGTGTGACTGCAGACTGGCCGAGCTGCACGTATCCGAGTCCGACATCAACCAGGGCCTTGAGCTTCTGTGCGATTGACGGAATGTTGCTGAAAAACTCATAAGCCTCGCTTATCGGCATTTCAAGCACGTCATTTATGTTCTTTCCCTTATATTTTACCGCGAGTGTGTCGCTTTTGTAACGTCTTCCACGGCATTCGGGACAAACCACGTTCACGGAAGGCAGGAAATTCATCTCGATTACCTTGATTCCCGCGCCCTTGCATTCCTCGCACCGTCCTCCAGGCACGTTGAATGAAAAGCGCCCGGCCTTGAATCCGCGCACCTTTGCGTCCGGAGTCGCCTCGAACAGGGTGCGTATGTCATTGAACACTCCTGTGAATGTCGCCGGATTGCTTCTCGGGGTGCGTCCTATCGGGCTTTGGTCAATTTCTATCAGCTTGTCAATGTTCTCTGTACCTATGATTTCCGCAAACGGGAGCGGCTGCATCTTGGCATTGTAGAACTTGTTTTTCAGAATCGGCATCAGGGTCTCATTAATTAGCGAGGACTTTCCGCTTCCGCTCACTCCGCTTATGCCTATCAGCATGCCAAGAGGGAAGTCTATGTCAACATTTTTGAGATTATTTCCTGAAGCCCCGTGTATGCTCAGGGTGAGACCGTTGCCTTTCCTGCGCTCAGCGGGGATTTCAATGGCCTTTCTGCCCGTGAGATAGTCCATGGTTACGGAAGGTCCCATGACAATATGCCCGTGCCCTGCGTTTTCCTCATTATTTCCCTCTTCACCGTGCCTGCTGTTTTCTCCGTAATATTCATCCAGCATATCCACGGGGGCGCTGAGGCAAATCTTTCCGCCGGCGTCTCCTGCTCCCGGTCCTACGTCAATGAGCCAGTCTGCTGCAAGCATTGTCTCCGCATCGTGCTCTACCACCATGACGGAATTGCCCTCGTCACGCAGTTTTTTGAGCGAGCCTATAAGCTTGCGGTTGTCCCTCTGGTGCAGCCCGATGCTCGGTTCGTCGAGGATATAGAGCACATTCACGAGCTTCGAGCCAATCTGTGTGGCGAGTCTGATTCTCTGGCTCTCTCCTCCAGAAAGCGAGGATGTGGTCCTGTCCAAAGACAGGTAGTCAAGTCCAACGTCAAGCAGGAATGAGGTCCTGTCCTTCAACTCTTTCAATATGTCGCGTGCAATCATGGACTCCCGCTTGTCGAGCGTGTCTCCGATTGATGAGAACCATTCGTGCAGCTGGCTTATTTCCATTGCTGCGACCTCAGTTATGGTCTTGCCTGCCATCCTGAAATAAGAGGCTTCCTTATTCAGCCTTGAGCCTCCGCAGACAGGGCATGTTATCTTTTCCTGTATGTCTTCAACGATGCCCGGGAATGACATCATTTCTGACGAAGTGCCTTCCCCGACCCTGAAAAGTTCATCCGAGCCATATACAATGAGGGATACGACCTCGTCAGGGAGGTCTTCTATCGGGTCGTACAGCGAAAAATTGTATTTGCGTGCTATGGACCTGATTATGTCGAATTTCTTGGTCTCGCGTATTTTCCCGAGCGGAACTATTCCTCCGTCCGCGATGGACACTTTCCTGTCTGGGATTATGGTGTCCATGTTGACGTCAACTATTGTCCCGAGACCTTTGCAGTGCGGGCAATATCCCTGCGGAGAGTTGAATGAGAACGAATGCGGCGCCGGCTCGGCAAGAGACAGGCCTGTGTCCGGGCATACAAGATGCTTCGAATAATGGTTTATGGCTTCCGTCTCCATGTCCATCACGGCAAGGGAGCCTTTGCCGAGGTTCAGGGCGGACATGACCGATTCGCGGATACGTTTCACGTCTTTTTCAGACGGCTTCAGCCTGTCCACGACCAGTTCTATGAAATGCGCCTTGTAGCGGTCCAGGGCAGTGACTTCATTCAGTTCGAAGAGCTTTCCGTCAATCCTTACCTGCGTATATCCGCGCTTGCGCATCTGCTCAAGCAGTTCCTTGTAATGTCCTTTCCTGCCTTTTACGACAGGCGCGAGCAGGTAGCATTTCCTGTCCCTGTAATTGTCCATTATAAGTGACACAATCTGCTCGTCCGTATATCTGACCATTTCCTTGCCCGTGTGAGGGGAATAGGCCTTTGAAGCCCTGGCATAAAGCAGTCTGAGGAAATCGTATATCTCCGTGATTGTGCCCACAGTGGAGCGCGGATTGTTGCCTGTGGTCTTCTGCTCTATGGCGATAATCGGGCTGAGTCCTGTTATGGATTCCACTTCCGGCTTCTCCAATATGCCCATGAAATGCTTGGCATATGTTGACAGCGTGTCCATATACCGGCGCTGCCCCTCGGCATAGATGGTGTCGAAGGCCAATGATGACTTTCCGCTTCCGCTCAATCCTGTCACTACCACGAATTTGCCCCTCGGGATGGAAAGGCTCACGTTCTTCAGGTTATGGGCATTCGCGCCCTGTATTTCTATATATTCGTTCTTTATGTCCATTTATCTGCTTTTGGTCTGCTCCGGCCGGTGTGTCTCCGGTTTGGCGATTTCCGCTGTTATTCCTCGTAAGGCTCGTTGAAAGGCATCAGGAACGGATTTTTTGTGCGCTCGTCTGCTATTGTGGTGCACGGCCCGTGGCCCGGTATCACTGTTATGTCCCCGTCCAGGACCATCAGCTTTATGAAAATCCCTTGCATGAGAGCGTCATAGTCTCCGCCCGGATGGTCGGTGCGGCCGATGCTTCCTGCAAAAAGCGTGTCGCCGCTTATGAGGACCTTTTCGCTGCGCTCCAGATAGCAAACTCCTCCGGGTGTATGCCCGTGGGTCTCAATTACTTCAAAATGCAGGTCGCCGACATCTATCGTGTCGCCTTCCGATATGAAGCGTGCCATGGTGCCGTCTTGGGTGCCGCAGAAAGGATATTCCTGGGGCACGGGAAGTCCGAATGCCTTGCAGAGCTGTCCGTTTGACGAGGTAAGGGTGAACATTTCCTTTTCGTGCATATATACCGGTATGCCGTATTCTTTGCAGAGGCGTGACATCCCGTAGATATGGTCAAAATGCGCGTGGGTGAGCATTATGCATTTTGGGGACAGGCCTTTGTCCTTTATGAAACCGGTTACGGAGGCAAGTTCCTGTTCCGACTCCGCTCCCGGGTCAAAGATTGCGCATGAACCGTTTTCGTCCCATGCTATGCTGCATCGTTCCTGAAAGGCGTTGAATGTAAAATATTCTATGTGTATCATTCAAAAAATCATTTAGAGACACAAAAATAAAAAAAGGTTTGTTATTTTTGCTAAATAATTATTGTGAAACTGAGAAGCCGCCGCGAAATTCCCGGCCGGGAACGGACGGCATCCGAAAACGAAAGAATATCATGCATATTGCGATTGCAGGTAATATCGGCAGCGGAAAGACTACACTTACCAAGATGCTCGCCGCACATTACGGCTGGACTCCGAGATTCGAGTCCGTTGACTATAACCCATACCTCGCAGATTTTTATGAGGACATGGAAAGGTGGTCGTTCAACCTTCAGGTGTATTTTCTTAACAAGCGTTTCAAGGACGTTGTTGACATTTCAAAATGCGACGATGTGATAATCCAGGACAGGACCATATATGAGGACGCGCGCATCTTCGCTCCGAATCTTCACGGCATGGGACTTATGAGCACGAGGGATTTCGAGAATTATTCCGACCTCTTTGACCTGATGATGTCGCTCGTGAATCCGCCTGACCTCCTGATTTATCTGCGTTCGTCCATCCCTAATCTCGTGAGCCAGATTCAGAAGCGTGGCCGTGAGTATGAGAAGAGCATCCGCATCGACTATATAACAGGTCTTAACGAGCGTTATGAGAACTGGATAGGCGGCTATGAGCACAAGCTTCTTGTACTTGACGTGGACCGCATCAAATTCGAGAACCGTCCTGAGGATTTCAGGGAGGTGACGGACAGGATTGATGCCGAGCTTTTCGGACTTTTCAAAAACGAATAATGATATTTTGCGGCAGGGGTTTCTTGGAGGAGTCCCGGCCGCAAATTCGTATTAACCGTATAATTATAGCATTATGACAGAGAGAACTACAATAATAGACTTCGTCGAGAAATATGTGGCGGAGTTTTCGGACAACACGTTCCTGTGGGAGAAGGTTGGTGACGTATGGGAGCCGACAACTTACAGCGAGACGCTCAGGCAGGCTTACAGAATAGGTGCCGGGCTTATGGCGCTCGGTGTGCAGAAAGGGGAGAAGGTGTCCTATCTGAGCGAGGGACGCAATCTCTGGGTCATCGGAGAGCTTGGCGTTCTCTATGCTGGAGCTGTCAATGTGCCGCTTTCCATCAAGCTGGAGGAGGCAAATGACCTTGTTTTCCGCATCAGGCATTCGGATTCCAAATATGTAGTGACCTCCAAGTTCCAGCTTCCGAAAATCCGCAAGATTCTTCCGGAATGTCCGCTTGTCGAGAAGGTAATCGTGTTCGATGAGATTCCAGACATGAGGGAGAATGAAATCTATATCGGTGACGTGATGAAGATGGGCGATGACTTCCTTGACCGCAACCGTGAGCTTTTCGTGCAGAGATTCAAGTCCATAGGTCCGTATGACTATGCCAACATCAGCTATACTTCAGGCACTACGGCCGACCCTAAGGGCATACTCCTCACGCACAGGAACTATACCGCCAATGTGGAGCAGGCACAGTCGGTAATCGGCGTAACTCCGCAGGACAGGATGCTCATCATCCTTCCTCTCGACCACTGCTTCGCCCATGTGGCAGGTTTCTATACCATGATGTCATATGGTGCTTCAATCGGTACGGTGCCTTCCGGAAAATCCGGCAAAGAGGCTTTGCGCAACATCCCGTCAAGCATAAAGGAGCTTAAGCCGACCGTTATGCTTTCCGTTCCGACTCTTGCCAAGAGCTTCAAGAAAAACATCGAGGCAACGATAAAGAAAAGCGGTCCGGTCGTGGAGAAACTCTACAATTTCGCTCTGGACAATGCAATAAAGTACAATAAGGAAGGCTACAACAAGGGCGGTCTGGCAGATTGCTGGAGACGCCCTCTGATGTGGATTTTCGACAAGGTGATATTCAAGAAAGTCCGTGAGGGACTCGGCGGACAGATGAGGTTCTTTGTAGGAGGCGGCGCCCTGCTTGACATTGACCTTCAGAGGTACTGGTACGCCGTAGGCATTCCTATGTATCAGGGCTACGGCCTGTCAGAGGCCACTCCTATCATTTCTGCCAATGCTCCTGCAAGGCATATCCTCGGCTCTTCCGGAAAGGTAGTGTCTCCGATGGAGATAAAAATTCTTGATGCGGACGGAGTTGAGCAGCCTTATGGCGTGAAGGGAGAAATCTGCATAAAGGGAGAGAATGTGATGGCCGGATACTGGAAGAATCCTAAGTCAACTGCTGACACCATAGTTGACGGCTGGCTGCATACCGGTGACATGGGATATATGCGTGATGCCGAGATGCTCTATGTGGTGGGCCGGTTCAAGTCGCTCCTGATTGCGTCTGACGGTGAGAAATATTCTCCGGAGAGCATTGAGGAATCCCTTGTGGAGAACTCGCGCTATATTGACGGTGCACTTCTGCACAACAGCCAGGACCCTTACACAATCGCCCTGGTGACTCCGAACAAAGAGGCTCTCAAGTCGTGGGCACGTGAGAACGGACTTGACCCTGAGACTGATGCGGCACGCGAAAAGATGCTCTGCAAAATCCAGGAGGAGGTCAATTCATACCGCAAGGGAGGACGCAATTCCGGTGCATTCCCGGAGAGATGGCTTCCTGCTGCAATCTGTGTGCTTCCTGAGCCTTGGACTGAGCAAAACCATTTCCTGAACAGCTCGATGAAAGTCGTGCGCGGAAGAGTTGAGGAGGCATATAAGGCCAATATGGAGTTCGCATATACTCCTCAGGGAAAGAATATCGTGAACCCGATGAACATGGCTTCGCTTGCTTAGCGTTGCTTCAGCCGGTTGGTTGGCACGGGGACTTGGACAATCCCGGGACGGCATGAACTGTCTTGTCGCCGGCCTGGATTTGGTGTCCCTAAAATTTGGACAAGCCCGGGAGGTGCTTTGCGGCGTTGTTTTGGGCGGTGCTTTGTTATGTTGATAATTTTGTGGAGCGTAACCCACTGTGTATTAATGTTATATGAATAAACGATTCCCCTGTCTTGGGGCATCGCGTAATGCATAAAGGATTGAAATGCAGTTGTTTATGCTCCACGGCAAAATAAGAATACTGAAATGGATTTTTCTGAACTGATACTGAAAAGGCAGAGCGACCGGAAATATTCTCCGGAGCCTGTCGCAAAAGATGATATAATCAAATGTCTGGAGGCGGCCCGCCTGGCCCCGTCTGCCTGTAATTCCCAGCCGTGGAAATTCGTCGTGATAGACGACAGGGGCAAGCTTATGGATATGTCTGAGGCAGCTATCGGGCTTGGCATGAATAAATTCACCGTTCAGGTGCCGGTTATGATTGCAGTCGTGCTTGAGAAGATGAATTTCTCCGCGCGTATAGGCAGCCTTCTGAAGAAGAAGGACTACTGCATGCTTGACCTGGGAATCGCGGTTGAGCATTTCTGCCTGCAGGCCGCAGACCTCGGACTCGGCACATGCATCATGGGCTGGTTCGATGAGAAGCGCATAGCCCGCCTGCTCGGTGTGCCGCGCGGCAAACGCATCCCGCTGATAATCTCACTCGGCCATCCCGATGCCCCGACACGCGCCAAAGTCCGCAAGCCCCTTGAGGAAGTCTCCTCCTGGAACGCTTATTGACTTTTGACTGATTAACCTGAGGGTGACACCCGTCTTGTCCATGAAAACCATCGGCAAAGATACGTGTCGCCCTCTTTTGTTTTTGGGCCTTCCCGGTTACCGTACCGTTTGGCTCTCTTTCGGTCGTCTGTACATTAGGGACAATAGATTTCTATGAAAAAAGTTTCATATGGACATTTCAGCTGATAAGCGGGCAACAAGTCAAGTGCGTGGACATCCCTTGCCCTGAACAGTCGGCAGCGCTTGGACTATAGCAGTCGTAGGCCGTATGTTCCAGCTGCGGTGATCGAATTAATAGTGTATCTTGATATATTCATATGGAAGTTTCTTCCAGTTTTCCATACTCCTCTCCCGTCCTGTTTCCATTCCTTTTTGCTTCCATCGTTCCCATCCTTTTTACGTACCTTGTTCTGTTCCCTCGTTCGGTTTCTCTTCGCGGCTCAATTTCTCCTTGTCTGCTTTGCATGATATGTTTATCTGTAGCGTTTAATGGTTTGATTGTCAATGAGATGCTGATAAACGATTCCCCGTAATCGGGGAATCGTTTATCAGCAAATGACTATCCGTCAGGCATTTACACTCCATTCTTGTCTGGTGGAGATTTCGGAACAGCGGCTTTTATGCGAAGGTATTTGCATATCTGCCTTGATGTCGCATGAGTGTGACTTAAAAGCAGATGGTGCAAATCACTTTTAAAAGCATCCGATAAACTTGCAATTGACTGTGGGCCGATGTTGAATCTTTCTGTCAGATAATCTGCGATGTCCTTATAGGATGTGTCTGAATTTGGAATATACTCTTCACGGATTTCATACTCGCTGCCGGTGTTTGCATTTATGGCAATCAGCATTTTATCATAATTCCCAAAATAACGAATTAGCAAATCATAGTCAAAAGGAGAATAAGTGGCAATAATGTAATCTGTCAATTGCTCTTGCTCGTTCAAATCTAATTTATTGAATAGCTGTCTAAGTGTTTGGTGATTAAGATACTGGTCGCTGCTTCTTTTGCGTTTGACGATTTTTATAGCTTTGCGCAAGGATGATGATGAGCAGCTCATCTGCAATTTCTTAGAGAACGGATGTGCCGATGTCGCATAGCCAAGGAAATTCCATCTGAAATCTTCAGCTTTTGGGCATAGGAGCTTTTCCACAGGATTGTTGAACAGATATGCAATTGCAGTACGAACCTTCTTTTCACCTATTTTAGGCGCACTGCCAAAGCTCTTTTCAAACAATTTCCCTTTAAATCCCTTGTCATTGTTGTAGAATCTTGCGAATAAACTGGAATATAAGGATATGAATTCTGATAGTTCATCTCTAGAGCCTGTCTGCACAAGGGCATGTATATGATCCGTCATGATGCATAGCCCCAGCACTTTTATGTTGCGCTTCCGGGCAAAATGGCTGAATATTGTGTAAAATGTCAGCCGGTCATATTGCGAATAGAATATGTTGAATCCATGGATTGCCCGTTGATAGATATGGTTTACTTCATTTTTAATAAAACGTCTGTTTCCGTTTTTCATGATGTGTTTTTCTGCAAATATCGGAAGTCATATCCGCGTAAGGAAAAATTACGCGGATATATTGAAATAACTGTGTCTGACGTATTTGCAAGGCTGTTTCTATATGAAAATTTTATGTGATTTTTTATAAAAGTTCAATAAGTTTACAGTGATTTGCCATGTATTCTGCTCTTCTTTTGTCCCATTGTGGCGGACATTTTGCCGTGGAGCGTAAATGTTTGGTCGTCAAACAGATACTGAACTACGATTCCCCGTTACAGGGGAATCGTTTATCGGCAAAGTGTTGATAATTAGTTGTTTGCGCTCCATTCTGACTGTCCCGTCCTGAAAAAAGTTTACCACAAACCGTAAACTTTTATGCAATCAAAAC
>CAJUEK010000020.1 GCA_910585445.1 uncultured Bacteroidales bacterium | reverse complement strand
AGCTTGAGATAGACGAAGACAAGATATTTCCGGAGTCAAGGCTCAGGGAAGACATGGGCATAGACTCTCTTGAGATAGTCGATATAGTTGTGCTTGTTGAAGAGAATTTCGGATTCAAGCTTGAGGCTGCCGACTTCAAGACGATAAAGACTCTTGACGAGTTCTGCACTGTCATTGAGGACAAATTGAAATAGCCTTGGGAGAGCTCAGGCACGACAAGTGGAAAGGCAGGACCGGCGGACTGCCATGGATGCAGAGATTCCTGATATTTTGGCTCAGGAGTTTCGGCGTGCGTTCTCTCTATTGTATCATGGCATGTGTGATTCCTTTCTACATGCTATTCGGACGCAGGGGCTACAAGGCATCCATGTCATATTTCCGCGACAGGTTCGGCTATTCTGCGATGAAGGCCTTTGCGGCTGTCTATCGCAACCATTATGTATTCGGCCAGGTCATCCTGGACCGTTTCGCCATGTATGCGGGACAGTCTTTTGACTTTGTGATGGAGAACGCGGAGGACTTCAATCCCCTGCTCGAGCAGGATTCCGGGATAGTCCTGATGAGTTCGCATGTCGGCAATTATGAGCTTGCCGGATATTCGCTCAAGGCGGGCGACAAGCCTTTCTGCGCACTTGTCTTTTCGGGAGAGACGCAGACGGTCATGCAGAACCGCAAGACTGCCTTCAGCCGCAACAACATAAGGATGGTGCCGGTGAGGGAGGACATGTCGCATATCTTTGAATTGAATGCCACGCTGGATGAGGGAGGAATCGTAAGCATGCCTTCAGACAGGCTTTTCGGCTCTCCGAAGAAGATAAGGCTTCCGTTCCTCGGAAAAGAGGCGGATTTCCCGATGGGACCGTTTTCCATGGCAGTCCAGAAAGGCGTTCCGGCAGTGGCTATATTTGTCATGAAGGAGGACACATACAGATACCGCATAATTTATCGCAGGCTGGCCTCATCTGGGGACCTGGACCGGAAGGCTAAGATGGCTTCACTTGCGGAAAGCTACGTGAAAGTGCTTGAGGAGGTGGTACGGAGATATCCGCACCAATGGTTCAACTGGTATGACTTCTGGGAGAATTGATGATGGAATTGAGAGAAATACCTGTAGAAAACATATTGCCGCAGCGCAGCCCGTTCATTATGATAAGCCGTATCACGGGATATGAGGACGGGGCTGCATGTACGGAACTTGATGTGACTCAGGACAATATATTTATTGACGATGGCTTGCTGTCTTATTCGGGGCTTATTGAGAATATGGCCCAGACATGTGCGGCCATGGTAGGTTATCATAACAGATACGTGCTCGGAAATGGAGTCTGCATAGGAATGATAGGGGCGGTGAGAAATGTGATGATACACTCTCGGCCCTCTGTGGGACATACTGTCAGCACCAGGATAGAGGTTATTACGGAGGTCTTCAATGTGAAGATGGCCAAGGCTGAGATTCGGGATGCCTGCGGAAATCTGATGGCAGAGGGCATAATGAAGATTGCGCTTACTGACTCCCAGGCTCAGGAGGAGCCTTCAGACGGCCCGGGGAATGAGTACACAAAGAACGGCAAGCCGATGGGCTGCGGGATAAAAGCATAGGATTATGGAAGACAGGATAAGGGTAATAGCAGATGACATAACCTCTCCGTTGGGAGCCGGTTCACAGGAGAACTGGGCTGCCGTCAGGAGCGGGAGAAGCTGTCTGAGGCTGCATGAAGGGCTTTGGGGACTTCCTGAGCCTTTCTGCGCATCGATGTTTGACAGGGAAGCGGTCGAAAGGGAGTGCGCCTCGGAAAATTTGCCGCATGGGCTGACTTTTTTCGAGAAGATTGCCCTGCTGTCAGCCTTAAGGGCAGTGCGTGCAGCGGGTATTGACCCTTCTTCGGAAAGAGTCCTTTTTGTGCTTTCCACTACGAAAGGCAATGTGGAGCTTTTGGGGAATGCCCAGTCGTATGCCCCCCAGTCGTATGTTCAGGGATATGTTCAGGGATTTGCTTCTGGGCGGGAGACCCTGCACAGCTCAGCTAGTCTGATTGCTGCCCATTTTTGCAATCCTAATACTCCTGTCGTCGTGTCCAATGCCTGCATCTCAGGACTTTGTGCCCAGATTGAGGCCATGCGTGCCTTGCGGAGCGGAAAATACGATTATGCCGTGGTGACAGGGGCAGACTGCCTTTCAGCGTTCATAGTATCTGGTTTCCAGTCGTTCAAGGCTTTGTCACAGCAGCCTTGCCGGCCTTTTGACAGCGGCAGGAATGGGCTTAATCTCGGTGAAGCCGCTGCCACTATCGTTTTTGCGGCTGAGCGCGCTGCCTGCGGCGCGGAGACCTCGGGAACTGGAAAAGGTGCAGCCATGCCGGGAAACGGCTTTGGCACTTGGACGGCAGTGAGCGGTGCGACAAGGAATGACGCCAACCATATTTCCGGTCCTTCACGCACGGGAGAAGGCAGTTTCAGGGCTTTGCGGCAGGTGCTTGCGGATGCATGTGCCGATGAACTTGCATTTGTGAATGTGCATGGCACCGCTACGCCTTATAATGATGAGATGGAATCAATTGCCATAAACCGTGCAGACCTTTCAGATGTGCCTGTGTGCGGGTTGAAAGGTTATTTCGGACATACTTTGGGAGCCGCCGGAGTGCTTGAGACCATAATATCAATGAAAGCCGCGGATGAGGGATGCGTCCCTGCGACAGCCGGCTGGAGGGAAAGCGGAGTTTCATGCCCTGTGTCTGTGTCGTCAGAATGCCGTCATACGGATAAAAAGGCATTCATAAAGCTGCTTTCCGGCTTCGGAGGCTGCAATGCGGCGATGCTTTTCAGAAAAGGAGGTGAGATATGACCATAAAGTCATGTGTAAGGATAACGCCGGACGCGATTGTCTCGGACAGGCCTGTCCCGGTTGCCGAGGGCAGCGGAAAGGATATGCTTGTGTCTGCTTTCAGGGCGCTCGGGTGCGGTTATGCGAAATTCCACAAGATGGATACCTTGTCGAAGGCCGGGTTTCTTGCCTCTGAGATTCTGCTTTCTGATGAGCCGGGGCGTTTTGAGCCGCGGGAGGACCGGGCTGTGCTCCTGTTCAATTCAAGCGCTTCGCTGTGTGATGACAGGAATTATCAGAATACCATAAATGACCCGCAGAACTGGTTTCCAAGCCCTGCCGTTTTTGTCTATACCCTGCCGAATATTGTGACAGGAGAGATTGCCATACGCAACAAATATTACGGAGAGACCTGTTTTTATGTCATGGAAAAGCCTGATGCCGGGGAGATATGCCGCATCGTGGGCAATGCTTTCCAGGATAAGGTAACGAGGTCGGCCGTATGCGGATGGGCTGAATGCAGCGATGATGACACTTTCGAGGTTGTGCTTTTCCTTGTGGAAAAGGACGGGGACGCATCAGGGGCGCAGTGGAATCCGGAAAACATATCGGCGGCGTTCGGATGCCGCAAGTAAATGGAGCAAAAGTAATTAAAACGATGAATATGGAAGAACTCATAGAAGGACTCAAGCTTCAGATGATTGAAGCGCTTAACCTTGACGGCATGACGCCGCAGGACATTGACAATGACGCTCCCCTTTTCGGGGACGGTCTCGGGCTGGACTCGATAGATGCGCTTGAGCTTATCGTGCTGCTCGAAAAGAATTACGGGATAAAGCTGGCCAATCCGTCCGAGGGTAAGGAAGTTTTCCGCTCGGTGGGAGTGATGGCGGACTATATTCAGAAGCACAGGACAAAATAGGACTGTCTGATGGGATCTCCGGTGCTTGTTACGGGGGCGGGAATCATTTCTGCCATAGGAAACTGTAAATCTGAGGTGCTTTTGTCTCTTCAGCAGGGCCGCAGCGGCATATCGCGCCTGAAGTACATTGATGCAGGCGGGCTTGATGTGCCATGCGGAGAAGTCCGTATGACTGATGCTGAGCTGAAGTCTGCCTTGGGGATAGATGAGGCGGAGCTTATGCCGCGCACTTCCCTTCTTGGCATTCATGCCTTGCGTGAGGCGTTGGAGCAGGCCGGGATAACATGCGGCATGCTTTCAGATATTCCTCTGGTTTCAGGGACTACTGTGGGAGGCATGGAGAAGTCCGAGCTTCATTTCAGGGAGTATCTGGAGAGCGGGCGTCTGAGCGGATATTTTTCCGTGCATGACTGCGGGGCCGCCACAGAGCTTATGGCTGCGTATTTCGGTGACTTTGACAGTGTGACTACCCTTTCGACAGCATGTTCTTCTGCCGCTAATGCCATAATGCGCGGTGCGGACATGATCCGCAGCGGACGGGCTGATATTGTAGCTGTCGGAGGCAGCGAGTGCCTGTCTTCTTTCCATCTGAACGGGTTTAATACCCTGATGATACTTGATTCACGTCCATGCAGGCCGTTTGACTCGGAGCGTGCGGGGCTTAATCTGGGTGAAGGTGCAGCTTATCTTATTTTGGAGTCTGAGGAGTCTGCCGCAAGACGCGGGGCCAGGCCTCTTGCATGTCTGAGGGGATATGCGAACGCATGTGACGCTTTCCACCAGACAGCCTCATCTGAAAACGGTGAGGGTGCGTTCCTTGCAATGGCCGGAGCTTTGGCTGATGCAGGCTGCACTCCTGCTGACATTGATTATGTCAACGCTCACGGCACAGGTACTCCGAATAATGATGCGAGCGAAAGTGCAGCCCTGAGGAGGCTGTTCCCTGAAGATATGCCGGCCGTGTCATCTACAAAGTCTTTCACAGGACATACCACGAGCGCATCAGGTTCGGTGGAGGCGGTAATCTGCATCCTGGCCATGCAGGAGGGCTTTGTTCCTGTCAATCTCAACTGGAGGAGCAGCGGGCCTGATACGGTCTCCCCTTTTGCCGGAGCGGGCATGGGACATGAGCATTCATGTGAGGGAGACAAAGAACTCAAGGCCAGGCTGGAAAATGTGCTGTGCAATTCGTTCGGTTTCGGCGGGAATGATTCGTCCATGCTGTTTTCCGCATACCGCAAAATGAGGTGATTATGAGAAAGGTATATGTAAAGTCTTCGGCGCAGATATCCTCCCAGCTTCCGCTATGTGACGCATGGATGGAGAATCCTCTTGAACTTTATTCGGACAGGGTGAATCCTCCTTGTGAGCCTGACTGGAAGAGGTTTGTCAGCCCGCTTGAGGCAAGGCGCATGACAGGGCTTATGAAACGTGCCCTTGCGGTTTCGGCAGTGAGTCTGGAAGAAGCCGGACTTGCAGTCCCTGAGGCCGTTGTATGCGGCACCGGGCTTGGCCTTCAGGAGAATACTGAAGCTTTTTTGACGGCTCTGTGTTCCGGGGAGCGGACTTCGTTGAGACCAGTCCATTTCATGCAGTCCACTCACAATACCCTTGCTTCCCTCATCGGGATACGCACCGGTTCACATGGCTATAATGCCACATATTCCCATGGAGGGCTTTCTTTTGAGAGCGCTTTGGATGATGCATGGACACAGCTTCGGATGGGACGTTTCGGGAACGCCCTTGTGGGGGCCTTTGATGAGGTTACTCCTTTTTCATATTCTGTCTATAGTCAGGGTAGCTTGCACGCCAGAGGGATTCCGTCCTGCGGGAGCGCCGTTTCTTTTGTGGTGGACGCGGAGGCTGAAGGAGCCTTATGTGAGATTGCTGCTGTCAGGTTGCTTTTCAAGCCGTCTGAGGAAAAAATGCGTGAGTCCGTTGAAAAGATGCTTTCTTGCAATGGGTTGAAAGTTAGCGATGTGGGGCTTGTGATTTCAATTGATGGTTTATGTGGGCCGGAAAGCGGCGAAGCCGGAAATGCCGTCAAGGAAATGTTCAAGGATGTGCCGCACGGCAGATACGGGCATATTTTCGGGAGCTGCCCTTCAGCATCAGCTGCGGGAATGTATGCAGCGGTCGCATGCTTCAGGCATGGCCATGTGCCAAAGTCTCTCCTTTGCTCTTGTGAGAGCGGCAGTGACCTTAAAGTTCCGGTGCCGGACAACATATTGCTTTATAACAGGTCCGGGGAGAACGGACACTCATTCATATTGTTGCGTGTATGTGGAAAGTGATACCTCTGGCTCTTTTGCAGAGCCTTCTGCTGTGCTCCGGTCAGGTGATGCTCAAGCTTGCGCTCGCAAAGATGGGAGAATTCAGATGGGCCTGGACATTTTTTACGGCTCAGCTGACCAACTGGTGGTTTCTTGGATGCGGGCTTGCCATGGGAGCCGCCACTGTGCTCTGGATGCATATACTGAAAAATTATCCGTTCGGGGTTGCTTATCCGCTTACAAGCATGAGCTACCTTTTCGGGGTGTTTGCCGCACTTCTTGTGTTTAATGAGCATGTCACGGCTTCTCAATGGGTCGGAGTGCTCCTGATTATGGCGGGATGCGCATTGATTGTCAAATGATTATGAAGAATGTAGCTTATATTGCCGCAGCTGCCATGCTCATCTGCCTAATGGCCTGTCCGTCTGCAGCACGGGAGCTTGTCCCTCTCAGGCCGGAAAACATGTCATGCGCTTTCGTGCAGACTAAGGAGAGTGTCATGTTGCAGGAAAAGATGGTTTCAAGCGGAAGGATGTATTTTTCGTCTCCTGACAAGGTAAGATGGGAATATATGGAGCCTCTCACCAGGGTTTTCATCATGAACGGGGAGGATGCGGTTTTCATTGCTGACGGAAAGAAACAGAAAGTTGACCTTTCTAAGAACAGGATGTTCCGCGGCATCTCGCAGGTGATGATGCTCGGGCTTTCCGGTTCCCCTCTGGTGTCAGACAATGATTTTTCTGTAGAGACAAGGGAGACGGACCTCATGTGGGAGGTGACGATGACTCCCAAGAAGAAGGACATTGCCAGATTCATGGCTGAAGTCAGGCTGATGCTGCGTAAAAGCGACTGCCTTGTGACAATGATAACGATTGTCGAGCCGGGAGGAGACCTGACATGCATAGAATTGAAAGATATTGACTTGCAGACGACTGCGGATGAAGGAAAATTTGATGTGAGATGAGACTGTCCGGAGATTTTTACAATATTGAGCCGGCTGGGACCGGTGTTGCACTTGCGCATCTTAACGCGGAGCATCCTATTTACAGGGCGCATTTCCCCGGGCAGCCTATTGCTCCCGGAGTGTGCATTATACAGATGGCCGTGGAAATCTGCGGGGAACTTGAAGGCCGCAGGTTTGAGGTTCTGGGCATCAGGGATGCCAAATTCCTTGCCCCAGTCATTCCTGGCTGCTGCAAGGCGCTTCGCTTTGAATATGAGCCGCTGGCATGGGACGGTGACGATGTAAGGATACAGGCCGGGGTATCGGATGCGGATTCAGGAGTTAAGGTAGCCAAAATCATCATCTTGTGCAGGGCATCTTCTTAAAGGATGGAAAAATGAAGAGTTCGGATGTGAGAATATGTGCTGTTGTCCCGACATATCAGAATGCCGGAACGCTTTCAGATGTGCTGGGCAGGATATCTGCGCAGTTGACGGACATAATAGTGGTCGATGACGGAAGTACGGACGCTACTCGCGAGGTGCTCGATGCCATGGAAAAAGGGGCATTATGGCTGGAAGGGACTGGCCTGACCGGTGCAAGGCTGCGTGTAGTAAGGCACATCCGCAACCGCGGCAAAGGCCATGCCCTCAAGAGCGGCTTCAGAAAGGCTGCGGAAGAGGGTTTCACACATGTTATCACCATTGATTCTGACGGTCAGCATTTTCCGGAGGACATCCCTATTTTTCTTGAAGCAGTGCGGCAGCACCCGCAGGCCATAATAATCGGAAGCAGGAACATCCGCTCGGAAAACATGCCCGGGAAAAACACTTTCGCAAACAAATTCTCCAATTTCTGGTTCATGGTGCAGACATGCAGAAGGCTTGAGGATACCCAGACAGGATTCAGGGCCTATCCCCTGCACAGAATAAGCGGCACCGCCCTTATTACCTCGAGATATGAGGCCGAGCTGGAGCTGCTTGTATTTTCCGCATGGAACGGCACTTCAATTGTCCCTGTGCCGATAAGGGTCTATTATCCGCCTGAAGGTGAGAGAATCACCCATTTCCGTCCTTTTGCCGATTTCGCAAGAATCAGCATTCTCAATACTTTCCTGTGCGCGGGTGCCATTGTCTATGGGCTTCCGTCCATAGGATTGAGGAAACTTTTTGCATCACTGCGCAAATCCATGCGGCCATGACACGCATATTCCTGAAAATATATGACAGCCTTTCCGGACGCAAGACTCTCGCATGGACAATCCTTGCTGCCGTGATAGCCGTATGCGCCTTAATGATTTCCCGTGTGCACTACAGTGAGGACATCTCGGCTTTCCTCCCGCAGAGCAAGGAGAGCGAAAAATATTCGTCTGTATATGAAAAGCTTGGCGGAAGCAGGGTTGCGGTCTTGTTCAGAATGAGGGAAGACACCTCCGGGGACGACGGATATGCCGGCCGTGAGCGTATTGTAGAGGCCATGGACAGGTTCGGGGAATTGTGGGAGGAAGCTGATACAGCCGGGATGATTGCAGACATGCAGGTGGCAGTTGATGCAGATGACATTTTGGCCGTTGCTGACTTTATCCGTCGCAATGCTCCGTATCTGCTTAAAAAACAGGATTATGAACGCATTGACTCTCTGCTTTCAGATTCTTCGTATATAAGGGAGCGCCTGGAAATGGACAGGCAGATGCTTATGTTCCCCTCTTCTGCATTTGTGGGGCCCGCTCTCAGATATGACCCGCTTGATTTTTTCAGTCCGCTTTTCGGCAGGCTCCTCTCTCTAAGAGCAGTATCTTCTTCAGAAATGGAGGATTCGCATATTTTTCTGGACGGCGGCAAAATCGGGGCAGTATTCTTCAATTCTCCGTTCGGCAGCAGCGAGAGCGGGAAAAACGGTGAACTGGCCGCGTTGCTTGACAGTGTGATGGAAAAGACTGCCGAAGAATTCGGCGACATAAGGATTTCCGCTACAGGAGGTCCCCTGATTGCAGTGACAAATGCTTCGCAGATAAAGAAAGACAGCATTCTTGCCGTTATAATAGCCTCTGTGCTGATTGCTCTTGTATTGTTCTTGGCTTTCAGGGATTTGAAGGATATCATGTGGATAGGAACTTCAATACTTTGCGGTGCCGTTTTCTCTATGGGGCTGATAGCTGCGCTCAAAAGTTCGGTATCGGTAATTGTGCTCGGGATAGGTTCGATAATCATAGGAATAGCCGTAAATTATCCTCTTCATTATATTGACCACCTCAAGCATGAGCCTGATACGCGCAGGGCGCTTAAAGACATCGTGAATCCGCTTCTTGTGGGGAACATAACCACGGTATGCGCTTTCCTTTCGCTGTTTCTTCTGCGTGCGGAAGCCTTGCATGACTTCGGGCTTACAGGTGCCCTGATGCTTGTGGGAACGAT
Organism: uncultured Bacteroidales bacterium; assembly: GCA_910585445.1. Classification (GTDB taxonomy): domain Bacteria; phylum Bacteroidota; class Bacteroidia; order Bacteroidales; family UBA932; genus Cryptobacteroides. The sequence goes on along the minus strand of CAJUEK010000020.1, from coordinate 25,495 downwards.
AATTTTCGTGCTTGTCTTCCTCCCTTCACTTATGAAAAGCGGGAGAAGGCGCAGCAGCAGGACCGTGAATTTCGACTTCACTTCCAGAATGCCGCAGGGCATGTGGAAAAGGCTTGCCCTTCCTTTCTTTGCACTCACGGCAATATTGTCATATTTCAGCCTAAGGACCTCATTTGACTCGGACATGAGCAACATAAACTACATGACCGCAAACCAGCGTGAGGATCTTTCGGTTCTGGCAGCAGCTGCTTCTGCGGATTCTTCCAAAGCGACTATATATGCGGTTAGCCAGGGAAATGACCTTGACGGCGCATTGCGGGAGAATGAAAGGCTCATGGATGGAGTGGCTCATGTCGTGGACGGAAACGGTGCGGCATGCAGCAGCATAAGCTGCATTGTTCCCTCATCAGTGCGCCAGCAGGAAAATCTGGACATGTGGAACGGGTTTGTGCGCTCGCATCCGTCTTTGGCAGAGGAACTTGCCGGGGCTGCAGAAGCGGCCGGATTTTCCCGGAATGCTTTCCGTCCGTTCCTCGACATGCTGGATGCCGGATATGAGGTCGTGCCAGCAGAACATTTCTCTCCCCTGCTCGAATCAGTTGGAAAGGCCTCAGTGCTTTACGGAGATGACGGAATAAATGTAGTGAACTATGTTTCCGTGCCATCGGAAGCTTCAGATGATATCAAGAGCCGGCTTCAGGCCTGCACATCCTCAGATTCATTCGTATTTGACTCAAAGGATGTGGGAAACAGGCTTGTGTCCCTGCTGTCCGATGATTTTGACTCCGTTGGGCTTGTCTGCAGTTTCATAGTTTTCTTCTTCCTTTGGATTTCATTCGGGCGCATCGAGCTGAGCCTGCTTTCCTTCCTGCCGCTTGCAGTCAGCTGGATATGGATTCTGGGCATCATGCAGCTGCTTGGAATCAAGTTCAACATTGTGAATATAATACTTGCCACCTTCATTTTCGGACAAGGGGACGACTATACGATATTCATAACCGAGGGCCTGATGTATGAATATGCCTATGGTAAGAAAATCCTCTCTTCTTATAAGAACAGCGTGGCCTTGTCCGCTATAATAATGTTCATAGGTATCGGGGCCTTGATTTTTGCGGAGCATCCTGCCATGAAGTCGCTGGCGCATGTAACTGTGATAGGAATGCTTACGGTGGTGACTATGGCATATTTCCTTCCTCCTGCCGTTTTCAGATGGATGACATGCCGTGGTGGGAAAAGGCGTGAGATGCCTCTTACCCTTGCGCGCCTGGGACGTACTGCACTTGCGTTTTCTGCTTTTATTCTCGCCATGGTTGCAGTGATTCCATCAGCATGGATTTATTCGCATATCGGACGGAATACGGAAAAGAAGAAGCTGCGTTACCATAAATTCCTGCAGCGGCTTTCGCGTTTCTCGATAACCCATGTCCCTGGAGTGAAATTCAGCGTGTCAAACCTTTCCGGGGAGAATTTCAGCCGCCCTGCCGTGATAGTTGCGAACCACCAGTCCCATCTTGACATATTGTGCATGCTCATGCTTTCTCCTAAGATTGTGGTGCTGACAAATGACTGGGTATGGAATTTCTATCGCGGAGTCATACGTTTTGCGGATTTCTATCCCGTTTCCAACGGTTTGGAGAGGAATCTGGAGCTTCTCAGGCCGCTGTGCGCGCAGGGCTATTCCGTCCTGGTCTTTCCGGAAGGCACGCGCTCCCAGGATTGCAGCATAGGGCGTTTCCACCGCGGGGCATTCTTGCTTGCTGAAGAACTCGGGCTGGATATTGTGCCCGTTTTCATACACGGGGCCGGACATGTTCTTGCAAAAAATGACAAGGTTCTGCGCAAGGGCAGCATATCTGTAGAGATACATGACAGGATAAGGCAGGATGACCTTTCGTTCGGTGAAGGCTTCAAGGAGCGCACTAAGGGCATCCGGAGATATTATGTGGGCAGCTATGAAAGGATATGCCGTGAGAGGGAGACTGCCGGATATTATGCGGACCTTGTGCGTCACCAGTATGTATATAAGGGACGCGAAATCGAAAAGGAATGTGCTTCCCAGCTTTCTCTGAGGCATTGCGATATGGTGGGCAGCTTCATGCCGGCGTCAGGAGACGGCATTGTCCGGATAGCAGGCAGCGGTATCGGGGCCTTTGCCCTGCTGTTTGCCATGGCAAGGAAAGACCTTGAAGTATATGCTTGCGAAAGTGATTTGCAGAAATTCTCCGTGGCGCGCAATTGTGTGCTGCATCCTGTGAATCTACATTATGTGAAAGAACTGTCCGGGGAGGCTGATTTTGTTTTGTAAAAGTGATATATGGCAAAGACATGCATAGTGATAGGAGGAGGCACAAGCGGCCTCATTGCAGGGGCTCTTCTGGCAAAGGAGGGCTATGCTGTCACTGTGCTTGAGAAGAATCTCTCTTGCGGAGGCGGGCTGCAGATGTTCTCCCGCTCGGGAACGGCTTTCGAGACAGGTATGCATGTGATTGCCGGGCATCATGACGGGATTGTGGCCAGGTTGCTCGACTGCCTTGGAATCAGGGACCGGATTTCTGTGACTGACACTGATACGGAATGCTCAGACAGCATTCATGTGGCTTCTGAGGGGCGTTATTATAATATTCCGCGCGGCAAGGAAGCGTTCATCAGATATATGTCCGGGGAGTATCCGCAAGAGGCGGAAGGCATTAGGGCCTATGTGGAGGAAATCTTCCGCATTTATGCCTCAGTTCCGCTTGTCGGTGAGACCTTCGGGGAAACATTTGTAGATTCATCAGGAGTGCCCGGAAATTTTGAGAGACCGGCATTTTCTGCTATGCCGGATATAAACGGCAAGGCAGGCATGCCGGCAGATGAATTTGTGGCCTCATATATCACGGACCCGCGTCTCAGGGCGCTGCTCGGTTATCTTAATTTAATGAGCGGCGCGGTGGCCGGAAGGACTCCCGCATATGTGCACGCTGTCATAAATGCCCTTTATATTGAAGGGGCGGGACGTCTTGACGGAGGGCCTGCTTCTTTGGTGAAGGAACTTTGCGGGATAATTTCCGGTGCAGGAGGACGTGTCGTATGCGGAGAAAGGGTCACGTCTTTGCATACGGATGCAGGCCGTGCCGTCAGTGTGGCCACGGAAAAGGGAAATGAATATGCCTCTGACATTTTCCTGTGGGCCTGCGGACTGAGACAGCTTTCGGCGGTAGCCGGACAGGAATGTTTCAGCCGGGTCATGCGCAGGAGGCTGGACGGGATGTCAGGCTCTTTTTCCGCCTTCATCGTGTTCATACGGCTCAAGAGCGGGACGGTCAGATATGCCAACCGCTCCATGTGGTGGCATCGGGACATGGATTCGATATGGCATCCGGCTGCCGGAGATTCGCCCCTGTGGCCTTCAAGCCTTATGTATATGACTCCCCCGTCGGAAAATCAGGGCGTCCATGCAGACAGGATGATAATAATGTCCCCGATGGACTATAGGTCTGCCGGGCGTTTTGACGGCACAGAAGGACGGCGGCGTGGAGAAGGGTATGGAGAATGGAAGGCCGCAATGACAGAAAAGATGCTCGGCTGCATTGAGGGCCTGGTTCCCGGGCTGAGGGATGCCTGCGCGGAGATTCTCTCCTCCTCTCCCCTTACGGTCAGGGACTGGTACGGCACTTTTGAGGGCGCGATGTATGGAATGTCACGCAGCTGTGCTGACCTTCCTTTTGCGTTCATCCCTCCCCACACACGTCTTGGCAATGTGTTCATTGCAGGACAGGACACCGGATTGCATGGCCTTTGCGGGGCTGCCGCGACGTCCCTGACGGCATTCAGAAGCATAACCGGCAAGACATGGCCCGAAAAGTCATGTCCGTATAAGGATACAATGAAAACTACTCAGTTATGATAGATAAGGAAGACATAGAATACAGAAGTCCTGAAGAGATAAAATCATATCAGGAGCAGCTGCTCGCGGTTGCGCTCAAATATCTTGAGGAGCATTCCGCATATTACCGGAGGATGTTCTCCACTTACGGCATAGACATTTCCAAGATAAGGCATATAGAAGACCTTGTAAAGATTCCTTTTACGGAAAAGAAGGACCTTCAGCTCTTCAATGAGGACTTCCTTTGCTGCCCGAAAGAGAAGATTGTGGATTATATAACCACATCAGGCACTTTGGGTGACCCTGTGACTTTCGGGTGTACGGAAAAGGACTTGCAGCGTCTTGCATATAACGAAAAGAAGTCGTTTGCATGTGCCGGGGTGCGCCCCGGGGACATTGTGCAGCTTATGACCACGCTGGACAAGCGTTTCATGGCCGGGCTTGCATATTTCCTCGGAATCCGGGAGCTTGGTGCGAGCGTGATACGTGTCGGCAACGGGATACCGGAACTTCAGTGGGACACCATAAGGAGGATTAAGCCTGATACGATAATGTGCGTGCCGTCTTTCATTCTGAAGCTGGTGCAATATGCAGAGGAGAACGGGATTGACTGGCGCTCAAGCAGCATCAGGAGGATAATCGGAATCGGAGAGGGACTGCGCAACCGGGATTTCAGCCTGAATCTTCTCGGAAGCAAGATAAAGGAGAAATGGGATGTGCAGCTGTTCGCCACCTATTCTTCTACCGAGATGGGTGCTACGTTTTCCGAGTGCGGGTACGGTATGGGAGGCCATGTGCATCCTGAGCTGATTATAGTTGAAATCATCGGTGATGATGACCTGCCGGTTGAAGACGGAGAGACAGGTGAAATAGTTATAACTACCCTTGGTGTGGAAGGAATGCCTCTTCTGAGGTTCAGGACCGGGGATATGGCCGCCAAATGTGTGGAGCAGTGCCGGTGCGGCAGGAATTCATACAGGCTCACTCCCCTTGCGGGCCGTAAGAACAATATGATAAAGCTCAAGGGCACCACTCTCTATCCTCCTGCCATCAATGATGTCCTGGACAATACGGACTATGTGGACGGATATGTAGTGGAAGTCAGTGATTCGGAGGCAGGTACGGACAGGGTCGTTGTGAAAATCAGTACGAATGGCCATGCGGATGATTTTAATCTTGTGAAGGATCTTAAGGACAGGTTCCGTTCAAGGATAAGGGTGGCTCCTGAGGTCGTTGTGCTTCCGAAGGATGAGATATTGGCGGTAAATTTCCCTGCCAAGAGCCGCAAGCCGGTAAAATTCATAGATTTGAGAAAACATTAGAATATGCATGTGATGGAAAATAGAGTCGTAATAACGGGAATGGGAATCTGGTCGTGTCTCGGTACTGACCTGGAGTCGGTGAACAGGTCGCTGTATGACGGTGTGTCTGGAGTGGTTTATGACCCGGTCAGGAAAGAGATGGGGTTCAGGAGCGCGCTTACCGGAATGGTCCCTATGCCGGATTTGAAGAAAGTTCTTCCAAGGCAGCAGAGGGCATATATGCCGGAACAGGCCAAGTATGCGTATTGCGCTACCCGTCAGGCACTTGATAATGCCGGGGTTGATATGGATTACCTTGACAGGCATGAGGTGGGAATCTTATATGGAAATGACAGTTCGGCTGAGCCTGTCATTAAGGCTGTTGACACGATGCGTGAGAAAAAGGACACCATGCTGTGCGGCTCGGGCGCGATTTTCCAGTCCATGAACTCTACCGTCACCATGAACCTCTCATGCATATTCAAGCTGAAGGGAATAAATCTTACAGTTTCGGGTGCATGTGCGAGTGGCTCTCATGCAATAGGCCTTGCAGCTACCCTTATAAGGGCGGGCTTGCAAGATATGGTTATTTGCGGAGGTGCGCAGGAAGTCAATCCGTATTCGGTTTGCTCATTTGACGGCATATCAGCTTTTTCTGTCCGCGAGGATGAGCCATGCAGGGCTTCAAGGCCTTTTGACAGGGACAGGGACGGGCTTGTGCCGGGAGGAGGCGCTGCCACGGTCATTGTAGAAAGCTATGAGTCGGCAGTGCGCAGAGGTGCTCCCATTATCGCAGAGGTGCTCGGCTATGGATTCTCATCAAACGGTGAGCATATATCTTCTCCCAATGTGGACGGGCCTGCAAGGTCATTGGAAATGGCCCTGAGGATGTCCTGCTTGGGTCCGGATGAGATAGGATATATAAATGCGCACGCCACTTCGACCAGGATAGGTGATGCGAATGAGGCGAAGGCAATATACAGCGTTTTCGGTGACAGGAGGATACCTGTGACAAGCACCAAGTCGCAGACCGGCCATGAGATGTGGATGGCGGGAGCCAGTGAGGTGATTTACTCAATCCTTATGATGAAAAACGGCTATGTGGCAGGCAATCTTAATTTTGAGAATCCGGACGAGGATTCTGCCATGCTTTACATCCCTGCCGGACGGATTGACAGGCAGTTTGACACTTTCCTGTCAAATTCATTCGGCTTCGGAGGCACGAACTCTACATTGATAATCAGAAACTGGAAATAGTTGTCGGATGCAGGCTGATGGCACAGATGCCGGAGGCCTGCACTGAATATAAATTGTGAAAGGATGAAATATGCTTTAGTTACAGGAGGCAGCCGCGGAATCGGACGGGCCGTGAGCGTAAGGCTTGCAAAAGAAGGATATCATGTGATTGTGAATTATGTTTCCAACCAGGAGCAGGCCCAGGTCACTTTGGATATGATTGAGTCGGCCGGCGGGTCCGGAGAGATGCTCCGTTTCGATGTCGGGGACAGGATGCAGACGACTTCTGCTATTGAAGGGTGGATGCAGGAGCATCCTGACGGATATATTGAGGTGCTGGTAAACAATGCCGGAATACGCAGGGACAATCTGCTGCTTTGGATGGAAGACAATGACTGGGACAGTGTCCTCGGGACCGGACTTGACGGGTTCTTCAATGTCACCAGGCTGCTTGTGAAGCCTATGCTGGTAAAAAGGCATGGCAGGATAATCAATATGGCATCGTTGTCCGGCTTGAAAGGGCTTCCGGGCCAGTGCAATTATTCGGCGGCTAAAGGAGGCCTGATTGCAGCCACAAAGGCTCTTGCCCAGGAGGTCGGGCGAAAAGGTGTCACTGTCAATGCCGTGGCTCCGGGATTTATCCGTACCGAGATGACTGAAGGGCTTGACGAGGCCCAGCTGAAGAAGACTGTCCCCCTGAACCGCTTCGGTGAACCGGAAGAGGTAGCCGCACTTGTGGCGTTTCTTGCATCGGCAGAATCCGGCTACATCACCGGAGAATGCATTTCTATAAACGGAGGCCTTTATTGACGTTCCATATTAAAAATAAAATCCCCTTCCATGCCGTGGACGTGTTTCCGCAGTAAGGAAGGGGATAAATTTTATGGAGCAGGACTAAAGGTTATCCTTCTCTATGTCCTTGAAGTAGCGGTAAGTGTTTACCTTGAGTTCGCCTACTGCAAGCTCGTCAGCCACGATTATGCCGTGAGGATGAGCCTGGAGTGCAGAAAGGGTGCAGGTGTGTGAGTATGCTCCCTCTACAGCAGTCCTGATTGCATTTGCCTTCTTGTGTCCGAATGCGAGCACAAGCACTTCCCTGGCATCCATTACCGTGCCGACTCCCACTGTGAGCGCAGTCGTAGGCACTTTGCTGATGTCTCCGTCGAAGAACCTTGAATTGACAAGTATAGTGTCATATGTCAAGCTCTTTACCCTTGTGCGTGAGACGAGTGACGAGAAAGGCTCATTGAAAGCCAGGTGGCCGTCCTCGCCTACACCGCCCATGAACAGGTCAATTCCGCCTGCAGCCTTGATTTTCTCCTCATATGCGGCACATTCCGCAGCGAGGTCTTCCGCATTTCCGTTAAGGATATTGATGTTCTCCTTAGGCACGTCAACATGGTCGAAGAAGTTCCTTGCCATGAAAGAGTGGTAGCTCTCCGGATGCTCCTCAGGAAGTCCCACATATTCGTCCATATTGAATGTTATCACATTGCGGAATGAAATCTCACCGGCCTTGTGCATCCTGATGAGTTCCTGATAAGTGGCGATAGGTGTGCCTCCTGTAGGAAGTCCGAGCACGAACGGCTTGTCCGTAAGCTCCGCCTTTGCCTTGATGCGCGATACGATGTATCTTGCCGCCCAAATTGCGCCCTTCTGAGCGTCCTGTTCAATAATAAGTCTCATTTGAATCTTTTAAAATAGTTTTACAAAAACCTCTATGGCCTGGTATTCTGCCATTCCGAGCTCGTCATAAAGTCGTGCGGTGTTCTCAGTCCTCTCCTCGGCCCTCTGCCAGAACTCGCGCGGGTCTTCACCAGGGAAAGGAACGATGTCTTTCTGTGAAAGATGCCTGTATATCGCATGACGCTTCATGATTACCTCGTCCGGGCTGAGCGGAACTGCCATGTCAACTCTTCCGAGCTCCCATTCCATCCATGCTCCGCGGTACAGCCATGCGTGGCACTCTTTGAGCCATGGCTCGTCACTGAGCTGGCGCAGAGCCTCCATTACTGCCTCCGTACATACGCGGTGGGTTCCGTGCGGATCTGCAAGGTCGCCTGCCATATAAATCTGGTGAGGCTGCACTTTCTGGAGAAGTTCCTTTATGATGTCTATGTCCTTCTGGGTTCTCTCTCCTTTCTTGATTCCTCCTGTCTCGTAGAACGGAAGGTTAAGGAAGTGGGTATTGGTGCTGTCGTTGAGTCCGAATGACCTTACGGCACCTTTGGCCTCTGAACGGCGGATGGCTCCCTTGAGCTCGAGAAGCGCGCGTGGCTCAGGCTCACCTGGACGCTTTGAAGCGATGATTTCCTTTACCTCATCGAAGCGGTCACCGAATCCGATTTCACGTGCGGCATCCATGTGCTGGAGCACCACGTCATCATGTACAGCTACATTTCCGGATGTCTCGTAAGCCACATGCACGTCATGACCCTGCTGGACCAGACGGATGAATGTTCCTCCCATTGATATCACGTCATCGTCCGGATGCGGGGAGAACACCACTACCCTCTTAGGGAACGGTGACGAAGGCACTGGCCTTGTGCTGTCATCAGCATTCGGTTTTCCGCCGGGCCAGCCGGTGATTGTGTGCTGGAGGTCATTGAATATGTCGATGTTGATTTTGTCGAACGGTCCGTGCTGTTCAAGCAGCTCGCTCAGGCCGTTGGCAAGATAGTCTTTCTGAGTAAGCTTGAGAATAGGCTTTCCGACAGTCTCGCAGAGCCATACCACGGCTTTCCTGCGGAATTTCGGTGTCCACTCGCAAGGTCCTACAAGCCAAGGTGCGACATTGCGTGTGAGCAGGCTTGCGGAGTTTTCGTCCGCATAGAATGATATGTTGTCATGCTTCTGGAGGAGCGATGCAGGACATGAGTAGTCTGCCTTTACCTCCACAATGTTCTTGACAGCCTCGGCCTTGTCCTCTCCCCAGGCCATGAGAATAATTTTCTTTGCGCTCAGCATTGTGGATATGCCCATAGCTATGGCTTTGCGCGGCGTCACGTCAAGGTTTCCGCTGAAATACCTCGCCTGCCTTTTCCTCGAGCCGTATGAGAGAAGGATTGTCCTTGTGCGGCTTTTTTCCGATGTGCCCGGCTCGTTGAATCCGACCTGGCCTTTCTCTCCGACGCCCATTATGAGCAGGTCGAGGCCTGTCGCCTTTGCATCGAAAGCCGTATTCTGGTCGCTCACATTGCCGCAGGACCCGTCATACTTCGGTATGTGCACATTCTCAGGCTTCACGTCCACATGTGCGAGGAAGTCCTCATATAGATGGCTGTTGCGGCTGAACTGGTCAGCAGGAGCCGGAAAATACTCATCAATGCTGAAAATCTCGACATTGCTGAAAGAGACCTTGCCCTCCGAGTGCCTTTTGGCAAGTTCCTTATATAATGCTACCGGAGATGAACCTGTCGTAAGTCCAAGTTTGAACGTCCCCTGTGCTGAGTTGACAGCATCCACCACCTCATCGGCAATGCGCGAACTCGCAATTTCCTCATCTTCATAAACATGAGCAGGTATCCTTTCGTAGCTGTGAAGGATGCCTCTTGAAAGACCGGCCTCGATAAGGCCGCCGTCTTTAGGCAAAGAAAATTTCTTCATCTGATGTCAAGATTTTAAAGCGGTGCAAATATAGTAAAAGTCGAGAGCAAAAGCAAAGTTTACTTTGATTATACGTACATATGGACATCAGCTTAAATATAACGAATTATTATATGACAAACATTGATTTTTTTCATAAAATACCCTACTTTTGCGCCGACGAAAAAATACATACATTTAACGATGCAGCAGAAAATCATCATTCTTGATTTCGGTTCGCAGACTACGCAGCTGATCGGCCGCCGTCTGCGTGAACTTGACACCTTCTGTGAAATTTTGCCGTATGACAAATTCCCTTATGACGACCCTTCGGTCATCGGTGTCATCCTTTCCGGCTCTCCCTACAGCGTTTATGACCCGGAGGCATTCAAAGTGGATTTGAGCCGTATCCGCGGCAAATATCCGATTCTCGGCATCTGCTACGGAGCACAGTACATGTCCCAGCTTTACGGCGGACGCGTGGAGCCGGCAGGCACAAGGGAGTACGGGCGTGCCAACCTCAGGTCATTCGAGCATGACAATCCCCTGTTCAAGGGATTTGACGAAAATTCACAGGTGTGGATGAGCCATGGAGACACGATAACTGCGATTCCGGAAGGATTCAGGTGCATCGCTTCTACAGACAAGGTGCAGTATGCCGCATATCAGGCGGCTGATGAGCCTCTTTGGGGCGTTCAGTTCCATCCTGAGGCATACCATTCAGCACAGGGTACCCTTCTGCTCCGTAATTTTGCAGTTGACATCTGCGGAAGCCGCCAGGATTGGAGCCCGGCCTCATTTGTCGAGACTACTGTGGCAGAGCTTAAGGCTGAGCTTGGTGACGACAGGGTCATACTCGGGCTGTCCGGAGGAGTTGACTCCTCAGTGGCTGCGGTCTTGCTCAACAAGGCCATCGGAGACAGGCTGACATGCATCTTCGTTAACCACGGCCTTCTCCGCAAGAATGAGTTCAGGGATGTGATGAAAGACTACGAGTGCCTGGGACTCAATGTCATCGGGGTTGATGCGGGCGAGAAATTCTTTTCTGAGCTTAAGGGTGTGTCGGACCCGGAGAAAAAGCGCAAGATAATAGGCAAAGGCTTCATCGACGTGTTCGATGCCGAGGCCATGAAGATAAAGGATGCCCGCTGGCTTGCACAGGGTACGATTTACCCGGACAGGATTGAGAGCCTTAACATCACGGGCAAGGTCATCAAGAGCCATCACAATGTGGGAGGGCTTCCTGAGAAAATGAACCTCAAGCTGTGTGAGCCTCTCAAATGGCTCTTCAAAGATGAGGTCCGCAGGGTAGGACGCCAGATGGGCATGCCGGAGCACCTGATAGGACGTCATCCTTTCCCGGGACCGGGACTTGCGGTACGTATCCTCGGAGAGATAACTCCTGAGAAAGTAGCGGTGCTTCAGGAAGCCGATGACATTTTCATCCGTGGTCTCAGGGAGTGGACAACGGAAAATCCGGACGGGACACAGACAAGCCTTTATGACCAGGTATGGCAGGCCGGAGTGATATTGCTTCCTGTCCAGAGCGTCGGAGTGATGGGAGATGAGCGCACATATGAGCAGGCAGTAGCGCTGAGGGCGGTTACAAGCACTGACGCCATGTCCGCTGACTGGGCACATCTGCCTTACGGATTCATGGCAAAGGTCAGCAACGACATAATAAACCATGTCAAGGGGGTCAACAGAGTCTGCTACGACATTTCTTCAAAACCGCCTGCAACAATAGAGTGGGAGTAAACCACTGGATATATAAAAGGGAAACAAGGTCTTATGTTGACTGAGTTTCCCTTAAATACGATATGCCGTCATTGTGCGGCCATTAATTGAACGACTCGACAAATAATATTATATGGAACCGTTGAAACACGAGTGCGGTGTGGCGATGGTACGCCTTCTCCGCCCTCTCGAGCATTATCAGCAGAAATACGGGACATGGATGTACGGGCTCAACAAGCTCTACCTCCTTATGGAAAAACAGCATAACCGCGGACAGGAAGGGGCCGGCCTGGCATGCGTAAAACTTCAGGCTGCGCCGGGCGAGGAATATATGTTCCGCGAGCGTGCGCTTGGCTCAGGAGCGATTTCGGAGATATTCGCGGCCGTACATGAAAACTTCCGCGACATGTCGCAGGAGCAGCTTCATGATGCGGAGCTTGCGAAGAAGTGCCTTCCTTTCGCAGGAGAACTGTACATGGGGCATCTGAGATATTCCACCACGGGAAAAAGCGGGATACAATATGTCCATCCTTTCCTTCGCCGCAACAACTGGAGGGCAAAGAACCTGGCACTGTGCGGCAATTTCAACATGACGAACGTTGATGAGATATTTGCGGAAATAACGGCAGCCGGCCAGCATCCCCGCAGATATGCGGACACATACATAATGCTGGAACAGGTGGGGCACCGTCTGGACCGCGAGGTGGAGCGTCAGTACAGGATATGCGAGAATGAGGGCCTGTCAGGCATGGATATAACACATGCAATCGAGGAGCATATCGACATTGCGAATGTGCTGAAGAGCTCAAGCGCAAAATGGGACGGCGGATATGTCATATGCGGGCTTACGGGAAGCGGAGAATCTTTCGCTGTGCGGGACCCTTGGGGCATCAGGCCTGCGTTCTGGTATATGGATGACGAAGTGATGGTGCTCGCTTCGGAGAGGGCTGTCATACAGACTGCGATGAATGTGCCTGCCGAGAGCATATGTGAGCTGAAGCCCGGACAGGCAATCCTGCTGGACAAGCATGGACGCATGCGGCTGGAGCAGATAAATTCTCCGCGCAGGCCTTCTGCATGTTCTTTTGAGCGCATCTATTTCAGCCGCGGAAGTGACATGGACATATACCGTGAGCGCAAGAAGCTCGGCCAGCTGCTTGTGCCAGCCGTGCTGGAAGCTGTCGGGAACGAAGTGGAGAATACCGTGTTCTCGTTTATTCCGAATACTGCGGAAGTGGCATTCTATGGCCTGCTGGAAGGCTTTGACAATTATCTCAATGAGCTTAAGGTGCAGCAAATCGAGGCTCTCGGACATAATCCTGACCACGAGGAGCTTGAGAGGATATTGTCCATGAGGATAAGAAGCGAGAAAGTGGCAATCAAGGACATCAAGCTGCGCACTTTCATCGCCGAGGGCAACAGCCGCAATGACTTGGCCGCGCATGTATATGACATCACATACGGCAGCCTGAGGCCTGGAGTGGACAATCTTGTGATAATAGATGACAGCATCGTCAGGGGAACGACACTCAGGCAGAGCATAATAGGGATACTGGACAGGCTGTCTCCGAAGAAGATTGTTATTGTTTCTTCTTCCCCTCAGGTGCGTTATCCGGACTATTACGGGATTGACATGGCAAGCCTGGACCAGTTCATCGCATTCAGGGCTGCCATAAGTTTGCTTGTGCGCCGTGGCATGGCCCCGCTCATACGCGAGACATATGAAAAGTCCAAGGCTCAGCTTTCATTGCCGAAGGATATGATAGTGAATCATGTAAAGGAAATATATGCACCGTTCACGGATGAGGAGATTTCGGAGGAAATGGTGCGTCTCCTGACTCCTGCCGGAACCAAGGCCAAGGTGCAGATTGTGTATCAGACAATTGACGGTCTGCACAAAGCATGTCCAGGCCATCCGGGAGACTGGTATTTCAGCGGTGACTACCCTACTGCGGGAGGAAATTATCTTGTGAACAAGGCATTTATTGATTATGTGGAGAACTCTGACATATTATGACATCTGATTATATGAAAGAAGCCGTCCTTATACTCGACGACGGCACTAAGTTCCATGGCAGGTCATTCGGATATGAGAAGGCCGTCAGCGGAGAGGTCGTGTTCAACACGGCGATGACAGGCTATCCGGAAAGCCTTACCGACCCTTCTTATGCAGGGCAGATAATGGCGCTGACCTATCCCCTTGTCGGCAATTATGGCGTTCCGGCGTCAGATTACGCGCCCGACGGACTGCCTCTGTTCATGGAAAGCGGCAAGATACACGTGGAAGCTCTGATTGTCAGTGACTACAGTGACGGATACAGCCATTGGAATGCTGCAGGAAGCCTTGGCCAGTGGCTCCGCAAGGAAAAGGTGGCCGGCATAACGGACATTGACACAAGGCAGCTGACGAAGGTGCTCAGGGAGCATGGAGTAATGACGGGGCGGATACTTATTGAGGGCACCGGAGACAGTTGTGCAGAGGCTGCGGATTATGCCGGAATCAATTATGTGGACAAGGTCAGCTGCAAGGAGGTCATAAGATACAACGCCGGAGCGCCTGCCAAAGTCGTGCTTGTGGACTGCGGTGTGAAGGCAAATATAATCAGATGCCTTCTCAGGCGCAATGTCGAGGTCATAAGGGTTCCGTGGAACTATGATTTCACGCAGCTGGAATATGACGGCCTCTTCATTTCCAACGGCCCCGGAAACCCTGACAATTGTGGCGAGGCTGTGGCCAATATACAGAAGGCCATGGCTATAGGAGACAAGCCGATATTCGGGATATGCATGGGAAACCAGCTTCTCGCAAAGGCTGGAGGGGCTTCCGTATATAAGCTCAGATACGGCCACCGGAGCCATAACCAGCCGGTCAGGATGGTAGGGACAGAACGATGTTTCATTACTTCCCAGAACCACGGCTATGCTGTGGACGGCAATACGCTCGGAAAGGATTGGGAACCGCTCTTCATCAATATGAACGACGGTTCGAATGAGGGAATCAGGCATAAGTCAAAGCCTTGGTTTTCAGCCCAGTTCCATCCGGAAGCTGCTTCCGGTCCGGTTGACACGGAGTTCCTGTTTGACGAATTTGTGAATCTGCTGCACAAGGGCATCTGATGCCTGTGCAATTAAATTATCGGCAAAATGCTTAAAGAAATAAAGAAAGTGCTGCTGCTCGGGTCCGGAGCATTGAAAATCGGTGAGGCCGGAGAATTTGACTATTCCGGTTCGCAGGCCCTCAAGGCAATGAGGGAAGAAGGGATAAGCACAGTTCTCATCAATCCGAATATCGCTACCGTGCAGACAAGTGAAGGCAGCGCGGATCAGATTTATTTTCTGCCCGTCACACCATTCTTTGTCGAGAAAGTCATAGCAAAGGAGCGTCCTGACGGAATCCTGCTTTCTTTCGGAGGCCAGACTGCCCTCAATTGCGGTGTGGAGCTTTATAAGAACGGGATTTTTGAAAAATACGGCGTGCAGGTACTCGGAACTCCTGTGCAGGCCATCATAGATACCGAAGACAGGGAACTTTTCGTCCGTAAATTGGATGAAATAGATGTCCGTACCATCAAGTCACATGCGGTTGACAATATCGCGGATGCGAGAAAGGCAGCTTCAGAACTGGGCTATCCTGTAATCATACGCGCCGCATATGCACTCGGAGGGCTGGGTTCCGGCTTCTGCGACAATGAGAGCGAGCTGGACGCGCTTGCGGAAAAGGCCTTCGCTTTCTCTCCACAGGTGCTTGTGGAGAAAAGTCTGCGCGGATGGAAGGAAGTGGAATATGAAGTGGTGCGCGACTGTCATGACAACTGCATAACGGTCTGCAACATGGAGAATTTCGACCCTCTTGGCATCCATACAGGTGAATCTATTGTGGTCGCTCCTTCCCAGACCTTGACTAACAGCGAGTATCACAAGCTGCGTGAGCTGGCAATCCGCATCATCAGGCATATCGGAATAGTCGGAGAATGCAATGTGCAGTATGCTCTTGACCCTGAGTCGGAAGATTATCGTGTGATTGAGGTGAATGCGCGTCTGAGCCGCTCTTCGGCACTGGCCTCAAAGGCTACGGGCTACCCTCTTGCATTCATTGCGGCAAAGCTCGGGTTGGGATACGGGCTGTTTGACCTGAAAAATTCCGTAACGAGGTCAACGAGCGCGTTTTTCGAGCCTGCACTGGATTATGTGGTGTGCAAGATTCCTCGCTGGGATCTGGGGAAATTCCATGGGGTTGACCGCGAACTCGGCTCTTCCATGAAGTCCGTGGGAGAGGTTATGGCAATCGGCCGCACTTTTGAGGAGGCCATCCAGAAGGGCCTGAGGATGATCGGACAGGGCATGCATGGTTTCACGGAGAATAAGGAACTTGTGATTCCTGATATAGACAAGGCATTGCGGGAGCCTACGGACAAGCGCATATTTGTGATAAGCAAGGCTTTGAGGGCCGGGTATGACGTGGAGCGGATACATGAGCTGACAAAGATTGACAAGTGGTTCCTGTACAAGCTGGAGGGCATTATGCAGACTTCCTTGCAGCTGCATGCTTCGGGAATTTCAGATGCCACATTGCTCCGGCGGGCTAAAGTGCAGGGATTCAGTGACTTTCAGATTGCCCGTGCGACCGATTTGGGCGATGATATGGAGGAAGCAGCCCTGAAAGTGCGCGCGTTGCGGAAGAGTCTTGGCATCGTTCCTGTCGTGAAGCAGATTGACACACTCGGTGCCGAGTATCCTGCAATGACAAATTATCTTTACCTGACTTACAAAGGATGCGCTGACGACATTGAGTATGAGAATGACGGGCGTTCGGTAGTTGTTCTCGGCTCCGGTGCATACAGGATTGGTTCCTCGGTTGAGTTTGACTGGTGCGGTGTGCAGGCTCTCAATACTGTCCGGAGCAACGGATGGCGCTCAGTAATGATAAATTACAATCCTGAGACGGTTTCTACGGACTATGACATTTGCGACCGCCTGTATTTTGACGAGCTGACGTTTGAGAGGGTCATGGATATCATAGAGAAAGAGACTCCTCATGGTGTCATCGTTTCAACAGGAGGGCAGATTCCGAACAACCTGGCAATGCGCCTTGATGAGCAAGGGATGAACATTCTCGGGACAAGTGCAAGGAGCATTGACAATGCCGAGGACAGGGACAAGTTTTCTGCTATGTTGGACAGGATAGGGGTTGACCAGCCGCAATGGAGGGCGCTGACGTCCATGGAGGATATCGGTGCATTTGTAGAGGAGGTTGGTTTTCCGGTGCTGGTGCGCCCGTCTTATGTGCTCAGTGGTGCTGCAATGAACGTATGTTCCAACCATGAGGAATTGGAACGTTTCCTCAAACTGGCTGCGGATGTGTCCAAGAAGCACCCTGTTGTGGTAAGCCAGTTCATTGAGCATGCCAAGGAAGTGGAGATGGATGCGGTCGCGCGCAACGGTGAGATTCTGGTTTATGCGATTAGTGAGCATATCGAGTTTGCCGGAGTGCATTCGGGAGATGCCACGATACAGTTCCCTCCTCAGAAGCTTTATGTCGGGACAATGAGGCGCATCAAGAGGATTTCGCGCCAGATTGCCAAGGAACTGGAGATATCGGGACCGTTCAACATACAGTTCCTCGCAAGGGATAATGACATCAAGGTAATCGAATGCAACCTGCGTGCGTCACGTTCTTTCCCTTTCGTGAGTAAGGTATTGAAATATAATTTCATCGAGCTTGCCACGAAGGTAATGCTTGGAGTGGAAGTCAACAAGCCTGACACAAGCCTGTTTGACCTGGACTATGTGGGAATCAAGGCCAGCCAGTTCTCGTTCAACCGTCTTCAGAAAGCGGACCCGGTGCTCGGAGTCGATATGGCTTCAACCGGAGAGGTGGGATGCATCGGGGAGGACTCCCCTTGTGCTGTGCTTAAAGCGATGCTTTCGGTAGGATACCGTATTCCTCGCAAGAACATTTTGTTGTCAACCGGAAATGCCAAGCAGAAAGCGGAAATGCTCGGTGCCGCGAAGATGCTTGTGGAGAAAGGCTACAAGTTGTTTGCGACAGGCGGAACGTCAAGGTTCCTTACGGAGCAGGGTGTGGAGAATACTCTTGTATATTGGCCTGGTGAGACAGGTGAGCCTCAGGCACTGGAGATGCTGCACAGAAAGGAGATTGACATGGTGGTGAATATCCCGAAGAATCTGACTGCAGGCGAACTGGGCAACGGCTACCGCATCCGCCGCGCTGCCATAGACCTGAATATTCCCCTGCTGACCAATGCCCGTCTGGCCGGCGCTTTCATCGGCGCATTCTGCACCATGGGTCCGGACGACATCGCCATCCGAAGCTGGAGCGAGTATTGACAGTAATGCCGGATTTTTACTGGGCATGTCATCAGAAGAGGAGGTTTTTTAAAGAAAAAGAAAAATCTGATTAAAAAATCTTTAAAAATGCTGCTTTCGGTTGCCGTTTTCATATGTTTGCCGTGTCACTGACATCAAAACGGATAAATATGGAAACACAAGAGGTCGCGCAGCATGGCGGCTATGCCAATCTGACCAATGATTACATGTTCAAGAGAATATTCGGGAGCGAGGAATGCAAGGACATACTTATCTCATTCCTTAACCGTATTGTGGGGAACGGCAAGATTGCAGATGTCACATTTCAGAATACGGAACATCTCGGCCCGACTGCTGATGACCGCAAGGCGGTATTTGACATTGCTGTCAGGACTCTTTCGGGAGAAGAGTATATAATAGAGATGCAGCTTGCCCAGCAGGCTCATTTCCGTGACAGGGCATTGTTTTATACGAGCTACCCGGTAATCAATCAGGCTGTCCTGGCAAAGGAAAAGCATATTGAGAAGAATGGAGATCCTTCATGCTTCAGATGGGACTTCAATCTCAAGCCGATACGTTTCATTGCTGTGGTTAACTTCAGAATGGAGCATGGGACCGGCTGGAATGCCGAAAGGTATCATTCTTCATACAGGCTGCGTGAGGACGATACCGGCTCTGACAAGTGGATGTATCTTTTGAAGAACATGTCCCGCCTTAAAAGCAGGTCGGTCGTATTTGACGGAAAAGAATTTGACCGCTTGTTTGAAATGGCGGAATTATGTAACTTTACCGCGGAACAATATATTAACTATCAAGAATCTCAGAAGATGATTTACGATTACGAAAATACTATTGATTTCGCAAGGCAGCAGGGATTGGCAGAAGGTGAGGCAAAAGGCCGGGAGGACAAGGCATTGGAAGTGGCGAAGAAAATGCTTGAAGCGGGCATGCCTTTCGCGCAGATTGCATCAATTACCGGACTTGATGAAGAACAAGTCCGGCAACTGGCATGATTCTTACTTCTGTGAAACCATCCTGACATAAGGGTGTCCAAAGAAAATCATTTCCCCGTCCGGAACAAAGCCTGCTGACGCGTAATAGGCCTGAAGTCCGGGGGCTTCCTTGTCCACAATCAGGCTTGTTTTATCTATTCCGGCTTCCCTGCCCTTTCTGACTGCATTGAGCATCAGCTTTCTGCCGGTCTTGAAGCCGCGGTATTCCGGAAGCACGGCAAGGGAATCCATATAGAACTCACCCGCCTGGGTTTCCATGCCGGACTCAGGCATCTCTTTTCCGATGCGCTGCCGGGCATATGAGAATGTCTTTTGGCGAAGGCCGGCATACAAGCCGCCGTTATAGCTTATCAGGCATCCTGCCGGCTCTCCTGTAGCTGCGTCAATCGCCATATCGGCATGCTTCCAGCTGTACAGGCTCTCCTCCATGCGGCACAACTCTTCCATGACTTCCAAAAGAACTGCCGTATCTTCCTGCATGTTCTCAGGATTGAAGCACGGCATCCCCATTGCCTCCACAACGCATTTTGCAATGAAAGGCGCATCTTCCTGCACGGCATCCCTTATCACGATTCTTTCCATAATTGTTCTCCTATAATGTGTTTTTGATTTCAATACGGCTCAACGTGCTGCTCACACGTACAACCTGAACTTGTGTTGCCAACCTTTCCTTGAGACTTTCCACATGGCTGATAATCCCGACTTTGCGGCCTCCCATCTGATGCAGATGTTCAAGTGCATTCATTACAGTCTCAAGATAAGTTCCGTCAAGCGTGCCGAATCCCTCGTCGATGAAAAGAATGTCCATGGATGCAGCCCTGCTGCCCAATGAAGACAGACCGAGCGCAAGAGACAGGGACGTCAGGAAACTTTCTCCTCCAGAAATGGTGGATGTAGGCCTGAGCACTCCACCCGCCTCCTTGTCTTTCAGAAGAATCGTCAGGGAACCTGGCTGGGCTTCAAGTTCATAACGGTCAGTCAGCTGATGCAGATATTCGTTCGCTCCTGTCAGCAATTGCCGCAGCACATAACTTTGGGCAATGTTCCTGAACTTCTTCCCGTCGCTGCTTCCGAATATTTCGTACAGCTTGTGCCACTGCTCGTACCCGATTCTGGCCTTTTCCGCTTCCGCTACTGCTTTTCCGAGCCTTTCGCGCTGGGTCTCATCATTCGACAGTTTCTCCATGTCCGCGCCCTGCATGGCCTTGCATTCGTCATATGCCGCACGTATTGCAGAGGCTTTTGCAGCAATGGCAGATGACGCCTCCATCAGGCCCTTTTCATCACCGATTCCTGTCTCATTACGTAATTTGTCAAGTTCTCCTGCCGCTTTAAGATGCTCGTCATGAAGCGACTGTACATCTGCGAACAGCTTGTTCCATCTTTCCGGCAGACCTTCCGCCTTTGCCGGAGGCAAGGGGGCCAAATTACCCCATTCTGGGCACAGGGCCGATATTTCCGCCTTGCATGACATTGCTGAGGCATATGCGGATTTTGTGAGAAGTATATTGTTCCTTGTCTTTTCCGCATTGGCGCATTCCTCTTCATATTTGCGGGCCGAGGCCTCAAACTTTTCCATGAATTCCCCGTGATTGGCTTTCCAGAGCGTCTTCCAGTCGCTTATCCTGCCCAAAATGGCATCGGCTCCGGCCACATTTTCTTCAAATCTCCCTGCCAGTTCAGCTGCCGCCTGAACGGAAGATGCAGCCAATGCCTTCCTGTCGGCAATCTGCTTGCTTATCGCTTCCGCCTCTTCTGTTGTCTTTCTGATTTCATCATCTGAGCCGTCCTTCTGCTTTTGCAGGATATTCACTTTTTTCTGCTGCTCCATTGCAGTTTCAATCTGTCCAGCCAATGCCTTGACCTTATCTTCGGCTGGGGCTGATGCTTCAGCAACCATGGACGCTTCAGGAAAGGCACCATATAAAGCATGTTCCTTGAGCTTCCTAAGGCAGTTCTCATGCTCCGCAGCAGCCAGACTCTCATGCTTTTTGTCAGCCTCCAGAGTCTTGCCAGCCTCTTTAATCTCAGCGTGACATGAATCTGCGCCTTGTCTTGCAAGAAGTGCAGCCTCCCATAATTCGTCTTTTTTCTTTTTTTCCGGTTCAAGAACAGACTCAAATTCCTCGTCACGTGTAAGCCGAGCTATTTTCTGGCCGCACAAAGGGCAGTCCTCCCCTTCTGAAAGACTTGCCCGTATTTCTTTAAGGATATCCTCGCATGCTGTTTTCTTGGCCTCGAATATCTTTTCCTGCATTTTATACTGCTCCATGGTCTCTGCTTCCTTGCCGTCCAAATCCTTGGCCCTGGCCGCAAGCATTTCCATATGCTTGATACAATCTGAGATCTTCGCTGAAAGCCGGCTGTGTTCCGATTCTGCCTTAAGGGCGGCATCATGCATGGCTGCAAGTTCCCTAAGTCCGGACAATCTTGCATGGGCCTCCTCTTTCTGACGCACAAGTCCTGCCAGATCCATCTGAGAAAGGAGATTACGGGCCTTGTCAAGTTCCAGTACTATCAGCGCATTGCCCTGATGCTGAATCCGCAGCTTTTCCTGCACAGATGAAAGCGACTTTTCCAGGCCGGATATTTCACTCTCGAGCCTGCAGGCTTCCGCAATATGCCTTGCCCTGCCGGACTCCGCTTTCACCGCCTGGCTCAGGAGCAGCTTTACCGCCTCTGCCTTGGAGTACATCTGAGCATTGCCCTTCTCCTTTTCAATGAAGGCTTCCGTTTCCTTCAAAGCTGTCTCCTGCCGCACGACATAAGCGTTCATGAACTCCAGGCCGGAAGACAGCTTGAGATATTCACCGCTAAGGCCGGACATTTTTGCACTGCACTGTGAAATGAGGTTTGAAAGCCTTGCCATATTGTCCAGTCGCTCATGCTCAGAGCGGAGCCGCTTTTCTTCCTCCGCCATTTCCTCCAGCTTTTTACCGTATCCGGCTATACGTGCCTCAATCGCTTCCCGCTCTTCCCCGTCAAGCAGTACGATTCCATTGATTTCAGCGTTTCTGCGCACCATTTCCTCTTTACGCTCCGTCGTGGTTTTCTGGATGGACATGCTTATGAGGGAATATATCCCTGTTCCTGTCAGTTTTTCGAGGATGTCGGACTTTTCGGAGTCTTTCGCCTTGAGAAAACGTGTGAAATCACCTTGTGCAAGCATCGTAGTGCGGCTGAACTGCTCGAATGTCAGCCCTATGCGGGAGACAATCTCCCTTTCTGTCTCGCTCTTTCGTGAGCATATCCCGTTCCCGAGCGAATCTGAAAGCGTCCATTTTACATCCTGAATCTTTCCGTCTGAGCGCTCACGAGCCTTTGAGCAGATCCATAATGCGGTAAGGACATTGTCATTCCTGTCAGTGAACACAAGTTCGACAAATGCTGATGCCGCTCCCCTCCGCATAAGCATTCTTGGGTCGCCAATACTCACGCCTCCGTCATCCCTGGTCGTCTTAAAATCGGCATAACTGTCTGTATATATTTCATTTGCGGCACTTTTGAGCCGTGGAGTCGTATTGTACAATGCCAGGCATATGGAGTCCAGTATAGTTGTCTTGCCGGAGCCGAGCGGGCCGCATATCAGAAAACGCGTATCTTCGGCAAGCGGTCCATTTTCAAAGTCCAGGACGGCATCCTCTATGGATGCAATATTGTGTATCGTAAGCTTAAGGAGTTTCATTGTCAGGGTAATTTATTGGTTGCTGACATTTCTTATGGCTTCTTCCAAAAGGCCCTTCATCCCGTCTGTCATCTCAGTGCCGAACCTGTCGCGGTAATACATCATGGCAAGATTGACGGGGCTTATGGAGCGTATCTGCTCCACGTCAAGCCGGACAGGAGATGTCTGGGAAGCATTTCCGGCTTTCTCCCATCTGAATGTGCAGAAGCGTGCCTTTTTGCCTGAAAGAGCTTCGGAGGCCTTGAGGAACGCATTGGCAGGAGGCACATCCTCCAGAATCACATTTGCCCGTATATAGGCATTCTCATCTGAGGGGAAATTCCCAAGAAGCCCCAGAACCTCATCAAAACTTGCCGCATGTTCCGGTATGGTCTTGAGCGGCATCGGATTGACGACCCTGATTGTCTTTATGTCTGGTAGAGAATCCTTGGCTACTGTCACTATGGATATGCTGTGCGGATAGTTCTCATCAAAACTGACCGGTACGGGTGAGCCGCAATAACGTGCTTTGCCCCCGCGTATTGTCTGAGGGAAATGTATGTGGCCGAGCGCGAGATAGTCATACGGCACCGGAATGTCTCCTATGTCCGTGCAGTCCATTCCCCCTCTTGAGGCATCGTGGCCGGACATGTCGCTGCCTGTAAGGGCCATATGGGCGGTCATCACCACAGGCAGCCCCCCAGTATTGATTTCACGGATACGCTTGCCGAGCCTGGCCATGAATGCCTTCTGACGGTTTTCTCCCTGTGCATCTTCAATATGCGGGTAATTCTGTGGAAATACATGAGGCATGGCAACTACATAGCCGCATTTGTGTCCCGCATTGTCGTGCACGGGGACAATGTGCCTGTCAAAGTCCACGCTCCCGTCTGCCTTGCGTTCTATCCGTCCTACTACAGTCACCCCGAGATGCGCCCACAGCGAGCGCGTAATCTCAAGGCGTGAGCTGCTGTCATGGTTGCCTGCCGTAAGTATCACATTCATTCCCGGACAGGCCTGGCGTATCATGTCGAGCCGTTCCGTGAAAAAGCGCATCACTGAGTTTGACGGTGTTGCCGTATGGTATATGTCACCGCAGACAAGGAGAGCGTCAGGCTTTTCATCCTTTACTATATCCGCGAGCTGGGACAGGAAAGCTTCATGCTCCACAGTCCTGTCATATGTATGGAATTCCTGGCCCAGATGCCAGTCGCTTGTATGTATTATCTTCATCGTTTCCCTTTTTGTCTTAGCTCTTTCATGCGGGATGCTTGTTTTCCGTAAAGTTCATGCCGGCGCTCCGAAGAGAAAGACAAATATAGCAATCATAAAAATCTCATGCAACTCAAAAACACTGCCCGAAATAGCCGTGGTGGCATTTCAGACAGTGTTTATACGGAATGGTTTGCTCTTCGCCAGATTATTGCGGCTGATTGCCGGTTGTATATTTGCCGTCATCCCCGGCATTTCTTGTGAAATACATGACGGTGCACAGAAGTACGAACAAGGCGGCCGTCCCGACAAGCAGACTGGCAGTCTCAAGCTGCAGCAGGATATATATGAAGCCGTACAGCCCGGCAACTGCACCGGCAAACAGCCAGGCGTTCCAGGAGCGGAGTATTGCAGCAAAATAACACCCGAGAGCCGTTGTTGTCATGACCGATGCCGCAAGATAAGACATTGAGAATGAAATATATTCAGTCAGAGACAAAAGAATCAGATAGAACAGGCATAGCGAGAATCCCGTGACAATATACTGCACTATGCTGACATTTTTCCGTGATATTGATTCGACAAGATAAATCGCCATGAATACCAGCAGTATTATCAAAAAAGAATATTTCACGGAGCGCATTGTCTGCTGATACTGAGACACTGGAACAATCAGTTCCACGCCGAAAGTTTCGTCATATCCGTAATTGAGATTCAAACTTGTCACTCTCCATTCAGCCTCAAACCCTTCCGCAGTCACATTACGTTTACCCGGAAGACAGGCTCCGACGAATCCGGGAGACGGAAAATCCGATTTCAGATGTACGGACAATGTTTCTGACTTGGGCCGGAACATGAGTGAGCGCGTTCCTCTTGTCTTTAGTTTCACGTTATATTGCATCATGCCCGGTTTCAGTTCGTCCCGTGGTATTACGCATCCTATTTCTCCCTGTGATGTGCCCACCTGCATGGGCTTTCCGTTGATGCTGATGCATATATCTTCAATCCCGTTGCGCATGTGAAGCGGTAAGATTAAGCGGCAGTCTCCGCATGTCAGCCTTATGTCATTTTCGCTGAGTTTGAAATTGCCGTCGATTTCAAGTCCTGCCCTATAGACCGGGATGTCGTAAATGGATTTATGCAGCATTTCTACCGATACATCACCGTCCATTGTCACATCATAAGAATAATGCCGCAGAGTCTCCTCGCTAAGCGATTTGTTTCCTTTGTCATCCTCGATTTCTTTCAGGTGCGGAATCAGAAGCTCAGGTGCGGAGATAATCTGATTGCCGCCCCATGAAGAGGATACCTCCGCCTCCGTACCCAACGAGCAGTCAATCCTGTCATTGATGACCGTCTTGATCAGCAGCACCGGAATCTGCATGCATAATGCAGCCAGTGCGATGAAAGCGCCCTTTGCAAAAAGGCCTTTTGAGAAGCTTGATGTTGTTTTCATTCTGTCGTTGATTATTAATACGTGTGCAAATATCTGCCTAATACTTAACGTCAGTTCGACGAAATTAAGTTATTAATTATTAGTAAAATAGCAATATAT
>CAJUEK010000019.1 GCA_910585445.1 uncultured Bacteroidales bacterium | reverse complement strand
CCTCAGCTTGGGAAGCTGATGCTCTACCAACTGAGCTATTTCCGCAAAACGTTTTGCAAAGATATACAAAAAATGTAATATGCGCCAAGGTTTTTATTCAAATGTTTTTTGCAAATCCAAATGCATTTCGCCAAGATGGCCAATCATCCGTTTGATTTAGTGGTGTACAATGTACTGGCAACCAATAATTTTGCAATAGGAAAGTTCCCGACGTGCAAAAAGACGACACGTCGGGAACCAGCTCGCTTTGCAACAAGATGGATATCAATATATTATAGAAATACGTGGTTCCCAACAGAACAATATAATGCATGTTTGGAACCGGTTTGTTTTGTAATAAAGTGATCAGTATATTGTGAAATTACATGGTTCCAAACAGGACAACAAAATGCACGTTGGGAACCCTTGTCTTGTGGAGCGCAAATGATTGATTCTCTGTTCGTTCTGGAGAAACGATGCCCATGTAATGGGGAATCGTATTACAGGAAGACCTTGAATGTTATGCTGTTATGCGCCACTCTGCATGCTGAACGGCATTATTTTGTGACCATCGTCGGAGACAGGATGAGTCCAACTTGCCGGACGCAACCTGCAGGTCGCACTATCCTAAATGCATCCAAAAACAGGAAGTCCCCATCCGTATGAACCCAACCTGTTGAACAAACTCAGGAAGAACTAATTGGAAGATAAGGCATGAGCAACAACAGCTGCCGGTGAGGAGAGTCTCTTGGACGATTTCTCCTCATCCTCCCCGAGCTGTATCTGCCGGAAACAGGATATTTCGACAGTGAGGATTACGTGAAAATCCCGCAAATGCATATCTTTGCAGAGCCATGTAAACTTATTATCAAGACGTAAAAGTCCTAACCTAATAAATTATTGTTCAATAATCGGTAAGCCTGTTTCAGGACAATACAACAGGCCACATCCGGATGAAGACAGCCTTCCAAACAACATCTTCCAAACAACCCCTTCCGAACAACACCTTCCAAACAACACCTTCCAACCCCCCCTTCCGAACAGAACCTCCTAATTATATCCAAAAACGGGGAAGGCAACATCCGGATGAATATAACCTGCTGAACGAAACTTTCCAAACAGAACATACCGAACACCCCATCCCCAACCACACCCAAAGCCAAGAAAACCGTATCAGGAGATTGAAAATTGAAATAAAATTCGGCAGGGTTGTCATTTTTTGTCTGCGGAATTGGGAAAAATGCTTAAATTTACAAGTTCGTCCGACTGTGGGAGTGGCCTTGTGCTGCCGCCGGAATGGACAGGGTGACCTTTGGGAGCCTCCATGAAATTGATAATCAAAACTTTTCTGAGATATGAACGACAATGCAGTAATGAATCTTGCGGCGGACAACATACGTGTCCTTGCTGCTTCAATGGTTGAAAAAGCAAAATCAGGCCATCCGGGCGGAGCGATGGGTGGAGCGGACTTCATCAATGTCCTTTACTCCGAATATCTGAGATATGACCCTGATTGTCCGCAGTGGAAAGGACGCGACCGTTTCTTCCTTGATCCTGGACACATGTCGCCTATGCTTTATTCCCAGCTGGCCCTCATCGGAAGATTCACAATAGAGGAGCTGCAGCAGTTCCGCCAGTGGGGTTCTCCGACTCCGGGACATCCGGAAGTTGACGTGAAGCGCGGAATCGAAAATACCTCAGGCCCTCTCGGACAGGGACATGTGTTCGCGGTCGGCGCGGCCATCGCAGCCAAATTCCTGGCAGCCCGCACCGGAAACCCTCTCTTCTCAAAAGAAACCATATATGCATATATATCAGACGGCGGAATCCAGGAGGAAATCTCACAGGGAGCTGGACGTATAGCCGGAACTCTCGGTCTGGACAACCTCATAATGTTCTATGACTCGAATGAAATCCAGCTTTCCACTGAGTGCGGTGACGTGTCGGCGGAAGACACAGCAATGAAATACCGTGCATGGGGATGGAATGTGCTGGAAATCAACGGTAATGACTGCAACCAGATTCGCGCGGCTCTTGATGCGGCCAAGGCGGAAAGTTCACGTCCGACACTCATAATCGGAAAATGCGTGATGGGCAAGGGCGCAAGAAAGGAAGATAACTCTTCATATGAGCGCAACTGCAAGACTCATGGCGCTCCTCTCGGAGGAGATGCATACAGGAACACTATACTGAATCTCGGAGGCAATCCTGACGACCCGTTCCGTATCCGTCCGGAAGTGAAGGAACTTTACGCAAGACGTGCTGATGAACTTCGTAAGGTCGTGGCTGAGTGTTCGGCAGAAGAAGCCGCATGGGCTGCCGCCAATCCTGAAATGGCTGAAAATGTTGAAAAATGGTTCAGCGGAGCTGCACCGGAGCTTGACTGGAGCGTCGTGAAGCAGAAAGCCGGAGCGCCTACAAGAAACGCTTCAGCGACTGTGCTTGGAATGCTCGCGGAGCAGGTGCCGAATATGATATGCGCATCTGCCGACCTTTCCAATTCAGACAAGACGGACGGCTTCCTCAACAAGACGCATTCATTCGTGAAGGGAGATTTCAGCGGAGCCTTCTTCCAGGCTGGAGTGGCAGAGCTTACAATGGCGTGCTGCTGCATCGGAATGGCGCTTCACGGAGGAGTCATCTCTGCATGCGGAACATTCTTCGTGTTCTCCGATTATATGAAGCCGGCCATAAGGATGGCAGCCTTGATGGAGCTACCTGTGAAATTCATCTGGTCGCATGACGCATTCCGTGTCGGAGAGGACGGACCTACCCACGAGCCTGTCGAGCAGGAGGCACAGATACGTCTTATGGAAAAGCTCAAGAACCACAGCGGACGCAACTCTATGCTGGTGCTTCGTCCTGCGGATGTTGAAGAGACCACTGAATGCTGGAAACTTGCGATGGAAAACACCAAGACTCCTACCGGTCTCATATTCTCACGCCAGAACATCGACATGCTTCCAGAAGGAACAGACTATACGCAGGCCGCAAAGGGGGCATATGTCACAGCCGGCTCTGATGAAAACCCGGACGTAATACTTGTAGCTTCCGGCTCAGAGGTGGCGACGCTGAATGCAGGTGCAGAACTCCTCAGAAAAGACGGTATGAAAATCAGGATAGTAAGCTGCCCGTCAGAAGGCCTCTTCCGCAGTCAGAGTGAAGAATACCAGCAGAGCGTGCTTCCTTCCGGGGCAAAGATATTCGGACTTACCGCAGGTCTTCCTGTGAATCTCCATGGACTTGTCGGAGCCGCAGGAAAAGTCTTCGGACTCGAGAGCTTCGGTTTCTCGGCACCTTACAAGGTTCTTGACGAGAAGCTCGGATTCACTGCAGAAAATGTATATGAGCAGGTAAAGCGCATGTTCTGAATACTGCCTTAGAATTGCTGAAACTTAAAATAAACCACTTGAATTATGAAACTTATACATTTACCGCTTATCATTCTTGCGGCACTGCCATTTTGCTCGTGCCGCAAGGATTTTGTTCAGGACGAAAACGGGATTACCGTAAAAGTCAGAAATGCAGAAGAGGGAAGCCCCGCCCTTGTGAGGCTTGAGGCCAGGGGTGAAAGACTGATTCATGTCTCGGCCACGCCAGAGCGTGAATTTGCGGACAGGAACAGCCTTGTAGTGCTGCCGGGCGGCTCCGCGACGGAATTTTCCGTGGACCGCAGGGCAGACACCGTCACATTGTCAACTTCTGCCATAAAAGCCAATGTGCTGATATCAACGGGAGAAGTCTGGTTCACAGACATTGAAGGCAAAATGCTGCTCCGGGAGCAGGTGGGCGGAGGAAAATCTTTCACGCCGATTGAAGCTGACGGGACGCACGGCTATTCTTTCCGCCAGGTTTTCGAGTCGCCGGATGACGAGGCGTTATACGGTCTTGGACAGCATCAGGCGGACGAATTCAACTACAAGGGCCGTAACGAGGAACTTTTCCAGTATAACACCAAGGTCTCAGTCCCTTTCATAGTCTCAAACAAAGGATACGGAGTGCTTATGGACAGCTACTCGCTCATGCGCTTCGGTAATCCGGACGCTTACAGCCAGCTTCCGGAGATATTCACTCTCTATGACAAAAACGGGAATGAAGGCGGTCTGACCGGCATCTATACACCGGAAAAAGGTGAAACCATTGTCCGTGAAGAGCCTCAGATATATTTCGAATATCTCGTAGCCCCTCAGATGGAAAAGGTAGTGAACCTGCCTGAAGGCTTTCCGCTTTTTAACTCTAATGTGACATATGAGGGCTATATCGAGGCCCCGCAGACGGGCGAATACAATTTCATCTTGTATTATGCCGGATATACAACTGTGACTATGGATGGGGAGACTGTCGTTCCGGAGCGCTGGAGGACAGCCTGGAACCCGAACAGCTACAAGTTTACCGTGAAGCTTGAAGCAGGCAGGAAAACGCCTGTCAGGATTGACTGGAAGCCGGACGGATATGTGTCATATTGCGGACTCCGTGCCTATCCCGCAGTAAATCCTAAGGAGCAGTCCAAGCATTCATGGTGGAGCGAGATGTCACCTCAGATGGACTGGTGGTTCATTGCCGGGGATGACATGGACCAGGTCATAAGCGGCTACCGCACCCTCACCGGCAAGGCTCCTATAATGCCGAAATGGGCCATGGGCTATTGGCAGAGCCGTGAGCGGTACAAGACCTCCACTGAAATGATAGACGCTCTCGCAGGATTCCGCAAGAGGGAAATACCTATCGACAACATTGTGATGGACTGGAGCCATTGGGCGGAGCCTGAATGGGGCAGCCATGAGTTTGACCCTGAGCGTTTCCCTGACCCTAAGGCCATGGTGGATTCCATCCATGACATGCACGGCAGGATGATGGTTTCTGTATGGCCGAAATTCTATGTGGATACGGAGCATTACCGCGAGTTCAAGGAGCACGGCTGGATGTATGACCGCGCTTATGAAGACGGGGTGCGCGACTGGATAGGAAAGGGGTATCTGTACGGTTTCTATGACGCTTACGATCCTGATGCCCGCAAATTGTTCTGGAACCAGATGTATGAGCATTATTGGCCTCTCGGAATAGATGCATGGTGGATGGATGCTTCCGAGCCGAATGTACGTGACTGCACGGACATGGATTACCGCAAGGCTCTCTGCGGACCGACTGCCCTCGGTTCTTCAACAGAATATTTCAATGCATACGCGCTTATGAATGCGGATGCCATATATGAAGGGCAGCGTGCCGCAGATGACGGCAAACGTGTCTTTCTGCTTACCCGTTCCGGATTTGCCGGCCTGCAGAGATATTCGACAGCCACCTGGAGCGGCGACATAGCCACGAGATGGGAGGACATGAAGGCCCAGATTTCGGCCGGACTCAATTTTGCCGTGAGCGGCATCCCTTGGTGGACAATGGACATCGGAGGATTCTGTGTGGAAAACCGTTATGTACAGGCACAGGACATATGGGATGAGACCGGAAAAGAGAATGAGGACATGCGCGAATGGCGGGAACTGAACACAAGATGGTTCCAGTTCGGTGCTTTTGCTCCGCTTTACCGTGCGCATGGCCAGTATCCTTTCCGCGAGCCTTGGGAGATTGCCCCGGAGGGACATCCTGCATACGAGTCCATAGTCTGGTACACAAAGCTGCGCTACAGGATGATGCCGTACATTTATTCCCTTGCGGGAAAGACATGGTTTGACGATTATACCATAATGCGTCCGCTGGTCATGGACTTCATGGAGGATACGCGGGTGAACGGCATAGGCGACACCTATATGTTCGGTCCTGCCTTCCTTGTAGCTCCTGTTTATGAATACGGGGCCAGGACCAGGGAGGTCTGTTTCCCGGAGTGCGGAGGCTGGTATGATTTCTATACCGGAGAATTTCGTGAAGGCGGTACGGTTGCCACGGTTGAGGCTCCGTATGAAAGGATGCCTCTTTATGTGCGTGCCGGTTCGATTGTTCCTTTGGGGCCGGACATGCAGTATTCGGACGAGAAGCCTGCTTCAGAGATTGACCTCTATGTCTATGCGGGCGACAATGGGGAATTTACCCTATATGAGGATGAGAACGTGAATTATAATTACGAGAAAGGGCTTTTCTCAATGATAGCGTTCTCATATGACGAAGGCAGCCGCACGCTTACGATAGGGCAGAGGCAAGGCGAGTTCCCGGGTATGCTCAGGGAAAGGATTTTCAATGTGATACCTGTGTCGCCTGAGGGCAAAGGCGCCGGTGTGAAAGTAAATTATGACGGTTCCGCGCTAACGGTAAGGCTTTAGTGCGGGCCTGCAATTACAAGGACATTTCATATAATCGTCATGTATCTTCTTGGTTATGATATAGGAAGCTCGTCAGTCAAGGCGAGCATAGTGGATGCCCAGTCTGGCAAATGTGCCGCATCCGCGTTTTATCCGAAGGCGGAGGCCCCTATAATCGCGCTCAAAAGCGGGTGGGCAGAGCAGAATCCGTCTTCATGGTGGGAAAATCTAAGGCTTGCAACCTCTGATGTGCTTGCCGCATCGGGAGTGTGTCCCAAGGATATCAGTGCAATAGGCATCTCTTACCAGATGCACGGGCTTGTATGCGTTGACAAGGACATGAATGTGCTCCGTCCTTCTATAATATGGTGCGACTCTCGTGCCGTGCCTTATGGAAACAGGGCTTTTGACGCTCTCGGACATGGGCACTGCCTTTCGCATCTTCTCAATTCCCCTGGCAATTTCACCGCTTCCAAGCTCGCCTGGGTGAAGGATAACGAGCCGGATGTGTATTCGGAAATATATAAGATAATGCTTCCCGGGGACTACATCGCAATGAAGCTCACCGGAGAAATATGCACGACAGTCTCGGGACTTTCGGAAGGAATGCTTTGGGATTTCAAGGAAGGCAGGCCTGCGAGGTTCCTTTTGGATTTTTACGGAATCGGAGATGAACTGTTGCCTGATGTGCGCCCGACTTTTTCTGAGCAGGGAAGGGTGAGCGCACAGGCTGCCGCCGAACTTGGCCTTGCAGAGGGCATTCCGGTTACTTACCGTGCCGGTGACCAGCCTAACAATGCCTTGTCCCTCAATGTGTTCAATCCCGGTGAGATAGCTTCTACGGCAGGTACGTCCGGAGTCGTGTACGGAGTGCTCGGGGAAGTCAACTATGATTCCAAATCGCGTGTCAATACATTCGCGCATGTGAATCACTCCCATAATGACCCGCGGCTTGGCGTGCTCCTTTGCATCAACGGAACGGGAATACTCAATTCCTGGGTCAGAAAGAATATCGTTCCCGAGGGCATGTCTTATGCCGACATGAATGAACTTGCCGCAAAAGCTCCCGTGGGAAGTTCTGGAATAAGCATCCTGCCTTTCGGAAACGGAGCGGAGAGGATGCTGGAGAACCGTGTGGCCGGATGCTCTTTCCATGGAGTCGATTTCAATCTGCACGGACGCGCCCATTTGCTCCGGGCCGCTCAGGAGGGGATAGTGTTCTCATTCAAATATGGCATAGACATAATGGAACAGATGGGCATGCAGGTGAAAAAGATACACGCAGGCCATGCCAATATGTTCCTGAGCCCGATATTCCGCGAAACCCTTGCCTCTGTCACCGGAGCGGTCATAGAACTTTATGACACGGACGGGGCGGCAGGAGCTGCAAAGGGTGCCGGAATAGGAGCCGGGATTTACCGTGACAACAGCGAGGCCTTCTCAACGCTCAGGCGTCTTGAGGTCATAGAACCGTCCTCCGCTGATTTTGATGCGTGCTGCGGGGCATATGCCCTGTGGAAGTCACGTCTTGAAGCATAGATTAATTCACTAACTGATAACATAAAATTATGGCAAACAAAGAATTTTTCCCGGAAATCGGCAAGGTCCGTTTTGAGGGCAGGGAAAGCCGCAATCCTATGGCTTTCCGCTATTATGACGCTGACAAGGTTGTGCTCGGCAAGAAAATGAGCGAGTGGCTCAAATTCTCCATGGCGTGGTGGCATACTCTCTGCGCGGAGGGTGCCGACCAGTTCGGAGGAGGAACAAAGACCTTCCCTTGGAATGCTGCTTCCTGCCCTATGCAGGCCGCTAAGGACAAGGTGGATGCCGGATTCGAGTTCATGCAGAAGATGGGCATAGAGTATTATTGCTTCCATGACGTTGACCTTGTTGCCGAGGCGGACACGGTAGAGGAATATGAGGCCAATATGAAGGAGATTGTCGCATATCTCAAGCAGAAGCAGGCCGAGACCGGAATCAAGCTTCTGTGGGGCACGGCCAATGTGTTCGGCAACAGGCGTTATATGAACGGTGCGTCCACCAATCCTGATTTTGACGTGGTGGCCCGCGCCATAGTGCAGATAAAGAATGCCATTGACGCGACTATCGAGCTTGGAGGCACCAATTATGTGTTCTGGGGCGGCCGTGAGGGATATATGTCTCTCCTCAATACTGACATGAAGCGTGAGAAGGAGCATATGGCCACAATGCTCAGGATGGCACGTGACTATGCTCGCTCAAAGGGATTCACCGGCACATTCCTCATAGAGCCGAAGCCGATGGAGCCGACCAAGCATCAGTATGACGTTGATACGGAGACTGTGATAGGTTTCCTTAAGGCCCATGGCCTTGACAAGGACTTCAAGGTGAATATCGAGGTCAACCATGCTACGCTTGCCGGCCATACGTTTGAGCATGAGCTTGCATGTGCCGTAGATGCCGGAATGCTCGGCTCGATTGACGCCAACCGCGGCGACTATCAGAACGGCTGGGATACGGACCAGTTCCCGATTGACAATTTCGACCTTATACAGGCAATGATGCAGATTATCCGCAACGGAGGTCTCGGAAACGGGGGAACGAACTTTGACGCAAAAACAAGGCGCAATTCGACAGACCTTGAAGACATTTTCATTGCTCACATAGCTGCAATGGATGCCATGGCGCGTGCCCTTGAGAATGCGGCTGCCCTTTTGGAGGAATCTCCTATCAGGAAAATGGTGGCGGAGCGATATGCAAGCTTCGATTCAGGTCCCGGAAAGAAATTCGAGGACGGTCTGATGTCCTTCGAAGAGGCTTACGAATACGGCAGGCAGGTCGGGGAGCCTAAGCTGACCAGCGGCAAGCAGGAGCTTTACGAGGCCATTGTGAACATGTATTGCTGATTCTCATGTCAGGCATTAAAGAAAACGGAAGCAGGGCATACCTGTTTTCGATTGTGCTCGTGGCCGTAATCGGAGGCTTGCTCTTCGGTTACGACACGGCAGTTATATCGGGTGCGGAGAAAGGCCTTCAGGCATTTTTCTTGGGAGCGCCTGATTTTGCCTATACGGACTTCATGCACGGAGTCACCTCCTCAAGCGCACTCATCGGCTGCATACTTGGAAGCGCCGTCTCCGGACTTCTGGCTACGAGGCTGGGAAGAAAGAGGTCGCTTATAGTGGCCGGTGTGCTTTTCTTTCTCTCTGCATTGGGCTCATATTGCCCTGAGTTCCTGTTTTTCAGCTATGGGCAGCCTTCTTTCCCGCTTCTTGTGGCTTTCAATCTGTACAGGGTGCTCGGCGGAATAGGTGTTGGGCTTGCCTCTGCCATATGTCCGATGTACATCGCTGAGATTGCTCCGAGCAACATGCGCGGAACCCTGGTCTCATGGAACCAGTTTGCCATCATTTTCGGCCAGCTCGTGGTGTATTTCGTGAATTTCATGATTCTCGGAGACCATATCGCACCGGTAATGGAACGCGCAGCCGAAGGGCTGTATGATATAGTGAACGCTTCGCAGGCACAGTGGTCCATAGAACGCGGATGGAGGCTGATGTTCGTAAGCGAGGCTGTGCCTGCCGGTCTGTTCACGATTCTGCTCTTCCTTGTTCCGGAGACTCCGCGCTATCTGGTTATGAGCGGAAATGATTCCAAGGCGATGGAGGTTCTTGTACGCATCAACGGAAAGTCCCAGGCAAAGGCTATCTTTGATGACATCAAGGCCACTGTCTCCGACAAGACCGAGAAACTGTTCACCTATGGCGTCCTCGTCATATTCGTGGGAATCATGCTCAGCGTCTTTCAGCAGGCTGTCGGCATCAATGCCGTGCTCTATTTCGCACCGAGGATTTTCGAGTCTCTCGGCATGGGCAACCCTATGATGCAGACCGTGCTTATGGGCATTGTCAATATCGCGTTCACCTTGCTTGCCATATTCACTGTTGAGAAATGGGGAAGGAAGCCGTTGCTGATATGTGGTTCGCTCGGCATGGCCTTGGGAGCTGCCGGAGTGGCACTTACAAGTGCTGCTGAGGCGCTCCCTCCAATTGTGGCTGTCATAAGCATAATGGTTTACAGCGCCTCATTCATGTTCAGCTGGGGCCCGATATGCTGGGTTCTGATATCGGAGATTTTCCCGAATACCATCCGCGGAGCAGCTGTGGCGGTAGCTGTGGCTTTCCAGTGGATATTCAATTTCATCGTGTCCTCGACTTTCCTGCCGATGTACAACATGAGCCTTGGAACCATGGAGAATTTCGGCCATGCTTTCACATACGGGCTTTACGGGGTGATATGTGTCCTTGCGGCCGTATTCGTATGGAAACTTGTCCCTGAGACCAAGGGCAAGACCCTGGAGGACATGTCGAAGCTTTGGAAAAGGAAATAGCCCACGTCCTGACACTTTGGTATAATTCATGAAAATGTCCTCCTGCCGCGGAAATGATTGGTGCGGCAGGAGGATTTTTATGGATAAGTTGATTATGATTGTTATGGCCGCATGCCTTATGGCTACGGCTTCTTTTGCCCAGACACCAGTAGGACGTGTCGTGAAAAAATATGAGAATGTCAAAGGCGCCCAGGATTTTTATGCCAAGGGCGGAAAGCTCAATCTTGTCAGAGGGCTGATAAGGAAATCTCCCGTAGGCCCTATCGCAGACGATATTGAGGAACTCGTGATTCTGAAGATGACGAAAGCGCCGCAGCATCAGAAGTCTTCTTTCATGTCCGACCTGAAGTCCGCCTTGGGCAGCTATGAATATTGCGGGACGGAATCATACGATGACGGCACATATGAAATATATATACTGCGCTCGGGCAAGGATGTTGTCAAAGATCTTGTGATATACAACCCTGCCGTGCATTCGCTTAACAGTCTTCGCGGTACGATTCCCGTTTCAGCGCTTGAAAAACTTGCCGTCACCTACGGCCGCTGAGGCAGGGGAGAGCCAAATAAAAACTGCTGCAAAGGTGGGGAAACCAACCTTTGCAGCAGTTTTCGGTAAAAATACCTTGGAAAGACAAGCAGCATCAATCATAAATGAATTCAAATTCATCCACGTACATCATGCTGCCGACTCCTCCCGTGAAGAAATCGCCCTTGTAGCTTGCGCATGCGACAATCACGGCATATTTCGGAGTCGTGTCCGGACGTCTCCATTCAAGAGGCAATGTGAACTCCTTATATTGTCCTCCCGTATTCTCAGGACTCTCCAATTTGGCATATGCCACTATATGCGGGTCATTTTCCTGGTCAACGAAAGTTCCTGTGGTTGTGTTCACCTTGAACGGCTCGTCCCAATCTGTGAGCATCACAAGAATCTGGCACTGGTCCATCTGTCCTTTAAGTGACTCATAAGGCGGCTTTACACGGTCGATTACCTTAGGCTCGTATGCATAATAGCCGTGCAGGGCTTTTGGACGTCCCGTGAACGGAGTTCCCCACTGAAGCTCGGCTCCCCTGCCGTTCACCCTTCCGAATTCACCGGTATAAATGTTTCCGGCAGCAAAAGCTATGGCAGCCCAACGGCTCTCAAGTCTTGCCGCCTGCTTGCCTGCTCCCGAAACTGCAACGAAATCCACAGGGATGGTGGAAGAGTCTCCGAGAAGGCTCGCACCCTTGTTGGCTGTATCCCATATTTTCACTGTAGGGCCTGGATTCGGATACCATACCTTGCCTACCTGATGCCAGTTGTCG
Organism: uncultured Bacteroidales bacterium; assembly: GCA_910585445.1. Lineage (GTDB taxonomy): Bacteria > Bacteroidota > Bacteroidia > Bacteroidales > UBA932 > Cryptobacteroides. The sequence continues at coordinate 23,688 of CAJUEK010000019.1, read as the reverse complement.
AAGCCCATGTTCTCAATCTGGTCCGGTGTGCCGGTAGAGAATGGCCGCTCTTCGCTTTCTTCCTCCCCGTTGCTTACCCTTACCATATAATCCGTGCCTTCAGCGAGATTGGAAATCCTGCATGAAATCCTGCTTCCGTCAACAGTCAGGTCTGTCCATTCCAACCATTGGTCAGAATCAGCCTGCCTGTATTGTATACACGGCGTTCCGCTTCCGTCATATGTAGCCTTTATATCCGCATTGTGGCACCAGCTAATAGCCGAATCTATTTTCAGGCTGACCGTCTCTTGAACCGCATTGAATGTCCAGACTATGTTCTGTCCATTATATTCTACAAGGAATATTCTCTGCAGCACGCAGTAGAGCGTCATAGGGAAGTGGCAGTCTTCGTTCTTGTCCACAATCTGTCCGTTCTCAATGGCCTTTCCGTGCGTTGAAATAATCCTGGAACCTTCCGGCTCAAGCTTCATCTCATTTATCCGGATTGTTTCCAGCGGCTGGCTCTGGCTCACGAATACTGTTACGCTCCTGTTTACCACGTCTATCTGTGCAGGCTTTGCCTCATTTGCACATCTGGCATAGCGTGCAATAGGCTGTGTGGCGGAAATGGTCCACTGAGTCTCCTCATATATCCTGAGGGTCACCGTCATCGGAGAGGTGAGGTCGATGATGTCTCCCGCATTTATAGGAGTAACCGTCTCTGCACCTTCAGACATGCTGAATCTTGATATTTTCAGCTTTGAAATGTTGGCCGTCTCATTCAGGACTATATTTATCGTGTGTGTCTTAGGGTCAATTTCTGATGAAACCTGTCCTTCAACATCGAAACCTGTAATGTCCGCGCTAACCTTCGGATACGACATGTCGTTGCTGATAAGGCAGGACGAAATGGACATAATTACAGATAGCAGGAGTATGTATCTTGACAACTTCATGAAAAAGTCTTGTATTAGTTCTTGTTTTTCTTTGGACGGTGCTGTCCTGTAGGCAGATAGAATGACATTCCGAAATTAATCGAGAACAGGTTTATCTTGAAGTTCGCGCCGCTCTTCTCCATCTGGCTCTTTTCAACCTGGTTGGTTACCTGCACGACTTTCTGGTAATCGAAACCGAGCAGTCCGACTGATATTTCCAGCGCTACCTCGTTTGTTATGAATGCGGATACACCCGGAACCGCGCCCAGTTCGAATTTGTAGATATCCTGATATGTCCCGTATTTTCCTTCATCCTCTTTCCTGTATGTCTCGGATTGCGCATAGCCTCCGGTGGCCCTCAATTCTGTGAACATGGCGAATCGCTTGCTGTTGGCAAGCGGCATATAGTTGCGCAGGGTTATGGAACCGGTATATGACTGCTTTAAATGGTGGAAGTCTTTCAGGGACAGGCCCAAATCCTCATTGATGGACAGATTTACTCCGTTCAGCCCGAATCCGAAGCGTTCATAATTGAAACGTGCGCCTATGGCCAGGTTGTCAATTACGAAGTAGGAAACGAACGGGGAAATGGTGAATGACGTAAAGTCACCATGCAGATCCTGCACAAGAGAGAACAGCATTGAGAAGCCGGCGTCATCTGCCATGTTGCCGAGATTGTATTTGCTGTAGGAAAATGACACTCCAGCGCCTACGGTTCCTTTTGGAATGAAGCACGAGTTGCTTTTCCCGATTCCTCTGTCGAATGGCTTGACTGCCGTAGTATCGCTTTTGGCCGCAGCCGTGAGGGCTGTGGCCAAAGCGAGCATAATGGTGAAAAATATTATTCTTTTTTTCATCAATTCAAAATCAGTTTAGTTGCTCAGGGTCATATACAAGCTCGAATTCATCAAGGTAGAGGGTACTTCCGACACCTCCGGTGAAGTAGTCTCCGTATTTGCTGGCGGAAGCCACAATCACGATATACTTCGGCGTCCTTGTCCTGTCACGGTAATCTACATTGATTGTAAATTCCTGATAGCCAGTTGTTTCATTGAGGTCCATCGTTCCGTATCCGATGATGTGTTTGTCAGTATTGACTTGTACAAAATCTCCGTCTGCTGTGCTTATCCTGAAAGGTTCATCCCAGTCGGTGAGCATTATCTGTATCTGGCCTATGTCAGTCTTGCCTTTCATGTCTGTATACGGAGCTTTTGCCTGGTCAATTGCCACCGGCTTGTACATGTAGTTTCCTTTGAGAGCAAGAGGCCTTGACCCGAAAGGAATGCCCCAGTCAAGTTTTGCTCCAGGCTTGGTTATGTTCATCACGGCCTCAATGAATTTTCCGGTGTATATGTTTCCGGCTGCAAGCCCGACCAAAGCTACCTTTTTGCTTTCAAGTCTTGCTGCTTTGCCTGAGATGACATTGGTTTCCTCTGGTGTAGTCGGGAAAATGCTTAATGCTGAAGAGCCTTTGTTGGCAGTATCCCAAAAACAGTTGTCTGAAGATACTCCAGGGAACCATATCTTACCGTCTTGATACCAGGCATCGAAGTTCATGTTAGGGACAACTGCCGCGCTTTCGGTGGTGAATGATGTCTCCGGGCCTTCAGCATCAGAGCAGATGGCTTTGATTACATAGCTCTGCGAAGGCTGCAGTCCGCGTATCTCGGCCGTGAAAGTGCTGCTTGCCCCGTCATGGGAAGCGGCAGCCACTTCTGTCCATGTGTCGGCATCAGCAGCCTTATATCTGAATCCAAATCCTTCAGGATTGCCCTGTGATACATAGGTGGCCTTTACTTTGGCGAACATGGCCCAGACCTCTTCTGCGGAAACAGCATTGATGACAGCAGAAGGGCGTTCCCCGAGCACATTTACATTCATTGCAGTCTCAGCTGCACCGTCGCCGTTAGTCACATTGAAGTTCAGCGTGTATCTGCCTTCTGGCAAAGAGGACAGGAAGGCGGAAAAATCAATTGACGCACTTTCAGGATTTCCGTCAGCCTTTGTCGCAATCTGTGATACTATGCCCTCTGTAACGATGCCTATCGCAGAGAGTTCTGAAAGAAGGTCCGCTCCGGCTCCGGCAAGCTCGACTGAGCGTTGCAGGCCGGCAGTTTCAAGAGCCGGGTCATCGTGCGAGATGACAAGCGACTCTATATGGGATTCTGACGAAATGCTGATGCTGCAAGGGTCTCCGTCGTAATGCTCAAGATTTTCAAGATTCTGCTCACCAGCGGAAATCACAGGGGCCTTCTTGCCGAAATCAAGGTTAATGTCATACTCTTTCTGGTTGAGCGAGTCATCCAGAATGATTGTGAATATGGAGCCTCCGATGTCGGTTGACGGCTCTTCCTCTTTTAGGGTAAAGTTGAATCTGTAGTGCTGGCAAGGCTTCACGTTCTCATAAGTGCCGCTCAGCGTATTGTAGGCGATGCCTGTCTTGCTGACAAGGGCAAGTTCCCACGTAAGCTCAGTGACAGCGGCAGGGAAGTAACCCTCCCTGGAGAAGTTCGCCAGGTCCTGGTTATATTCCAATACGGAATTCTCATTGCCTGTAACAGTGAATTTGTATTCGCTGAATTTCTCGATGATTTTAGGGTCGAGAGTTACTGTCACCTTGATGTTTGCAAGGCGGCATGTGATGTCAAGAGTCTCGGTTTGTCCTCTCCTTATTGAGAAATTCTGTTCTCCGCTGTAGTATGGGGAATCGAAAGACGCGCCGGTCGGGCTCTCTCCGGAAAATGCGACAGCACGGTAATATCCTGTCCTCAGCTCAAAGGTGCCCATTGCTGTATAGTCCTCGGCCTCATGGACAAGGTCTCCCACATTGTCATATATCTTGATGCCGATTTTCCTGTCTTCTGTCTCTGCGCCTTTAGTATTGGGACTGACATAAATCGTATCATTGGGCGCATCCTTCTCAACATTCAGGTTGAGATAGCCGGTTCCGTCAGACTCCGGCTGCACCTCCACGCAAGAGGGAACCGTCGTCGTGGCAGCTGCCACGGCAAGCAATGAAATCAATAATCGTTTCATGGTCATGACATCTTTATATTACTGGGCAGCAGCCGGATTGTGGAAAGTGCACACTTTAGAGAGCGTCTGTCCGAGTGCGTCTTCCACGTCAAGTGTGAAACTGTAATCTTCGCCAGCGGTTCCTACCTGGGAAATGAACGGGACAAGCTTCGACAAAGAGAAATTGACCTCAGTCTGATTGAGAAGTTCATTTCCAGTAGGCAGCATAAGCATACCTCCAAGGTTCTCTATCAGTGTGGTATTGTTTATCAAGTCCATGACACCGTTTTCTGCGCCCATCATGCCAACCATCTCTGTAAAATTCTCACTTACAGTAACCTTGAACTGCTTGATTTTTCCAGGAGCCTTGACAACAAGATTCACATCCATTTCGTCAGTGATTTCGATTGTGTCGAAGCTCGGATTGGCCGCCCATTCTATTGACGGTGCCTCGGCAGTGCCTGGGTTTTCCGGAATCTCAGGCTCCTCCGGGTCAGGAACAGGGTTCTGGTCAAAGCCGGGAACCGTGATTTCCACATCTTTGTCATTTGTGCCGGTATCGACAGAAAGCTGGAACTGAGAGCTTCCTGTGGTAGTCGCGTCAATGTTTATTACATGGTGGTCCTTTGCCGCCACATTCGGGATTTTGAATGTGACTGTCGCAGTGGAATTGTCTATCGCCCTGGTTCCGCTGACGAATACCGTAAGGGGAGCTACAGGGAAATAGCCGGCCTTGGAGTCAATCACTTCCTGTCTTCTCCATGTCAGCGAGCTGCTCTCCTGTGAGACTGTGATTACAAAATCGGAAAGCTCGTTGAGGAATTTGTCAGAGCAGTTGATTGAGACCTTCATGTTGGACAAGGTGCATACAAGCTCAACCGTGGAGATTTTTCCGACTGCCACATCGAAAGTCTTGCTTCCTGCATATTCCGGTGAGTTCCATGCCGCCATTCCTCCGCTTATGTTGGGAGAGTGGGCGGAAACTGTATATGAACCAGCTGAAAGCTCAAGCATTGAAGGCACGTCCTTGTATAGGAAAGACTTTGTATATGAGCCTGTTGAAGAGTTTATGGTCACCTCGAATTCGTTTATGTCCATTTCAGTGGCTCCCCCCTCTGACTTTACGCCTATTATCTTGTCAGAGTAGTCTTCCTGGTTCCAGCCAAGGTTGAAAGCCAGGATTCCTGTGCCGTTTTCCGTAAGGATGGTGTCTTTGCAGCCGGTGAATATGGCCGAGCATGCCAATATTGTGTAAAATGTCTTTTTCATGATTATATAAGCTGTTATATATGGGTCTAATAAATGAGTTCTACGTCATCAACAGTAAGCTGGCTTCCTGCATGGAGGGTAAATTCCCCGTCAGGAATCCTTAGAGTCTTGTTCCATTTTATATTCGGACTTGATGAAGTTGACTGGAGGAACTGTATGTAAATTCCTGTTGCTTTCAGTTTGGTGTTGGAATATGTTATGTTGACAGTGCCTTCTGTCCATGATGATACCGATGCAGAATTGGTGAGACGGCCTTCTCCGATTACGGAGCTGCCGTTCATAATCTGCACGAGAGCCTGCCATGTGTCGTTTCCTTCCGGAGCATATTTGTACCAGAATTTTACGGCTGACGGCCTTGAAGTGAAATTGTGCTTGCGGTTTCCTCCATAGGTCCCTATGAACAGCTCGCCTTGAGTTGCTCCGCGAGCCTGAGCGCCTGTGTTGGTACTGTATGTAGCCACTGCCGTTATTACTGCGGCTTTTCCGTTTCGGCCTTCTTCAGTGTACCAGACTGTAGGAAAACAGGTGTAAGCTGTCGGATTAAACAAGCTTAAATGCCTGGATGTGGTCTCCGTATTGTTGCTGTCCCACCATTTCTCCTGTGCATCAGAGAAATAAGGGAAATAGCGGGGAATCCTGTCCTTGACTTTATCCATGCTCCAGTCTTCGAATCCGGCATTCCCGACCTGGGCTGCCTCCTCTGTCGTGAAATCGAAGTATTTGACAAGCTTGTCATTATTCCTGTAGCGGAGCCTCATCCTGTATTTTGTATTCGGCTTGAGACCGGACATGTCCGCGTACGCGTTGATGTTCTCCGTCTCTGTGTCAAGATTCAGGTCATGGCGCATTTCCGCACGTCTCCAGTCACTGAAAGCAGGGTCACTGTCGGAACGGTAGTCAAGCAGAAGGGCGGCAGGGTTGCCGGTTCCCCTCTGGAGTGTGGCTGTGATTTCGCATGACTTTGTTGCATAGATGTTTGCAACCACGGCATCAAGGGTGAACTCAGGCTTCACCTCTATGAAACGTGCGAAAGAAGTCTCCTCACGCTGCTTGTTCATATCCTCGACTATAATCTTGAAATTCGCGTTCTTTGGATTGTCCGGGTCATAGTGCATGTTTGCGATATGGTCTGCATAGCCCTCGAGGTCAACGAAAGTGAGCCTTCTGCCTTTCATCTCGCGGAACCATCTGATTCCGTATTCCCAAAGCAGGTCGCATGCCTCGCTCTCCATGTCGGTCAGGTCAACTTCCGACGGTATTCCGAGGCTTGACAGGTATGGCGACTCAATCTGAAGCAGGCATTTCTCCACCCTGTCAGGCACAAGGGCGTCAACTCTTGCCTTGTGTGACGCAGCCCTTTCTCCAGGATAAACCCTCAGCTCAGTGTTTCCAGGTGAATCGCTTATTATGTCGAAAGTCGGGCCTTGGCCTGTGAATTCGATATACTCAATCTCAAGCGGCTTGTCAATCGTCTCTGTCTCGGTGTCGATTGTTACGGAGATTGAAGCGGAGCCTTCGTCCGGGTTGACAGTCGGGTCAAGGTCAATCTTGAATGTGATGAAGTCGTTCGGATTGCCGATAAGGGACTGTGCACGGTAGCTCTTCCATTCCCCGTTCATGCAATAGTGGAATACAGGAATCAGCTTTCCAGCCGGAATGTAGGCCGCACGTGTCTCTTCTTTGCTGAATTTTACGATGTCACCGGCTGTGCCCCATTCGATGTTGACAAAATAGTCATTCTCGTCAAGTTCAAGCAGATTCACATACTTTACAGCTACTTTCACTTTCGCCAGTGTGGCTACGGCGCTGATTGTTTCATGCGTCTGCGGGTGTACCGTGAACTGCTGCTCGGCTTTGTAGAACATTGCGTTTTCGAATCCGGCGTTTGTGGGGTTTCCGTATTTCGCCGTCAATGTGTAGTCTCCGGAGTTCATCAGAATCTCCGTGTCTGCGGCGTCCGCAAATTTTTCACGGTAGAAGCATACTCCGGAAGAGTTGGTTATCTCGAGAGTGAAGTCTCCGAGATGCGAATTGATGTCTTCGTCTGCTTTTGTGACATTATTGTCAGATGCTGATGTAAGGGAAATGGAAACAATCCCCTGACCATTTTCAGGAGATGTCTCTTTAAGTGCCCCGTTACAGCTTGACAATAAGACCGTTAAGCAGGCTGCCGCAAATCTTATTCGTCTCATTTTTGGTTAAGAATTAAAAAATATATTCTGCAAAAGAACGGATTTTTTTTCTTTTTTCAAAGGATTAGGCCCAAAAACCATACAGAGACGGGGTCTTCGCACCCTTCCGGAAATGCCTGTCACTGACCTGTTTTGCAATAACGGATGCTACATGAAAGCCATTGCCGCATATCCGGCTGCAAGGGCAGTGGCGCAGTTGACCAGCTTTGCCCACAAAAAGCTTTTCTTGCTTTCCGCCAAAAGCGGAATGGATGCATGGCCGTCCTGCGAGATGCTGTTTGCAAGCAATACCGGCAGGGGAACTATCCCCGCAGCATAAAGGGTTACGAAAATCATGTGAGGTCCTGATTCCGGAATTATTCCGACCACCGTGGCAAGCAGAATCATAAGCGCGGTGTTTCCGCTTATCCAGCTGCTGATGTCAAGATACTGAAGACCTATTCCTATTATAAGCAGCACTCCGAAAGTCCATGAGAATATGGTCGGGATATGCTTTTTCACAATATGGTTCCATATATGCTCCTCTACGAAATGGTCAGAGGCAAGGGCAAGCACGAAAAGCACGATTACGCTCAGGCCGGCAAACAGCATGTTCATCCAGTCTTCGCTCAGCAGGTCTATCTTCAGGCCTGTTTCATGGCCGCATTCGCTTTCATGGTTATGAGAATGCCCGTGCTGTGCGCTGCAGCATGCCTCTTCGCAGTGCGTACCCGCATTTTCTGCATGCAGGGATGTCTGATGGCCTTCACCTGCATGCGAATTATGGTCATGCGACAGTTTTCCTGTAGCGAGGGCTGCGATGAATACAGCCAGTCCGATGAACATTACAATGCGCTTCCAGCCGAAATGCCGCCTGCCGGAATGATTCCCGGAGCTGTCCGAATCGTTTACCTGCCCGTGTGCTTCCGTGTCATGGACCATATATCCGTCCTTGCAGCCTGTGATGACCCCGCATCCGCTATGGTCGGCCATGGAGCATCTTCTGCCGTGAATCCTGTCATTTACAGCATCTGTGACTATCCCGACTATTACAGCAATGACAAAGAGTGCAGCAAATATCGCAAGAGCCTTGTCCGGTATCATGGCGAGCATCATGAACGCCTCGTCACCGGAAGAGGCTATCATCATGGCCACGAGGGCGCCGAAACTGAACATCCTGTGGGTATATAGCGATACGGTCGCAAAGCCGCCCATGCAGCCTGGCACCGAACCAAGAAGCGCCGCGATGACGACCTGGCCGACTTTAGTCTTGCGCAGTCCGCTGAAAAACATTCCCTTGGACTCGATGTTCAGGGATTCTATCATCATCATCATTACGGCGACCAGGCCTGTGATGAGTATGGAGTTACGTAGAATGTCGGTAAAAAGATGCATCATAAATCTCTATTTGTTTCTGCCTCAAGTTGCGGGCTACTGGATGAATCCGGCTATGAACAGGTTGACTATCGGGCGGAGAGGGGAGTTCGTGGTGAGCGTCACTATGGTCAGGCTCTCTCCCTTTGGCATTTTCGAGGTGTCCAGATGCACCCTGAAGCTGACTTTCTGTCCCGGTGACGCAACCGGAATGGTGCTGTGTGACCAGCAGCATGCGTCAGAATCGACCTTGTATATGCAGAAAGGTTCTTTTCCGTCGTTAGTGAATGTAAATTCCGCGTCAATGGTCTCACCCTGCCTGACATTGCCGAATGTCCATGTGCTTTCCTTGAATGTCGGGCGTGCTCCTGCTGCTTTCCTGGCATCGCTGAAGGAACTGAAATTCTCTTTTGTGAAAGCCCAGATGCCTATCCTGGAGTCTCCTTTGGAACTTGTGCGGGGCTGCCCGTTGATTGTAGGGGTGGCCCAGTACCAGTTCTTGCCCCATTTTTCTCTCGATGCCTTTACCGTAAAGGACATTTCAGCGGTTCCGCGTGCCGGTATAGGGTTGGGTGACACTTTGATTTCCAGGTCTTCCGTGATGTCTGTGAATTTTATGTCAATCGGCTTCTGGGACAGGTTGGCGACAATTACGGCCTCGCTTTTCATGCCTCCCTGCTCGAGATTTCCGCATTTGAGTTCGCTTTCCCGTAGCGCAAGAGGGCCGTAAGATACAGGGTAGAGTTCTTCAAGGGACTTTTCTTTCTGATGTGATACGCCCCTGAGCTTGAGAATGAGCGGTTTTTTCACGTCGGAAAGATATACTGTCAGGTTCTTGTCGAAAGGGTATGGGCCTTCGTCATTGGAATATGTGGCGGACACTGTTCCGCTCATTCCGGGCCTTATCGGCTCTTTTGTCCATTTCACCCCGGTGCAACCGCATGTGGATACGACATTGTATATCACAGCGGGCTTGTCTCCGCGGTTTGTCAGTGTGAATGTGCATGATACGGGACCGCTTCCGAGCATGATGTCTCCGAAATTGTGGACGGTCTTGTCTATCTCCAGGCCGTTGCCGAGCTTTTCCTGGGCAAATGCGGGAGCAAGGCCTGCAATAAGCGCCACAAGGATTGCCAGATAAGTATTTGTTTTCATCTTTTTCATGTTTAGGGGACAAAGATACTCAAAAGCATCAATTGGTGATTTGATGATATGCGGAAAAAGTCCAATTGCGTCAGAAAAATACGTTCCGGTTATGAATATTAAAATTAATGACTAAATTTGCGGACTGTACCGGGGCTGTCCGGACAATTTGCAAACCAAACCAATTTAAAGAATATCAAAATGGCTTACAAAATTACAGACGATTGCGTTGCATGTGGAACATGCATGGGCGAGTGCCCTACAGGCGCTATTTCAGAGGGCGATATCTATAAGATTGACCCTAACGTATGCATTGACTGCGGTACTTGTGCAGATGCTTGCCCTATGGGCGCTATCGTGGCAGGCGAGTAATCTTTTCGCCATACGATTAAAATTCCGGTCTTTTTCAAGGCCGGTTTTTTTGTGCCCTGCCTGGGCGATATGAAAAAAGGTCTGAGAGTTATTCTGACTTTTTAGTCTCTATGTTTGTTATCGCTTTCATCTATTTATGCATGAAATTTGCTCACTAATTGAGCAAATTTATATGCATTTCTGCTCAATTAATGAGCAATTTTTATATATTTGTCCTGATGGACATATATACGCTTGGTCTCGGCATAATCAAAGCAAGCTTTGCTTCTGCTCTCGACTTTTGCTATATTAATAGAAATTATTTGATTATGAATCAATTATATGACAGATGCAACAAGTTGTTGCTGGAGACGGATACCCATTTCCACCGCTATATGTACGACCGCATCAACTGGAACAGCCGCATGATCGGATTGACCGGGCCTCGCGGTGTGGGCAAGACAACGCTTGTCTTGCAATACATCAAGGAGACCCTTTCTACCGATACCTCGCTGTATGTCACGGCCGAAGATTTCTACTTTGCCGACCATCGCTTATTGGAGCTGGCCGACGATTTCGTCAAACATGGAGGCAAACACCTTTTCATTGATGAGATTCACCGGTACAAAGACTGGTCGAAGGAGTTGAAACTCATATACGACTATCATCCCGAATTGCAAGTTGTATTCACGGGTTCGTCAGTACTCGACATCAACAAAGGCGTTGCGGATTTAAGCCGCCGTGCAGTCATGTACCACATGCAAGGGCTGTCGTTCCGGGAGTACCTGCTGTTTTTCCATGATGTGAAGTTTCCCGTATATACGCTGGATGATGTCCTGCAACGCAAAGTGGAGATTCCGCCGCAGTTCCATCCGCTTCAATTTTTCCCCGATTATCTCAGACAGGGATATTATCCGTTTTCGCCGGAGAATAATGGCATACACATTCAGCAGATCGTGAATCTCGCTCTTGAATCGGATATACCGCAATATGCAGGCATGAATGTCTCCACAGGACGGAAATTGAAACAATTGCTGGCCATCATAGCCAAAAGTGTACCCTTCAAGCCCAATATCAGCAACATTGCCACGGCGCTTAACGTGAGCCGGAACAGTGTAGCCGATTATTGTCTCTATATCGAGGAGGCGGGACTTATCGCTCAGCTTCGGGATGATACCGGTGGGATTCGGGGGCTGGGTAAGGTGGACAAGATTTATCTGGACAATACAAACCTCATTTATAATCTCGGAGGGGATAAATCCGAAATCGGGAATATTCGGGAAACATTCTTTTTCAATCAAATGCGGGTCAATCACGATGTCATCACCTCTTCCGTTTCCGATTTTATGATCGACGGCTATACTTTCGAGGTCGGCGGGCGCAAGAAAGGGAAAAAACAGATCGAAGGGATTACGAATGCCTTTGTCGTCAAAGATGACATCGAGTTCGCTTCCGGCAATACGATACCTCTCTGGCATTTCGGGTTTGACTATTAAAACTTGTTTTTGACTATGCCGAGGTAGAGTTTACCGTAGATTGAAAATCTAAAATAACAAAGAGGGTGAATTATAACTTAAATTCACCCTCTTTACGGATTCTATTGATGTACGGGCTTATTCCTTAGGAACAAGGGTCATCTGTATGAAATTGTCCTGTGCGATTACGGCCTGAAGGACAGTCTTGATGTCCTCTGCTGTAACTGACTCCACTGCTGCCTCGTATGCTGCGTCATAGTCAACTCCGTAGCGCAGGTTGTAGTTGATGGCCTGGCTCCAGTAACCGTTCTTGATTCTTGACTCAGGGATGTTCTTCTTGAGATTCTCCTTTGCCATTGTGACTTCTTCCTTGGTAGGGCCGTTCTGTGCCAGCTCCTTGAAGTGTTTCACAGCAAGTCCTCCGAGTCGCTCCGCAGACTCCGGGTTGGTGTCGAAGTAAACCTGCACCATAATCCTGTTCTCCGGCTCTTTCTGTGCGCCCATAGATGAACTTACGCCATATGTGCCGCCTTCCTGCTCGCGGATTGTCTTTGTATAGAGCATGTCAAGGATATAGTTTGCAGCCTCAAGTGTCACTTTAGTCTTGACATCAACCGGCATGTAAGCGGTATATACCTGCAGGACGCTGGACTTAGGAGTCTGCATCGCTACTTTCACCTCATTGCTTACCTCTCCCTTGACAATCGGAGTGATGTTCTCAAGGTTCGCTTCCGATGCATTGCGTCCTTTAGGCAGGGAGCCTGCATATTTCTCCACAAGCGGCTTGAGGGTTGCCAGGTCAACATTTCCTATGATTGTGAGAACTGCACCTGCGGCATCTTTGAAGAGAATGTCACGGTAAACCCTTTCGATAGTGGCGAGATTTGCCTTTTCAAGCGTTTCGTCATTCAGCTCAACCGCTCTCTCGTTGCCACCGTAGAGGGTCTTCTGCATTTCGCACTGGAACTGGAACTGAGGGTTGTTGACAAGGTTAGGGAGAACTGCCTCAATCTGCTTGATTCCGGTCATGTACTCGTCATTGTCAAAACGAGGCTCTGCAAAATAGAGGTACATGAGCTGGAGAGCGGTCTCTATGTCCTTAGGAGTTGATCTTCCGCTGATTCCGTGACGGATTTCGCTTATGTAAGGGTCCACTGAAACCATTTTGCCTGCAAGCATCTTGGAAAGGGTAGTGGCAGGGAATTTCGATACTCCTGTATTGCTCTGATACAACGCCCAGATATTATCTTCGAAAGAAGGCATGTCTTCAGTCGGGATAAGAGTAGTTCCGCCGTTCATTGTGAGCTGGAAGATTACCTCGTCCTGCTTGTACTGGGTCGGGAGAACAATTACTTTGACACCGTTTTTGAGTGTCCACACTGTAGAGCCGTAGATGCCCTCAGCGGTTGTCTTTACTTTCGAGCCTTTGAGCGTCTTGCCGATGAGAGGCTCGTTGATGTCTTCCTCCGCGTTAGCTTCGATTTCAGTGTTCTTCACAGCAGAGAGCACATTCGCGATTTCCTCTTCCGTAGGATTTGCAAGCCCCTCTTTCTCTGGACCGTTGTAAAGGACAATCATGTTCTCGTCAGTGATTACAGAGGCGGCGACCTGGCTGAGTACCTGGGCGTTGAACTGGCTGCATATCATCTGGGCAAGCTGAAGCTCCTGGGCAGGGTCCATGTTAAGCTCATTGAAATGGAATGAGTTGAGGATTGGCCTGACGAAATCCGCGTTCTTGCGAGTAGGAGCCGCTTCCGCAGCTTTTTCGAATGAGCTGATTATCTTGTCCTTGGCCCTCTGTGCCTCACCTTCAGTGAAACCGAACCTCTTCATTTTCTCAAGTTCGGTCATGAAAGCCGTGAAGGCGCTGATGGCTTCCCCGTCCTTGAATACGACATTTCCCATGGCTGCGTCAGAGGCTGCGCAAAGTCTTCCGATGCCGAAGCTTGCTCCGAGGAACGGTGCTTCAGGCCTGGCGGTGATGTCGTTGAATCTCTCGGACATTATCAGACCGATATATGACTTGATTATGTCCATCATGAAAGCAATGTCGGTATTGCCCATTTCCTTCGGCATAGGCTCGCTCTTCCAGAGGACCTCTATGCTTGAAGAAGTTGCCTCTGGGTCGGTAATGATTGCAATCACAGGCTCTGCATTCTGAGGAAGGGCGTGCACGACTTTGGCCTTAGGGTTCTCTGCGGCAGGGATGTCGCTGAAAATGTCCTTTATCTTTGCCTCTACCTTGTCAACATCGACGTCTCCCACTACAACTACCGCCTGCATGTCAGGACGGTACCATGTGTGATAGAAAGATGTGAGGCTTTCAGGAGAGAATGTCTTGAGCTGCTCCTCTCCTCCGATGAGCGTTCTCTTTGCATAAGGTGTGTCACCATAATAATAAGGAAGAGCCTTTTCGAACATCCTCCAGCCTGCGTTCCTTCTTGTTCTTCTTTCTTCAAGGATGACTCCTCTCTCAGCGTCGATTTCCGCAGGGTCGCATGTCACGAAGTGTGACCAGTCATGAAGAACGAGCAGGCATGAGTCGATGATGCTCTCTCTTGCGATAGGGATGTTGTTGAGCATGTATTGTGTCTGCTCGAATCCGGTAGATGCGTTGATGTTCCTTCCGAATTCGGCTCCGATGCTCTGGAGCCAGTTGAGCATTGCCTTGTCAGGGAAGTTCTTTGTGCCGTTGAAGCACATGTGCTCGAGGAAGTGGGCGAGTCCGTCCTGGTGGTCTTCCTCCTGGAATGCTCCAACGTCAGAGGCAAGATAGAATTCTGCCCTCTGTGCGGGCTTGTCGTTGTGGCGGATGTAGTAGGTCATTCCGTTCTCGAGCTTTCCTGTCTTTACAGCAGGATCGTTCGGAAGCGGTGTCTGACCGTAAACAGACGCCGCGGCAAATACAGCCGCGATCAAAATGAATAAACGTTTCATAATAAAAATGGTTTATGTTCGTTTTAAATGTTTTCAGTTCATATTGGACGCTGAACCATGGACATAGACTACAAAGTTACTTGAAAAAATCATAAATCAAAGGTTTGGACTTGTTAATATTCAGATGGGAAGGCTTTTGTACTGATGAATTTCCGCACCGGGGTATGAGATTTCGCGGATTATGCGTAAGTTTGCACGATTACAAACGAAGTGCAATGTTGGAGGATTTCAAGCTTAAGGTATTCGTGGAGGTGGCCCGGGAGAAGAGTTTTACCAGGGCCGCGGCTGCCCTTTTCATATCTCAGCCGGCTGTGAGCCAGAATGTTGCCGAGCTTGAAAAGCAGCTCGGAACAAAGCTTTTCGAGAGGCGCCGCGGTGAGGTACTGCTTACGGATGCCGGGCAAGTGTTCCTGTCTCATGCAGAAAGGATATTGGAGGAGTATTCCCGTGCCGTGGACTTTTTCGGCTCTCTTCCGCATTCGGAGGTGAAGATTTCAGTTTCTGAGGAAATCTATTCGAATATGGCCGCTCCGGCTCTTGATGCTTTCGTAAAGGTGCATCCGGAAGTGTCTTTTGTGCGGTGCATGTTCGGGGATGCAGATGTGCGCATTTTTCTGCGGCCGGCCACGGGATTGCAGCTGATTGTGCCGGAAGATACGCTTGCGAGGGTGCGGGTTTCAGTCTCGCGTCCTTCTGCAATTAAAACGGGTGACCTGCCGGCCACCCGTGAGACTACTTCATATTATGATGTCGTGTTTGAGCCTTCTCCGGCCTTTTCATGTACAAGGCTTTGCAGGCTGCTGAGGGAATGCCTCATTTCCTGAGGCTTTCGAACCAGCGGCCCAGTGAGGTCTCAAACTCCTTGCGGCAATAGGCAAGGCGGTCATTCCCTTTTCCTATGAATTTCTCTGAAGAAAATCCCCAGCCGTGGCCTCCGCTGGGGTAGATGTGCATTTCTGCGGAAACCCCATTGCAGGTCAATCTCCTGTAGTATCGCAGGCTGTTTTCCACCGGCACTGTAGTGTCGTCCGTGCAGTGCGCGATGAAAGTGGGAGGAGTGTCCTCCGTCACCTGGTTTTCAAGTGAGTAGTGGAGTATCAGTTCCTCATGCCTGTCCTGAGCCTCGAAGTATTCGTCAACTTTCCTGTCCGTGTCGTCCCACATCTTGTCCGGGCCGAGGAGATTCTCCCGGGTTCCCATATGGGTCATGTCCTTTTCAAGAGAGATGACGGGATATATGAGCACGGAGAAGTCCGGCCTTGTGATTTCGTCCGTATAGAGAGTGCTTGCGCTTGCGGCAAGATGTCCTCCGGCGGAGAATCCCATGACGCCTATCTGGCTGATTCCCCATTCCGCGGCATGGCTACGGCAGTACCTGAAGGCATTCTGAACGTCAGTGAGGGGAATCTCGTGATGCCCGTTCGGCAGTCTGTATTTCACAACGCATGCAGTGATGCCTTGCGATGTCAGCCAGTCCGCGACATAAGTTCCTTCATTCCAGGATGATACAATCCAATATCCGCCGCCGGGACAGACTATTGCCATCTGTCCGTTCGGTTTCTTAGGGAAATAGAGATCTATTCGCGCCTTGTCGGAAATATAGGATATGTTTCCCTCCTTGCTTGTTGTCTCCGGGTTGGTGAAACCGTTTGATGTGCAAGGGCCGGATGCCCCTTCAAGTCCTTTGTCGGATTCCTGGCCGTCCGGATACAGCTGCAGCGTCTGTGAAGGCCTCAGTTTGCAGTTTGGCTGCGAATAACAAAAAATGCCCGGGGCAGTCATGAGGACTGCTCCGAGCATCATAATCATAAGTCTGATTCTCATCTCAGAATTATTTTGCGAGTCTCTTGTAGGTTTCGAGACGTAGTTTTGCAAATTCCTCTGTCTTCTGGAGAAGCTCCGAAGCTGTATCCGGGAACATCTTGTAGAGGGATGCGAAACGAACCTCGCCCTTGAGGAAATCCTGGAACTTGCTCCAGTCAGGCTCCTTGCTGTCGAGAGTAAACGGATTCTTGTCCGTGCCCTCAAGTGAAGGATTGTACCTGTAGAGGTGCCAGTATCCGCATTCTACGGCAAGCTTCTCCTCTTTCTGGCTCAGACCCATGCCGGCCTTGAGACCGTGGTTGATACATGGAGCGTAAGCGATGATGAGTGAAGGTCCGTCGTATGCCTCAGCTTCCTTGATGGCGTTGAAATACTGTGCTGGAGATGCGCCCATGGCAACCTGTGCCACATAAACGTATCCATAGCTCATGGCCATCATTCCGAGGTCTTTCTTGCGTACTTTCTTGCCGGAAGCTGCGAATTTGGCGATAGCTCCCACAGGAGTTGACTTGGATGACTGTCCGCCGGTGTTTGAGTAAACCTCGGTGTCGAGTACCATTACGTTCACATTCTCACCTGAAGCGAGCACATGGTCGAGTCCGCCGTATCCGATGTCGTATGCCCAGCCGTCACCACCGAAGATCCACTGGCTGCGTGCAGGGATGAATGTCTTGTATTCCACAAGCTGCTTGCAAGTGTCGCATCCGCATGTCTCGCACATAGGGATGAGGGCGTCTGCAACCTCGCGTGTGATCTTGGCGTCGTTGCGGTTCTCAAGCCATTTGGTGAAGAGGTCCTTCATCTCGCTTGTGCAGCAAGAGCATGCAAGACCCTGCTCCATAAGGCGTGCTACGGTAGCGCGTGCCCTGTCTGAGCCGACTTTCATTCCGAGACCGAATTCGGCGTTGTCCTCGAAGAGGGAGTTGCCCCATGAAGGTCCGTGTCCGTTGGCGTCCTTGCAGTATGGAGAAGCTGGATATGAAGCTCCATAGATAGAAGAACATCCTGTAGCGTTGGCAATCATCATGTGGTCGCCGAAGAGCTGGGTGATGGTCTTAAGATATGGTGTCTCACCGCAGCCTGCGCAAGCTCCTGAGAACTCGAACAGCGGCTGTGCGAACTGAGCGTTCTTGATGTTCTGTGCCTTAGGCTGCACGTTGTCCTTGTATCCGATGCTTGCGTGGAGCCAGTCGAAGTTCGCCTGCTCTGCCTCCTGTGACTGGAGAGGCTTCATGATGAGGGCCTTCTCCTTTGCAGGACATACGTCTGCGCAGTTGCCGCAGCCGGTACAGTCGAGAGTTGAAACAGAAAGCGCGAACTTGTACTCTTTGAATGTGGCCTTGCCCTGCTGGAGCTTGAGACCCTCAGGTGCATTGGCTGCCTCCTCGTCAGTGAGAAGGAACGGACGGATTACTGCGTGAGGGCAGACGAATGCGCAGCTGTTGCACTGGATACATTTGTCTGCCTGCCACTCAGGTACATTGACAGCGATTCCGCGCTTTTCGTATGCGGTAGTTCCTGAAGGTATCGTTCCGTCAGCCTGTCCCTTGAATGCGCTTACTGGAAGAGTGTCACCGCACTGTGCGTTCACAACGTCAGCGATTTCCTTTACGAACTCAGGAGCGAGGCGGTCCTTGTTAGGGTTCTCGAACTTGGCTGTGATGTCTTTCCAGTCAGCAGGAATCTCCACCTTGGTGTATTCTCCGCCCCTGTCAACGGCAGCGTAGTTCATGTTCACGATGTGCTCACCCTTCTTGCCGTAGCTCTTCACGATGGCTTTCTTCATATATGATACGGCCTCCTCGTAAGGAATGATGCCCGTAATCTTGAAGAATGCAGACTGGAGGATGGTGTTGGTACGTCCGCCGAGTCCGATTTCAGCCGCGATTTTGGTGGCGTTGATTATATAAAGGGTGATGTTCTTCTTGCCGATGATGGCCTTCACATGGTCAGGAATCCTCTTGAGTGTCTCCTCCTCATCCCAGAGGCTGTTCAAAAGGAGGGTTCCGTTCTGCTTGATGCCTTTGAGGACATCGTATTTTGTAAGGTATGAAGGAACGTGGCATGCCACGAAGTCAGGTGTTCCTACAAGGTACGGAGCCTTGATTGGGGAGTCACCGAAACGCAGGTGCGAGCAAGTGTAGCCGCCTGATTTCTTGGAGTCGTAGTCGAAGTATCCCTGGCAGTATTTAGGAGTGTGGTCACCGATGATCTTGATGGTGTTCTTGTTTGCTCCTACCGTGCCGTCTGAACCGAGACCATAGAATTTGCACTCTGTAGTGCCTGGCTTCACGATTGAGATTTCCTCTTTTGCAGGGAGAGACTTGAATGTTACGTCATCGACGATTCCGATTGTGAATCCGTCCTTAGGCTCAGCCATTTCAAGGTTCTCATATACGGAAACAATCTGTGCCGGGGTTGTGTCCTTTGATGAAAGGCCGTAGCGTCCGCCGATGATGGCAGGGGCGTTCTCCTCGCCGTGGAAGAGTGCCTTGATGTCGAGAAGAAGCGGCTCACCGATTGAGCCCGGCTCTTTGGTCCTGTCGAGGACTGCGATTCTCTTGACGCTCTTAGGAATGGCTTTCATGAAATATTTTGCAGAGAAAGGCCTGTAGAGGCGTACAATCATCACACCGACTTTCTTGCCCTGGGCTGTGAGGTGGTCGATTGTCTCTTTGATTGTCTCTGTCACAGAGCCCATGGCTATGATGATGTTCTCAGCCTCAGGGTCTCCGTAGTAGTCGAACGGACGGTAGTTGCGGCCGGTAAGCTCGCTGATTTCGCCCATGTATCTTGCCACAACGTCAGGAACCGCGTCGTAGTACTGGTTGCAGGCCTCGCGTGCCTGGAAGTAAACGTCAGCGTTCTGTGCTGTTCCGCGTGTAACCGGTGAGTCTGGAGAAAGAGCCTTTGCCCTGAACTTTGCGAGTGACTTGGTGCTGACCATTCCCTTGAGAGCCTCTTCGTCGATAAGCTCAATCTTCTGGATTTCGTGTGATGTACGGAAGCCGTCGAAGAAATGGAGGAATGGAATGCTTGACTTGATTGTAGAGAGGTGTGCCACAGCTGCCATGTCAAGAGCCTCCTGCACTGAAGCGGAAGCAAGCATCGCAAAACCGCTCTGGCGGCATGCCATCACGTCCTGGTGGTCACCGAAGATTGAGAGGGCGTGTGATGCGAGAGCTCGTGCCGATACGTGGAATACCGTAGGAAGCATCTCACCTGCAATCTTGTACATGTTCGGAATCATGAGGAGAAGTCCCTGTGATGCCGTGAATGTGGTAGTGAGTGCACCTGCCTGGAGAGAACCGTGAACGGCTCCTGCCGCTCCTCCCTCGCTCTGCATCTCGGTCACTTTCACTACTTCTCCGAAGAGGTTTTTCTTACCCTGTGCGGCCCACTCATCGACATATTCTGCCATAGTTGATGATGGTGTGATAGGGTAGATCGCCGCATGCTCGCTGAAAAGGTAAGCGATATGGGCGGCTGCCCAGTTGCCGTCACAAGTGACGAATTTTTTTTCGTTTGCCATAATCGTTAGATGTTTATGTAGTATTTGATTTTTCATTTCCGTCCCTTTGGCTTCCCGCCGTGAATTATGCACCGCAGACGGGCATGGAGGCAGGAATCAGTTCCGGTCAAATTATCTTTTGCTTGTCATATGATCCGGCATGATACATATAACACACAAAATTACTGATTTTTGATGAAAAACACTCAGAAAAACTCAAAAACTTTTCCACATGAGGGCTTTCGGCCGATGCCCGGCAGCCTCTTGGGGTATTTGGACGGTTGTTTTTTGGGGTGTGGGGCGTGCCGTTGTCTTGGTTTGTTTGGGTGTTCTTTTGTTTTATGCCATTGTTTCGTTTTCTCGTTTTATTGCTGAGTTTGGTTGTGTTGTGGTTGTTGTTTATTGTTGTGTTTTGTTTTGTTATCTTTGTTTATTGGTTTGTTTTATATTCTGCTGCTGTATTCTGCTGATTTATTCCATTGTCTTGTTTTCGCGTTTTATTGTTGTGTTTATCTGTTTTGTTGTCTTGTGAGTTTGTTGCCGAAATTTGTGATGTGAGTTTCGTTTGTCAATTTTGTTGTGGAGTGCAATGTGTTGATTGCCAGTGGTATATATAATAACGATGCCCCGAATTCGGGGCATCGTTATCGTGTAATGTGTTGGTCTGTAATAAGTTGTGTTGCACGCATCTGGGCGTGCCGTTATGCTGCGAATCAGAGCGAGCAGACGCCGTCAACAGCAATGCTGCCGCCGGAAATCTTGGCAACGAGTCCCTGGAGAACTTTTCCCGGGCCTACTTCAGTGAAGCTTTCGGCTCCGTTTGAAATCATGTTCTTCGTGCTCTGGGTCCATCTTACCGGTGCGGTGAGCTGGGCGAGGAGGTTTGCCTTGATTTCTGCCGGGTCGGTTGAAGGCTTTGCCGTCACGTTCTGATATACAGGGCAAGAAGGAGTGTGGAATACCGCCTTTTCGATTCCCTCTGCGAGCTCAGCCCTTGCAGGCTCCATGAGAGGTGAGTGGAATGCGCCGCCCACAGGGAGCAGGAGGGCACGTTTTGCGCCGGCTTCCTTCATCTTCTCGCAGGCCTTCTCGACTGCTTCCTTCTCACCTGAGATTACAATCTGTCCGTCGCAGTTGTAGTTTGCCGCTACCACTACGCCTTCGCATCCAGCGCATATTTCCTCTACGGTCTCGGTCGGGAGGGCTATGATTGCCGCCATTGCTCCAGGATTCGCCTCACATGCCTTCTGCATGGCTTGCGCGCGTATTGACACGAGCTTGAGTCCTTCTTCAAAGTCCATTGCTCCGGCTGCCACGAGGGCTGAAAATTCTCCGAGTGAATGTCCTGCCACCATGTCAGGGGTGAAATCTTCAAGGCATTTTGCGAGGACTACCGAATGAAGGAAGATTGCAGGCTGGGTTACCTTCGTCTGCTTGAGGTCTTCTGCGGTTCCGTCGAACATGATGTCAGTGATTCTGAATCCGAGCACTTCATTGGCTTTCTCAAGCATCTCGCGCGCTACTTCATTGTTCTCATAAAGGTCTTTTGCCATGCCCGGGAACTGTGAGCCCTGGCCGGGGAAAACGTATGCTTTCTTCATTTTCTTATTTCTTAAAAATTAGTCAATCTTTCTTGTCTTCCGGAGCTTTTCCGGAAATCGGGCGCAAAATTACAAAATATATCTTCCACGCAAGTGGAATTCACCCCAAATATGAATAATGGCTGATAATGTGGCGAAATTGTCAAAAATATGACTATCTTTGTCCGCAGAAAAAGGCATCCGGCCTTGCCGGAAAGTCTATGATGTTGCCCCTATAGTTTAATGGATAGAATTACAGATTCCGGTTCTGTCGGTTGCGGTTCGATTCCGCATGGGGGTACAAAATGCGGCTCTGGAAACTCTGTGGGGCGGTATGACTGAGTAAATGGCTGAGTTTGGAGTACCAAATGGAGGTGTGAAGTCCGGAAGACGCGAACGGAAGGAAACAAAAAAAGGGGCAGAATAAACTTTTATTCTGCCCCTTTTTTCTTGTTTTACGTTGAGGTCAAGCTCAACCTTGTTTATAAATATTCAATTCTCAAATAATTATTCTGACTTTTTAGCATTCTCCCTCATCTTTTATGGTGAGAATGCTACATCACAATCAGCACTCCGACGACCCTGTACAGGTCTATGACGTCTTCTCTCGGAAGTTCGAAGTCCGGGAAGTCTGCCTGGTTCTCTGCGATGCACATGAACTTGTCCCCGTTGTCAACTATTTTCCTGATGAACATTCCCTGGGAGAATGTGTCCACTGCGTATATTTCCCCGTTTATTATGGTGGAGTCCTTAGCAATCCTGCGCAATGCGAGCAGATATCCTCTGCATATGCGCGGCGCCATGGCGTCTCCCGGGCAGCGCGCGAACAGGTCGTGCTTCTGGAAGTGCGGCACGGACGGCATCCTGTCAACCGTCGGGGATGTGGTCACATATTCATATATGTTCAGGTCCGGCACTCTGAAAAGCCTTGCCGGAATTACAGGTATATCTTCGCCCGGAACTGCTTCATGGCAGTCTTTTGGAAGAACTTCATCCGGCCTGCCGCATTCGGTGTCGTCAAACATGGCCCCTTCTCCAGTGAGAAGCCAGTTTATCCTGAAGCCGAAGGCCTTGTTCCATTTGGCCGCGGAGTTCTTGCCGAAAGGACGTCCGTTGAGCTGGTTGCTCACGGCTGCCTGCTGCACATTGAGCACTTTGGCCACTTCCTGCTGGGACATGCCTGCCTCGGAAAAATATTCCTTGATCTTTTTCCCTATCAATACTCTGTTTGCCATAATATTCCTTTATCAAGTCCGTTTCTAATGAGTATGCTTGCGCAATCAAGTCGCCTTAACGCAAAAATAAAACCGATTTTCGAATTATTTTACAAAAATTGTGTAATAATTCGTTTGATATTACAAAATTGGTGTTATATTTGCGCATTCGTTTATACGAACGCTTGCAAAGATAGCATTAATTATGGAAAATACACATAATATCTTGCTTTTTTGTAAGTAAAGGCGTACAGGTACGTATGTCGTAATATTTCAAAAATTGTGGAATATAACTGAAATAGTGTTAGCTGTATGAAGAAAAGTATTGTATTTTTTAGAGAATTATGAAGAAACTTTGTTTTGGAGCATGTATTGTGCTCGGTACGGTTTGTCTGATAGTAGCTCTTTTCGGAGCATGGAAGTACCTGTTCACTACGGGTATATGCTATGCGACAGCTGTGCTCGTGTCTGAAGACAAATCATCGGAAGATGGCCGCTGACTTTTTGCCGGCATCCGTTATGGCATATCTTTCTGCCATGGTCATTATAAAGCTTGAAATCATAATAGATTCCAGTAAACAATAAAATGTAGTGAAAAAGCTGCTGAGGCTTTGGGATTTGCCCGGAAGTTGTCTGTGACTTCCGGGATTTTTATTGTCATGCGGCAAATTTGTGGAACAGTCCTGCAAGTTTGTCCCATCCCGTAAACCTGTGTACTCATCCTGCAAGTTTGTGGCCCGATCCCGTAAACATGCAGAACCATCCTGCTGACCTGTGGAGTCATCCATTGCCCCCCCCCACAAAAAAAAACTGCCGTTTTGCAGGCCGCTCACTTGGAGGGATTTGGTTTAAGAATCGGTTCTTCTTCAATTTTGTTGCAATTTCATCCTTGCGGTTTGGTACATTTTTA
>CAJUEK010000018.1 GCA_910585445.1 uncultured Bacteroidales bacterium | reverse complement strand
ATAATTAATAACTTAATTTCGTCGAACTGACGTTAAGACTTAACCATTTGAGCGGAGCAAGATTGAGTGACACGCGTCCTTCCGTCCATGAGAATGCCCCGTCAAAACGCCTTGTGCCCAAAAGTCCGAGCGACATTTTCTCATAAAAAGGCATTCTGGCCTCAAAGCCCAAATGCATGGTCATCGCAAGAGCCTCCGACGATTTGACCCCGGCCTGCACCCGCTCAAAATTGAAAGCCTGCAGCAGTTCCTCTCCCATGGTCTCGAACTGCTCTCCCAAAGACGGTGTGCCCTCTGCTCCTATATTGCTTCCGAAGCCGTCAAATTCCCATGCCTTACCGGGAGTCACGGCCCTTGCAGTATTGCTCCATGACATGAATCCGAGATCAAGCACGGATGCGGAAAGAGTGAAATATCTGAAAAAATCCCAGGATATTCCCAAGTCCAATGCACCTCCGAAACTTGAAATTCCGTTCAGGACATTACGTGCCACATCTTCTCCCTCAAACATTGACAAGTCCGGCTCAAACGATATGATATTGTCCTGCGAGGCATTCTCAGAGGTTCCGGCCTCACCTTTGGTCTTGAATGAAAGCATGCCGGAAGTCGTCATGTTTCCCTGCGCCTTTATTGCCCAGCGGTCTTGGGACATCTCCAGGCTCATCCTGTCCATGGCGATTCTCGCATTGGCAATGCCGACAAGGAACTTGACTCTGACACCGGCGTAAAGATTGCGGGTGATGCTTCTCGAGTATCCGTATGCAAACTCCATCCTCGAATCCAGGCGCGCACCGACATTGCTGATGTCATATTGAGTCTGCCCTGTTGATGCACCGTTCTTGGCAAATGCAAACAGGTCCTTCGGAAGATTCACTCCTACATCGGCACGCAGGGAAACGTCTATTGTATGATAGCTCTTGCCTGTACGGAAACCGGTTGACAATATGCCAATGTCTGTATTTACACCGATGCGGTTCATGCTGCGCAGTCCGGAAAGGAAGTCCTCAGCGGGAACTGAAGGATGGAGGAAAGTGGCAAGCGTGCCGTCATTCAGAGGGTAAATCACATCAGACATGGCAAGGCTGCTTTCAACCCCGACACTGGTCCGTCCCAATGCAGGAAGGGCTATGAAGCCGCGTTCACCCTGAAACGCAGGATTGAACTTGTATCCGTATGTATATCCGTCAAGGAAATACCCGCTCCTTAGATTCTGCTGTGCATATGCGCTTGATGCAGCGGCAAGGAACATCAGAACGGTCATTATCATATATGCTCTTTTCATTATGCTGTCAGTTTATCTTGTTGTTTGTAAAAGCCTGTCAGACTGGACATTTCATTCGCCGTCATTGCCGTTTCCGAGGTCCAACGTAATTCCTTCCGGAACTCTCAGGACCAGATTCTTCAACTCTATGCCCTGGTCCTTGTTGAGCGGCATTCCAGCAAGAGACGGCTCTTGTGATGCAGCAGCCATACGGAGCCTCAGCCCGTCAAATGAGAGAGCCTCTCCTTCCGATATGATGTCAAGCACGAGCTTTGATTCTGAGGGGCTGCTGACGGAACCTGCGCTTATCCGGTTGTCAAGCACTACCTTAATTCCGGATATTACATTCGCCCCGGCATCTAACGCCTCAGCCTGGAGAGAAAAATCCAAAGGCACGCTGTTCACGGCATCAAGGGTAATCTGGGCTTTGTACAATCCGAAATCAGACAGGTCAATGCCGAAGCTGGTCATGTCCTGCACAAAGACAAGATTCATATCCCGTCCAAAAGCAAGGGGAGAGGTGAGCGAATAATCCGCACTTATATTATAAGGCATCCCGAAACCTATCTCAGCATACCCCTCATCAGTTGAAACGGTCATATCATAAATCTCGACTTTCTGCGGAACCGTCCTCAGAAGATTGTCAAACCCTGCTGTCATGACATCTGCATATCCTTCCGGCGCACCGGTTCCTTCCTGCGAAAATGAGAATGCGCTCCTTGTGGATTGTCCAAAGGCAGGAGCACTGAAATGTACAGGCCCGAGGTCCACAGAGGCAAGAGTCCCGGAAGCCCCGCCTGTATTTATTCCTGCACTCATGCTGCCTCCAAGAGGAAAAGAGTTTTCCACAGCCATGTCAAGTCTAAGCCCTTGAAGGTCAAGTACTACATCCTCGCCACTGAGGAACTCAGGCAAATCTCCGACAACGACAGGGGAGACCGGAATCTCCGTTTCTTTCGACAGTTTGGCCACAGCTTTGACGAATCTTGCAGGATACAGTTTCAGCATTCCTGAAATTTCCGGCAATGCTCCGGCCTGGAGGTCATCAATACGGATGCTGCCGGACAACAGTACATCAGCAGTCATCTTGAAATGGCCGGGTGCCACCAGTCCCTGTCCTTGAGGAATTGCTTCAAAATCCATAGCTTCCACAGGAAATATGAAATCAGTTGAACTTGTGATAGGGAAGTCTATAGTAGTTGTGAAAACATTGGCTCCGGTCCTGCTGATTCCATAAGGAAGATTGGAAGATATGACAAGGAAGTCCGGAAAGCGTATCTCAGCCCCGGCAGCAAGCGACATCTGTCCTTGTCCGGCCACTGTCCTCAATGACAACTGAATACTTGAACTCACATCACAACGCTTCAAGCCCGTAACTTCCTGAGGGAGCGAGTAAGACTCCATGTCATATTTGAAATGCACCGTCCCAAAATCGGCATTTCCAGATATCCTTCCTGCACCTTCGGTCAGCCAGGTCTGAATCGAGACATTATGCGTAAATCCCTCATACTCAAATGCAGGAACCATTATCTCGGTGTCCAGGTTTCCCTGGGCGAATGTGATTTGATAATCTCCGTCAGCGGAAATGCCGACAAGCGACTCATCATCTCCGAGGAGAATGTCCTTCAGATACAATTTCTGCACGTCTCCCACAGGGAGTGCCACGTCTTTTAGCAGATTCACGGTCATGTCAATCGGCTTTTCGATGTCATAATCACTGTTGACACACGAAAATGCGGCAAAGGACAATGCACATAAGGCAACTGGCGCATGGCATCTGCGCCACAATTCAATTTTTCTCATTATTACGTCTTAAATTTTCTTAGGAAATATAGGGTAATACTTTGTACAATAGCCTAATCGCTTATACACGAAGCTTCAGTCCAGCAAATATGGTATCCGGCCTGAACGAGAATACAGATGCCATCTCACCGGCCATGCAGAACCCGCACTGTGTGCATTTGTCCGTACCGTAGCCGACGCAATAGCCACGCTTACCGTCCGGATAGACAAAGTCAGTCACCCAGCAGCGGCGCTTGAAAGAATTGGTTTTCATCAGTTTGAGTCCGGAGACAGAGTTCATTATTGGATAGCCTTTCTTCTTGTAGCCGATGACCATATCTATGATTCCGGCCCTTGTTTCCATATCCAGGGCAAGATATTCAGTGCCTTCGAACGGAGTATGGAAATTAATGGAGATGCTTTCTATGGCCGGGTTATTCTTCGCATATTCAATGGTACCCGCTACATCGGTATAATTGAGAGTATTCACTACCATGTTCACACTGAGATGCTTATGACCACATTCCGCTATATTCTTCTCCAGCTTGGCAAATGTGCCTTTTCCACGCACTTGCTCGTGGTAACCTCCGGCTCCGTCAAGACTGACCCAGATAGAATCGGCATGAGAGCCTGCAAATGGCAGCTGCGCATTAGTGGTTATCGTGCATGAGAAGAAGCCTATCTCCTTGGCCAGGTCTATAAGGTCGTTTATTCTCTTGTCGCCGTCACGCCATATAGTGACCTCTCCGCCTTCGAAATCCACGAATCTGGAGCCGGCGTCATACGATTCCTGCAGATGCCCGCGCACCTGCTCATATGTCATATTATGCGGATTTTCAAGTTCATACACGCTGCAATGCTTGCATCTGAGATTGCATATGTCGGATATGAACAGGACTGTCTGCAGGGGAGCACGCCTTCCGAAAAAACGTGCCCTGAGAAACCACCATCCAAGATAAAACAACTTTTTCATGTCATCATCCTTTATAAGTTTTTCAAAAATCCAAGGCCAGTCCATTATCGCCAATCAGCGCAAATGCAGAACCGGGACAGACCTGCCATTCATCGGAAAATAAGATTTACAACAATTATTATCACGCAGAACATCATCACAATGTTGCGAGCTGTAAGCCAGCGGAGCAGAAACCAGTCAACTCCCGCCTTGCGGTACGCCTGGAAATCTCCCATGGGCCCCATCCAGACCTTCGGCTCTATCGGAACCTCGCGGTGATTGACGAAATCATCGAGAGACTTCACAAGCCACAATGAGAGCGGCAGGACAAGCAGTACGGCCAGGTAAGCGGAATGCAGCTGTCCAAGAGCCACGGCAGCAACAGTCATGAGGTAGGGGAATGTGTTCAGAATAGCGGAAAATACTATCTGTCCTCTGTCAGAACCCATCAGATGCGCCATCGTCTTTTTTCCCATTTTCCTGTCCGGAACCGAATCAAGCACGGAATGCGAATATACAATATTCGTAACCAGCAGGCCGACAGCCGCAGACAGCCATAGAATTTTCCAGTCAAGTGTTCCCGTGACAGCATAATATACGCCTGTCATCATCAGAGGACCGAACATTATGAATATGGCAAGCTCGCCGAGTCCCCGGAAACCAAGCTTCAAAGGTCCTCCAGAATATGAGACTCCGATTATTAATGCAGCAAAAGCCCATATCAGGATTGCCCGGCCCCTTATGGCAAACACGGCAAGCCCCATTACGACTGCAATCAGCATAAATGCCACGACAGCCCACAGCAATTGTTTCGGTGTAGCCTCGCAGGACGTGAGATAAGGATATTTAATCATCCTTCCTCTGAAACCTTCATCGGAAACTTTCTGACGGGCCTCGGCAGAGCCTTCACGATAATCAAACCAATCATCCAGCAGATTAAGGGAAAGATGCAGAAAAGCGACTCCTGCAACAGAAGCTATCGCGGCAATCCAATTGAACTCCGGAGCGCCGTAAGACAGTGCAAGCGCAGTGAAAGCCGGCAAAAGTGACTGCGGGAGTGAAATAGGCCGTGCATTTTGAAACCAGAATCTTACTTTATTCATAGTCATGTGTTTATGAATTGAATCGTTCTATTATCAGATATTTCGGGCGCAAAGATAATCATTTGTACAAGACTCCGCCATAGATTTGTCATTCTGGCTGCCGAACAAACGCGACTCCAATTTGCTTTCTCCCCTTTCAGGTAATTTTGTTATACAATGTACATTATGTTAAGTACAAGAAATGAGAATAGAAAATATCCCCTTTTTTATCAGCATGCGCACAATTACAGCATAAAATTTGCATGGACGCGTGACCGTCCTAAAAACGGCAAACCGACAGAAATGACACACAGATTCCTGACATATGCAATGACGGTCATCTGCTTTTTTCTCTCAATCCAGGAAAAAGCAGTTTCCGAACATGCGGCTGACTCAGGAAACTTGATTCATGAAACTGCAGACAGTCCGGCTGACCACTCATGGTCCCGTGTCTTCCTGCATGACCTGTCAGCTTCGGATTCACCATGCAATCTCACCGGACCGACACATTATTCGGCTCCGCTCAGGACAAGTCACAATGCAAAGCGCCCGACATGCGCCAAGACGGTAAACATAAATTTCATCAAATCAGGAAAGGCCTACAACAGAGACTGCATTTCCATGCTCCTGGCCAGCATCAGACGTTTCCCGTCAGGCATTGAAGAGCCGTCACACAGATTCATAAACCTCAGGAAGATAGTTATTTAGCTTCCTCTCTCCACTTTTCCCGGCAGCCTGCCGCATATCCTCCTGCCGGACATAAATTCTTGATTGCCAAGCCTTTGAAAGACAACATCAGGACTGGTATCCCATGTCCTGAACAAAAACCGAAAACATAAGGCGAGGACTAATCAGATATGCAATCACACATATAAATAAATCCTTGATTATCAGTGACATCATATAGCGGTGATGCCAATACGGGCAATATGCACAGAAATCACTGGAAATCAAGACAACATATATAAATTCACTTTATTTATTATGGAAAAGAGATTCATCAGAATACGTTCTACAAAAGACCTCATCATATCAGTAAGCATAGCAATAGCAGGTGCAATCCTCATAGCGCTCCCTACATCAGTATCTATAAACCTGGTCGGATTCTTCATGATATTCGCAGGAATCATAATGCTGCTCTTCATGAAAACCGGTTATAAGGATGTCCAGACCGGCACAAGATACAGCAAGAAAGAAAGCTTCTATCCTCAGAGCATGCGCGCAGATATAGAGACATGTCTCGAATCCGGGAAAGGCAAAAGTGTCCTCGGCAGCGAGGAAGGAAAAGGAAACGGACTCAGACTCGATGTTTACTGCTGCAAGTCAAGCGGAAAGGCATATGTCCAGCTTTTTGAATATGTGCCGTACAAATACGTGCCATGCACCTGTGTATATGAATATGACATTGCATACGTACCCCAGCTGACCGGAGGATGCTGATAAGACAACAGGACTATAACCTTATAAGATAATGGAATACATTATAATAGCCGTTTCATTCTTCGGCATAATGTTCGGAGCCGACTGGCTTGTCAGCGGCTCCGTTTCAATAGCAAAACGACTTAAGATATCGGAATTCGTAATCGGTGCGGCAATAGTGGGCATAGGCACGTCCATGCCTGAGTTTGTCGTAAGCGTCATAGGAGCGGCAAACGGCAATGCAGACATTGCAATAGGAAATGTCGTAGGCTCCAACATCTTCAATGTGCTCGGAATACTCGGACTGACCGCCCTGTTCTTCCCCATCGTCGTGGACAGGACGAACATGAAGTTCGAAATTCCCTTCTGCATTTTCGTAACGCTTCTGCTCATTGCACTGATATTCAATTTCTTCAATGGAGATGCACCGATGCTCGGACGCGCTGATGGCATAATCCTGGTGTGCTTGTTCATGGTTTTCATGTCATATTCGTTTTACCGCGACAGGAAAAAAGCCCCAGAGCATGAATCGGAGCATAAACCAGAACATGAACCGGTCCATGAAGAAGCCTCTCCCCTATGGATATCGTTGGCCAAGACTGTGGCAGGACTTGCCATACTGGCCGTCAGCTGCGACCTCTTCGTGTCGAACGCCATCAAGATTGCCAAGTCATTCGGAGTCAACGACGCATTCATATCGATCACACTGATAGCATGCGGCACATCCCTTCCGGAGCTTGCAGCATCGGTGACCGCCGCCCTGAGGAAAAACACAAGGCTTGCCCTGGGCAACATTGTAGGCTCCAACATATTCAACATTACATTGATATTGGGAATCACGCCAGTCATAACTCCGCTGCAGGCATCCGGAATCACTGCAATGGACTATTTTGTCATGGCAACGGCCGTACTTATACTTCCGCTCATCTCATTGAGAGGGAAAATCAGCAGGGCAGCCGGCCTGGTGCTGTTTCTTGGCTTCATAGCATATAATGCACATCTGCTCTACAGCCAGATTGCATAGCCTGATGGCACAGCAAATATGCCTGCCGATGCGACCATAGAACATAGATAATGAATCACTCAAGTTCCACAATTTTCACCCGCCACATATGATTTCACAAAGCCTTTCAAGAGCCTTATATGTGATATATTGAATTTATTTGATAATTTTGCACCCCCGGACATATGGCCAGCCTTTTAGGCTCAGTTGACATGCGCAGTCCATATGCGTTCCGGTTTGACAAACAAAGCCGGAACTTTTGAACATTTCGGAAGACCGGCATAAATCCAGACACAGACATGGCAAAAAAGAAACAGGAAATCATCCTTGAGAATGTTGTAATAGAAACTGTTGCCGCAGAAGGCAAGGCTATAGCTAAAATTGACGGCACAGTGCTTTTCGTGCAGTTCGCCGTACCGGGCGACATCGTGGACGTAAAAGTGACCAAAAAGAAGAAAAACTACATGGAAGGATTCATCCTGCGCATGGTAAAGCCCTCACCGCGCCGTCTGGAGCCGTTCTGCAGCCATTTCGGAGTATGCGGAGGATGCAAATGGCAGCCCCTTCCGTATGAAATGCAGCTTCAGGCCAAGCAGCAGCAGGTATATGACCAGCTTGTGCGCATAGGGCATCTCCAAGTACCGGAAATATCCCCTATCGTGCCTTCTGACGAGACAACATATTACCGCAACAAACTCGAATTCACATTTTCGCAGCGCAGATGGATTTACGAAAACGAAGACCCTGAGACTCTCAGCGAACAGCAGAGATGCGGGCTCGGCTTCCATGTGGGCCGCTTCTTCGACAAAGTGCTCGACGTGGACCACTGCTGGCTTCAGCCTGAGCCGTCCAATGAAATCCGCCTCTTCATTAAAGACTACGCAATGAAGAACGGCCTGAGCTTCTTCAATATACGCGAGCATACAGGTTTTCTGCGCAACATGTTCGTCCGCACCACAGAGGCGGGAAATGTAATGCTGATTTTGTGCATGTATCATGAAGACGTGCAGGCCCGCACTGCCCTTCTTGATGCAGTTGCCGAGAAATTCCCGCAGATAACTTCATTGTACTATGTGATAAACGGAAAGGCAAACGACTCCATCGCTGACCGGGACTGCCACCTTTACAAGGGTGAGGACGCAATATACGAATATATGGAGGGACTGAAATTCAAGATTGGCCCCAAATCGTTCTACCAGACCAACACCAGGCAGGCATACAAGCTCTATAGCATCGCAAGGGAATATGCGGCCCTGACCGGAAAGGAGACCGTTTATGACCTCTATACCGGCACAGGAACAATCGCTCAGTTCGTGTCACGCCAGGCAGGCAAGGTCATCGGAATCGAATATGTGCCGGAAGCCATCGAAGACGCCAAGGCAAACGCCAAGGCGAACGGAATCACCAACTGCGACTTCTTTGCAGGAGATATGAAGGACATTCTCACGGACGGCTTTGTCGCGGAACACGGAAGACCGGACGTGATAATCCTTGACCCGCCGAGAGCAGGAATCCACCCTGATGTGGCACAGGTAATCCTGAATGCAGCTCCGGAGCGCATAGTATATGTAAGCTGCAATCCGGCTTCACAGGCACGTGACCTTGAGATATTGTGCAAGGACTATTACATCAAGGCTGTAAGGCCAGTTGACATGTTCCCTCACACCCACCACGTGGAGAACGTATGTCTCCTGTCAAGGCGATGAGCAGATGCTGCAGACAAGCTCACACAATGACAGTCCGTCAAGCCAAAGGCTCGCAATAGAGCCTTCCCTGTTCTGCAGCCAAGACTTTGAGCGTCGTGCCCTTTGACGCAAAGCCGCCGAACCGCAGAGATGCCTCGATTATGCGTCCGTCCGTAGTTTTCACCTTACCGGACGGGCGCATGTCCGTAAAGGCCACCACAGGCTCTCCCACCAGGCTTTCCAGCCCAGACATGACTCCGGTGAAGCCTTCTGCCGAATCAAGCGACTGCCTCAATGCTATATTGTCGAAAGAACGCGTTGCATAAAGCTTCCTGACTATCAGCACGGCACCGAAAATCGCCAGTGACGCCGATATGACCACAATCGAAACCGGCATGACAATAGGAACAAGAGTGAATGTCCCGTCAAAACGGAAAAACTCAGAATTGTCAATCATAGCGAAAGCCAGCGAGAGCACAACTGCGATGATTCCGGAGATTCCGCATACTCCGAACCCCGGAATCACGAATATCTCAAGGGCTATAAGCACAAGTCCGGCAACAAAAAGCATAATCTCCCAATATGCCGCCAGCTGCTCCACAAGAAGCGGGGAGAAATACAAGACCGCTCCGGCAACGGCTATGGCAAGCGGAAGCCCGACACCCGGTGTCCTTATCTCGATATAGATTCCGCCTATTATCATCATAAGGAAAATGGCCTGAAGGATAGGGTTCAGAAGAAACTGCACCACACGGTCAACCCATGTCAGGTCATCTTCCATGTTCCGTATCACGAAATCCCCGGAACCGCACACCGCACGCGCAACATCGGCCCAGCTCTCGCAGATTCCCTCGCAATAGCCCTTTGCCACGGCTTCCTCCGGAGTCAGGCTCAGCACATTGGCCGTGTCAACCATAGATTCTGCGACACGAGGGTCGCGCCCCTTGGCCTGCGCCGTTGAACGCATCATCCCGCGCATGAATGACTGGTATTTGTCAGGCATGACCCTGCCTCCCCCGTCAACGACAGTCGCCGCACCGATAGTGCTTCCGGTCTTCATATATATTGAATCGCACGCGATGCTGATGAGCGCCCCGGCAGAAACTGCCTGCATATTAACGAAAGCGATTACCGGTCCCTCATGACGAAGAATCGCGCTCCTTATGCTGTCAGCCGCATCCACAGCCCCGCCATAAGTGTCAATGTCCAGCAGCACATAATCGGCGGCGGCCTCAGAAGCCTTCTCAAGCCCGAGTACCACCATGCGCTGGGCTGCACGGTCAATATTGCGGTCAAGCCTTATCCTGTAAAACACGGCATCCCCTGCGGAAGCTGCCGTACACACTGCCAAAGCACATAAAAATGACAGGAAGCGTCTCATAGTAATCATAATCTTGGTTTGCATCTTGCAAACATACACAAAATCTGATGATTCCGTTTCAGCAAAGCGGCAATTTCTCCCAAAATCATATCTTGGCGCCACAGGAACACCGTTTCCCAAACACTGAGGAAGCACTTGTGCACCGCCGGAAAAACCAGCGGAAAACCATGTGCGCAGATTGATATTATCATATTATTTCATATCTTTGCCGAGATTGTTTCCTCTTACCGGAGGAAGAGCTAAATGCAAAATATGTTTATACAGTTTTTGATACTCGCAGCAGGGCTGCTGCTCATACTTTTAGGGGCCAATTACCTTGTGGACGGTTCCTCAAGCGTAGCAAGGAAATCAGGAATAAGCGAATTCCTCATCGGACTCACCATAGTGGGTATAGGCACATCCACCCCGGAAATGGTCGTAAGCTTCATATCGGCCTTCCAGCATAAGGCAGACATGGCCATCGGAAACGTCATCGGGTCAAACATATTCAACACCACGATGATTCTTGGAATCACAGCGCTGATTACCCCTCTCGTCATCACCAGAAGGAATCTCAAGAAAGACATTCCGCTCAATATTGCAGTGACCGGACTCCTTATAATGCTCGGAATGAAGAAAAGCCTGTTCGGCATTGGAGAAGACCGTCTCGGACATATCGACGGCATCCTGCTCCTGGCTATATTCACTTGGTATATCTGGACCTCGTTCAGCCATGACAGCCAGAACGTTACAGAGACTGAAAAAGAGCAGCCGGCAAAGCAATATTCAACTCCTGTGGCCGTCCTTATGATTATCGGAGGCATCGCGGCCCTCGTGGGAGGCGGCAAGCTCTTCGTAAACTCTGCTGCAAACATAGCCGAAAGGCTTCATCTGTCTGAAAAGTTCATAGCCATAACAGTAATGTCCGTGGGCACTTCCCTGCCGGAGCTCGCCACATGCGTTGTGGCTGCAATCAAGGGACGTGGACAGCTTGCGCTCGGCAACATACTCGGTTCCAACATATCCAACATACTCCTTGTGCTTGGCGGCTCGGCTGTCATAGCTCCGCTGTCCTTCAGCGGAATGTCTCCCGTGGACCTCGGTGCCATCATGATAAGCTCAATCTTCCTGCTTGCCAGCGCATATACCTTTGAGGTAAAGAAGCTTGACAGGTTTGAAGGAGGCATGCTGCTGGCCATGGAGGCGGCCTACATGACATGGCTTTTCACCAATCATTTATAATATCCCGCAAGCATAGTCCCCATCATGCAGGCTATGCCCGGGTGAAGTAATTTTTAAATAAGGATATATGGGAAAACTTTATGAAATGCTCAAGGAAGACTACCGCATAAAGGAAGGTCTCAAGACATGCATAAATTGCGGGACATGCACCGCAATCTGCCCAGCAGCCGAATTTTACAGGTACGACCCGCGCAAGATAGTTGATACCGTGCAGCGTGGAAACGACAGCGACATAGAGGAACTTCTCAAAAGCGATGTAATATGGTATTGCGGCGAATGCATGTCCTGCGTGACACGGTGCCCCCGCAAAAACGGACCGGGACTGGTCATAATGGCATTGCGCAACCTTTCGGCCAAACTCGGCTATTTCGTGCATTCGGAAAAGGGACGCCAACTCTACCCTCTCACGAAAATCATGACCGGAAATATCCTCAATTACGGATATTGTGTGCATCCTGACACATTCAAATGGGAAGACCACGTCGAGTCCGGCCCTGTATGGAAGTGGCATACGGAGCATCTCGAGGACAATTTCGCAAGACTCGGAGCCAATTTCAGGGGTGAAGGGCCGGGAGTCCTGAGGAAAATACCGCAGGAGTCCCTTGACGAGCTAAAAAGCATATTCGATGTGACCGGAGGTACGGAGAGGATGAATGCCGTGGAGAAATTCTCCGAAGAAAAGGCACGTGAGATGGGAATGTCGATTGAGGAATATTTCAGTTACACCTTCGGCCACTGCTCCGAGGGACATTTGAACGAGGAATGATTTTATGATTTACCAAGGCAAACAGAAGATATGGTCGGAATACCAGAAGGAGATTCCGGACGACAAATGGTTCTACGTCAGAAGCTGCATCAGGCAGAACTTCTTTCCAGCATCCGAAAGGATGTTCATGGAGATATGCCGTGACATCCTAAAAAAGGATTTCTATGAGACAGAGCATCATACGACCTGCGGAGGCATAGCATATCACTGCGACACCATTCCGCAGGAGACGGCAATGACGATAGTCGCAAGACAGTTCGCCCTGATGACTGAGGCCGGATATGAAAATTATGTCGCCTCATGCATAACGTCTTTCGGAAACTATACTGAAATCCTCCAGACATGGGAGGAATTTCCGGAGCTGGAGACAAGGATACGCGAGATGCTCTGGAAGGCATGCCGAAAAGAATTCAACAAGCCGAAATATCTGGCCCACGCCAGCGACCTCATATACAAATACCGCAATCTGATAGCGGAGAAAGCCAAGTTCCGTCTCATAAACAAGGAAACCGGAGAGCCTCTCAGGGTCGTGGAGCACATCGGCTGCCATTATGCCAAGATGTTCCCGTCAAAAGGTGTGGGAGGAGCAGAATATCCTTACGTGCTCGCAGGCATGGTTGAGGCATGGGGAGGCAATGTCATTGACTACCCTGAGCGCAGGCACTGCTGCGGATACGGATTCAGGCAGTACCACGTCAAGGCCAACAGGGGTTATTCCATCTCCAATACGCACAAGAAGTTCGAGTCTATGGAGCCTTACAGGCCGGACATGATAATCACCAACTGCCCCGGCTGCCCGTATTTCCTGGACAGGTGGCAGTATGTGATTGCCGAAATGGAAGGAAAGACCTACGGAAAGGACGGATTCGGCATCCCGGTCTTCACATACGAGGAGGTTGCCGGACTTGTGCTCGGATACAATCCGTGGGACCTTGGACTCCAGCTTCATCAGGTGGCCGTGGAACCTCTGCTTGACAAGATAGGAATCAGCTATAGTCCCCAGGAGAAATACAAGGGTCTCGACAGCAAGGACATAATGCGTCCAGGACTGCCAGAGAACCTGAAATGCTTTTAGGACTGCCCGGCAGCCGCATATCTTGAGTGCAGCTGCCGGCAACATAAAACCAGACCTGTACAATGAAAGAAATCATCGTAATAATAGGAGGCGGAATCGCCGGCCTTGAAGCAGCCTCACAGCTTCTCAAACTCGGGTACTCCCCAATCATCGTGGAGAAAAGCCCAAGCCTCGGAGGACATGTCGCAAAATGGAACAGGCTGTTCCCGGACATGACCCCAGCTGCGGACATCGTTTCCGGACTTGTTGAAAGCACCAAGGAGGCAAACATCTTCCTTAACACAGAAATATCTTTCATCAACCGCTTGAGGGACAACTACAATGTGAAGCTGTCCAACGGGGTTTCGATAAGCACGAAATATATACTCTTCACCACCGGCTTCCGTCTTTTCGAAGCCGAGAAAAAGGAAGAATACGGCTATGGGGTATATGACCATGTTATCACCAACGGAGATTTGGAGCACTGGTTCAACACTTCGGATGACAGGCGCATCTCTGAGCGCGATATAAAGTCCGTTGGATTCGTGCACTGCGTCGGTTCGAGGGACGAGAAGGCCCGTAATTCACAATGCTCCAAGGTGTGCTGCATCACAGCCATCAAGCAGGCCATTGAAATGAAGGAAAAGTTTCCGGATGCGGAAATATGGTGCTTCTACATGGACCTGAGACTCTTCGGAAAGAAATTCGAGGATTTCTATACGAAGGCACAACGCGATTACGGAATACATTTCGTCAGGGGAAGAGTCTCTGAAGTGAGCGAGGATATCAACTCTAGGGTAATCGTCAAGGCCGAGGACACATTGGCGGGCAAGCCCATCAGGCTCACCCTGGACCTGCTTGTGCTCATGTCAGGTATGGTATGCAATCCTGACTGCACAAAAACGGCAGGAATGCTCTCCCTTCCTCTCGATTCGGACGGCTTCCTGAAAAGCTCCGACAATGTACTGCACATAACATCCTCCCCTAAGTCTGGAATCTTCTATGCAGGCGCATGCACAGGCCCGAAGACGGTTCCTGAAACCCTTGCGGAAGCCAGGTCGGCAGTCCTTGAGATTCATTCACATATAACAGGAAAATGATGGACAACATCTTCGGTTTCAAAATATCCCCAAGCTCTGCCATCAATATGGACAAGGTCGATAGAGCTCTCTTCAGAGAGCTCTGCCGCGTCGAGCCAGACGCGGCACGCTGCATGGCCTGCGGGTCATGCAGCGCGACCTGCCCGGCTGCGGCGTTCTCCGGGATGAGCATAAGGAAAGTCCTGCTGTGCCTCCAGAGAGGACGTGAGAAGGAAGCTTTCGGAATGATGTCCAACTGCATGCTTTGCGGCAAATGCATGATGGTATGCCCCCGCGGCATCAATACAAGACGCATTATACTTGCGATAAGCAGCATCTATGGTAAGGAGGAAGTAAAATGAGGGAAATCTATCTGTCGGGATACAACAATTTCGTGCTCCCATTCATGCTCGGCATGACATTCTGCCTCGTATGGTGCTTCTTTGGGGCCGCAAGAATCATAATCCAGCTTCCGGGAAGTGACCGCAAGAAATTCTTCCTGTCCCTTATCAACCCGAAGACAATGGCCAAGAACATAAGGGACTGGTTCTGCGACTGCCTTTTCCATGTCAAGCTGTGGAAGCGCAACAAGCTTCTCGGCTACATGCACTCCAGCATAGCATTCGGATGGTTCATGCTCATTGTCATAGGACACATAGAGGTAATGCTCTACACCCCTGACAGGGTCCACAAGATATGGTATCCGATATTTTTCAGATACTTCGTGGCCGTAACGGAAAAGACCATGAAAGGCTCTTTCTTCTTCTTTCTGATGGACTTCTTCCTGCTTGTGGTGCTGAGCGGCATCATACTGGCCATCGTGAAGAGGGCGCATTCAAAGCTCTTCGGCATGAGACGCACCACAAGGCCGAGCCTGCCGGACCTGATAGGACTGTACTCGCTCTGGTGCATATTCCCGCTGAGGCTTCTTGCCGAGGGCTTTACGGCAGACATCAGCGGCGGCTCATTCCTTACTAAATCGCTTAACGTCGTCCTGCATTCCTTCCTGAGCGACTCGATGAACATGCTTCCGACATGGTGGGCATATTCGATAGCTCTCGGAATTTTCATGTGCGTGCTGCCTTTCAGCCGCTACATGCACATTCCGGCAGAAATCCTGCTCATCCCGATGCGCAACGCCGGAATAAAAATAAGCAGCGCAAGAAAAGGCTTCGCAAAGATTCAGGTCAATTCATGCCCGAGCTGCGGCGTCTGCATTGATGCCTGCCCGATGGGAGCAGTCAAGGCAAACATCAAGGATTCGACCGTCTATCTCAACAGGCAGCTCAAGCGCGGCAACTCGAGACGCATAGAAGAAATCAGCGACAAATGCCTGCTATGCGGCAAGTGCACGGCAGTCTGTCCTGTCGGTGTAGAGGGAGACAAAATAAGGATAGCCCAGAGAGCGACAAAGCAATACAATCTGTGCCCGGATTATTCAAATATCGGGACGGAATCCTTCAAAATAGACTATAACAAAAATGTTATAGGATTAAACAAACATGTTTCCAACATTGAAAACAAGCGGGTTCTGTACTTTGCCGGCTGCATGACCGCTCTGACTCCGGTTATCATGAAATCCATGACTTCCCTGCTCGGAAAAGCCGGAATCAGCTATGCAGTGATGGACAAGGACGGAGGAATCTGTTGCGGCAGGCCTATGATGATGGCCGGAAGAAAGGAACCTGCACTGGAGATGATTGCAAAGAATACGGAGATAATAAAATCATCCGGTGCCGACATCCTGCTGCTGAGCTGCCCTATATGCTACAAGGTCTTCAGGGAAAGCTACCGTCTCGAAGGAATAAGGATAATGCACCATACCGAGTATCTGGAAAGCCTCATATCTGAGGGCAGGCTCTCACTGAGGAAAAACGATGTGCGCTATGTGTATCATGACCCATGCGAGCTCGGACGCGGATGCGGAATATACGAAAGTCCGAGAAAGGTAATCTCGTCAGCCGGCTCACTTGTGGAGGCTGGAAAGCACCATAAGGAAAGCATCTGCTGCGGAGGAAGCGTCGGAAGCCTGTCCTTGGGATTCGACAAGAGGAAGGCTCTGACGGAAAGCGCGCTCACGAGCCTCACGGCAGAGTCGCCGGATGTAATCGTGACAGCCTGCCCGTTGTGCCGGAGCACATTCAACCGCTACTCGGACCGCCCGGTGAACGACATAGCGGAAATTGTGGACAAATCCTCATTGTGACATAAGAAATAAAACGTAAAAAACATAAACCCATGACATTCAAACCAACCAAGTACACCCTCAAATGTTGCGCTGACGGGCACATGCTGGAAGACGCAGGATGGACTCTTGAAGCCCCGGAATGCAAGACACCGAGCCTTGTGAGGGCGGAATATGAAAACAGGCAATTCAATCCACGCAATGACCTTGACGGATTCTACCGGTATGCGGACTGGCTCCCGATAAAAAAGACACTCTCCGGCTCATGCGCCCCTGTGACATATAAGAGCCAGGCTCTGGCGGAAAAACTGGGTCTGCAGAACCTCTATATAACATTCTCAGGATGGTGGCCGGAAAAAGGCGCAAAAATGGAAACCTGCTCATTCAAGGAGACAGAGGCATATTCTGTATGCGCAAGGCTGCCGCAGGACAACAGCAAGGTGCTTGTAGTGGCATCCGCCGGCAATACTGCCCGCGCTTTTGCAAAGGTATGCTCAGACAACAGAATTCCCCTGCTCATATCCATACCTTATGACAATATCTCGGCCCTATGGTTCAAGAAGCCTCTTGACAGCTGCGTGAAAATCATAGCCTCACCCAAGGGGTCGGACTATTTTGACGCTATCGCGCTTGCGGACAAGGCATGCACCTCAAGCAAGTTCATGGCTGAGGGCGGAGCAAAGAACATAGCCAGAAGAGACGGAATGGGTACTACCCTGCTCTCTGCAGTTGAGAAAATAGGACGTATCCCTGATGCATATTTCCAGGCCATAGGCAGCGGAACAGGCACTATCGCGGTATGGGAAAACAACCTCAGGCTTATTGGAGACGGAAGATACGGTTCACACAAGATGAGGCTCTACCCGTCGCAGAACGACCCTTTCACCATAATGTATGATTCATGGAAACTGCACCAGAGGAACCTTGTGCCGATGACTCCGGAGCAGGCCAGGGCCGCAGCTGCTGAGATTGACGCCAAGGTACTTTCCAACAGGAAACCTCCATACTCTCTTGCAGGCGGGCTTTTTGACGCTATGGAAGACGCCACGGGAGAAATCTTCAAGATAGGCAACAATGAGCTTTCTTTCTGGAAAGAAGAGTTCAGGAGCCTTGAGGGAATAGACATACACAATGCAGCTGCCGTAGCCGTGGCATCTCTTGCGGAAGCCTCACGCAGCGGCAAAATCAGGCCAGAAGAAACCATAATGCTCAATATAACTGGAGGCGGTGAGGAACTGGCCAAGTCAGAGGGCGAAATAACATATGCCGAGCTTGACCTTGTGCTTGACCCTTCACTTCCTGCCGGGACTATAGCGGAGCAGGTTGAAAGGCTCTTCATGAACTGACAAATCTGAAGCTGCCCTGAGCAGTTTCCAAAATACAACAAACAATGAAACTTTTTATTCCATTTGCAGCCGCACAGGCAAAAGACTCCCTGACGGTTGTACAGAAGGAGCTGACAAACGTGGCTGAAAAACTCGCAACCACACCGACAGACGAACTGCTCGGCAACTTGCTTGACAAGGCGATAGCGTTCGGCATCAAGGTCCTTGCAGCCTTCGTCATTTATTTCGTAGGTGCCTGGCTCATCAAAAAACTGAAAGGCCTTCTCGCAAAGATTTTCGAGAAAAGGCAGACAGACGCAGCCATAGCCTCATTCGTGCAGAGCATCGTGAGCATAGCGCTTACGATTATACTTGTTCTGATAACGGTAGGAACACTCGGAATTGACACGACTTCGCTCGCTGCACTTCTGGCCGGAGGTGGAATGGCCATCGGTCTTGCCCTTAACGGCACAGTGCAGAATTTCGCAGGCGGAATCATGATTCTCGTGTTCAGGCCTTTCAAGGCAGGAGACTTCATCGAGGCCCAGGGATATTCAGGAACAGTGACTGAGGTCAACATAGTAAGCACAAAGCTCACCACTACAGACAACAGGAACATCATCATCCCTAACGGAGCGCTTTCAAACGGTACGGTAAACAACTATTCGCAGAACCAGCTCAGGCGCGTGGACTGGACGGTAGGCGTAGAATACGGCTCTTCAGCAGAGCAGACCAAGGCTCTCCTTCTCGACATCATGAACAGCGACAGCAGAATCCTCAAAACGTCAGACGGAGCTCCCGCCAACCCTTTTGTTGCGCTCAGCGCCCTTCAGGACAGCAGCGTAGTGTTTGTCATGCGCGCATGGGTCAGGGCTTCCGATTACTGGGACGTGAACTTTGGCATCAATGAGAGAGTATATACCGAGCTTCCGCAGAACGGAATACAGTTCCCTTTCCCTCAGCTGGATGTCACCATCAAAAACAAATGACGCCTCCCAATTCGGGACAGCATACAATAAAAGCGGCCTTCATCGGGCCGCTTTATTTGTTTGTCCAAACGCGTCTGAACAGGATCAGAGCAGGATGGCGCCTGTAGTCTTCTCTTTCTCCAGAAGCTCTTTCGTAACCACCGGATTGGCATAGATGTCAAGGAATATGCGTCTGAGGTCTTCCTTGTTGATGTCCTTCTCGACGGTCTCCATCTGATGCTCCATGTAGGTGACGAATTTCTCCACATCACACGGGTCATAAAGGTGGGAGTATTTGAAGGAGTTGTTCACGATGTCAAAGGCGACATAATTGTTCTTCCACAGCTTGTAGCCCTCGATAACCCTGAGGTCAACAGCATGCCTGATGAGCTGGTAGCGGTCGTTCTTGTCGCATTTAGCAGCCTCGGCAATCTCATCTTCCGTCAGCGGCTTGCCGATGTTCAGATGTATGTTGCCTTTCTGCTGGGTTATTCCGACCATGATGCTGTTGAGGTCCTCACCCTCGGCCTTGACATATTTGCGCTTCTTGGAAATGACAAGCTCACGGGCCTTCAGGATGTCACACGGCTCATATTCGTATGAAATGCTCATCGGAATGATGTTCAGTTCCTTGAAGTTCTGGAGGAAGTCAGACTTTCCGCTCATGTCGAGCATCTTGAGAAGTCCCTGCTCGGTAATGTCGTATCCGTTCTTTGTGCGGCCCTGCCTCTGCGCGAGCCAGATTGAACTGCGCTGCTCAGTGATATTGAGCCTTATATAGCGGGAAAGCAACTGCGATGACAGGTACAGTTCACGGGCTGAAATGCCGCGCATAACCTTAATCATACGGTTTGAGCGTATCAGGCGCTCGATGGTCTTGCTGGTGATGAGATTGTCTCCTACAGCGATTTCAGTCATCGGAATCCCGTTCCTGTACAGGACAAGCTGCGTGATGGCCGGGTCGAGAATGATGTCACGATGATTCGAAAGGGCAAGGAACTTCTTGTCCTTGTCGATAT
This sequence comes from uncultured Bacteroidales bacterium, assembly GCA_910585445.1. GTDB lineage: Bacteria > Bacteroidota > Bacteroidia > Bacteroidales > UBA932 > Cryptobacteroides. Next base: position 15,693 of record CAJUEK010000018.1, on the reverse strand, counting down.
TCGAGATGCCGTCATATGAGAAATTGCGTGCAGTATGCTCAAGGGCCCACTCAACGAATTTCGACATGACGAGAATCTGGAACTCATCAATGGTCTTTATGCTCTTGAGAAGGTTCTTCAGGAAATCCGGAGACTGGTCTGGAAAAAAGTATTTGCAGGCTTCGGAAAGGAGAGCGTGGTCAGCCAACTGGTTCAATGCCTCAGCTGCCTCAGCGTCACTATATGGGCTTATGCTCTCAAATTCAGATAAATCTAACATGGTTTCTAAATATTAGTACAAGTTGCAAATTTATAAAAACATTGCAAATAGTTCCTGTTTTTTTTCAAAATAGGCACATTTAGCCGTATAATCCGGCTGAAATCTCCTTAGATATACGTTTTAATTGCCGTTCTCGCCACGGAAAAGCATTGAACTGTCCCCATAGCTGAGGAAACGGAAATCATGGCCTAAGGCGTAATCATATATGCTTCGCCAGTCCCCTCCGACAAATGCCGATATGAGCAGGAGCAGCGTGCTCTGCGGCTGGTGGAAATTGGTCACGAGCACATCAGTGACCCTGAATTTGAATCCTGGCACTATGATTATGCGCGTCCCAAGCTGGAGCTCTTCCTTTCCGTTGGCCCTGAGCCACCCGGCAAGCGCGGATATGGCTTCCTGCGTAGTGTATGAGTATTCACGTCCGTAAGGCTCCCACTGCCCTATATCTTCAGGAGCACCATTCTCTATGCATTTCACACCTGCATAATACAATGATTCGAGCGTCCTTACCGATGTAGTGCCGACCGCCACTACCTTGCGTCCTGAGGCTGCAAGCTTTTCCAGGAACTCACGTGTCACCACAAAAGGCTCCCTGTGCATGGTATGCCCGGACACTGACGAGCTCTTGACAGGCAGGAATGTTCCGGCTCCGACATGAAGACAGACAGTCTCCATGCTTATTCCCCTGTTCCTGATTGCCTGGAGCACCTCTTCAGTAAAATGCAATCCTGCGGTAGGCGCCGCCACTGAGCCGCGGAAGCGCGCATAAAGTGTCTGGTAACGCTCAAGGTCAATATCCTCCGTATCACGGTTCAGATAAGGCGGAATAGGCACTGAGCCGCATGCCTCCAGCACCTTTGAAAACGGGAATCCGTTGATCCATGCAAATTCTACAATTGACGTGGCCCCGTCCCTTTCCACAAGAGCTGCGGAAAGCCCCATATCGTTAATCTGCTTGTCATTTAGAGGATTGTATAGCGACAGAAGGTCACCTTTCCATTTCTTTACATTGCCTATTATGCATTTCCAGCGGCATCTGGCAGTCTCTGAGAACATGCTTGCGTATTCCTGCGGCAAGACCGGCTCAAGGCAGAATATCTCGATATGAGCGCCCGTCGGACGGACAAAGCGAAGTCTTGCGGGAACGACTCTCGTGTCATTGAACACCATCATAGAGTCTTCTGGAATAAGAGAGGATATTTCTTTGAATACCTTTTCTTCTATCTTGCCATTATGATAACAAAGCAGCTTGGAAGAATCTCTCTCCGGTAGGGGATATTTTGCAATCCTTCCGTCAGGAAGGTCGTAAGTATAGTCTTCAATCTTTATTTCCGGTATCATTAGCGTAATTCGATTTTTTGCGTTACAACTATAATTACGGCAAAAATACGCAATTCTCGCGTCATTTGGAAATCTGCATGCTGTGTGACCTTTCCCGTTACACTTGTAACATAGAGGCAAACTTCAGACTGCGTTACATCTATACCGCACAGGCGGCAAGCTCGGCCAGTTACCGAACTTAATGTAACGTGTTAAATATGTGATATAACATTTTCTTATCTGTGTTTTAGTAATTACGTAACTAACTAAAAACCACGTATTTTATAATATTAATCTAAACTATTGGATAATGTTTATATTGTTACGTTTGAGGTTCTCGGCATCATTTTATGCAAATCAGCACAAAAACCATACATTTGTAATCACTATCACATTAATAATCTGCATTTTATATAATTTACTTAAAGTTGTAATTTATCTTACTTTCCCCTATTTCCATGCCCCGGTTACATCTTTGACGGCAATTTATATTTTACGGTTCTGATTTTTCTCGCTATATTTGTAATCATTTGTTTACATCTATGAACGAGAGGTTAGAGAAATTTCTGGCGGCTGAAAATCTGTCGCAGACACAATTTGCCGAAAGCATCGGAGTGGCACGCGCCGGCGTGTCTCACCTGCTCTCCGGCAGGAACAAGCCGAGCTACGATTTCATCGAGGCCGTGATGCAGAAATATCCGGGCCTCAATATGGAGTGGCTTATTTTAGGGAAAGGCAAAATGTACAAGGATATGCAAGCTGCGCCTGTCATTGATGAAGCAAGCAGCCTTTTCCCTGCTGAGCCGGAACAGGAGCAGAATGCACTGCAACCAGAAAATGTCCCGTCAGAATCCGATAATCCCCTGCCGGTGGCCGACATGCCTGCAAATACTGCATCCTCGACCGGACGTGAAACTTTATGTGACATACGGCAAAGCATTGTAAAGCAGCGAAATGTATCCAAAGTAATCATACTTTTTGATGACGGCTCGTTCCAGGAAATGTAGCGGCTGTCCTAATTCAATGTCTGCCCGGTCGTCTGCTCTCAGCTTTTTTCGCTATTTGTGCTTGCGCACAGCCACTACTTGTGCTTACGCACAATAGTGAATGTGCTTCGGCAAACATAAAATGAATTTTATGTCTGCTCTCAGCTTTTTTCACTATTTTTGCATGTTTTATGAACCGAAGCATTTCTGTAAGACATGTACAAGCATCTGATGAAGCCGATTCTGTTCAGGTTCAATCCTGAGACGGCACACAACATGACATTTTCCGCCCTGTCTTTCCTTAGGCGCATACCTTTTGCCGGCTCCGTGACAAGGGCCATATATAAAAAGGAATACAAATCACTTCAGCGGGAGGTTTTCGGAATAAACTTTCCCAACCCTGTAGGACTTGCGGGAGGACTTGACAAGAACGGGGAATTTTACAATGACATGGCTAACTTCGGTTTCGGATTTGTGGAAATCGGCTCCCTGACACCGAAGCCCCAGGACGGCAATGCCAAGCCGAGATGCTTCCGTCTCCCCGCTGACAAAGCCATAATCAACAGATTCGGAATAAACAACAAAGGAGTCAAGAATGCAGTTGAGCATCTGAAGAAAGTGCGCCCGGAAGTCATTGTGGCCGCAAACATTTCCAAGAACGCCTCCAGCATGAACGAAGACGCAGCAAAGGACTACGAGAAAGCCTTTGCGCTGCTATACGACTTCGTGGACATGTTCGTTGTGAATGTCTCATGTCCCAATGTCGTCGGTCTCACAGCCTTGCAGGACGTGTCGTTCCTTTCTGACATTGTTGACAGGCTGCTTGACCTGAGGATGTACTACGACACATTCCGCCCGATTCTCCTCAAAGTATCCCCAGATCTCTCAAAACAGCAGCTGGATGACATAATCGACTATTGTCTCCGCTCCGGCATTGACGGAATAGTGGCAGGAAACACAACAAGAAGCCGCGAGGGACTCACCACAGACAATGAACGGATAGAAAAAATCGGCAACGGAGGCCTGTCAGGCGCACCTCTGTACCGCAAGAATCTTGAACTCGTAAGATACATACACGAAAAGTCGGAGGGAAAGCTTCCCATCATAGGTGTAGGCGGCATAATGTCCGGTGAGCAGGCAAAGGAAATGCTGGATGCCGGAGCGTCCCTGGTGGAGATTTACACCGGCTTCATTTACGAAGGCCCCGCTATCGTCAAAAAGATACTCCGCTACCTTGACGAGGCAAAAAGCAACAAAAAGAAATGACACAGGCGTCCATATGCACCATAGGTGACGAGATACTGATAGGCCAGATTATCGACACCAATTCTTCACACATATCACGTGCGCTCAATTCTGCCGGAATAAGAGTGACACGCATGCTCTCAGTCGGAGATGACCACGACACAATCGTCAATTCGCTCAGGACAGAACTTGAGAATAACAGCATAGTGATTGCAACCGGCGGGCTAGGACCGACAAAAGATGACATCACCAAGGCAGCCCTTGCCGAGCTGTCCGGTTCAGAGTCATTCCGCACGGATTCCGTCCAGCTTGGGATAATCCACGACATACTCGGTTCACGCGGACTTGATGTGCTCGACGTGAACATCGCCCAGGCTGAAGTGCCGGACAAATGCGAGGTAATCCCGAACAGGCTCGGCACTGCCCCAATAATGGTATTCCGCTTTCCAGAGTCGATGTTCGGTCACAAGGCAAGCCTGTATTCACTTCCCGGTGTCCCGTTCGAGGCTCTCGGTGCGCTTGAGGACATCCTTGAAGACATACGCCGGCACAATCCCGTTTCCGACATCTGCCACAGGACAGTCATGACATTCGGAGTCGCGGAATCGGCACTTGCCAATATGATAGCTCCGTGGGAGGACGCCCTTCCTGAAGGAATGCACCTGGCATATCTGCCAAACGCACTTACAGGAGTACGTCTCAGGCTGTCTATGTACGGAGAAGGAAACATGGAAAAGGAGGAGAGAATGATAAGCTCCGAACTGGCAAAACTCAGCGTCATGCTCGGAGATATAATCTGGTCAGACCGCGATGACACTATGCAGGAATGCATCGGAAGGATGCTTGCCTCGGCAGGCAAGACAATGAGTGCAGCCGAATCATGCACAGGAGGGATGATTTCCTCAATGATGACATCCGTTCCCGGCTCATCAGAATACTACCTCGGCTCGGTGACCTCCTATGCCAACAGTGTCAAGACCGAAGTGCTCGGCGTTCCGGAGGAAACCATAAGCACTCACGGAGCTGTCAGCCAAGAATGTGTGGCAGCCATGGCGGAAGGTGTGCGAAAACTTACCGGAAGCGACTTCTCCGTAGCCACATCCGGCATATCAGGACCAGGCGGGGGAACAGATGAAAAACCGGTGGGAACGGTATGGATAGGAGTAAGTTCGGACGAAGGAACGGAAACATTCATGATGAGGTTCAAAGGAGACCGGAAACGCAATACCGAGCACTTCGCGGCACATGCGCTGAACTTTCTCCGCCAAAAGATATCTAAAGAACTAAATATTTGCCAACAAGTATTTAAAACAATAAAGTTATAAATACAAACTATTTTGTTACACAAATAAGAGACGATATATAAAAAACTGTCTACCAAAGAAGTATGAAATGGGGCTTAAAATGAACGAAATGAGTACTGCACACGCAAAATACGAGAAGAAAAAAAGACGGATAAGGGCCAACGGCATATTCTACGCCGCAATTTCATCCGCCTCATTCGGCTTCTCCCCAGTGTTCACTATCGCTCTTCTTGTTGCCGGGCTGTCCAGCTTCGACACGCTTGCCTACAGATGGTCCACCGCTGCCGCAGTCCTGATGGCCTATGCTTTCTACAGGAACAAAACACTGCGCATATCACGGGACGAGGCATGGAAAATAATTCTGCTGAGCATACTGAGGGCCGTGACCTCCATTACCCTGCTGTACGGATATGCGAACATATCAAGCGGGATAGCATCCACAATCAATTTCATGTACCCTGTTGTGGTGACAGCCTGCATGATGCTATTCTTCGGAGAAAACAAATCCAAGTTAAACATACTGGCCGTAATCCTTGCAATCCTTGGAGTATATCTCATGGCCTCAGGAGACGGACTGCGTGTGCCAGGAGGCAACACTGCCCTCGGACTCACCTGCTCGATAATCTCCGCTTTCACATACGCGGCATACTTCATCGTTATGAAAAGGAGCAATGCGGATAAAATCGAGGCCGTCAAATTCACCACATGGATAATGATGCTGAGTGCAGCATACTTCATAGCCGGATGCTTCATCTCGGACGGAAAGATTACCCTTGTCACAAATCCGATCCACTGGCTCTATATCCTCGGACTCGGCCTATGGGCCACGATGGTGTCCAATTTCACCGGAGTGAAGGCTGTACGACGCATCGGGCCGACACTTACATCCATCCTCGGCGCACTTCAGCCTCTTACGGCAGTATTGCTCGGCGTGCTCTTCCTTGACGAGCATCTCGGTCCCAAAACCATAATCGGGATAATCCTGATACTCGTCACCGTGAGCATCATCGTACTGAACCAGAACAGCTCGAGCCGCTAAGCCTCCGGACTTCGGAAAATACGCGGAGAAAATTGGCTCCGGCAATCTTTTCCACGTCCGGCTCAGAATATCCCCTCCTGCGCAGTTCATCAAAAATAACAGGAAAACACGAAGCGTCCTCCATGCCGCGTGGTGTGACTGCTATCCCGTCAAAATCAGACCCGAGGCCTACATGGTCAATTCCCACGAGAGAAACCACATGGTCGATATGGTCAGCAATCCTCTTGTACGAAGGACGTTCCAATGCATCAAGTTCGTCAAGCACCCCATACCATGCAGCGCGTCTCCCAGTGTCTGAAGGACAGGCAATGAACTCCTGCTCAATAGCCTCCCCATGCTCCCCAATCCCGGAGCCGTCAAGTATTTTTCCGAAACCGCCGTCAAGAAAGACGGGGAAAAAATTAATCTGGATGACTCCCCCTGCAGCAGCAAGCGCCCTTATCATGTCGTCAGTCATGTTGCGCGGATGCCCAGCCAATGCCCTGCAGCAAGAGTGCGAAGCTACGACAGGGGCACGGGAACACTCCAGCACATCATAGAAAGACTCATCCGAGATATGCGACACATCTATCATCATACCGAGACGGTTCATATGCTCCACGACTTCCCTGCCGAAAGGGCTCAGCCCGTTCCATTTCCTGACATCGGAAGCGCATGAGTCGCAAATCAAATTGTTTGCGGAATGGGACAAGGTCATATACCTTATCCCCGCGTCATAAAAGTCATGCAGCTTATCAAGAGAGCCGCCTATGGGAGAGCCGTTTTCCAATGCCAGAAACACGGAGAAAAGCCCAGCTGCCTTGTTGGCGAGAGCCTGTTCCGGAGACAACGTGAGAGCCGCCTTGTCCGGATTAGACTCCAAAACGGACATTACGCTGCCGAGCATCTTATATGCATATTCCTCCCCGGCCTCTGATGACATGTCAGCAGGAACATACAAGGCCCAAAAAGCACCGTCGATTCCCCCGCGCCTGAGCTTGGGGAAATCGACGTGCGAATGGTCATTGTCGAGGGTCATGTCCCTCAGACGGAATATCTGCGACGGAGTGTCGCAATGGGAATCAAGGACAAACATACCCTATTTCCTCTTAGGGTCGTCAGCCTTTATCAGCGTAGAGCCTACTATCCTGTCAACCTCAATGGCCGGTTTTCTCTTGAAAGTAAGCATGGAGCCACCTGTAAGGGACACTTTCAGATGGTCAGTAACATTTACATGGCACTTGGAAGAACCAGCCTGCTCAACATCTCCCTCCCTTGTCTCCAGCTGCTCCGCGTCAGTCCTTGAAACGCCGGTAGCCTTTACCTTAAGAACAGAGGCCGTTCCCATCATTGTTACCTCGCTGCTGTTCGCTGCATAGACATCAGCCTCGGCCATGCTGCCCTTGACCTTGACAGAAGAAGAGCCGGACGCATCAACAAAGACAACACCGCCGTTCTGCATCAGGGTCACGTCAGATGAATTGGAGGCATTGACATAAAGTTTCTCCGAAGCGTTGACTTCGGCTGAAGCCCAGGCGCTTTTGGCAAAATCAAGCTCTGCTGTTGAGCAGTCAAGCCTGAACTGGGCCACCTTGGCATTGTCCGAGACAGTAAGGGCGAACGTGCCCGCATGAAACCTGTCACAATGCGACAAAACAGCCTTATCCTTGAGCACCATCGCACTGAGAGTCGGCATAAAAACCTCTGCTTCAAGCACTGGCTCAGCCGCTCTCTTCTGCCTGAGCTGTTTCTTCAGCTCCGGAGTATAGTTCTTCTCATCGAGAACAAGATAAAGAGTGCCGTTCTTGACATAAGCCTGAACGTAAGGAGAAATCCTCTCGTCGGAAGTAATCTTGACAGAATAGTCAGGAGCATTCCTCAGCCTTACGGTGAACTTGTCCGAAACATTTACAGTCTTGAAACTCTCATATTCCTTGTGCTGCACAAGATTAGGCTGCGCAGAAGCAGAAAATCCCCAAAACAGCAGAAGGAGTGACAACATATGAATTTTTCCCATGGTCATATTCCTCCCTATTGTTTTGCAAGTCTCTGTCTCACAGCTTCATAAAGCATCACAGTAGATGCAGCAGCCACATTGAGTGAAGATATCTCACCTGCCATAGGAATCGCCGCCTTGTCGTCAGCAAGATCCAGCATGGCCTTCGATATGCCCTTGCCTTCAGAACCCATGATTATAGCGCAAGGGCCTGTCATGTCAACATCATAAATCTTCCTGTCAACTTTCTCCGTAGCCGCAATCAGACGGAATCCACTCTGCTTAAGATAATATGCGGCCACACGCAAATTGGGCACCTTGCACGCGTCTATCCTCATGAGGGCACCTGCCGAAGACTTTATCGCTTCTGCATTTATGGCCGCCCCTCCCTTCGCAGGCACTATTATTCCATGTCCGCCCGCGCATTCGAGACTTCTCGCTATCGCACCGAGGTTACGCACATCGCTGACCCCGTCAAGTATCATAAGCACAGGATTCTCCGACATGCCCAGGGCATCATTCACAAGCTGCTCAAGGTCAACATAATCAATCTGGGATATATAGGCGAGAACACCCTGGTGCGCTCCCCTTACGCTCCTGTTCAATTTCTCGACAGGAACGAACTGGAACGGTATCTCCCTGATTTTCAGAAGTTCCATCAGTTCTCTGAACTGAGGCCCTTCAAGTCCTTGCTTGAACAATACTTTCTCAAGCTTTTTGCCTGTCTTGACTGCTTCCATGACAGGATGCATGCCGAACAGATATTGAGTTTTAGATTCTTCCATATTATTTCATTTAAATCATTCACCTATGCTTTCCAGAAGCCCAGCCCATTCCTCAGTCTTGAGGTCCAGCTCCCGCTTGTGCTCGAGATAGCTCCGTGTAAGCTCCATTATGTCATCGTCAGGGCCCGGGTCAGCAAGCACAGACTCGATTTCCTTCATCTTGGCTTCCACCTCTCCTATCCCTTTCTCCAGGAACGCGATACGGTTGCGTACCTTGCGCTCCTCCTTGGAAACAAACTTCTTTGCCTGATACTCCTGCTGCGCCTCGGCCTTCTTCTGCACCTGGTCATCTGAACGCGTCTGGGTTTCGGTATGATAATGCCTTTCAAGCTCGCTCAGGTTCTCAATGCGCCGTCTTTCAAGGAACTCCTGCACTCCACCGAGATGTTCACGCACCTTTCCGTCACGGAACTCGTAAAGCTTGTCAACAAGCCCGTCGAGGAAGTCCCTGTCATGAGAAACGACAATCAAAGTGCCGTCATAAACCTTCAGCGCCTGCTTGAGTATGTCCTTTGAACGTATGTCCATATGGTTCGTAGGCTCGTCGAGAGCCAGGAAATTGTATGGCTTGAGCATTAGCTTGGCCATGGCAAGACGCGCCCTTTCACCTCCGCTCAGCACAGCGACCTTCTTGTCCACGTCCTCCCCCTTGAAAAGGAAGGCACCGAGAATGTCCCTCAGCTTCAGGCGCACATCACCCACTGCAATACGGTCCAATGTCTCGAATACAGTGTCATTCTTGTCGAGTATATCCTCCTGATTCTGCGCATAATATCCAATCTGGACATTATACCCGGGCCTGGACTCCCCGGACATCTGCTCCAGCTCTCCCATGATGACCCTCATCAGGGTTGTCTTTCCCTCGCCGTTCCTGCCCACAAGAGCGACTTTCTCTCCTCTGCGCACCTCAATCTGAGCGTCAGAAAATACAGCTTTGCCATCATATCCGACAGTCATGTCCACAGCCTTGTATGCAATGTCCCCTGAACGCGGGGCCGGAGGGAACTTGACTGCAAGCGAAGACTTGTCCTCAATGTCAACCTCTATCCTCTCGAGCTTCTCAAGCTGCTTCACGCGTGACTGAACCTGGTTGGATTTGGAAGGCTTGTAGCGGAAGCGTTCTATGAACTCCTCAGTTTTCTCAATCATCCTCTGCTGGTTCTCATATGCAGCCTGCTGCTGTGCTATGCGCTCCTTGCGCAGTTCCAGATACTTGCTGTACGGCACCTTATAATCATGGATGCGGCCGAGCATTATCTCCACAGTGCGTCCGGTCACATTGTCCAGGAACTTCCTGTCGTGTGAAATCAGCACAAGCGAACCGCGGTAATCCTTCAGATAGCCTTCAAGCCACTCGATAGACTCTATGTCAAGGTGGTTAGTAGGCTCGTCCAGCAGGAGCACGTCCGGCTTGGAAAGCAGAATCTTGGCAAGCTCGATACGCATGTTCCATCCCTGGCTGAAAGTCTCAGTCGGCCTCTCAAGCTCATCGTAACGGAATCCCAGGCCGATGAGGGTCTTTTCTGCCATCACACGCGGATTGTCAGAACGGTTATATGTCAGGGCATCATTGACCTCATTCATTCTTATTATGAGATCCTGATACTCCTTGCTTTCATAATCCTGCCTGATGGCAAGCTCGGCCGCGATATTCTCCAGCTCATCCTCAAGCGAAAACAGGTCAGCAAAGGCAGTCATCGCCTCGTCAATGACGCTCTTTCCCCTGTGATGCTCCATTATCTGCGGAAGATACCCTATCTTCACACCATTCGGCACGGCAACCTGTCCTGAAGTCGGACTCTGCAGCCCGCATATCAGCTTCAGTATCGTGGATTTGCCGGCACCGTTCTTCCCCACCAGGCCGATCTTGTCATTCTCGCTTATATGGAAATTCACGTCATTCAGCAAAGTGAATCCACCATAGGCGACAACAAGATTATTAACAGATATCATATTCAGTCATTAATATGTTCACACAGTCTCTCTTCAAAAACTTTCACGAGCATCTCCGGACAACGGACAGGCCTGCGAGTCTGCCCGTCAAGGAATCCGAGCACAACCTTTCCCTCACAGAGCAGGCTGCCGGAAGGCCCGTAAATCTCATTGCGGATGACCAGCTTTGCCATAGGCACCTTATCTATCATGGTCACCACCTTGATGCGGTCTCCCATCTTTGCCGGCATCCTGTACCTGCACTCCACGGAGATTACAGGCAGCACTACACCGGCTGCCTCAATCTTGTCAATCGGAATCCCGGCCTTGGCCATCATGTCAGAACGGCCGCATTCGAAATACCTTATATAATTGGAGTGATGGACAATGCCCATCTGGTCCGTTTCATAATACCTGACGTCTATCTCAAGCTCCGATTTTATCATAACAAAAAAGTTACAATATCAAACTATAATGTTTTATCAACTATTTCTCAAAGCATTGAGAGAAGCCTCTATACTTTCTATCTTTGAAAGCGAATCGGCCTCCTTCTTACGCTCCACAGCAACCACGGCCTCAGGAGCATTGGCCACAAAGCGCTCGTTGGAGAGCTTCTTGCGGACGGAAGCAAGGAAATTCCTGTAATAAGCCAGATCAGCCTCAAGCTTCTTGACCTCTTCATCAACGTTGACCAGTCCTTTCATCGGAACGAACATTTCCACGATACCCACCATGAAACGCTGCGCAGCAGACATGTCTCCCTCAGCCTTAGCGACAGAAACATTAGCCAGTTTCACGATTACCGAAATAACCGATGCTGGGAAAGCTCCCTTCATCATAAGTTCAAGAGTCTCCTTTGGAGAGATGTTCTTCTGCTGGCGTATGTTGCGCACACCTGCCACCGCCTCGCAAGCCATGGCAAAATCAGAAATCAAGGCGGCGTCATAGCCTGCTGACTGAGGATAGCGCTGGTTCATTATGGTCTCCCCTTCTTTCCTTTCAGCCATATTCTGCCAGAGTTCCTCAGTGATGAACGGCATCACCGGATGAATCATCTTAAGCAGAGCGTCAAAGAATCCGACAGTCGCCTCATATGTGGCCGCATCAATGCCTGCCCCGTATGCCGGCTTCACGGCTTCAAGATACCATGCGCAGAAATCATCCCAGAACAACTTGTATATAGTCATCAGCGCATCGGAGATACGGAATTTCGAGAAATGGTCCTCCACCGTCTCTATGGCCTGTGACAGTTTGGCATTGAACCACCTTACAGCCACGGCAGAAGCCTCAGGCTGAACTGCGGCACCGTCAACATTCCATCCGGTCACAAGGCGGAAGGCATTCCATACCTTGTTGTTGAAATTCCTGCCCTGCTCAATCTGGGACTCGTCATACAGAATGTCGCTTCCCGCTGAACTGCAAAGAAGCATTCCCAAGCGCACCGCATCAGCTCCATATTTGGCGATGAGGTCAAGAGGGTCAGGAGAGTTTCCGAGGGTCTTGGACATCTTGCGGCCCAGCTTGTCCCTTACTATGCCCGTAAGATATACATTGCGGAACGGCACATCATTCATGAACTCGTTTCCGGCCATAATCATTCTGGCAACCCAGAAGAAAAGGATATCCGGTCCCGTAACCAAGTCATTTGTAGGATAATAGTATGCGAGGTCCTTATTAGGCTCTGCATCAGGATGACCTGCCTTGTTGGCGTCAAACACGGATATAGGCCACAGCCATGACGAGAACCATGTGTCAAGCACATCATCGTCCTGACGCAGTTCATCTGCAGTTATAGAAGGCATCAGCTTCCTGGCTTCTTCAAGAGCCTCCTGAGGCGTCTGAGCCACCACAACTTTTCCGTCAGGCAGATAATATGCAGGGATACGCTGTCCCCACCAGAGCTGACGGGAGATGCACCAGTCACGCACATTCTCCATCCAATGGCGGTATGTATTGCGGTATTTGTCTGGAATAAGGCGCACTTTTCCGCTTTCCACGGACTCCAGCGCATCCTTTGCAAGCTCGCCCATCTTCAGGAACCACTGCATCGAGAGCCTTGGCTCAATCACGGCGTTAGTCCTCTCCGAATAGCCGACAGGAGAAGTATAATCCTCGACTTTCTCAAGGTTTCCTTCCTGCTCAAGCATCTGCGCAATCTTCTTGCGGGCTTCGAAACGGTCTTCACCTACGAGAATCTGAGCTTTTTCATTCAGACGGCCATGGTCATCAATGATGTCAAGCACAGGAAGGTTATGCCTTATTCCTATCTCATAGTCATTCACGTCATGAGCCGGAGTGACCTTGAGACATCCCGTACCGAAGTCCATTGTGACATAGCTGTCCTCTATAACAGGTATTTCCTTGTTTATCAGAGGAATCAGGACTTTCTTGCCTTTGAGCCAATGATACCTTTCGTCTTCCGGATTGATGCAAATTGCCGCATCGGCCATAATAGTCTCCGGACGTGTTGTCGCGATTATTATGTACTTGTCGGTCGGCTTGCCGTTTCCGTCAGAAATGAAGTATCTCAGGTGATAGAACTTGCTGACAGTGTCCCTGTGGATTACCTCCTCATCGCTTACGGCCGTAAGTCCAATCGGGTCCCAGTTCACCATGCGCACTCCCCTGTAAATATATCCCTTGTTGTAGAAATATACGAAAGTGCTTATCACGGCATCGCTCAGGTCTGGGTCCATCGTGAACTTGGTCCTGTCCCAGTCGCATGACGCACCGAGCTTTCTGAGCTGGTTCAGGATGATTCCTCCGTGTTTCTCTTTCCACTCCCAGGCGTGCTTGAGGAACTCCTCACGCGTCAGGTCTTCCTTGCTGATACCCTCAGCCTTGAGCTTGGCAACTACCTTGCTCTCGGTGGCGATTGAAGCGTGGTCCGTGCCAGGAACCCAGCATGCATTCTTGCCGTCCATCCTCGCCTTGCGGACAAGCACGTCATTCAAAGTGTTGTTAAGGACATGACCCATATGAAGGATTCCCGTAACATTAGGGGGCGGTATCACTACCGTATAAGGCTCCCTTTCATCAGGTTCCGAATGGAAAAACTTGTTCTCAAGCCAATAGGCATACCACTTGTCTTCTGTCTCCGAAGGATTGTACTTAGCTGGAAGTTCCATAAAATATTTACTCTAACAATTAATCTTTAGGCATATGCATACGTTCACGCCATCTTCGGATGGCATAAAAACAAAAATGCACGATTCCGGGCCATAAAAGCGCAAAATCGTGCAAATATACGAATAAGTCGAGAGCAGAACCAAATTTTATTTGGATTCTGCCGAGCGGAAGTATATTGTACGGAGTAAAATATACTATTTTTAGAAGCCGTTTGAAACTTTTGGGAGTGGAAACTGTCTTAAAACCGTCCGAGAACTCCCGAAGCAAAGCCGCCGGCATTCATTTGCCTCCTGTCAGAAGGCCAGATAAAGTCCGAATCCGTTTCTCGCAGCACCGACATTCAGAGTAAGCTGGTTGGCCTGAGCACGGGAATTATAAGTGGCAGAAGCCCTTTTTGCGCGTGACTGGCCTACACAATAGATAGGAATACCGGCAGACAGGCAGGCTACTCCCGGGAAAATGCAAACGGCACCTGTAACGGTAGCAAAAGCTGCTCCTGCAGAAAATTCAGCATAAGCATAACCGTCAGCACCATAATAAATATTGTTTGCCGCTGCTGCGGTCCCTGCAACCATAAGTATGATGCTGGCTCCCGTGATGACACCGCCGGCAATCATGAGCTTCTTTCCGCTGTTGCGCATCTTCAGTCCTCCGCTGGCCTGCTTATACAGGTCAAGAGGCATGCACGCCTGCATATCGCTGTAAGTAAGCTGCTTTCCGTCCAGATAAATCGCCCCTTTTTCATAAATCATCCTTCCGAAAGGAACAGGCTCAGCCGACACAGGCGAAAATGCCACTGACTCCCCGAAAACCTCCTCAGTACCATTGGCGAATGTGATTTTGGATATTTTAGAAGCAGACATCTTATATACAGGACCGTCCGGATTATCATAAGCCTTATAAACCACCTGGTCATCATTTATCTCAATGACAGTGGCCTCAATCACCTCAGAGTCCGTCATCAGGATAATGTCCTGAGCAAATGCGGAATGTGCAGACAGCATGCATACGGCAGCCGCAACCAAAGAAAAAAGCAATTTTTTCATAATTTCAGTTTTTTTAATAGCGGGGACAAACTTACGAAAAACATTTGTTTTTTCTGCTTAATGGAATAATAAATATCTTAGTATCATTAGTGTCCCATTAAAATTGGGACGAATTAAAAATTAAATAAACTTGGCCCATTTGGTCTGAATCGTTCTTTGTCATTTTGAAATTTAGTTTTATCAAAGAGGTCTCTCAGATGAGTCTTGTCAGTCAATGAGATGCTCAGTATTTGTAACACTTCATATGTACTTCTGTCCAGTTGCATATTGTGTTGAATGATTGCCACCAAACAGTAAGCGCATATAGCAGCATATATCTGTATTCGAACAGCATTCTCTGTAGTTCCCCAAAATCTTTTGATTTTAAGGTGCTGCTTGAGCCATTTGAAAAACAGCTCTACCTGCCAACGATTTTTATAAAGTTCAGCAACCTGCAGCGCAGATATATGCATCGCATTGGTTATGAATGTAAATTCTCGTTCTTGTTCTTCATCCCAATATCTAACCAGTCTAAGTGGCTCTGGGTAATATTGTTTAGGATAGAATCCAGTCAGAAGTACACTTGCGTCTGAAAGCACATTCCTAGGCAGCCTACGTTTCCATTGGATGGATTTGTACCCGAGATTCTTTTTTGCTCTGACAACAAAGTAGGCTTCAATTTGATGAATTTTAT
>CAJUEK010000017.1 GCA_910585445.1 uncultured Bacteroidales bacterium | reverse complement strand
TTTGATTGCATAAAAGTTTACGGTTTGTGGTAAACTTTTTTCAGGACGGGACACGCTTCACAAACAGCAAGCATATGTGACATAGGCAGTTACGCAAGGACGGGTATGCAATCCTGCACACCCGTCTTTACATAAACCATTCGGCATCACATTATTAAGATCATTATAAAACCAAATCAAGCATGTTCGAGCATCTCACTTCGGGAGAGACTCACCTGAAGATAAAACAAGTGACTGCAACGCACCTTGCAGGACAAGAATCCCTTTTGGCCGATAAGCATGATGACATTTAAAAAGGGCGAAAAAAGCGATGCGACCGCGCCGTAGACTCGAAACACCCCTTAAAGGTCATGAGCAAATAACAAAATAGCCCGAGTGATTTTTGTAGCGGGCAGTATCCGATAGTTTCCGAGGGCGAGAGTGCCTGTTTTCAAAGAACAAGATAGGGGCTGAATAAAAGTATTATTCAAGCCCCTAGCCTCCTTTCTTGTTTTGCGGTGAGGTCAACGGTCAACCTCAACCTTGTTTCCAAATATTCAATTCTCAAAGAGTTATTCTGACTTTTTAGAATTCACCCATCATCTTTAATCTATACATTTATCATTAAGGCTCTACAAGTTATGCCTAATGACGGAATAATTTAGCATCGGACTTATTTCACAAGGCCAAGCTTTTTCATCAGAGCCTCAGGCTCAGGATCATGGCCGCGGAAATTCCTGTAGATTACGGTCTCATCCTCTGCACCACCCTTCTCAAGAATGTTCTTGCGGAATGAGTCGGCAACTTCCTTATTGAAAATGCCTTTCTCCTTAAACAATGAGAATGCGTCGGCCTCCAGAACCTCAGCCCATTTGTATGAATAATAACCGGCTGAATATCCTCCTGCAAAAATATGCGAGAACGACGGAGAGAATCCCGTGCCTGCCACAGAAGGCATCACGGCATATGGAGCAAGTGTTTTCTGCTCAAAGGCAATAACATCACCATCCGGAAGTTCCGTAAGAGAATGCCATGCCATATCAAGATATGCAAAATGAAGCTGACGGACCTGTGAATAGGCTGCGAGGTAATTCTTTGCAGCAACAATTTTTTCAATCAGTTCAGAAGGTATAGGCTCGCCTGTCTGATAATGCTTGGCAAACGAGTTGAGATACTCCGGTTCATACCCCCAGTTCTCCATAATCTGGGACGGCAGCTCAACGAAATCACGTGAGACATTTGTTCCGGTAAGGGACTCATAACGGCCTTTGGCGAGCATACCGTGGAGAGCATGTCCGAACTCATGAAGGAAAGTAGTGAACTCGCTATGGGTAATCAATGACGGAGCATCACCGGAAGGCTTGGTGAAATTGCATACTATGCTGACAAGCGGACGGTACTCCTTGCCGTCACGTATGCTCTGACCGCGGAACTCAGTCATCCATGCGCCGCCCCTCTTGCTTGCCCTCGGGAAGAAATCAGCATAGAACAATGCAAGATGGCCTCCGTCTGCATCAGTTACATCATATACTTTCACATCTTCATGATAAACAGGCACATTGTCCAATTCCTTGAAATTGATGCCGTACAGCCTATTGGCCAGCCCGAACACCGCGTCAATGCAGCTTTCCAACTGGAAATAAGGCTTAAGCTGCTCCTCATTTATTGCATATTCAGCCTCCTGGTAACGCTCTGACCAGAAAGAGAAATCCCACGGCATTAGCTCAGTTCCCTCAAAGCCATTTGCTGCCGCATACCTGTAAACATCTTCAACATCTTTCTTTGCAAACGGAAGCGAAGGCCTGAGAAGATCCATGATGAAATTGTCAACCGTCCTGCGATCCTTGGCCATTCTCTCCTCCAACGCATAATCCGCATAAGTCTCGTATCCGAGAATATCCGCAATCTGCATTCTGAGGCTCACAATCTTCTTCACGATATCCGAATTGTCAAACTCCCCTCCGACTGCCCTCGTATTATATGCAGTCCACATGTCCTTGCGAAGCTCACGTACTGTGCTGAATTTCATGAAAGGCCCATAGCTCGGATAATCCAGGGTAAACGCCCATCCCTCAAGACCTTTCTCAGCGGCAGTTTCCGCTCCCATAGTCTTGACATACTCAGGCAGACCTGCCAAATCAGCGGAATCCTTTACATTAAGGACATAAGCGTTGGTTGCGGCCAGCACATTCTTGCTGAATGCAAGAGTCGAGAGTGAAAGTTCCTCGCTCAACTTGCTGTAAACCGCCTTATCCTCAGCGGAAAGATTTGCTCCTCCGCGCACAAAGCCCTTGTAATTGTCCTCAAGCAAAGTCATCTGGTCCTTGTCCAGACCAAGCGACTCCCTCTTTGCATAGACTTTCTTAACCCTTTCAAAAAGCCCGTCGTTCAGAGAAACATACATCGAATACTCAGTAAGCATCGGTGAGACCTCCTCTGCAATCTGCTGCATCTGGTCGTCAGTGTTTGCTTCCATGAGATTATAGAATATGCCTGCCCCCCTGCTGAGAGTCTGGCCGGCCTGCTCCATTGCCTCAATCGTATTCTCAAAGTCAGGTTCCTGAGGATTTGCAACGATAGCGTCAATCTCGGCCTTGGCCTCTGCTATCGCCGCTTCGAACGCCGGCATATAATGCTCATTGCGTATCTTGTCAAACTGCGGAGCTCCGTAAGGTGCGGAAGACTCCATAAGAAGCGGATTCTCCATATTGCTGCAACTGCTGATAAATGCAAGCGCAACGCCTGCGATTAATGTTTTTTTATTCATGACATTAGGATTTGTTCATATTCGCACACCCGAATGTCGCTTTCCATGCCGAGGCAAAATGATTCCCAAGCCGTCGGCAAGCAGAAAATGACTATTCCTTTTTCGTGCCGGAGTGCAAAGGTAAATAAACATTTTGTATTTTTGATATGGAATATATCCGCGTGCGCGTCATTATGTAGCGTATGTCAAAGCACCCGAACTCATCATGCTTTCCTGACTTCCGGCAAGAGGTCATGACCCCTGGCGCAAAACCCATAGCCACCGCATCCATGAGGTCAATTGAACTTGCACCTGAACGGAGAACTTCATTGAGCACATCATAATTCCCCGACAGCATGGCAAGCACCTTCCGCCTGAAGGTCCTGCTGCCCTTGGCAAGATTATTATAGTGGCGGTTTTTGCACTCGTCACAGCAGAATTTCTTGTCTGTCCTGCCGTAGCGAATCTGGTCTCCGCACTCAAGGCACTTTGGCATATGCCTTTCTATGTTCTTTCCGTAATTCATCGTCCGAATTTTTCTTCAAATGTCAAAACACCGCCATTAAACTGCAATATGCAGACAGAGATTTTGCTTTTTCTTCGACAATGTTTTTCCTTTTCTTATAATCTTCACGGCTTATTAAAATTTATTTTATATCGCATGTTATTTTTTTTACAATGAAAGAAAAATCTTTACGGATATAAAAAACAGAAAAAAATTAAAGAAACAGAAAAAGATGCCGCACCATGGTGAAAAACAGATGATTGTGAGAATTATTTTCATTTACTTTGCCTCCAACCTACTGAGCGCGCATAAGATGTGGGGAAGAACAATTAATGACAAAAAGAGAGAATCTTATGGAAAACATCAACAGGATTGAGCTGCAGGGATACGTCGGCAATGTCCGCGCAAACGAGCACAACGGCAGCAGAGTGGCAAACTTTTCAGTGGCCACTGAAATCATCTACAAGACACGTGACGGCAATCCGGTATCAGAAACGACCTGGCACAATGTCGTGGCATGGGAGGGTAAAGACACTATGGACATTGACAAGGTAGCGAAAGGAATGCCGGTATATGTCACCGGCAGACTCCGCACATCCAAATACACCGGAGCTGACGGAACTGAAAGGCAGTTTCATGAAGTGCTTGCCAATAAAGTGAGGGTGCTTGCGGACGAGCCGGCCCAATCCGTCCAGCAGTAAAAAGAATGGAGCCGGCCTGAAAACTGCTCCCGGCCGGCTTCTTCCCAATGAACTTCACGTATTTCATGTCTGTGCCCGTGAAAAACTTTTGTGCAAGCCTGATATTTGCTTCTGCTCTCGGCTTTGTTTGAGCTGACTCTCATATATACGCTGGAGCTTCTGCAAAACTTTACAAGCAAGCTTGACGTTTTGCTCTCAGCTTTTGCTATATTTAAGCTAAAGCTCATATATACGCTTGGTCTCGGCATAGTGAAAATAAATTTTCCCTCTGCTCTCGACTTTTGCTATATTTGCGCCAATTGCATATATACGCTCACACTATATATACTTTGGATATAAAATTCATTATGGAAGCTGGAAATACAAAAGACGTTGCACTCGTGCTCTCCAGCGGAGGGCCGAGAGGATTCGCCTATATCGGCGCAATAGAAGAACTTGAAAGAAGAGGATACAACATTACCTCTGTCGCCGGAACTTCCATCGGCTCCCTGATAGGCGGAATACATGCAGCCGGCAAGCTGCAGGAAGTGAAAGAATGGCTGTTCACTCTTGACGCATGGAAAGTATTCACCCTCATGGACATTTCCGTCAGCATGAACCACATAGTCAAGGGAGACAAAGTCATAAGCGCACTGAAAGAGATTGTGCCGTCGGTAAACATCGAAGACATGAAAATCCCATACAGCGCTGTAGCTACTGACCTTTTCACGGGCGAGGAAGTGGTGTTCCGGGAAGGGGACCTTTTTCAGGCCATAAGGGCATCCATATCAATCCCGTCACTTTTCCGTCCGGTCAAATACGGATACAGGACTCTCATTGACGGAGGCATTGCCAACACGATGCCGATAGACAGGGTGGCGAGAAACGGGCATGACATCCTTGTGGCATTTGACGTCAACGACGTTGATGTGGACGGGATAACCCGGGAACTTCAGGATGAAGCCAGGGAAACAGAAGAAAGGATTGCGGCTGACAAGGAGCTTTCTGCAAGAACAAAAGCCATCATAGAATCTGTGCGGCATGACGACGGGCTGAACATGATGGAAAAAATCAAAATGGCAGGACAGCATGGTCACAAGGTGCTTTCACATGCAATACAAAACTTGACCAATCCACACGAATCGTCCCTCGAAGGCTTTGACGGGAGCTATTACAGCATACTCTCCAGAACCTTCTCGCTGATGAACCATTCTCTCGCCAAAGTGGCTGCGGAACGTTTCAGTCCGGATGTGCTTGTAAAAATGCCATTTGACGCATACGGTGAAATCGGAGACTATGCAAAGGCAAGAGAAATATCCGAAGCCGGAAGGGAGCTCATGGCGGAAGCACTCGACAAATACGAGGGCACGGCTCATTAATCCGCATGAAACACAGACAATTCAGCACACATAAAAACTTGATACTATGTTAAGAATACTGAGAATAATCTTGGCGGCGATATTCTTTACCGGAACAACCCTGCTGTTCCTTGACGTCACCGGAGCATTGCACGCATGGCTGGGCTGGATGGCAAAAATCCAATTCCTCCCGGCTGCGCTCGCACTGAATTTTGTAGTAGTGGCCATACTCATTGCAGTAACACTCATTTTCGGAAGGACATACTGCTCCGTAATCTGTCCTTTAGGAGTGATGCAGGACATCATATCATGGTTCCACGGCAAGACGAAAAAGAAAAACAAGTTCCGCTTCAGCTACTCTCCGGCAAAGAACATTCTCAGGTACAGTATATTGGCTGTCTTTACAATAGCCCTGCTGGCAGGTGCAAATTCTTTTGCAGCCTTGCTGGCACCGTACAGTTCATACGGAAGAATCGCGTCCAACCTTCTTGCTCCGGTATATGGCTGGGGCAACAACCTTCTTGCCTGGATTGCGGAAAGGGCAGGAAGCTATGCATTCTACAGCACAGACGTATGGATAAAGTCAATTCCCACATTCGTCATTGCAGCCGTTACATTCATAGCCATATTCATTCTTGCATGGAAAGGAGGAAGGACTTACTGCAACACCATCTGCCCTGTAGGAACCGTTCTCGGAATATTTTCGCGCTTCAGCATTCTGGCCCCGACAATAGACACCTCGAAATGCCGTAACTGCGGCCTATGCGGAAGACAATGCAAGGCATCGTGCATTGATATGAAAAATCATGAAATTGACGGAAGCCGCTGCATCGCATGCATGGATTGTCTGAGCGCATGCAACGAAGGGGCCATCAAATACACTTTCAGATACGGAAGAAAAAAATCCACCCCAAAAGACAAGACGGACGCATCCGGAAACGCATCTGACATGACAAGGCTTGACGGGAAGGCCACCAATGGCTCCCCTGCTGACCAGGGCCGCAGAGCATTCATCGTTTCATCTGCAATTGCAGCATCAACTGCCGCCTTAAAGGCACAGGAAATGAAAACTGACGGAGGACTGAGCGAAGTGCGCCGTGCACAGGTGCCGTCAAGGCAGACTCCGCTCGTCCCGGCCGGCGCAATCAGCCTGAAGCACTTCAAGGAGAATTGCACGGCATGTCAGCTTTGCGTAAGTTCGTGTCCGAATAATGTGCTGCGCCCGTCCGCATCACTCATGACCCTTATGCAGCCGGAGATGTCATATGAAAGAGGTTACTGCAGACCGGAATGTACAACATGTTCGGAGGTCTGTCCCGCAGGGGCCATCATAGCCATCGAGCGTGAAGAGAAGTCATCAATACAGATAGGCCACGCGTCTGTTGACCTGAATCACTGCGTCGTAAACACCGACAATGTCAGCTGCGGCAACTGTGCAAGGCATTGTCCTGCAGGAGCCATAAGGATGGTTCGCAGGAATCCGGATGACAAAAATTCACTGAGGATTCCTACTGTCAATGAAGAGAGATGCATCGGTTGCGGTGCCTGCGAAAACCTTTGCCCGGCACGGCCTCTGACAGCAATCCATGTCGAAGGACATGAAGTGCACCGCACGATATGACAGGCAGATAGGGATTGCTAGGCGAAAAGATAATTGTCTGAAAAGCAACAGTTCCCTGAAACGGTGAGACAGCAAGAAACGGTAAGACCATAGGGAATAGCAAAGCTATACTGGGACGCAAAAATCATCAAGCAAACCACCAGGCAATCGTCAGGCAATTATCAGACAAACCCGTCAGGCAAAGAAAAATCAAGAAATGTTGAACCAATGAGAAACAGACATTTATGGACCGTAGAGAATTTCTGAAAAAAGCAGGGATTGCTGCAGCAGTCATGAGCCAGACTTCCGCATTGACAAGCTGCATAAGCGGCAGGACAACAGATGAGGGAAACAAATCTGATGGACCTGAAAACATGACATACAGAATAAACCCCGGAAACGGAGACAAGGTGAGCATACTCGGATACGGATGCATGCGCTGGCCCATGATAAAAGATGAGGACGGCAATGACATCATTGACCAGGAAATGACTGAGCGTCTTGTTGACCATGCGATAGCGCACGGCATAAATTATTTCGACGCCTCACCGGTGTATCTGCAGGGACAATGCGAAAAAGCGACAGGAGCAGCACTGAAAAGACATCCGAGGGACAAATATTTCATAGCAACCAAATTGTCCAACTTCAGCAACTACACAAGGGAAAATTCCATGCTGATGTACCGCAAATCATTTGAGAATCTTCAAGTTGATTACATCGACTACTACCTCCTGCATGCTATCGGAGGAGGCGGTATGAAAGTTTTCAATGAGAGATATGTTGACAACGGGATGCTCGACTTTCTCACGGAGGAAAGAAAAGCCGGACGCATACGCAATCTTGGTTTCTCATTCCACGGGGACAAGGAAAGTTTCGACAGCTTCATACAACTGCACGAAAAATACCACTGGGACTTCGTACAGATACAGCTGAACTACATGGACTGGAAACATGCTTCCGGAAAAAATACTGACGCGGAATATCTATACAATGAACTGCGCAAAAGGGGAATACCTGCCGTCATAATGGAGCCGCTGCTTGGAGGAAGACTGTCAAAAGTCCCGCAGCACATAGCAGAGAGGCTTAAAGAGCGTGCACCGCAAAACACGACCGCATCATGGGCATTCAGATTTGCCGGCACTCCGGAAGGAGTTCTGTGCGTACTGAGCGGAATGACATACATGGAGCACCTACAGGATAATCTGAAGACATACTCCCCTCTTGTCCCTCTTGATGAAAATGAGCTGGCATTTCTTGAAGAAACTGCTGAACTGATGCTCAAGTACCCGACCGTCCCCTGCAATGACTGTAAATACTGCATGCCATGCCCATACGGAATCGACATCCCGGCAATACTGCTGCACTACAACAAGTGCGTCAACGAGGGTGAAATTGCCAACGGGCCGGAATCTGAAAATTACAGCAAGGCACGCAGAGCCTATCTGGTAAGCTACGACAGGGCCGTCCCGAAGCTGAGACAGGCAAACCGCTGCATCGGCTGCGGACAATGCACAAGCCACTGCCCGCAAAGCATCAATATTCCGCATGAACTCCACCGCATAGACAGATACATCGAAAAACTCCGTCAGGACAAGTGAGGTGAAAGAGCACTATCCGATAATGGATAAAGACTATGACGATATTACAACAATAGTAATAAACGCAAACTAACTAAAACGCAATACAGGGCCGAAGGCTCTAAACAAGCCTTAAAGGTCGTGAGAGAATAACAAAATAGCCCGGTGGGCTTTTTGCAGCGAACAGTAGAAGATAGTTTTCGGGGTCAAGAGGGTCAGTTATTCAAATAAATAAGAAGATGGTGAACAAGTAAATCTTTGTTCACCATCTTCTTATTTCAAAAGTTTTGTCAGTTATTCGACTAAAAAGAATAGCCCAAACCTACATTTATAGTGTTCTTAAGCGCATCATTAGCCATGAGATATGCAAAATCAAGATGAATGCCCTTGAATTTCGCACCAATTCCCACTGAAGCAAAAGACGGGATTATACAAGTCTTGGCAGAGTAGCGGTAACCGGCACGGACAAACAGCATATCATTCCATCCGTATTGTGCTCCTGCAGCTGCAGAAAATGAATTAGAAAAATAGTAATCTGCATCGAGATTGATCTGCAGCCCATGCTGTGCTGCAAATACAGTGTCATACATGGCAGAGAGCTTTGCCGAAGATGCTATAGAATACTTTTTACCATCAGAAGCCTTTAGCGGAGTACCGAGATTCATAGCACCGGCAGAAACGGAAAAGTCACCGAACCTGCCCATAAGGACTATATCTGCGGCAAATACTGATGAGGACTGACCTTTCATCAAACTCTGCATCGCATATCGCAAATTGACTCCTGCTGACATGAAATCGACAAAACGCCATGAGGCACCTGCACCAACCATAAGTTTTTCTGGTGCAAAACTACCGGTAATCTTACCATTTTCATTATACATGTCAAATGACGGATCGAAACCATAAGAAAGACCGGCAGTGACTCCAAAACGGCTTTTGATGTTGTATGCAAAACCAGCATTAACATAATTTGTCTTTGCCGGATTATACAACAAATAGCCGGCCTCAACTGACATGTTTTCAGAACTGAATGGTATCATTGCCGCATTGCCGTACGCCGCCCAGGCCATATTATTGTCAGACATGAAAGCAGAACCAGCCATCGCCATATCAGCAGCGCCACGGCTTGTCCGCATCCAAGGGAGTGCGGACAAGCTCTGGGCTGATGATGAAGCCGCTATCAGCAGTGAAACAAGTATTATTGAGAGATGTTTCATTAATGACAATCAATTAGCGAAGCTCTACGCAATTTGCAACAGACATAGGATGCATTTTTGCAGTAAGGCCAGTAAACAATCCTTTCTTTAAAGGATGACGCAAGCTCTTGCTTGATGATGAAGCGGCAGGAGACATTGTAGAAGGATTTACAACATATTTGACATCATTAAAAGTGTACCACTTCTCTCCTGTCTTGTCAGTTCCTAATGTTCCCCAATATACAGCATAAACATTAGGCATGTCTTCGACATTATACACGGCACTATTAATGCTGATTACATTATTAGCATCCTTCGTCAAAGTGCAAATCACACCCGTTTCAGGATCACCATTACAAACATAATTATAATTGGTAATGCCAGACGAATAGAAGTTATAACGATCGTTGGAAGCATAATTACCAAACTTGATTGTACAAGTGTTGTCTTCGGAATTCCAATGGAGAGGCATTCCGTCAACACCAAGTCCATTAAGACGAATTACCTCATCACCAATACCAAAAGACAATGACACATTGTAGGTAGTATCTGCTCCTGTCTTCAATGATTTTGTAGCAAGAGTATAGTTTCCGAGCCATTTCTTGTATTCCTCACTCGCTACTTCCTCTTCAGTCCTGAAGGCTTTTTTGAAAACATCAGAAATAACATTCAGTTCAGAATCTACTGCAAAGACATATGCAATATAATCTGTTGATGAATCCAATTGATCGAATGAAGCAGCCTTACTTCCTGTCACGCAAAGGCCTCCCAAGAACAAATCTTCAAAAGAAGTAAAACCGAACTCTTCATAAATTGAACCATACCTGTTGCGGAAATACTCGATATCAGCAGCAGCAAGCTCCTCACCTGAGGCAAACTGATTCACATATCCTGGTGATTCACAAGAAATCAAATAATGCACATTCTGGTCTGAAGGAGTGCAGGCAATAGTCGCAGATGACGTCGTAATATCAGTTACATTAACATCAAACGTATAAACAATCCTTGCATCCTGACTCACGCTAAGCGTAACAGGGTCAACTCCTTCGCCAACGAAAGTTACAGTGCCATCGCGAGGCTCAGTATCAGCATTAGCTGCGATATTGATTTTGACTGCTGTCGGCGTCTCCTCATAGTTCTCAACAGTTACTGATGACGGATCTATTGTAATCCATGGTACGTTGGAGGCAGCTGTCCATGACACTGTAGATACAACCATAATAGAAGCAGACGCTGCGGCTGCCTCAGCATTGATTTCAGAGACAGACTCAAGTCCTGTCGTAAGTACCTCAAGAGATTTGTCATGCTTTGCAGCCGCCTGATTAATTGTAAACGTATAATCAAGAGCGGAATTTCCGTCAGGGGCGATTTTCACTTTAGCTGAACGTGCTTCTTCTGCAGTATTCGGGTTAATCTTTACCGTTATGGTCTTCTTAAGATCCTTCTTATCATTATTCTCAACAGATGGTGGAGTAATTTCCACCCAGTCCTTATCAGAAGAAATTGTATAGGAAACATTGCTGTTTACCGAGAACGACAAACTTGTGCCCACGGCCTCAACAGAAACGGCCCCCCCCGTCAGGGTGATTTCATTGACTTCAAGCTTCGGCTCGAAATTATCCTGAGGCTGGCAAGCTATGGCTGCCATAGCTGCAACAAGCATTACGGAAAAATAATGAAGTTTCATTTCGTTTTTGTTTTAAATGTTGTTAATAATATCAGTACTTTACAATAGTACGTTCAGTAGTTATGCCGTTTATGGTAATTTTTACATAGTAAGTCCCTGGCGCAAAATCTCTCATGTCAACCTTAGCAGGCGTAAAAGCCCCCACGAGACAGGTATCCTCAAACACAAGCTGCCCAGATGAAGAATACACACGTATCCAGGTCTCGGTCTCCGCACCAGCTGATATGGTGAGATAGTCTCTGACCACAGACGGATAGACATCCGCTTCAGCAGACGGTTCACGTACAACAAGTTTGAAATCCAGACTGCATGTTTCACCACGGCAATCAGTGGCCAAAATCGTCACCTCGTCAATCCCGAAATTCAGAGATGTCAATGTAAGGATATTGCCAGACGGATTAATGTTGCCAATCTTTGAATTAGTATGAGTGACAGTATATTCAAGCACTTCCCCATCCTCATCCCAAATGTATTCAGACATGTCAATTTCCACAACTTCTCCACGGCGTGACATCAGCACACCAGGAAGAGGCTTGATAACCTGTGGAGCATGATTAGGAAGGACTTCATATGAAACAGTCTTTGCCGTAGTCTTAGAATAGCCACTTTGCGATATGATATCGGATACCGAAAGAATTGCAGAATAATGTCCTGCCGGAACAGCATTGCCGACAATCGTAAGTTTATAACCACCTTCCGTAGTACCTGAAAAACTGTCCGCATCACTTCCCTTGCGATATGAAACCTCTATATCATGTCCGTCCGGATCATAAATATTATAGTTTATCACAAGAGTCTCATGTGAATGAACCTTATAATCCCCTGTATAAGAGGTTTCAATGACAGGAGCATTATTCGACAATGTGTTCACGGACTTGACTTCAGACATGGCCGAGAGGTTCATGCTATAGTCACATCCTACTATGGCTGCATAATATCCGGAATCAAAATCAAGATTTGACAGCACAGCAGATATACCATCACCTACAGCCAAGTCATTCCCAACAATATACTTATATGCTGACATGCCTGCAGGAACAGCAGATGGCCTGAAGTCATCAAAGTCGCTCCGATTCTTTGATGCAAGCAGATAATAGCTGTAACACCTCCCGTCAGTAGCATCGTCATCTCCTGTAAGTTTCCAATCAAAGACAAGAGAATTTGCCTGTGCTCTCACGCCAAAGGTCTCGACAGGATCCGGTGCTACCGTTCCACCATAATTGAATGAACCGAATGCATCCAGCTTCGGGCCAATCTTGGCAGAAGCAAGCTTTGTCGTATTGTCTGCTCCACCTATAAGACGCTCCAGAAGCATTTCATTTGTAAATCCCTGCCCACCGAAATACGAAACAATCAGGGCGGCAACTCCGCTGACATGAGGACAAGCCATAGAAGTTCCCTGCATCTTGCCATATCGGCTTCCGGTAACGGTGCTGAGCACTTCATACCCTTTGTAGGCATCACCGCCTGGAGCACAGATATCAACCCAATCACCATAATTAGAATAATATGCACGCGCATAGTCTGCTCCAAAAGACCCTACGGCTACACAAGGCTCATATTTGGCTGGCCAACCGTCAGGCCACGCATCATTGCCGGCAGCAAAGATTACAACTCCACCTTTCATCGGACTGTCCGGAAGCTGGTTTCCGTCTTTATCACAACCGGCATATTTGATGAAATAGTCGATGGCAGACTTCATGCTTCCGACAGAACCGTTCTTGGCTTCCTCAGGAGTCTTATAATCATACCCCCAGCTGTTCTGCGAAATAACAGCACCATGATCTGCCCCCCAAACCATGGCATTCCATGAATCTCCGCCCAAGTCACGAGACGGGTCATCAGGATTAGCTTTGAAAATGGCACATGACATCAGTTTCACACCACCCTTCCCGTCTGAACCGCCAGCCACGCCACATACACCTACTCCGTTATTGTTTGTAGCGCCGACTGTTCCTGCGACATGTGTACCATGATCATGAGGATAAATGGTGTAACCGGTGAAACCTTGAACAAAGCTTTTACTTCCGTTTGGCCCTGCCGGTATGGTTGAGGCAACAAGATCCGGATGATCAAGCTGAATACCTCCATCAACAATCGAAACTATTACATTCGGAGAACCTGCTGTATATTTTTCCCATACAGGTACAACATTTATATCTGAGCCAGCCTGCATGCCGGTTTTTGAGCCGTCATTATAGTAATGCCACTGGGAAGAGAACTGAGGGTCATTGAATGTTGCAGTAGATTTGATTCTACGGACAGGTTCAACATAAACCACACCTGATATGGCAGACAAATCAGTTCCAGCCTTAGTTGAAGGCAAAGAATCATCATACTTGATACGGTACCATCTGTGAAGTCCAGCTGCACGATGCCTTTCTTCCCATTCGCCTCCGTCATCATATAGCCTCTCGACGGAAGTCACCCCAAGGGCGGCAAATACCTCTCCGACACCTCCGGCACGAGTCTGAAGAAAATGCCCCTCTGCAAAATCCTTTTCCACCTGCAATGTAAACTCCTCAGTGAACTCTACAATGATTTCACCTGGTATAAGGCACGGATCCGCTGTCAGAGTCTTATCCTCTTGCTTCTTATCAGCAACAGCAGCCACCTCCTTCACACATGAGGAGATGACTGCCACTACAGATAATAATATGATTAAATATCTTTTCATCAAAAGCAGATGTCAATCATTATTACTTTGTCCATTTGTACCCGGCTTTCAGGTCACCGGCATTATAGCCATTCGGAGCACCTGTCTGGTCAAGCAGCCACAATACCATATTCTCAGCCAATTCCAGAGAGCCATCACCAGCATTTATGATAATGTCTTCTTTGCTGAGGAGCTGCGCCATCGATGTTGCATTATTGCCCCATGCCACATAACATACTCCCACAGGATCACCAAAATTATATCGGTTGAACGGCTGGAGTCCATATACATGGAGTTGTGCCATATTAGAGTCAAAATACGCATAAAGAGGCTCTGCAAAAGTCATATTATTTCCGAGAGCGGTGAACAGCATCTTTCCGTTAGTGAGCATGCAGTTTGCCTTAGGATACTGAGTCTCAGGATCTGCCGCAGGGTTGTATTCTTCGAGATCAAACTCAAACTCAACAGCCGCGCCGTCAGTATCTGTACCTGTTCCGGCATAGCTTCCCAACAGCTTTGTAAGTCCACCGTCATTATCCACAATCGTACATTTGCATGTATTGAATGCACCTACTACGATAGCGTCTTCAGAGGTTTCCTTAAGGGCAATACTGAATGTCAGGTTGCCTGTATCTGTTCCAGTAAGATCTGTAATCCTGACTCTTATCGAATCATTTACAGCCTTGTCAGAATTGCTGAGGGTCAACACACCTGATTTATTCGGTTTGCCATTGCGGTCCACGACCTCGTAATTGACTCCTGCCTTCGCTGTCTCATCTGTAACAACGTAAGTTACGACGCACTCATCAGCCCCATAAAGTGCTACCGGAATTGTAAGGATTCCGACATCCTCCGTGACACTAACCCTGTTGGTTCCGAAACTTACAAAGTCTTCGTCAACGAACTTTGCCTTGTTGCAAGCCGCCAATGAAATAGACAAGCCTGCAAGAGCAAGAAATTTAACTGTATTTTTCATGTAACTAGTCTTTTGAGTGTTATGAAAATATTTTTCAGTCAGCATCAACAGCTGAGTAACCTTCATTTTGTACCAGGTTCGAATTAACCTTTATTTCATATGAAGGAATAGGCCAGCACAAATGATAGTCTCCAGCTGCAAGCGAGCGGTCTGTATATCCTGCTGTCTCCATGAGTACGTTGCTCTCCAAAGCTCCGGCCTGTCCAGTCCTTACACCGCAACCTATGCCCCAACGCTTGAGACACTCCAGGCGAAGGCCTTCACCGACAGTCTCCTTGAACCACTCTTTCTGGATAGCCTCTAGAGTTATTGTGCTGACAGGCGTAGCACCACGCATTGTCTGAAGTTCAGTAAGTTTTGCAAGCGCATTTACCTTATGATTTCCAAGAAAAGCAGCTTCTGCAGCTATAAGATACATCTCTGGAAGAGAGAACGGCTTAGGCGCAATATGACCGTCTATTATACCGCTTGAATTGAGAGCTGTATTACCCTTGAATTTCACGAATACATAGAACTTGTTCTGATAGTATGAGCCATTGCTTCCATAAGGTATTTTTGAGGTATTGTCAAACCAGTTTCTGCGACGCAAATCTGCAGACTCATATGAATCAACAAGAACTCGTGACGGAAGGAAACCAGACTTAAAAGCATATCCTGTAGGAGAATTGGCGTCACTGCCATAATTGATATACTCACCATATCCACCTGTTAGTTCAGTCAGTGAAGCCGGCAAAAGCATTATGGCTTCTTTGCCTGCATCCTCAAAGAACTCGGCCTTAAACTCATCTTCTGTCTCACATAGGCCATACTGCGTATTTGATATCACCTTATCTGCATAAGAATATGCCTGATCGTAATTTTTAACGTCAAGGTAATAATTTGCATAAATGCAATTCACGGCATCAGCAGTAAATTCCTGCGAAGAATTCTGTCCTGCAACATTTTGGAGTACCTCATATGCGTCATCCAAATCCTGCTTGATTTGATTATACACAGCCTGAACTGAAGCTCTTGCTGGACGGGCATTCTGGTCATATACTGTTACAAGAGGAACACAAAGGTCCGTACCGGCAGTAGCTGCATTGTATGGCTTACCGAATTTGCGTGCCAACTGGAGATAAGTCCATGCACGTGCAACCTTGGCATCAGCCATCATTGTCTCAAGTTCCACTTTGTAAGACTCTGCATCAACAGTTGCTACAGGAATCTGCTCAATTATGATATTGTAGTTCTTGATGGCAGCATACATGTTGCTCCAGAACGATGTCACGTAGTCATCACCTGAAGTGAATGACGCATCAAGACGATGGATACCGCCATATCTGTTACCGAATCCCTGTGCGGCATTGAATCCATCAAACATCACATCATCAGCAATTTTGTATGTTCCAGCCTGACATGTGCGAAAGTTAGAATAGACTCCTCTATGGTAACTTACTATATCCTCCGGTGTCTGTATCATCGGAACATCTTTATCGTATGGCAGTGTGGTGTCAGGATAGAGATCCAGATTGCATGATACAACACTTCCAAGCGCTGCTGCAATTATTAATGATCTGAATATATGTTTCATTTTCATTTCCTTTTAAAAATTAGAATTTGATTTCAATTCCGCCAAGTACCTGAAGAGTATTGCCCGGAAGACCAACTGTCAAGTTGCTGTCAACCTCAGGGTCAATTCCCGAGTATTTAGTTACCGTCCATACATTACGTCCAGTAACAGTGAACTGAACACCCTTCACAACTTTCTGAGAACCAAGAGCCTTCTTAGGAAGAGCATAGCCGAGCTGTATGTTCTTCAGACGCAGGAATGAAGCATTCTCAAGAAGGTGAGTGTCAAATTCCATATTATATCCTTTTGACCAGTCCGGGAACTGAGCCTTAGTATTTGTAGGAGTCCAATAATCAGACACTGTCTTTATCTGATTCTCTCCTGCATTCATATTCGGGTTTGCATAAAAGAACGCATCATTATTGAGGAGGTACTTGCCACAGAAATATGAGAAATCAACATTGAGTGAAAGGCCCTTCCAATATCCTCGAATACCGAAACCACCGTTTATAGGCTCATGTCTCTTGATGCCTGTATTCTGTGTCAGTTCCTCTTCATTAT
This sequence comes from uncultured Bacteroidales bacterium, assembly GCA_910585445.1. GTDB lineage: Bacteria > Bacteroidota > Bacteroidia > Bacteroidales > UBA932 > Cryptobacteroides. The sequence goes on along the minus strand of CAJUEK010000017.1, from coordinate 19,837 downwards.
AAACCTTTGTCGTTCTTGCAGGATCTTTAGTGCAGACATCCTTGTCATCTCCAGGAAGATACCACATAGGAGCACCGTCCTCAGGATCAACTCCTGCATAAATCGGGAAATAATACATTACTGGATGTCCGACTACGTATGCCACTCCAGTATTGGCGATCTCCCAACGCTTGCGTCCATCAAACAATTCCGTAATACGCTCTGAGTTGAAATTGAATGTTGTATGGAAATTAAGTCCGTAGTCTTTGCCTTTAAGTATATCAACGCCCAATGTTATATCCACACCGGTATTCTGCATTGCACCCACATTGGCCTTTACGCTGCTGAAACCAGTAGTATAAGGCTGAGGTACACTCATAAGCATATCAGTAGTCATTCTGTGGTAGAAAGACACCTCCGCATCAAATCTGTTCCAGAAACGTCCGGACACTGTGGCTGTGAAGAGCTTTTGCTTTTCCCAAGTGAGACTCTCATTGCTCGGTTTACCAAGGTAGAGATATGATTCTCCATTATATTTTGACGAACTTGAAGCAATCTCTCCGAGATGTTCGTAATTACCGATATTTGCATTACCCTGAGTACCATAACTGAGTTTGAGCGAGAGGTCATTTACCGAGCTGGCATTCTTAAGGAATTCCTCATTGCTGAGTTTCCACATTGCTCCGACTGCCCAGAAAGGTGCCCACCTGTTATTCTTGCCGAAACGGGATGAAGCATCATAACGGAAAGTTCCATCTATGAAATACTTGCTGTTATAGCTATAATCAGCATGTGCAAAAAACGAAAGGAACGCGTATTCCGTTTTGCTCTGAGACATAGTTCTTGTGTCAGCCTTACCATCCTGAATATTCATGAGACGGTCATCAGTCTGCCCCGTTGACGAACTTGCGTGAGACTTGTAAAGGTAACCTACCCCTTCCTGACCTAGGAGAATTGAGAAGTCATGCGCATTTTTTACAGTTGCACTATACTCGATAGTGTTCGTGATTGTATTCTTAGTCGTGAAATAATCGCCAAGCAATCTCTGGGTAGTAGTCGTAAAAGAAGCTGAAGGAAGCAAGAAGAAATCCCTCTTGTCAACATAAGAGTCTGTTCCTACGCGAGAAGCCAATATAAGGCCCTTATAAGGTTCTATTTCAAGAAATACCGAACCATTGACACCATATCTATTGTAATTATCTTGCCTCTTGGACATGTAATATCTTGGATTGGTAAGCCCGTTAGGGTAAGTCTCAGGATACTCTTTCCCAGTAGCCGGGTCAATTGCCGGAAACAGAGGGTTAATCATATATGATGCTCCACCTGAAGCATATACGCCATCCGTACCGCTTGAGTTGCCCCAGTTGCCATTTTCCCTGTCTTCAGTGATATATCCGGTAAGATTCACACCTGCTTTAAGCCAATTCACAGGACGCGCCTGTATGTTGGAACGGAGAGTATAGCGGTCATAGTAGTTTCCGATTGTCGTACCATCCTGATGGAACTGGGAAACACTGAACATGTAAGCCACCTTTTCGCTTCCGCCTTCTATTGTCACGTCATTCTGGCTCTGAAGGCCAGCCATATTCTGGAAATAATGATGCCATTTGGTATTGGCAGTATATCCTTTTGACGTATAAGTCTGCTCAATCGCAGCCGGAGACATAATGCCAGAACGCATCCAGAACGTCTTCAACTCGTCACCGCTCATCATGTTCTCATAGAACTGACGGTTTGCAAGAGTTGACAGTCCCCACTGGCTGTGGACGGTAATACTTGCCTTCTCATCGAACTTTCCACCCTTGGTAGTAACATATACGACACCGTTCGCACCAAGAGAGCCATAGATTGATGTCGAAGACGCATCCTTCAAAACCGTAATCGACTGAATATCGTTCGGGTTCAGGTTCATGACCATTGTGCTGCTTGACTGCACACCGTCAATGATGAACAAAGGCTCACTGCTGCTGGAAAGCGAACCGACACCATGTATTTTCATTGATATCGAGTTATCTCCGGCCACACCGCCCGAACTGAGAACCTGCATACCTGCTACCTGTCCCTGAAGAAGGTCAAGCGCGGATTGTGATGCAGAATTTTTCACAATGTCAGACTTGACAGTTGCTACGGCACCAACCTGATTGCCGATTTTTTTTGCTGAGCCATAGCCGACTTTTACCGCCCCCTCAAGGAACTGCGAGTCAACGTCAAGAAAGATAACCATATTTTTCTTTCCGCTTACAGCCTCTTCCTTTGTCTCATATCCGATTGAAGAGAAGACGAGAACGGAGTTTGCCGGAACCGTAATGGAAAAATTTCCATCCACATCTGTAGCGACACCGTTTGCAGTCTTGCTGCTTTTCACAAGGACACTCGCTGCCGGAATAGCATCTCCTGTGGAAGAGTCCTTAACTGTTCCTGTTACGGTGATGTTCTGGGCAAATGCCGCAGAAGTCACAAGGACCAGTAACGCTGTGAAAAAGATTTTAACTTTTTTCATAAGCACATAATTTAGTTAAACATAAATATTGATAATTTCGTATTCTTCATCTCATCGGCAGGCAGTCCTTTGTGGATGCTTGGGAAAACCTCTTCCCTACCTACATGAAACCACCGCACATCCGCACTTTTAAACGGGCGTTTTTTACATCAGCCCGAATTGCAAAGATGAAAATTAATTTTTGAAATTCCAAGCATGTTAAAAGGCTGAATTATAGTGTCTATTAAACTTTTTTTGCCAAATGGGACAAAAAAATGAAAGAAACGTTTAAAATTGTTACACATTTTTCAGCAAGGATGCACTTTTTCTTATCAAACATTATAATTTTCATAAAAAGTAAAAAAGCAACTTTCAACGCGTATTTTCGATTTCCATAATGTATTTTCTCAGTGTATTTCTGTGTATTCCATATTTTCTCGCTATCTCAGAAAGGGGTCTTCCGGCCTCTTTCATCAGGCGGATATCATCGTATTGCTTACAAAATGTAAGTTTCTTTGCAGAACTGCCCGGAGGCCTCCCGAGCTTTATTCCTTCCAGCCTTTTGACTGCAAGGGCTTCTTTCGTGCGCTGGGAAATCAGGTTGCGTTCAATCTCTGCTGCCAATGCGAAAGCAAACGCTATTATCTTGGAATTTATGTTGTCTGACAGGTCAAAATTGTCCTTTATGGTATGAATTGTCACTCCCTTCAAGGCGCAAGTGTTCAATATTCCCATGACCATCAGCATATTACGACCGAGTCGTGACAACTCAGTGCAAATCAGGAGGTCGCCGCGTCCCATCCGGTCCATCAATCTGCCGAGCATTCTCTTCTCGGACGAGATTGTCCCGGAAACGGACTCCGACACCCACTCATCAATGGTAACCCTGTGACTGTCACAGTATTTCATAATCTCATGTCTTTGGTTCGAATAGGTCTGCATCTCGGTGCTGACCCTGATGTAAGCATAAACGCGCATTTTACAAAGTGTTTTATAATCAATGTTATACAAGCACTTTTAAACGCCCGTTTAAAGTGCGTTGATTGAAATTAACTCAATATTTATGTTTAACTAATTTGCTTATGAAAAAAATCACACTTTTTTTCACGGTGCTGATGCTATTGGCGTCTTCTCTGGCATACGGCCAGACTCTGACGGTGAAAGGTGTCGTTTCCGACGCCGGAAACGGTGAACCCGTACCATTCGCATCAATCCAGGTCAAAGGGACCATGGTCGGCGCGATGACAGATGCCGACGGAAACTACAGCATCAAAGTTGACAAGGACGCAGTCCTGATTTTCAGCTTTCTCGGCTATGCGGACAGCGAGGTGCCGGTAAAGGGACAGGCAGTCATCAATGTCAGCATGTTCCCGGACAACAATGTGCTGGACGAGGTTGTCGTAACAGGAATGATGGTCACCGACAAGCGCCTTTTCACAGGTTCGGTCGCAAAAGTGAATGCGGCAGAATCAAAGATTGACGGTATGGCGGACATATCAAGGTCTCTCGAGGGACGCGCCGCCGGCGTCAGCGTACAGAATGTGTCAGGTACTTTCGGTACAGCGCCCAAGATACGCGTCCGCGGTGCTACCTCAATCTACGGAAGTTCCAAGCCTCTATGGGTGGTCGATGGCGTGATAATGGAAGATGTGACGGAAGTTGATGCCGATGCGCTTTCATCCGGAGACGCAGCTACTCTCATCTCGTCCGCAATCGCAGGACTCAACTCGGATGACATCGAAAGCTTTGAAATCCTCAAGGACGGTTCGGCGACTTCCATATATGGTGCGCGCGCCATGGCCGGCGTGATTGTAGTCACTACAAAAAGAGGCCAGGCAGGAACTGCACGCATAAACTATACCGGAGAGTTCACCACACGTCTCAAGCCGAGCTACAGCCAGTTCAACATCATGAACTCGCAGGAACAGATGGGAATATACAAGGAGATGGAAAAAGACGGACTGATTTCGTTCGGAAGGACATACAGGGCTTCAAGCAGCGGCGTATATGGAAAAATGTACCAGCTGATGAACCAGTATGACGAGACTTCGGGAACTTTCGGACTGGCAAACACTCCTGAAGCCAGGAACAGATACCTCAGCGCAGCCGAGTTCAGGAACACCGACTGGTTCGACGAGCTCTTCAGCAACAGCATCTCCATGAACCACTCGCTCAGCGTGTCAGGAGGTTCAGACAAGGCGCAGTATTATGCGTCATTCTCAGTAATGGACGATCCGGGCTGGACTGAGCAGAGCAGCGTGAAGCGTTACACTGCAAGCGTAAACACTCTCTTCAACATCAGCAAGCAGGTGTCGGTCAGCCTCATAAGCAATGCCGCATACCGTAAGCAGAGGGCACCGGGAACACTCGGCCAGAGCGTAAACGCCGTGACGGGCGAGGTGTCAAGGGACTTTGACATAAACCCTTATTCATATGCCCTCAACACATCGAGGACCCTCGACCCTGACGCATTCTACACCCGCAACTTCGCGGACTTCAACATCCACAACGAGCTTGCCAACAACTTCATCGACTTCGATGTCGTGGACCTCAAGTTCCAGGGAGAACTCAAATACAAGCCTATACAGCAGGTTACGCTTTCCGCAATCGGAGCATACAAATACTCCACTACGACACAGGCCAACCAGATACGCGAGAACTCCAACATGGCACTCTCGTTCAGGGCAATGGGAGACGCCACCATACGCGACAACAATCCTTGGCTCTACACAGACCCGGACCAGCCGAACTCGCTTCCGTTCTCCGTATTGCCTGAAGGCGGATTCTACCGCGAGACAAAGTACAAGATGAACAGCTGGGACTTCCGTGCCACTGCGGCTTACAATGACGTATATGACGGCAACCACATCCTGAACATCTTCGGCGGTATGGAAATCAACAACACCGTCCGCAACAGAAGCTACTTCAACGGAGTCGGAATGCAGTATGACATGGGATATCTCGGAGCCTACAACTACAACTACTTCAAGCAGGCAAGCGAGCAGAACGATGTCTATTACAACCTTACCAACGCCTACAACCGCGATGTGGCATTCTTCGGCACCGCGACATATTCATACAAGCGCCGCTACACAATCAACGGAACAGTGCGCTATGAGGGCAGCAACCGCCTCGGCAAAGTGAGGACGGCACGCTGGCTCCCTACATGGAACGTGTCAGGAGCATGGAACATGCATGAGGAAGACTGGTTCGCAAACGCCTTCAAGAACGTGCTTTCACATGCCACAATCAAAGCTTCGTACTCACTTACGGGTGACAAGCCTGCTGTGACAAACTCTTCGGTAATCATCCAGAGCTACAATCCTTGGAGACCGTTCGCCTCTGACAAGGAGTCCGGACTTGAGATATACGATTTCGCAAACCCGGGGCTGACCTACGAGAAGAAGCATGAGGTGAACGTCGGGGCCGACTTCGGATTCTTCGACAACAGGCTCAACATCACCTTCGACTGGTACAAGCGAAACAACTATGACCTCATCGGCCCGAGGACTACCAACGGAACGAAAGGTACAATCACCGAATATGCCAACGTAGCGTCAATGGCCTCAAGCGGAGAAGAGCTTTCAATCTCAACCAAGAACATTGTCACAAAAGACTTCACGTGGACAACTGACCTGATATTCTCGCACGTGACAACGAAGGTAACATCCCTCGAGTCCCAAACACGAATCATCGACATGATTACCGGAACAGGTTTCACCATGGAAGGCTACCCTTACCGCTCATTGTTCTCCATTGACTACAGGGGATTGAACGAAAACGGTATCCCTACCATAATAAATGAGGCCGGCGAGCTTACCACAAGCGGAATCAATTTCCAGTCACGCACGCTCGACTACCTGAAATACGAAGGCCCGACCGACCCTACAATCACCGGCTCTTTCGGCAACATGTTCACATACAAGGGATGGCACCTCAACGTATTCATGACCTACTCTTTCGGCAACGTAGTAAGGCTTGACCCGGCATTCTACGCCGTGTATTCAGACCTCTCCGCCATGCCTAAGGAGTTCCAGAACCGCTGGACAGTATCCGGAGACGAGAACATTGAGGGAGTTGTGCCGGCAATTGCCGACCTTCGCCAGCTTCAGGCGGACAGCAGGCTCAGCTATGCGTACAATGCATATAACCGCTCTACCGCAAGAATCGCGAAAGGCGACTTCATCAGGCTCAAAGAGGTCAGCCTCGCATACGACTTCCCGAAGAAGTGGATTAACAAGGCTAAGATGAGCGCGCTCTCACTCAAGTTCCAGGCGACGAACATATGCCTGCTCTATGCTGACAAGGCGCTGGGAGGACAGGACCCTGAGTTCTACAATGCCGGCGGTGTGGCGACTCCTATGCCAAGACAGTTTACTCTCACACTGAGAATCGGTTTCTGACAATTAACGATGAAGAGAAATGAAAAAGTATAATTACATATTCCTTACCCTTTGCGGGACCGCGGCGCTCAGCTCCTGCGATAAATTCCTGGACGAACTGCCTGACGACAGGGCCGAGCTTAATTCCATAGAGAAGGTCAAGAGTTTCCTCGTTTCGGCATATCCGACAAAACTTCCTGACTATATCCTCGAGTACAGCTCCGACAACGTGATGTGCAACGGAAACGCATACAACACATACACAGACCAGGAAAAGCTGTACCGCTGGGAGGATGTCGAGGACGTGAACTACAACGACACTCCTAAACAGGTGTGGAACGGCCACTATACGGCAATTGCCACCGCAAACCAGGCCCTTGAGGCCCTCGAAGAACTTGAAGCCGGCGCCCAGGGAGATGCCCTGAAGGCCGAGGCACTGCTGTGCCGCGCATACGGGATGTTCAACCTCGCCAACACTTTCTGCATGGCATGGAATCCGGACAAGGCAGAGGAATACCCCGGACTTCCTTATCCTAAGCAGGCAGGCGTGTCAGTTGACGAGAGAGGAACTCTCGCACAGCTTTACAAGAACATCAGCGATGACATCGAGCAGGCTCTTCCGCTGCTTAACGACAGCTATCTCGCTGTTCCGAAATACCATTTCAACGCCAAGGCGGCATATGCTTTTGCAGCAAGGTTCAACCTGTACTATCTCAATGACGACAAAGCGATAGAATATGCATCAAAGGTGCTCGGAGAAAATCCGGAATCCGTAATAAGGAACGTGTCCGCATATACCAATCTGGCCGGAGTGACAGACATCAACAATTCATATATGCGTGATGACGCGAACCTTATGATGGTGGCAGCCTACTCCCTGATAGGACGCGCATTCCAAGGTGCAGGCAGCTTCATGAGATATGCGCATAACCAGGAAATCACCTCGAACGAGACATTCTGGGCCAGGATGCCTTGGGGAAGCGGCTCTTCAAACAATGTCCTCTATGAGGCAAGGATGCTCTATGGAAGCGCGAACCTCGTTTATTACCCTAAAATGCTCGAGCAGTTCGAGGTAACTGACAAAGTCCTGCAGACAGGCTACGCACACACGGTTGACCCGGCATTCACTGCCGACGAGACACTGCTTGTACGCGCCGAGGCATATACAAGGAAGAAGGAATATGCGAAAGCCCTCGCCGACATGAACACTTGGGTAAGGTCACATTGCCGCGCCAGCCTCGGAACTGCTACGCGCCCTGTGCTCACTGAAGAGTCTGTAAACACATTTGTCGACGGTCTTGCCGAAGTTCCTGCTGTCATAACAGCAACAAGGCAGAGAGGAACCAAGAAGCCTCTTCATCCGCAGGGATTCAAAGTCGAGGAAGGAACCATGACAAACATGCTTCACATTATACTGCATATGCGCAGGCTTGAGACATACTGGCAGGGACTCCGTTTCCTTGACATAAAGAGATACGGAATCGAATTCAGCCACAATCTTGACGGGGCCGACCCTATAGCATTCAAGGCAGGAGACCTCCGCGGAGCCATCCAGCTGCCGGCAGACGTTCTTGCAGCAGGGCTGTCAGCCAACCCGAGATAAATGACGAACCATAAAAAATTGACAGTATGAAACAAATTAAATATTTGATGCTTATCGCTGCGGCCCTCATGGCCCTGTCCTCATGCTACAAGGACGAGCCAGACAGGAACCATAGCATATACGATGACAATGACATCCCGCAGAGGAACGAGTTCGACAGATGGCTCATGAAGAACTACACTTTCCCTTACAACATAGAGTTCAACTACCTGTACAACGACAAGCTGACAAACAACAATTACAATGTCGTTCCGGCCACAATGGAGAACTCAAAGGCAATCGCCATCCTCATCAAGCATGTATGGCTTGACGCATATATCGAGAGCGCGGGAGCGGATTTCATCAGGAAGAACACTTTCAGGGTTTTCCAGCTCATCGGCTCCCCGCAGTACAACAGCCAGGGCTCCATCACCCTCGGTACGGCAGAAGGCGGAATCCAGGTTACATTGTTCCGGATCAATGAGCTTGACCTTGAGAACATATATGTAAACCAGGATGACCCTTACCGCAACCACTCTGAGCTGCCTCTGGACCTGAACTACTGGTATTTCCACACCATGCACCACGAGTTCTGCCACATCCTCACACAGAAAAAGAACTATACCACGGACTTCCAGTCCATATCGGCAGGAAAATACCATGCTGCTGACTGGGTGAACGTCGAGGACAAGGATGCAGCGAAGGAAGGCTTCGTGACAGGATATGCCAGCGGCGAGTACAACGAGGACTTTGCTGAGGTTTATTCCACATATGTCACTTCGTCCGATGCTGCATGGCAGGCAATCCTGGAGAACGGAACTGACGGAGATGACACAAGCGGAAGGGATGCAATCGTGGCCAAGCTCAACATCGTAAGGACATATATGAGCGATTCATGGGGAATTGACCTTGAAGCACTCAGGGAGGTTGTGCTCCGCCGCTCCGCAGAGGCCGCTTCTCTTGATCTGATTACACTTAAATAAGACACGCAATGAAAAAATTCAATATATTTCTGGTGCTGACACTGCTGCTTTCAGCCTGCACTTACCGCATTGACGATGTGTTCGACCAGTCTTCCGCCATACGTGTCCGCGAAGAGATTGCCCGCACAGGCGAGATTCTCGCAGGAGCACAGAACGGCTGGGTAATGGAATATTACGCTGCGACAAAATACGGCGGATACAACATCCTCTGCAAATTCAATGAGGACAACACCGTAGCCGTACAGAGCGAGATTTTCGGAGAAAAAGTCGTGACCTCACACTACAAGGTTGACCAGAGCCAGGGAGTGGTCCTCTCATTTGACGAGTACAATGAGATATTCCACTATTTCTCCACACCGGCCAATCCGGACGGCATAGGCACCAACGGAGAGGGCATGCTCGGAGACTTCGAGTTCCGCGTGCTTTCAGTGAGTGCGGAAGAAATCCTGCTTGAAGGCAAGAAACACGGCTCACGAATCTCCATGAGGCCTCTTGCAAAAGGCGTCGAATGGGATGTCTATATAGCGGACGTGGCTGAAATGGAAGCCGATATGGCGGCAAGTTTCTATAACCTGCATTTCGGTGACAAGACCGTCCTCGCTTCAGCGACTTACAGGATGCTCAGCTTCACTGATGAAGAAAGCGGTACTGCCGTTAACATACCTTTCATATACACTCCTGAGGGATACAAATTCTACAGGACACTGGAATATGCCGGCAAATCAGTCAGCCAGCTCACATATTCAAAAAAAGACGGCAACTGCTATTCGGATGACAAGTCCGTATATATCGAAATCAGGCCTGTGCCTCTGAGCGAAGCCATCACTTCCAGCGACTGGTTCTTCTCTGGAGCAAGCGACAGCATGTCACCTGCCACTTTGGAGAAATTCCTTGAGTGCAAGGCAGGAAGCGCGGCAGAAAAGGAGAACATAGAGTATATGTATATAGGTACCGGACTTACGGCGCAGACACAGAGCAAATGGGGAGTCGGCTTCATAACAGGACAATATTTCGGCATGCTGTTCTTCTCGGCCACAGCCGTAGATGACAACACCGTCACCCTCAAATACACGACACACGATGGCGGAAACGGCCAATGGTATATGCAAAATGCCGGCTACAGCGTGCTCACTACGGTTCTGAGCAAGACATTCAAACTAAGCACCGACAACCAGAAAAACCCTTCATACATAAAACTGGAGGACGCTGCCGATTCAGGCAACTGGATGGTTCTGCACGCAACTGAGGTCAATCTGCCATTCGGCCCATACAATGAATGAGATTAAGCGATAATATTTTGACGATATGAAAAAAATATATTTGTTGGGCGCGGCATGCGCATTAGCTGCGGCAGTTTCATGCAACAATGAAATAGAGGCTCCCGAGGCTGTCCTCGATTATGCCAAGGGACAGGCCACAGAGATTATGGCACCTCCGCAGGGAGGCCAGGTGAAGCTCGGCTTCACATCTTCCGGAGTATGGGACGTGACGACCGTGGCAAACTGGCTTGATTTCGACAAGATGTCAGGCAAGGCCGGCGACAACTCCCTTACAGTCACAGTGGATGAAAATTCGGACCTTGAGGGTGACAGAAGCGGGGATATTGTGATACACTCCGATAATAAGGAACTTGTCTTTACTATCACTCAAGTACTTAGTGACAAAATCGCAGCTCTTGGTGAAACATCTGTTGAACTTGATGCGAATGGCGGGACGGCCGAGTTGAAATTCTCTGCAACAAAGGCTTGGAGCGCCACATCCACAGGCTCATGGCTTACGCTTTCCAAGACATCTGGCGAGGCTTCATATGACAATACAATCAGCATAACCGCACCTGTAAACATTGAGGCTGACCGTACGGCACAGGTAAAGATAGTATGCGGAACAGCAGAATTGACATATACGGTACAACAGAAATTCATCAACGGGGTTTCTGTCATAGGAAGCGACAAGGTTAATTTGCCTGAATTGGGAGGAGAGGCAGAGATCAAATTTTCTGCCGTATCCGACTGGACTGCGAGCACAGAAGCCTCATGGCTCACACTTTCTGCATCAAGCGGAAAAGCTTCCTCTGAAGTTGCAGTCAAGATTTCAGCTGGTGTCAATGTCGATGCAGACCGTACTGCCTCAGTGAAAGTATCAGGTGGCAATAAGGAAGTCGTGTTCACGGTGTCACAGAAAATGGCGACAAGCACCTTGGCATACACAACTGACTCAGAAGATGCCGGCCAGGTTCTCGTTTACGCGACAAACGGTTCAGCAAAACTGGACTTCATCGCTGTAGAGGCATGGACCGCAGCCACTGAAGCAGACTGGATTACCATTGCAGAGACAGCCGGCGAGCCGGGAACATTCTCCATAGGCGTAACAGCCGCTGACAACGCAAGCCTTGCATACCGTTCAGATGTAGTCACAATTACCTCGGCATCAGGAAAATCCACTCTTGATTTCATCGTATTCCAGAATTCCTCGTTCGGTGACTATTGCGGCTACTGGACCGCTTCAGGCATTCTTGCCTCCAACAGCGGTACCGGCCCTCATAGCGAGACATGGATTTTTGCGGATTCTCAAGACAACCCCGGCAACGGAGGAATGAAGGGCCTCATCGGAGAGTCAGACAATTGGGGCACATTCATGTGGGAGCCGGAACTGGAAGGCGCAAAGATTGAGACAGGACCAGACCATATTGTAAATCTTTACAATTTCGGTGAAATAGGAGTAGCAGCCATCGCTCCGGTCTACAGATGTTCTTTTGAGACTGCCGAGGGACCGAAAGGTGTAATTTTCTATACTTACACAAGAGATAACGGCAGCATAGCAGACAATCCTGTATATTGTCTGCTGTCTGAAGACAACCTGAGCATGCAGCTTGTTGCATTCACATACGACCAGTACCCGAATCCTACCAAGCTTGTGCCTACGGCCGATTTCGATTTAACTTATGCATTGTTCAAGCCTATCGCTGATGCAGAAGGGAACCTGGCTGGAGTTGGCGAGTACATGGGCTATACCTTCGGCGGTACTTTCAAGGTTGAATCTGTGACACGCGGAGCCTCCGCGACTGCCGCGATTAATGCAGTGCTCGACAAGATTTCAGCGAAGCCTGGCCGCAATGCAAAGCTCAACGGGAAAAACATTCCGTCCGTGAATGCTGACCTTGTGAAATGTGAAAGGGCGGTTTTTCTTAAATAGTCCGGACACGCAGGTATGAGACAAACCCTAAAAGTCATGCAACATAACTTTTAGGGTTTGCTTTATACCTATGTCTCACATAATTAATGGTATATGACTACAATCAAAAACATTGCATCCATGATGCTGCTTATTTGTGCGGCAGGATGCTCCCGGCTTGACGAAACCGGACTATCTCCGCAAACTGCCGTAAAAACAGGCATTCAAGATAAGATAATATTAAGAAGCGCCAGGGCAGAGCAGGACAAACTGATTGTGTTTGTCGGGGAAAAGCTGGCCGAGTCAATTGAAGAAAGCGAGGCTCCATTATCAGACGGAATTTTCGGAGAAGTCGGTGCCCTGCATGTAAGAAGGGTGTTCCCCCCTGTTGAGCGCACGGAGGAACGTGCACGGCAATACGGCCTGCACAGGTGGTATGAGGTGTCGCTGCCCGACAGCATCGGGGCCGATAATGCCGCACAGGCTCTTGCCGGCTCCCCGGAGATTGTGCGTGTACAGTTCTGTACTCAGGTCAAGAAAGCGTCTGACGGTGTCGTATTCCCCTACCAGGGTCCACGGCCGGCATTGTCAGCTGCCGTAGAGGCACCGTTTAATGATCCGTCGCTTGCCGACCAGTGGCATTACATAAATACAGGAAGCAAGACGATCGCCCCTACGGCCGTTGCCGGAGCCGACATCAATGTGAAAGATGCATGGAACCTCACGGCGGGAGACCCTTCCATTATTGTCGCAGTAGTTGATGAAGGCGTATGCTTTGACCACCCGGACCTTGCCACCAACATGTGGACCAATGAGGGCGAGAAAGGTAATGATGAAGACAGGAACGGATATGCTGGTGATTATCACGGATATAATTTCGTGAGCAACGGCCCTGTGACACCGGGCAGCCACGGCACTCATGTCGCGGGAACCATTGCAGCAGTGAACGGCAACAGGACTGGTGTGTGCGGAATAGCGGGAGGAAGCGGCAAAGGAGACGGAGTGAAAATCATGTCATGCCAGATTTTCGAGGGTGACAAAGGATGCACCCCGGATGCATGCGCACGAGCAATCAAATATGCAGCAGATAACGGAGCATGTATCCTGCAATGCTCATACGGATATCCGGCCGGTATATTCATGTCTGACAAAGAGTATATGGACCAGAGGTACTACAGCGTGGAATATGATGCCATCAGGTATTTTATGGAAGCTGACAATCTGCCTCAGGTTATGGACGGGAATCTCGTAATCTTTGCCTCGGGTAATGACAGCGCACCGGTTTCGGCCTATCCCGGTGCATGCGGGGACATAATATCGGTAACGTCAATCGCATCTGACAATCTGCCTGCATATTATACGAATTATGGCCCAGGCTGCAATGTGGCAGCCCCGGGAGGAGAGTATTTTACAGGAGGAGAGATACGTGAGACAGGGACTGTGCTTTCAACCATACCGCCAGGCCCGGACGGAGAATACGGCTGGATGCAGGGAACTTCAATGGCGTGCCCGCACGTGTCCGGCGTGGCTGCACTTGCTCTTGCATATGCCAAGAAGCTCGGCCTGCATTTCACTCACGAGCAGATGGTTTCAATGATACTGACTTCCGTAGATGCCATTGACCACCGTCTCTCCGGAACGAAGAGGACAAATGTCGGTACTGGGGATTACCTTGTATGGGGAGATCTCGAACTCAGGCCGTACAAAGGCAAGATGGGAACGGGGACAATCAATGCGTGGAAGTTGCTGATGCAGATTGAAGGCACTCCTTGCCAGATGATACCGGTCGGCGAGGAGTCGTCCATAAGCCTTACCGGGTATTTCGGCTCAGATGCCAAGAATCTCACATATACAGGAGTTTCGGTTTCCGGCAAAGGTCTTGAGGCTCTTGGACTTGAGAAGGCTCCTTCAGTATCTTCCGGACGTCTTGTCATCTGTCCTAATAAGACCGGATGCGCCAAGATTACCATAAAGGCCATCGCGGGAGGCTCTGCACTCGGAGGGGGCAACACTATGGGAGGAATGGAGATTTCCAAGGAAATTTCAGTAATGGCACGTCATCATGCTGGAGTCACCGACGGCTGGCTTTAGCAATGTTCATTAATAAAGATTGATTATGAGACATAATATCATCACAATATCGGCAGCGATTGCCACGATACTGTTGCTTCCTTCTTGCCGGAAGCCGGCTGCAGAGGAAATGGTTTCTCCGGACATAACCGGGGAATGGAAACTGGAATCCGCTGAGAGTCTCGGCGGAAACGCTGTCGTAAAAGCTTCTGAAACGGTTGAAGTAAGTGTTTATGTGGCATTTGAGGAAGACGGCACTTTCGAGTTATACCAGAGGCTTGACGAAAGGCGTTTCAAAAGATATGATGGAACATGGACGCTTGAGGGGAAGATACTGAGCGGACTGTATGACGGAAAGAAATCGACCCCATGGGCAAGTCCATATGCCATTTCCATTGAAGACGGAGGAAATGCGCTTGTCATGTCCTGCATGTCCACAAACCAGGCCGGACAGCAAGATCCGTCAGCGCAGCATCATGAAAGTTCACGTTATGTGCGCACGTCCATTCCGAAGTCTGTGCGGGAGGAGGCATACTGATTTTTTGTATAGTGTATTGGAGGGTGACCTGAAAATGATTTTTGGGGCCACCCTCTTTTTTTTGAAATACTGACTCTCTCAAGCCGCGAAAACTGTCGTCTTGTGCTCGCCACGAAAGCCCGGTGGGCTGTTTTGTTGTTCGCTCACGACCTTTAAGGGGTATTTCGGGCTTCAGGTTTGGTTGCAGCATGACTTTTTTGTCTGTCACTTCGGCAAATTATACGAATAAGTTTGATTTTTGCTATCGCTTTTGGCTATATTTGAACTTCGTGTATATATACGCCTTGGCTTCGGCAAAACTTACAAGCAAGCTTGACGTTTTGCTCTCAGCTTTGGCTATATTTGGCTAATAAAATATTGTCATATGAGTACATTCGGAATAAAAGAACAATTCAGAGGACCTGTCGTCATAGCGGCTACCGGTCTCTTTTTATGTTTCAGCATCTTGTTTTTCATGCCTGCTGAAATTCCTCACAAAATAACCCTTCCTGTAGCTACACTGGCCTTGGCATCACTCTGGCTGTGCCCTTGGCAAATAAGCGCGGCCCTCATTTTCTCCGCAGCCGGAGACTATATGGGTTCATGCGGCAATTTCCTGTGGCAGATGACTTTCTTTGCACTTGGGCATATTTTCTACATCGTTTATTTCATAGGAAGATATCTCCGCAATGACATGAAAATGACCGGCAGACGCAAAGGCTATCTCACAACCATTGTAATTTGCGCAGCAGCCCTTCTGACTTTCGCGTTTTGCAGAATAATCCCCCAGGCGTTCCTCAAGGAAGGGGCGATGATAGGGACTGGCACAGGGATATATGCAACTCTAATCTGCCTTATGCTTGTAGGCGCACTTATGCAGCGCAGCTGTCTCTTCGCGCTCGGAGCCGTCCTTTTCGTGTTTTCCGATTTCACACTTGCATGGAACAAATTCATCAGCCCTGTTACCTACCGTGATTATCTGGTCCTTGTGACATATTTCCTTGCACAGTGGCTTATTTTTGCCCGCTCGACAGGCTACAGAATGCATCTGGCATCCAGACATGCACGGCTGTAAGCTGTTTCGAGGTGCTGAATAATATATTTTGAGGACAATCCCGGCCTTAGCATTCAATTGCAAGCATGTTTTTATTCAGCCACATGAATTTTATGCCATAATGTCGGATAATTTTTCCATTTGGCACGGTATTGGTACAATCCTAAACCGCACTTAATTAGTTTTCATAAATATTGATATCATAATGATATTTCAACCGGTCTCCGCCCCATGTGATTTGGAGCGGAGACTTTTTTTGTTGAGCTGCCCCCATTTTTATTGGCATGCTGCCGATTGTAGTCGTCAACACTAAAACTTTATCATTCAATAATACACACAATCACAGGTAAGCAAATCCGCATGCCCACCAAGCCTTAATCCACTAAGATACAAATTGTTACAAAACAGGGAAGAACTTATTGTCCAATCATCGTCAAACTTATTTCAGGACAAGAAAATCTGTCCCGGATATGGAAAAGCTTGGCTATAATCCGAGAGCATTACGCGAGATTTGAAGATGGCAATGAGCAACTCTGAAACATAATTTTGGAAACAGGACGGCAAGTCTGAATTGATTTTCCGACATGGTTTTTACTTGAGCCGGAAGAAGTCCGTAAACAGTAGCGTCATGTCACCGGCCGGCAAACAACAATTGAAAAACGGTGTAAATATCGTGCGATTTTTTACCGTTTTTCTTTTGGGGAGTATTCGGTAAAAATTTTGGCCGATTCTTAAACCGTTTTACTACAACAACGGCCGGCTCCTTTGAAGGAAGCCGGCCGCCGGTATCAAAAGCCAATCGAATATTACAATTCCCAAGCGAGTGCAGATGCTCCGAGAATGGCAGCATCCGATTCCTTAAGCTGTGAGAACACTATCTTGACCTTATTTCTCCACAAAGGAAGGACATTGGCATTCATGGCATCCTCGATAGGTGCAAGGAGATATTCCTTTGCCCTTGCAAGACCTCCGAAAAGCACGATGGCCTCCGGAGCGCTGAATGCGATGAAGTCTGCAAACGAACGGCCGAGAATCTTTCCTGTGAACTCAAAAATCTTGAGAGCAAGCTTGTCACCTTCCTTGGCAGCCTCATACACATCCTTAGACGTGATGTTGTCAAGGCTTCTCAGGACAGAAGGCTCGTCAGTAAGCTCCAGCCATTCTCTTGCAGTACGCGCCACGCCTGTTGCAGAGGCATATGTCTCAAGACATCCTGTCCTGCCGCAATTGCATGAGCGTCCATTGCTCCTTACAGCTGTAACATGTCCAAGTTCCCCGGCAAATCCGTCATGTCCATAAACGACCTCTCCGTTGATGATGATTCCGCTTCCGACACCTGTACCGAGGGTAATCATGATGAAATTCTTCATTCCCCTTGCGGCACCATAGGTCATCTCACCTACGGCAGCGGCATTCGCGTCATTCGTAAGGGCTACAGGAAGTCCGTTCATAGCATCCGAGAGGAGCTGGGCAAACTTGATTGTCTTGCTGCCGCCCCAGGAAAGGTTAACGGCATTCTCGATAGTACCTGTATAATAGTTTCCGTTAGGAGCCCCGACGCCGATTCCGCGGATGTCACCTTCGCATCCGGACTCCTTTATAATCTTGTTCAGGGCCTCAGCCAGTTCGGCAATATAAGGCTCTACATCTGTATAAGTATCTGTACGGATTACTGTCTGGGCAAGCACAGTGCCTCTCGCGTCAACCACGCCGAGCTTGGTAGTCTGGCCGCCGACATCAATTCCAACTACAAACTGTGAATTCATTTTCTATCTTTATTTATTATAAGACTTATGCTTTCTTCACCTTTGAACCGAGAAGGGCGAACCAGAGGATATAAATCAAGGCTGCAACGACCACCCAATAGCTGACCATGAAGTTTGTGGCATCAGCAATGGCATTCTGCAGAAGCGGAAGCACACCGCCGCCGACAACCATAGTCATGAACAGACCGGAGGCAAGAGCAGAATGTGAGCCGAGTCCCTCGACTGAAAGATTGAAGATTGTACCCCACATTACAGATGTGCAGAGACCGCAGAGCACAAGCAGAAGAGCTGTAAGAGGAACATTAACCATGTCAAAACCGGCACCTGTGAACACAGGCATTGAAACCTGCACATTCTCAGAGAACATGGCGCCTACTACAAAGACAGCAGCAACTGCTGAAGTCACAGTCAGCTGGACACGGCTTGAAACCTTTCCGCTGATGAAGCTTGACACGAAACGTCCGATAAGCATGAGGAACCAGTAAGTTCCTGCAACGAAACCTGCGATAGTCGCCGCATTGGCCGCACCAAGATTCTCTGTAAGGTAGAAATTGAGTGTTCCCGGTATTCCGACCTCTACACCTACGTAAAGGAAGATGGCAATAACACCGAAAACAAGATGCTTGTATCTGAGAAGCACTTTGACAGACGCGTCAGACTTCTCCTGCTGAGGCTCGACGAACGGAACGAATGTAAGGATTATAAACGTCGCAGCGAATACTGCCATTGCAATGTAAAGGACCGTATTCACGTCTGAGATTGCAGTCTCCTTGGTAACGGCACCGATAAGCGCACCCACGAGCATAGGTGTGAGCGTTCCCATGAGGGAGTTGAACGTTCCTCCGATCTGAACAAGCTGGTTGCCCCTGTTTCCGCCGCCTCCGAGAAGGTTAAGCATAGGGTTTACGACAGTGTTGAGGATACATACGGAGAATCCGCAAATGAAAGCGCCAAGAAGATATACGAAGAAATTGGCTGGAAGTCCGGCAAAAGTCGCCCCTACGCCGATTTTTCCGGAAAGGAACTGGATGAGAACTCCGAAGAATCCGACTCCGACACCGATGAGCGTGGTCTTTTTGTAACCGTAGTTGGTTATGAGCTTGCCTGCAGGAATACCCATGAGAAGATATGCAAGGAAGTTCATCATGTTACCCATCATCCCCAATGTGTTGGAGCCGTCAATGCCTGGAGCCTGCTTCCAGATGGTTCCGATAGGAGCGGCAAGGTTGGTCACGAAAGAAATCATTCCGAAAAGGAACATCATCGTGAGAATCGCCACCCAATTTGTCTTGTTTTTGTTCATTTGTTTGAGTTTTTATGTTAATAATTATTCAATATCGTGGCAAAAGCGCGTCTAAGGTACGATTTTTTTTTCATACGGGAATGGAGAGCGGCCAAAAAATAAAAAATTAGCAGGATCCCCTCCCCAAGGAATCCTGCCGTATATAAAACGAACTTAACAAATAGACACGAAAAAATTTCTGATGTCTGTTGCAAAGATAATGATTTAATATCAATTTGCAAATTACGGATAACGATTTTCAATAATTACGGGACAAATACGTTAACATTTTGCACATTAACAGAGGTACTGCGCTACTATTTTAGCTGCTTTTGGTGCATGTCTTGCCATGAGTTGTCAATGAATCCCAGCAAGCTTTGCTTCTGCTCTCGACTTTTCGTATATTTGAACTAAAGTTCATATATAGAATACGGTTCGGCAAAATCAATCAAACAAGTTTGTTGATTTTGCTCTCAGCTTTTCGTATATTTGAGCTGACGCTCATATATTATACCGGCGCCTCGGCAGAGTCAAAATAAATTTTGCCTCTGCCGAGGCTTTGTGTATATTTG